>CAZOYW010000010.1:0-88549 GCA_964584165.1 uncultured bacterium
CGGTTTTGCTCTTTACGGAACGGCCTTATAGCAGCCCGGCTTATTCATGAAAACCAGTGGTTTTCATGAATAAGCCGGGCTACTTGTTCGAGGAGCTGCTGTTGTTGTCGCTGTTCGAGAACTGGGAACAGACGGCGGCCGCCGCCCCGACGATCACCAGGAAGAGGAAGAAGGGCCAGATCATGGAGCCCTCCTCCTCGTGGGGATACTGGACGCCGCCTCCCACCAGGAGGGGGAAGGGATTGCCCCGCGCCGCCTCGGCCCGGAGGTCGGCCGCTCTGACGCCGGGGGAAGGCTCCGAAGCCAGCGGCGCGCCCGTCGCGCAGGGGATGAGGACGAAGAAGCAGGCGAGGTAGACGACCAGCGGGAGCCAGCGGTAGTGGTGGCGGAAGAGTTCCATGGCGCCTTCGCTATCCTCTGCCCCATCCTAGTGCCCCCGGGGAGGCCGGTCAAGGCGTAAGTTTCGGGCTCTTGGCCCGGAAGCGCCGGGCTCGCAAAAGGTGGAATTCCGCCGTCGGCTCGATTATATTCTATCGAGTGAACGTCTCGACTAAACTCACGCTGGCGCGCCTCGCCGCCACGCCGATCCTGGTCTTCTGCCTCGCTCTGGACTTCCCGGGGCGCCATCCTCTCGCCCTGGTCGTTTTTCTCGCCGCGGTGATCACCGATTACCTCGACGGCCATCTCGCCCGCGCCCGGGGCGAGGCGACGGACCTGGGCGTCCTCCTCGACCCCCTGGCGGACAAGATCCTGATCTCGGCCGCCTTCATCTCCTTCATCGGCATCCCCGAGGTGAGGCTCCCCGCCTGGATGGTGATCGTGATCGTCAGCCGGGAGTTCGCGATCACGGGCTTAAGGCTGCTCGCGGCGGGGAAGGGGGTGATCCTCCCCGCCGGCCTCTGGGGGAAGCACAAGACCGTCTCCCAGATGGCCGCGGTGACGCTCATCCTCGTCTATCTCTGCGTCGGGGCCCGGGCCGCGGCGTGGCGTCCGATCCTCCTGGTCCTCGTCTCGGTCACGGTCGCGCTCACCCTCTCCTCCGGCCTGATCTACGTCGTCTCCCACCGCCGGCTCTTCGCCCGTCCGCCGGCGTCTCCCGGCGGCGATTCTCCCGGTCCCCGGCGATGAGATCCCTCCGCGGAGTTATCGACGGAATCTGCCGCTGCCTGGCCAGCTTCTTCTACCTGGGGTATTCCCCGGTCGCGCCGGGGACGCTGGGGGCGTTCGGCGGCGGGCTGGCTCTCGTCCTCCTCCACCTGCTCCTTCCGCGCTGGTTTCTCTCCCCTCCGCCGGCGGGCTACTGGATCTTCCTCGCCGCCTTTTTCCTCCTCGGCGCGGCCGTGGCCGGCCGCGCCGAAAAGCTCTGGAACCGCAAGGACGCCTCCTATATCGTGATCGACGAGGCTTTCAGCTTTTTCCTGACCATGTTTCTCCTCCCCTTGCGTCCCTGGATCCTCGTCGTCGGGTTCCTGCTCAACCGCTGGTTCGACATCCGCAAGCCTTTCCCCTGCTCGCAGTTGGAGGTCTTGCCCGGGGGCTGGGGGGTGATGCTCGACGACCTGGTCGCCGGGATCTACAGCAACGTTCTTCTCCACCTGATTCTCGTGTTGACCCGGTGAAGACCGAGGAATAGATTAGCTCGGGATGAATGCTTTCCGCCTAACCGCCCTGCTCGGCCTGCTCGCGCTCATGGCCTCGCCCGTTTGCTTCGGTTACGCCTCCGCCCCCCGTTTCCCGGAGCGGACCCTTTCCGCCGAGGAGCGGCTGGCCCGGGCCAAGACCCTCTGGGAGGCCGCCCGCCGTTATGAGCAGGAGGAGAACTGGGAAAGAGCCGCCCGCCGCTTCCGCCTGGTGGAGGAACGTTTTCCCGAATCGCCCTTCGCCGTCGAGTCCCTTTTCCGCCTGGGAACCTGCCTGGAGAAGCTCCACCGGCCGCTGGACGCCTTTCACACCTACCAGAAGATCCTCGACGCCTATCCCCGCCAGGGGGATCTGGAGACCATCCTCGGCCGTCAGTTCGCGATTGGGGAGTTCTACCTGAACCAGCGCCGGAGCTACCTCCTCTTCACCACCCGTCCCGGTCTCGATTCCGCCGCCGAGATCTTCCGCCAGATCGTGCGCACCGCCACCTTCAGCGACTACTCCCCCCGCGCCCAGTTCAACCTGGCCCAGGCCCTCCAGGCCCAGGGCAAGTACGACGAGGCGGAACTGGAATACGACCTGGTCAAGCAGAACTACCCCGACAGCCCCTCGATGCCCGACGCCCTCTTCCAACTGGGCTTGTGCGCCCAGGAGCGGGCCCTGGGATCGGACTACGACAACTACGAGGTGAAACGGGCGACCGAAGCCTTCCGCGAGTTCGTCCGCCGCTTTCCCCAGGCGCCCCAGGTCCCCCGGGCCCAGGAGCTGATCCGGGACCTCTCGGGCGTCGAAGCGGAGAAGTCCTACGAGATCGGGCGCTACTACGAGCGGAAGGACTGCCCGGAAGGGGCCCGGGTTTATTACCGCGAGGTGGTGGACAAGTTCCCGGGCACCTCGTACGCGGCCCGGGCCCAGGCGAGGCTGGACGGGATGAAAGATTGAAGATGGGACAGGGTAAAGCGAGGGGTCTGGTCGATGGGTGAGGTCTCTAGTATCAGCCGGCCGGCCCACCATCGGCCTAACCCATCGACCGGACCAATAGCCTGACCCTGACCCATAAACAACCTCTGATGATCATGAACAAGCCGTGGTTAACCCTGCTCGGATTGGTCGCGATATTCGCTTCGGCCGGAATATCCGGCTGCAGCTCCTACCGACTGGGGACGACTCTTCCCGCCAACATGAAGACCGTCTTCATCCCCACCTTCAAGAACAGCACCTACCAGACCGGGATCGAGATCGACATCACCAACGAGGTGATCCAGCGCTTCCGGATCGACGGGAACCTGCAGCCCGTTTCCCGGGAGGAAGCGGACACCATGCTCCTGGGCGAGATCACCGGCTGGGATCGCCAGGTCCTCTCCTACCGGGGGGACACCGAGGAAGTGGTCGAGGAATACCGCCTCTACGTCCACGCCCGGATCACCTTCAAGGACATCCGGAACGGGAAGACCCTGATCAGCCAGCAGCCGGTCCAGGGCAAGACCGATTTCTTCATTGATGGGACGCTGGCCGACTCGGAGGAGCGGGCCCGCCCCGACGCCTACGAAGACCTCGCCACCCAGATCGTCGACGCGGTGGTCTCGTTCTGGTAAATAAATTATCGCGGTGCGATAATTTATGCCACCCGCTAATAGGAAAAGCGGCCAGGCGGCCGGGGGGAACCGGCCGTATTACTTTCTCGTCGGGGAGGAGGACTATCTCCGCCGCCAGGAGCTGCGCCGGATCGCCGGCCGGCTCGGAGCCGGCGCCTGGGAGACTCTGGAGGGGGAGGGAGCGACCGCGGCCGGGATCCTAGAGCTGGTCCACACGGATCGGCTCGCTCTCTTCTCCGCGGACGTCGGGGGCGGCCGAATGGTGGTGGTGCGGGAGGCGGAGAAGATCATCCCGGGCGAGTATGCCCGGCTCGGGGAGTTCTTCTCCCATCCCGGGAATCCCCCGGCCTGCCTGGTCTTCTCCGTCCGGAAGCCGCAGAAGGGCTGGAAGGCGCCGCAGGGCGTACCCTCCTCCGCGGTCATCGCTTGCGCTCCCTACAAGCCGCAGCCCCTGCGCTCTTGGATCCACGCCGAGGCCTCCCGCCGCTCGATCGCCCTCGCCCCCGGCGCGGTGGACGACCTCCTGGACGCCGCCGGGCCGGACATGACGGCGATCTCCGCCGAGCTCGACAAGTTCGCGGCGTATCTGGGCGGTCCCGGGTCGCTTTCCGCGGAGGAGGTGAGGGAGCTCACCGGCCGTTCCGGGACCGCGGACATCTACGCGCTGGACCGCTATATCCTTGCCGGAAACCCGGGCCCGGCCCTGGTCCTGACCCGCCGCCTCCTCAGGGATCGCGAGGCCCCGCTGAAGATCCACGCCAACCTGGTCGGATCCTTCCGGCGGCTTTGGCTGGGGAGGGAGGCCTTCGAGAGAACCCGTTCCGAGGAAGCGGCCTGCGCGGCGGCGGGGATCCGGTGGTATCAGGACCGGTTCCTGGAACAGGTGCGGCGATTCCCGCTCTCGCGGGTCGTCCCGGTCTTCGACCGGCTCTTCGAGGCCAGTTTCAGGCTGAAGGGAGGAGACAAATCGCCCGACCTGGCTCTGGAGCGGCTGGTGATCGACCTCGCGGAGCTGCTGAGGAATCCCCGGGCGCCGGCGCGCGGGGATTAGAAGATGCCCGCGCGCGATCAGGCGGCGGGCTTCAGGGAGTTGACCCGCCGGTTCAGGCGCGCTTTCTGGCGGAAGACGTAGTTCCGCTTGACCACGCCCTTGGCGCCGGCTCGGTCGAGGAGGGAGAAGAAGCGGCTGAGGGCCTTGTCCGCGTTCTCCCGCTCACCCTTGGCCACGGCGTCCAGGACCGTCCGCATCCCGGTCCTGATCTGGGCGCGCACGGCGCGGTTCCGGGCGCGGATCTTGACATTCTGTCGCAATCTTTTGGCGGCGGATTTAAGCTGGGGCATCGTGTTTCTCCCGATTAGCGTTTTATTCGGGCGCGACCTTACTCCCCGCGGAAGGGGGAGTCAAGGGCAAAGAAAAAAGTTACGGGAAGTTACGGAGGCGACGTAAGGACGCGCAAGGTTCGAGCAAGGTTGCGCGGAAACGCGTAGTTTGCGGAATGCTCCGTAAGGTTACGTGAGGATACGTGAGGTTACAATAAGCATCCGCCCGCAACCTTGATTTATGTAACCTGACGTAACTTCACGTAACCCTGATTTTCGTAACCTTACGTAACATTGCCGGATCTGGCTGGATCTTCCGCTGCCTGCAGAACTTGGTTTAACAAGACGCCATTGTCCGCAACCCCGCCCATGCGCGCCGACCACGCCATCACCCGCTCGGCCTCCGTCCTGGTCTCCGCCAACCTCCTGAGCCGCGTCTTCGGGTTGATCCGGGACATCGTCACCGCGAGCTATTTCGGAACCAGCTCCGCGATGTCCGCCTTCGTGGTCGCCTTCACCATCCCCAACCTCTTCCGCAACCTCATCGGGGAGGGCGCCCTCTCCTCCGGCTTCATCCCCGTCTTCGCCGGCTGCCTGGAAAAAGAGGGGAGGGGAGAGGCGGGGAGGCTCGCCCGCCGCGTGGCCTCGCTGGCGATGGTGGTCCTGGCCGCCCTGGTCGTGGCCGGATACCTGGCGGTGGGAGTGGTGGAGCGGAACCTCCCTCTCGATCCGGAAAAGCTTTTGGCCTGCCGCCTCCTCCGGGTCATGCTTCCCTATCTCTTCTTCATGTGCCTCCTCGGTCTGGCCATGGGGATCCTGAACACCCTGGGACGTTTCGCCCTTCCCGCCGCCTCCCCGATCATCATGAACGGGGTCTGGATCCTCTCCGTGCTCCTCCTCTGCCCCCGTTTCGGTTCTACCCTGCAGGACCGGATTTTCGGCCTGGCCTGGGGGGTGCTCTTTTCCGGGATCGCGCAGCTCATGGTGCAGATACCCCTGCTCTGGCGCGAGGGCTTCCGTTTCCGGTTCCGCTGGGACCTCTCCCACCCCGGAGTGCGCCGGGTGATCGCCCTGATGGGGCCGACGGTGACGGGGATGGCGGTGATCCAGTTCAACGTCCTGGTCGATCGCCTGGTCGCCCTCGCCCTCTCCCCGTCCGCCCCGGCCACCCTCTACTTCGCCAACCGCCTGGTGCAGTTCCCCCTCGGCGTCTTCGGGATCGCCCTGGCCACGGCGGCCCTCCCGGTGATGGCCGCCCAGGTGGCGCGGGAGGAGATGGAGGAGTTCAAGCGGACGGTCGCCTATGCCCTGCGGGCGGTTTTCCTGATCGCGCTCCCCGCCGCGGTGGGGCTGGTGGTCTTGCGCCGCCCGATCGTGGCCCTGATCTTCGAGCGCCGCGAATTCACCGCCGCCTCGGCCGACGCCACCTCGTGGGCGGTCCTCTTTTACGGGCTCGGCCTGCTCGGCTTCTGCGGGATAAAGATCGCGACCCAGGCCTTCTACTCGATCCACGACACGAAGACGCCGGTGATCGTGGGGGTGGCCGGGATGGTCCTCAACCTGGCCTTGAACCTGCTGGTCGTCTTCCAGCCCTGGCTCCGGTCCCATCTACGGGAAGGCGGCCTCGCCCTCTCCACCAGCCTCGTCGCCACGCTCAACCTCGCCCTCCTGCTCTTTCTGCTCCGGAGAAGGCTGGGCCCGATCCGGGGAAGGGAGATCGCCCTTTCCCTCGCCAAGATCGCGCTCGCCTCCGCGGTCATGGGAGGGGCCTGCCGGTGGTCGCTCGGCTTCGCCGAGTCCCATTTCCCCGGCCCGGCCTGGTCGCGGACGGCGGCGGTCGCTTTCCCGATCCTGGTCTCGGCGGCGGTCTTCGGGGGACTAATCTGGGCGCTGAGGATCCGCGAGCTCTCCGAGATCGCGGCGGCTTTCCGTCGCCGGCGGGGATGATCGCCGCCGACTGGGCCCGGCGGTTTTAACCGCGAATCTCGCGCTTGCGCGCCGTAGCGCTACAGCGCGCAGGCGCGAATAAAGCGCGAATGGGCCCGGCTCGGCCCGGCGATTTTGCCGCTAAAAGGCTCAAAAGGCGCAACTATTCTTGGCTGCCTGCGCCCAGAGCGGGTTATTTCCCCACCACTCATAACCCATGCCGCATGCCTCATACCTGACCCCTGAACCCTGAACCCTTTTAATACTTATAGCTGCTCCCCCCGATGAACTCCCTTAAGGGAGAGGTGGGCGGAACGCAGGAGTCGTCTTCCACCGTGGTGATGGTCTCGAGCAGGTCGTGGACCCGCTCGGCCCGCGCGTAGGCGTCCTTCTTGCCGGGGTCGTTCCGGTACTCGTTCATCGCCTGGGCAAGGAACTGGAAAAGGTACTTCTTGTGGATGGGAAGCTCGTAGGAGAGCGCCCCGTTGATCACGAAATCGGTCTCGGTGATGAAGGGGACGATGTGTTTCATCTCGCTCCGGCGGACGTAGTGCCAGTGGCCGATGGTGCGGACCGGATCGTAGGAGCGGTGCCAGGAGTCCCGGATCATCCGGCGCAGGAGGCGGATGTCGGTCCAGCGGGTCCACTCCCCCTTGGCGTCCTTGAGCTGGGAGAGGGTCTCGATGTAGATCCGGAACTTGACCTCGTGGGGGATGGAGGCGGTCATCGGCTCGTAGAGGCCGTGGAGGCTGTCGATCAGGATGATCTCGTTCTCCTTGATCCGGAGCGGGACGGTCTCCTTCTCGCGGATGCCGGTCTTGAAGGAGTAGATCGGCATCTGGATCTCCTTCCCCTTCAGGAGGTCGGAGAGGTGCTTGTTGATCAGCGGGATGTCCAGGGCCTGGGGGGTCTCGAAGTCGTAGTCCCCGTATTCGTCCTTGGGGTGCATGTGGAGGTCGAAGAAGTAGTTGTCGAGGACCATCGGGACGAGCTTCAGGTTCTTCTTTCGGAGGCGCTCGGAGGTTTTGATCGTGGCGGTGGTCTTGCCGGAGCTCGAGGGCCCGGCGATGATGACCAGGCGGACGGGGTGGTCGCTGTTGATGATCGCCCCCGCGGCGGCGTCGATGAAGGCCTCATAGCGGGCGTCGGCCGCCTTGACCAGGTCAGGGAAGGACCCGTCCGCGATCCGCTGGTTCAGGCCGGCGACGGTGTCGACCTTTTGCGCTATGTTCCACTTCAGGGTGTCCTCGATGACCTGCATCGGGATGTTCTTCTTGTAGTCGGCTTCGATGTCCGAGGTAATCATGGTCGCTTATTCTCCTTTTCCCTTTTTGACGGGATCGAAGATCCCGTCAAAAAGGGGAGGTTGATCCGGTTTGAGAGGTCTTTCGTCCGATCCTACGCCGTTTCCATTATCTCCGAAGGCCGTCCGATCGTCAACCGATACCGGAGCGCCTACTTGGGCGAAGTCCCTTCGTTCTCAAGGGGATAGGAAGAGGCGTCCATTTCGAGACGCCGGGTCAGGCTCCCCCCCGGGAAGCTCAAGGAATCGCTGATCAGGTGGGAGATCCGCTCCGCCCCGGTTTCGGCGCCGTCCCGGACTTCCAGGGAGACGCTGATCTTCATCTCCGGGGGCTTTCTCCAGTAGAAGGGGGAGGGGGGGAAGAGGTAGGTCGTTCCGCTGTGGATGCTGAAATCGGCCGCCTTCTCCAGCGCTTCCCTTCTCTTCTCCGGGGGGGCGGAGAAGAGGCAGTTCCGCTGGTCGCCCGAAGCGCGGAAGGCCTCGATCCCGGCGTCCAGGACCGGGTCGAGACCGGTGACGAAGGAGTATTCCTTCTGGCCCGGGAGGAGGATGAGGACATCCTGTCCGTTCGCCTCCCGCCGGGAGAGCGAATTGCGGACGACGAGATGCTCCAGGTAGAGGGGGGGAAGGGAGACGAATATGGCGAGTTGGGCCTCGCCCCCCCGGAGCGCGGGGTCGAGGTCGATCTCGAGCGAGACCGGCGCATAGACGGCGGCGGGGTTGTCCCCGGCGGTTTGGTCCCCCCGCGCCACCGGGATCTCGCGGAGGGTGAGGCGCACCCCGGTCAGGTCGCCGCCGGGATAGGGGCAATCGGCATGGAAGACGCACTCCTGGTCTCCGGCGGGGTCGCGCGCCTCAAGGACATCAGTCCGGGGCGAGGGGGAGGCCGCCGCGACGGCCAAGGCAAGGATACAGGGGATCATAACCTTAACATTATAGCAAAAATGCCCCCGGTGGTTCCCGATCGATCGTCTCCCCGCAGAAATATCCGTTGTCTCAAGCCCGGTACCGGGTATAATCGTCCGCGAACCTTTTTTGCCCATGCAATACGACCTCCAACGGATCCACGCCGGGATCGAGCCTTTCTTCTCCCCCCGTTCCGTGGCCGTCATCGGGGCTTCCCGGGACAAGCTCAAGGTCGGCCACACCGTCCTGGAAAGCCTGGTCCGGGGCGGCGCCTTCGCCCGCCCCGAGCTCAAGGGCTTTTCCGGCCCGATCCACGCCATCAACCCCAAGGAGAAGGAGATCCTGGGGGTTCAATGTTATCCCTCCGTCACCGCCGTCCCCGGGCCGGTCGACCAGGTCGTGGTCTGCGTCCCCGGTCCGGCGGTCCCCCAGGTGATGGAGGAGTGCGGGAAGAAAGGGGTCAAGGCCGCGATCATCCTCACCGCCGGCTTCGGGGAGGCGGGGGAGAAGGGGAAGAAGCTCCAGTCCCAGTTCATGGAGGTCGCCCGCCGTTACCAGATCCGGGTGGTCGGCCCCAACTGCCTGGGGATCCTCTATCCCCCCAACCACCTGAACGCGAGCTTCGGCCTCACCCTTCCCTTCCCCGGGCCGGTCGCCTTCTTCAGCCAGTCCGGAGCGCTCGTGGACAGCATCATCGACTGGTCGCTCAAGGAACGCTACGGCTTTTCCGCCATCGTCTCCTACGGCAACAAGGCCGACATCGACGTCCCCGACCTCCTCGCCTGGGGAGCTCAAGACCCCCACACCAAGGCGATCGCCCTCTACCTCGAAGGGGTGGGGGACGGGCGCTACTTCCTCTCCATGGCGAGCCAGGTCGCGGCGAAGAAGCCGATCATCGCCCTCAAGGCCGGGCGCTCGGCGAAGGGGACGAAGGCGGTCTCCTCCCACACCGGATCCCTCTCCGGGTCCTACGAGGTCTACCGGGGCGTCTTCAAGCAGGCCGGCGTGATCCTGGCCGACAACCTGACCGAGCTCCTGGGGATGAGCCAGGCCCTCGCCTGCCAGCCGGCCCCCGCCGGGAAGAGGATCGCCATCGTGACCAACGGGGGGGGCTGCGGCGTGATGTGCACCGACTACTGCCAGGAAGCGGGGCTGGAAATCAACGATCCGTCCCCCGAGATGATCGCCCGCCTCGACGCCACGGGTCTGATGCACCCGGCCTGGTCGCGGGGGAACCCCTTCGACCTCGTCGGCGACGCCGCTCCCGATCGCTACCGGGCGGCCCTGGAGGAGATCATGAAGTCCGATCTCTACGACGGGGTCGTGGTGATCCAGACCCTCCAGGCGGTGACCGACGGCCTGGGCGACGCCAAGGTCGCGGTGGAGATGCGGCGCAAGTACGACAAGCCCCTGATCGCCGCCTTCATGGGGGGAGTGATCTCCGAGCCGGGGATCCGCCATCTCATGGAGAACGGCATCCCCAACTTCTTCGACGTGAAGCAGGTCGCCTACGCCATGAAATCCCTCCTCGACCACGGCGAGTACGCCCGCCGCTTCTCCGGAGGCCCCCGATGAGCGCGCTCGAAACGATCCTCGCCGCGGCCCGGGGGGAAGGGCGGAACTTTCTCCTGGAGTACGAGGCCGAGGAGATCCTCGCCGCCCGGGGCATCCCGGTGGCCCCCGGGGCGCTCGCGGGGAACGCGGAAGAGACGGCGGCGGCCGCGGAGCGGATGGGCTTCCCGGTGGTGATCAAGGTGATGTCCCCCCAGATCATCCACAAGTCCGACGCCGGCGCGGTCAAGGTGGGGCTGCGCGACCGCGAGTCTCTTCTCGCCGCCCGCGAGACGATCCTGGCCAACGCCCGGAGGTACGCCCCGGCGGCCGAGATCAAGGGCGTTTTCGTGCAGAAGATGGTCGCCGCCGGGCGCGAGGTGATCGTGGGATCGTCCCGGGACCCCCAGTTCGGGCCGGTGATCATGTTCGGTTTGGGCGGGATTTTCGTCGAGGTGCTGAAGGACGTGGTCTTCCGCGTGGCCCCGGTCTCCCTCGAGGAAGCCAACCGCATGATCCGCGAGATCAAGACCGTCTCCATCCTCCGGGGGGTGCGGGGGGAGAAGCCGATCGACTTCTCCGCGCTCGCCTCCGTGGTCGAGAAGATCTCCCGCCTGGTAGCCGACGTCCCCGCCATCGCCGAACTCGACGCCAACCCCGTCCGGGTGGACGCCGAGCGGGCGGTCGTGGTGGACGCGCGGATCATCCTGGCGGGAAAGGAGTAGTGGAGTAGTGGAGTGATGGCGTCCGCCGCTGTTCAATGCTCCAGTGCTCCAATACTCCGGTACTCCATTACTCCAGTTTTCTGAAACTCCCGTGCTGATCTTTCTCGCCACCTTTCTGAAGGCGTTCGCGATCCATCTCGTCCACCTCCTGCCCCTGCTCGGGCTCCTGGTCACCGGGATCGTGGTGGCTTCCGCGGTCAACTCGGTCTCCAAGGCCTATGCCCGGAAGTTCGAGTTCCGCGCCGAAGAGGCCGGAGACAGGAGATGAATTCTCCCTTCGCTCCCTGCGGCCTCCCCACCGCGATCGGCTCCTTCCCCCACGCCGCTCCCGCCGAGGCCGTCGACCTGATGCTCCGCCGCCTCGATCAGGCGCCGGTCTGGCCCCAACTCCCCCAGCGCGGTTTCCTGGAGACGATGTGCCCGCAGTACTCGCAGGGCCTCCCCGGCCTGGTCGTCGATCGGGCGGCGGAGAGGATCTACTTCCGGATCGGGGACGACTTCCTCGCCCGCCTGGAAGCCTTCTACGCCCGGGTGATCGAGGAGGACCTGGACTACTTTGGGCTCTCCCCCGACCACGCGGCGGGTTTTCACCACCTGATCGACCGGCTGGGGCAGGCGGGGCGCCGTTTCCCCTTCCTCAAGGGGCAGGTGACCGGCCCGGTCACCTTCGCCCTCACCGTCACCGACGCCGACCGCTGCCCCGCCTTCTACCGGCCCGAGCTGGCCGACGCCATCGTCAAGGCGCTGGCCTTGAACGCCCGCTGGCAGATCCGCCGGCTTAAGCCCTTCGCCGACCGGGTGATCATCTTCATCGACGAGCCCTACCTCTCCTCGGTCGGCTCGGCGGTGATCGCCCTCAAAGCGGAGGACGCCCGGGGGAAGATCGACGAAGTCGCCGCCGCGGTCCACGCCGAGGGCGCCCTCGCCGGGGTCCACTGCTGCGCCAACACCGACTGGTCGATCCTGGCCGGGTCCTCGGTCGACATCATCTCCTTCGACGCCTACGGTTACGCGAAAAACCTCCTCCTCTACGCCGCCGCCATCAAGAAATTCCTCGACCGCGGCGGGTGCCTCGCCTGGGGGATCGTGCCCTCGAGCCCGGAGGCGGACCAAGAGACGGGGGAGACGCTCTTCTCGAGGCTCTCGGAATCCTTCGGGAAGCTCTCCTCCGCGGGGATCGCTCCGGAGACGATCCTCCGCCAATCCCTGATCACGCCGTCCTGCGGGATGGGCACGCTCGCGCCCTCTCTCAGCGATCGGATCCTGGGCTTGGTCGTAACTGTCTCCGACAAGGTAAGAAGTGAGAAGTAAGAAGTGAGAAGTAAGAAGTGTCAGGTGCAGGGGGGGCGCTAGTCACCAGTCACCATTCACCATTCACTATTCACCATTCACTATTCACCATGATCATCGGCCTCTGCGGAAAAGGCGGCACCGGTAAGACGACGCTCGCCGCGCTCACGGTCAGGTATCTCCTCGGGAAGGGGATCCGTCCCGTTCTCGCGGTCGACGCCGACCCCAACGCCAACCTCGGCCGGGTATTGGGGGCCGACCCCGCGGGCGACCTGGGAACGGTCTGCGACGAGCTACTCGATCGGGCGAAGGGGAAGACGGCCGCCCTGAGCAAGCAGGAGATCCTCGAGCTGGAGGTGGAACGCCTGCTCTGGGAAGGGGAGGGGTTCGACCTCCTGACCATGGGACGACCGGAGGGGCCGGGCTGCTACTGCTACCCGAACCAGGTCCTCCGGACGCTTCTGGAGAAAGTGGCCGGGCGCTACCCGGCCGTGGTCGTGGACAACGAAGCGGGACTCGAGCACCTTTCCCGCCGCCTCCTCCGGAGGATGGACCTGATGCTCATCGTTTCCGACCCCGGCCCGCGGGGGCTGCTCACCGCCGGCCGGATCCGGGATCTCGTCCGCGAACTGAAGATCACGGTGGGGAAGGAGAGGCTGATCGTCAACCGCCTCCGGAAAGGCTCCGCCGCCCCGGCCGCCCCGGCCGGCCTCGCCGTGGCGGCGGCGATCCCCGCGGACAGCCGGGTCGCCGCCTTTGACGCGGAGGACCGGCCCCTCCTTGGCATCTCCGATTCTTCGCCCGCCTACCGTGCTCTCGCCCGCCTCCTCGACCGGGCGCTGGCCGGATGACCATGAGCAGAACTTTAGTTCCGCACTTGAGCGTTATCGGGATCGCATGACTGCCAAACCGCACCAGAGAGAACGGGCCGTTGAGTTCGTCCGCGACCTGCGCCGCTATCTCGAGCAGCTCCGGGAGGACGGGACGGAGTATCTCCTGATCGCCCGGGGGAAGGACTCGGACCCCGCCCCCGCCGTCCCCCGTTCCGCCGCCGCCCGCCCGCCTCCTCTCCGCCAGGTCGAAGAGGCGGTCCGCCGCTGCCGGCGCTGCCGCCTGGCCGGGACGCGGAAGCAGTCCGTTCCCGGGGAAGGGGGGATGAGGAAATCGGTCATGTTCGTCGGGGAAGGGCCGGGGGAGCAGGAGGACCTCTCCGGCCGCCCCTTCGTGGGGAGGGCGGGGAAGCTTCTGGATAAAATGATCGCCGCCATCGGCCTCAGCCGGGACGACGTCTACATCACCAACATCGTGAAATGCCGCCCGCCGGGAAACCGGGACCCCAAGCCGGACGAGGTGGTCGCCTGCTGGCCCTACCTGGAGAAGCAGATCGCGGTCCTCTCCCCCAAAGTCCTGGTCGCCCTGGGCTCCCCGGCGGCGAAGACTCTCCTCGACACCGACGAGGGGATTTCGCGCCTCCGGGGGAAGGTCCACGATTTCGAAGGGACGCCCCTCATCGCCACCTACCACCCCGCCTTTCTCCTGCGCGCCTACACGGTGGAGAACCGCACCAAGGCCTGGGAGGACATGAAGCTGGTGAGGAAGACGTTGGATGGGAAGTGATCGGCGGCCGGATCGTCCCGATCGAACCTTCGATTCGATCGGGGCCGAGATGGATCTTTGGCGAGACGCCGCTCCCACACGAAACGATAAGCGACCAGCGACTAAATGCTGGTTAACAATGACTGCTTCTCACCGTGCCTGAGCAAGTAACCCCGACCGTTCCCCTCTGCGCCGAGGTCGTCCTCAACCTCCCGGTCGACCTCGCCTTGACCTACGCGGTTCCGGATGAGCTCGCGCCCGAGATCCGGGTCGGCCAGAAGGTCCTCGCCCCCCTCGGCGCGACCAGCGCGGCCGGTTTCGTCGTCGCCTGCCCCGCCCCCGTCCCCGCCCGCCCCCCCCGCCCGCTGATCAAGATCCTCGACCGGCGGCCGCTCTTCCCGGAGTCCCTGGTGGCGCTCGTCTCCTGGATGGCCAAGTACTACTTCTGTCCCTTCGCCCGGGCCTGGAAGTGCGCGCTGCCCGCCCCGGTCCGGAAGGTCTCCCGGACGCCGGTCCGCCGCTTCGCTTCGCTCGCCCTTTCCGCCGGCGATCTCGCCGACCTGGCCGGGCGGATCGGGAAGCGGGCCCCGGCGCAGGTCAGGCTGCTGAAGGTCCTGGAGGAAAGGAAGCAACCCGTCGAGGCCGGCGCGCTTCTCTCCGCGGCGGCGGCGTCTCCGGAGGCGCTCCGGGGGCTAGTCAAGAGGGGCGCGGTGCGCATCGCGACCCGGGCCGTGGAGCGGGACTCCTGGGCCGGGGAGACGATCCTCCCCACCGCCCCCCTCGCGCTCACGCCCGAGCAGTCGGCGGCTCTCGGCCGGATCGCGGAGCGGATCGAGAAGGGGGGGTTCCAGGTTTTCCTTCTCCACGGGATCACCGGCTCCGGGAAGACCGAGATCTACCTCCAGGCGATCGCCCGGGTCCTCGCCCGGAGACGGTCCGTCATCGTCCTGGTCCCGGAGATCTCGCTCACCCCCCAGGCCGGGGAGCGGTTCAAGGCGCGCTTCGGCGACGAGGTGGCGATCCTGCACAGCGCCCTCTCCGAGGGAGAGCGCCACGACCAGTGGCGGCGGGCGGCGGAGGGGCGGGCCCGGATCGTGGTCGGCCCGCGCTCGGCGGTCTTCGCCCCGGTCCGGGACCTCGGCCTGATCGTGGTCGACGAGGAGCACGAAACCTCCTACAAGCAGTCCGCCCAGTCGCCCTTCTACCACGCGCGGGATCTCGCGGTGATGCGGGCGAAGATCGAGGGGGCGCCGGCCGTCCTCGGCTCGGCCACCCCTTCCCTGGAGAGCTACTACAACTACCGGCGGGGGAAGTACGAGCTCCTCCATCTTCCCGCGCGTCCGGGCGGGGCCGATCTCCCCCGGGTCACCGTGGTCGACATGAAGGCGGAGGTGGAGCGGGAGGGGAGGGTGGTCACCTTCTCCCGCCAGCTTCTCGACGCGATCCAGCTCAACCTCTCGGAGGGGCGGCAGACCATCCTTTTCCTGAACCGCCGGGGTTTCCACACCCTGGCCATCTGCCGGGCCTGCGGCTGGGTCGCCCAATGCCGGCACTGCTCGGTCTCGCTCGCCTATCACAAGGCGCGCCGGATCCTGATCTGCCACCTCTGCGGTTTCACCGCCGCCCCGCCCACGGTCTGTCCCGCCTGCCGCCAGCGCGAGGTCTCGCTCACCGGGTTGGGGACCCAGCGGGTCGAGGAGCAGCTCCGCCTTTTCTTCCCGGGGGCGCGGATCCGGAGGATGGATACCGACGCGGTCGGCTTCCGGGACGCCCACCGGGAGATCCTCTCCGAGTTCAAGGCGGGCAAGATCGACATCCTGGTCGGGACCCAGATGATCGCCAAGGGTCTCGACTACCCGAACGTCACGCTGGTCGGCGTGGTTTTCGCCGACACCGCCCTCTCTCTCGCCGACTTCCGCGCCACCGAGTACACCTTCCAGGTTCTCACCCAGGTCACCGGCCGCTCGGGGCGGGGGGAACTGAAGGGGCGGGTGATCGTCCAGACCTACGCGCCGGGCCATCCCGCGATCCGGGCCGCCGCCCGCCAGGAGTTCGAGCCCTTCTTCGACCGGGAGATCGCCTTCCGCGAGGAGCTCCGCTACCCCCCGACCACCCATCTCCTGGCCGTGACCGTGCTCTCCTCCAACGAGGAGAAGAGCCGGCGGATGGCGGAGTTCCTGGCCCGCCGCCTCCAGGCGACGGCCGTCCGGGGGAGCGAGATCCTTGGCCCCTCGCCGCCCCCGATCGCCCGGATCAAGGGGCGCTGGCGCTGGCAGGTGATGGCCAAGACCGCGAGCGTGGCCCCGGTTCTCGAGCAGCTGAAAAAGCTTCTTCCGCAGCTCAAGCTCCCCCGCGACGTGCGGATCGAGGTGGACGTGGACCCGGTCTCGATGCTCTGAGGGGCGCCGCGGGAAGGCTCGAGAATATGATCAAAGCCCATCAGCGATAGTCCGCCAGGTTGTGGCCGCAGTCCCGTACATAGCAGAGGTTGCGCTCCTGCTGGGAGATGCAGTTGAGGTCGTGCTTGGTGTCGGTCCCGGTCCAGATCGCCCCCCCGTAGAGCTCGGTCCAGAAATGGGCCAGCTTCTCCGAAGACCGGTAGCCCCACTTCTTCATCCCGTGGTAGGTGGTGTAGATCAGGTGGGCGATGTCCTTGGGGTGCCAGCCCTTCTTGTCGAGGACCCGGATCAGCCCCTGGAGGTAGACCGGCTTCAGGAGGTTGTCGTTGGGGTTCAAGAGGGCGAAGCCGATGCAGGGAGGGAGCTCGCGGGCGATCTTCTCCGGGTCGAAGACCGGCCCCTTCTCCGGGGTGTAGTATTTCTCGTCGAAGGTCCGGTGGAATCGGGCGAGGTCGTCAGCCCGGTAGTCCTCGAGGAGGCGCTCCCAGCCTTCCGTCTCGCGCGGGATGACGGTGGAGACCTCCCGCGCGTACTCGGCGGTGAGGTCGAAGTGGCGCTGGTCGTCCCGCCGGCGGATGGACAAGAGCTTCTCCAGCGGCGTCTCCGCCGCCTCCGGCCAGGAGCGGGGGACGCAGGTGGAGATCGGGGTGTGGGTGGCCAGCCATTCCCCCACTTTGGAGCGCATGACCTTGTGCTTCTGGTAGGTGGAGAAGGGGATGCGGATGGAGCGGGCGTAGAGGGGGTCGGAGTAGGGGGTGAGATCGAGGGAGATCGCCTCCTGCCCCTCGCCGTAGATCCCGCGCCCGGAGGGCCCGATCGGGACGTCGGAATAGACCACCGGCACGATCCGCTCCCCGGCCGCCCTTCGCCGGTCGCTCTCCCGGATCGCCCGGTGGGAGACGAACTGCATCAGGCGGCCGGCCCCGCTGAAGGCTTTGCCCAGGGAGAGGGGGATCTCCCCGCCGATCTTGTATTTCCGGTAGCCGTGTTTCTTGATCGTGTTGTGCTCGAGCGCCCCGATCTCCTCCAGCCGCCCGTGGTTCTTCTCGAACGGCCAGAGGGCGGTGGCGTGGTAGCCCTGGCCGGTCATGGTCAGGAGCGGCCGGATCCCGTAGCTCCCGAAGATGCCGGCGATGATCCGGTAGACCGGCTCCACCTTGGCGAAGGTCCGCCCCGGCCGGGCGTGGGCCTCGCCGGGGTAGGTGAGGTTGAAATACTCGAGGTCGAGGACGAGGACGGTGCCATCGTCCCGCCAGAGGGAGGCGAAGACGTCGAGCCCCTTGCCTTGGGTCATCTCGAAGATCTGGTCGCGGCTGGTCGAGGACCAGTAGCCCTTGAGGTTCCCCTTCCAGATCTCGGACTCGCCGAAGCCGATGCAGTAGCGCGATCCGCTGACGCGCTCGCCGCCGCGGCGGCCGTGGTAGAAGTCGAGTAGCCGTTCCATGACCGCGGGGTCGTGGTAGTACTCGACGTTGTTCTTGAGACGGGGTGGCTGGTCCATGGCGCCCTCCTCGGCGCGATGGTAGCAGAAGAGCGGGCCGGTTTGATCGCGAATCTTTCCCACCCCGTAAGGCATCTCCGCGGTTGCCAGAGAGCCGGCGGGAGCGTATGTTCGGGGCGATGACCCCGGAAGGACAGAGCGACCGCCCGCCCCCTCTTCCGGGCGTCCCCCTCTTCCCGGTCAACCCCATCGTCTGGATCGACCGTCCGGAGGGCGTCGGGCCCGCGGTGGCCGAGATCGTCCGGGAGAAGGCGGTCGGTCTCGACGTGGAGACGACTCTCGACGACCCCCCCCGCCTCTGCACGGTCCAGATCGCCGTCCCCGCCCAGACCTTCGTCTTCGACCCCCTCGCCCTCCCGGACCTCTCCGCGGTCCACCGCGCCCTCGCCGATCCCGCCATCGTCAAGATCGTCCACTACGCGCCCTTCGAGCAGGGGGTCTTCCGCCGCCTGGGGGTGGAGATCGGGCCGGTCTTCGACACCTTCGAGGCTTCGAAGAAGCTCCGGGGGGAGATGACCCGCTACGACCACAGCCTGGACGCCGTCTGCCGGAGGGAGCTGGGGCGGCCGATGGACAAGGCCTACCAGAAGTCCCGCTGGCTCCGCCGGCCGCTCTCCCCGGAGCAGCTCCGCTACGCCGCCCTGGACGCCGAGATCATGCTGGTGCTGTACGAGAAATTTTCGCGAGAACTGCGGGGGGAAATAAACTGAGGTTACGAAGGGTTACGGGAAGTTACGTGGGGTTACGTGAGGTTACAGCCAACGCGCCAGCGGTAACTCTGAATAAAATGAGGTTACGGAGGGTTACGGTAAGTTACGGGGGGTTACGTGAGGTTACAGTCAACGCGCCAGCGGTAACCTTACGTATCCTTACGTAACCTCACGTAACCTTATGTAACCTTTCGCGACTGTTCCATGTCCCCCCTCCCGCTCATTCTCATCGCGTTTGGCCTCTCGCTCGACGCTTTCGCCGTCTCCGTGGCCAGCGGGATCGTGATCCGCCGCGAGCGGGTCCGCCACGCCCTCAAGGTCGCTCTCTTTTTCGGGGGGTTCCAGGCCCTGATGCCGGTGATCGGCTGGCTCGCCGGCCTGGGGCTGAGGGGCTTGATCGCCGGGATCGACCATTGGATCGCCTTCGGCCTCCTTCTTGGCATCGGGGCCAAGATGATCGTCGAGTCGCGGGAGCTGGACCGGGCGGAGGCGGGATGCCCGACCGATACCCCGGTCCTCTTCACCCTCGCCGTCGCCACCAGCATCGACGCCCTGGCGGTGGGCCTGTCCTTCTCCCTGCTCCGGGTGGCGATCGCTCTGCCGGTCCTGGTCATCGGGGCGGTCACCTTCGCGGTGTCCTTCGGGGGGTTCCTGGCCGGAAGCCGGCTGGGCCATTTCTTCGAGAAGAAGATCGAGCTCATCGGGGGCCTGATCCTGATCGGGATCGGGGTCAAGATCCTCCTCGAGCACCTCCTGAGATAGGGCGGCGGTCGCACCTCCGGTCCGGCGAACGCTCTCTTGGTCGCAGCTTCAAATATTTTCCGCGGAGCGGAAAATATTTGGCATTGACAGAGAAGGGGGGGGCTGGTAGCTTTGCCCGAACCTCAACTCCGGACATGAAGAACAAAAACTCCACCTATTCCGCCAAGGCCTCCGAGATCGAGCCGAAGTGGTACCTGGTCGACGCCGAGGGGCAGATCCTCGGACGGCTGGCCACCCGGATCGCCGATCTCCTGCGGGGCAAGCACAAGCCGATCTTCACCCCCCACGTCGACACCGGCGACTACGTGATCGTGATCAACGCCGAGAAGGTCGCCCTCACCGGCGCCAAGCCCGAGAAGAAGGAGTACCAGCGCTTCACCGGATTCGCCGGGGGCTTGCGGCGCTACACCTATCCCCAGGTGCTCGCCTCCCACCCGGAGAGGATCATCGAGCACGCGGTGCGGGGGATGGTCCCCCATCACCGTCTGGGCAACCAGATCATGAAGAAGCTCAAGGTGTACGCCGGGGCCAAGCATCCGCACGCGGCGCAACAGCCGGAAACGATCAAACTCTAAAGAGATCATCATGGGCGAAACGGACACCATCAGGGCCACCGGCCGGCGGAAGACCGCCGTGGCCAAGGTCATCCTGCAGCCGGGCGCCGGGAAGTTCAGCGTTAACGACCAGGCCCCGGAGAAATACTTCCACCGCGAGATTCTGGCCAATCGGCTCAAGGTCCCCTTCGACGTCACCGGCTCGACCGGAAAGTTCGACGTGACCGCCCAAGTGGTCGGGGGAGGGAAGGTCGGCCAGGCCGGCGCCCTGGTGCACGGTCTCGCCCGCGCCCTGGTCCTCGCCAACCCCGCCTTCCGCCCCTCGCTCAAGTCCTCGGGGCTGCTCACCCGCGATCCGCGCAAGCGGGAGCGGAAAAAGTACGGCCAGCCCGGCGCCCGGAAGCGGTTCCAGTTCTCCAAACGATAATAGCGGCGGCGCGGCCGCGCCTCCGCCATCATCGTTTGAAGTTCTCCTCCGAGCATCCTCCTCCAGGACCTGGCGTCGGGTCAGCCCGAGCCTTTCCGGGGACACCGGGAAGCAGGAATCGCCCGGATTGTTCGCGGGGATCGCGCGATCTCCGCGGGCGGTCCGGGCGATTTCTCGTCTTCTCTGTTTGGCCGAGTCCGCGGATATGATTAAATAACCAGGAGACAGTGGAAGGGAGATGGACCATGAGCAAGACCCCCGTTGCCATCGTTGGCGCCACCGGCTACACCGGCGTGGAGATCCTGAAGCTCCTCCTCCGGCACCCCCGGGCCGAGGTGGTCTCGCTCACCGCCAAGGTGGACGGGACGATCAAGATCCAGGACGAGTTCCCGGAGCTCCAGGGGACGGTGGACCTGGACTGCACTCCCGTGGACACTGAGGCGGTCTGCCGGCGGGCCGAGATCGTCTTTCTCTCCCTGCCCCACACCGTCTCCATGCGCTTCGCCCCCGCCTTTCTCAAGGCGGGGAAGAAGGTGATCGACCTCTCCGCCGATTACCGCTTCCCCCGGAAAGAGGATTACGAGAGCTGGTACGGAGCGGCGCACGCCGATCCGGAGGGGCTCCGCCAGGCGGTCTACGGGCTCCCCGAGCTCTTCCGGGAGAAGGTGACAAGAGCGCGGCTCGTCGCCAACCCGGGCTGTTTCCCGACCGGGGCGATCCTGGCGATTTACCCGGCCGCTTCGGCCGGCCTGCTCGCCGCCCCCGAGGCGATCGTCGACGCCAAGAGCGGCGTCACCGGCGCCGGGCGGAAGGCCTCCCTGGCCCTCCTCTTCCCCGAGGTGAACGAGAATTTCAAGGCCTACAGTCTGACCACCCATAAGCATACGCCGGAGATCGCCGGGGTCCTCTCCGCCGCGCTCGGGCGCAAGATGCAGGTGGAGTTCTCGCCCCATCTCCTCCCGGTCAACCGGGGCATCCTTTCCACGATCTATCTCCGGCTCGCCGGCGGCGCGACCGAGGAAGACCTCCTCGAGATCTACCGCCGCCGGTACGGGGACGAGCCCTTCGTCCGGGTCTACCCGAAGGGTTCTCTCCCCCAGCTCCGGGAGGCGGTGGGGACCAACAACTGCCTGATCGGCCTCAAGTTCAACCCCCGGACGAGGAACCTGATCCTCGTCGCCGCCATCGACAACCTTCTGAAGGGCGCGGCCGGCCAAGCGGTCCAGAACATGAACATCATGCAGGGATGGGAGGAGTGGGCGGGGCTGCACAAATAAGGTTACGCAAGGTTACGCATAGTTACGTGGGGTTACATAAAGTTGCCGCCGGCGCGCTTGCGCAGCCTTACGCATCATCGCGTGGTATTGCGTAACCTCGGATAACCCTTACGTAACTTGACGTAACCTTACGTAACCTCGGGTAACCTTACGTAACCTTTTTAGGATATGAGCCGGCTGAAATCAATTCCGGGTGGAGTCAACGCTCCCCGGGGCTTCCTCTCCGCCGGGATCGCCTGCGGGATCAAGGCCAAGGGCCGGCGCGACATGGCCATGCTCTGTTCGCGCCGTCCCGCGGCGGCGGCGGGTTCCTTCACCACCAACCGGGTGCAGGCCGCGCCGGTCCGGCTCGACCGGGAGCGGGTGAAGAAAGGACTCCTCCAGGCCGTGGTGGTGAACTCCGGCGTGGCCAACGCCTGCACCGGTTCCCGGGGCTACTCCGACGCGATCGAGACCGCGCGCCTGGCCGGGGGTTTTCTCGGGATCGCTCCCGCGCTAATCGCGGTCTGCTCGACCGGCCGGATCGGCCCCTACCTTCCGATGGACCGGATCCGCAAGGGGGTGGAGGACCTGGCCGGGATCGTCCGCCGGGGGGGAAACCCCTACGCCGCCCGGGCGATCATGACCACCGACACCCGCCCCAAGGAGGCGGCGGTCGAGTTCTGGGTCGGCGGGAAGAAGGTGCGGGTGGGGGGGATGGCCAAGGGGGCGGGGATGATCTGCCCGCGGATGGCGGTCGCCTCCCGGCCCGCCGGGGCGACGATGCTCGCCTTCATCGCCACCGACGCCGCCGTCTCCGCCGGAGCCCTGCGGGCCGTCCTGGGGCGGGCGATCGAGGTATCCTTCAACCGGGTCACCGTCGACGCCGACCGCTCCACCAACGACACCGTCCTCCTCCTGGCCAACGGGGAGTCGGGGGCGAGGATCCCCGCCGCCGGCCGCGCCGCCGCGCTTTTCGCCGCCGCGGTCGAGGCCATTTGCCTCCGCCTGGCCCGGATGATCGCCGCCGACGGGGAGGGGGCCACCAAGTCGATCGCGATCGAGGTGCGCCGCGCCCGCTCCCCCTCCGACGCCTTCCGGGCGGCAATGGCCGCGGCGAACTCTCCCCTCTTCAAGTCCACGCTCTACGGCCAGACCCCGAACTGGGGGCGGCTGATGTCTTCGCTCGGCGCCTCCGGCGCCGAGGTCCGGGAGGAGAAGGTCCGGGCCTGGCTGGGGAAGGCGAAGATCATCGACCGCGGGCGGGTCGTCCCCGGCGCCGGCCGGATCGAGATCCGGAAGAAGCTTCTCCGCTTCGTCGTCGACCTTGGCCTGGGGCCGGCCGCGGATACGGTCTACACCTGCGACCTTTCCCCGGAGTACGTCGAGATCAACAAGGAATAGACGAAGCAATCTCAAGCAATTACTCATCGATTACTGGTCGCCCTGGGACCGTTCCATGCAGAAGCTGATCGAAAAGGCCGGCATCCTGATCGAGGCCCTTCCCTACATCCAGTCCTTCGACGGGAAGGTGGTGGTGGTCAAGCTGGGGGGAAGCGCGATGAGCGTCTCCGGCTGCACCGAGGGGGTGCTCAAGGACGTCGTCTTCATGGAGGCGGTCGGGATGCGCCCGGTCCTGGTCCACGGGGGCGGGCAGGACATCTCCGCCCGGATGAAGAAGGCGGGGATCATGCCGCGCTTCGTCCAGGGCCTGCGGGTGACCGACGAAGCCACGATCGGGATCGTCCGGGAGACTCTCGCCGAGATCAACGATCGCCTGGTGAAGACGATCCGCGGTTTCGGGGGGAAGGCCTCCGGAGTCTGCGGCGGCCCGGAAGGGGCGATCCGGGCGGTCAAGCATACGCCCCTGCTCAAGGGCCCGAACGGGAAGACGGCCCCGGCCGACATCGGCTTCGTCGGCGAGGTCTCGGCGGTCTCCCCGGGCCCCCTGACCCGGATCCTCCGTCGGGGCGTCATCCCGGTGGTGGCGCCGCTGGGAGCGGACGAGCGGGGCCGGGTCTACAACATCAACGGCGACGTAGCCGCGGGCGAAATCGCGTCCGCCCTGAAGGCGGAGAAGCTGGTCTTCCTCTCCGACGTCCCCGGCATCCTGAGGAAGTCCGAGGGGGAGGGGCAGTCGCAGCTCCTTTCTTCGCTCAACCGGCGGGACATCCAGAGCCTGCTGGCGGCCAAGGTGATCGAGGGCGGGATGATCCCCAAGGTCACCTCCGGCTTGAAGGCCCTGGAGAGCGGGGTGAAGAAGGTGCACGTCATCGACGGCCGGGTCCGGCACTCCCTGCTCCTGGAGATCTTCACCGACAAGGGGATCGGGACGGAGATCGGGGACTAGGAACGGTGATCAGTGATCAGTAATCAGTCATCAGTAACTGATCACTGATAACTGATAACTGATCACTGATAACTGATCACTGATAACTGATCACTGATCACTGATAACTGATAACTAGTTGTTAGCTGCCGATCGCACGGGGACAAACCATGACCAAGACCGATGATATCATCGCCGAGTACGGGCGGTACGTGATGGCCACCTACGGGCGTTTCCCGGCGGTTTTCGTCCGGGGCAAGGGCTCCTGGATCTGGGACGCCGAGGGGAGGCGCTACCTCGATTTCTTCCCCGGCTGGGGGGTCTCCAACCTCGGCCACTGCCACCCGGCGGTGGTCCGGGCGATCAAGGCCCAGGCCTCCCGCCTGATCCACCTGCCGAACAACTTCTACAGCGAGTGGCAGGGGAAGCTCGCCCGGACGATCATCGAGAAAGCCTTCCCGGGGACTTGCTTCTTCTGCAACTCGGGCGCCGAGGCGAACGAGGGGGCGATCAAGCTCGCCCGCCGCTTCGGCCATCCCCAGGGCCGCTTCGAGATCGTCACGATGCTCTCCTCCTTTCACGGGCGGACCCTGGCGACGATCACCGCCACCGGCCAGCCCAAATATCAGGCCGGCTTCGAGCCCCTGGTCCCGGGTTTCCGCTACGTCCCCTTCAACGACCGGGAGGCCTTGAGCGCCGCGATTACGCCGAAGACCGCGGCGGTGATGCTGGAGCTGGTCCAAGGGGAGGGCGGGGTCCGCCCGGCGACGCCGGAGTATGCGCGCTTTGTCCGCGACCTCTGCGACCGGGAGAAGATCCTGATGATCGTGGACGAGGTTCAGACCGGGATGGGGCGGACCGGGGAGTATTTCGCCGTCCAGGCCTACGGCGTCGAGCCCGACGTGATGACCCTGGCCAAGTCGCTGGGCGGCGGCGTCCCGATCGGGGCGATGGTCGCCCGCGCCGCCCTGGGGGGCCTTCTTCCCGCCGGCACGCACGCCTCGACCTTCGGAGGCAACCCCCTGGTCTGCCAGGCCGCCCTGGCCGCCTTCCGGGCGATGGAGGAGGAGGGCGTGCTCGAAAACGCGCGGAGGATGGGGGCGTATCTCATGGACCGCCTCCGCGGCTGGAAGGAGGAGATCCCCCTGATCGCCGAGGTGCGGGGGATCGGGATGATGATCGGGATCGAGCTCCAACGGGAAGGGAAGCCGGTGGTCGAGGAGTGCCTCCGGCGGGGGATGATCGTCAACTGCACGGCCGGCAACGTGTTGCGCCTGATGCCCGCCCTGACGATCGCGGAGAAGGAAGCGGCCCGCGGACTGAAGATACTGAAAGCCGCGCTGAAATCCGTGGCGAGGAGCCAGAAGGCGGGTTGAGGGGGACGGCTGTCAGGCGTAAGGTGTAAGGTGTCAGGTGTCAGGTGTAAGGTGTAAGGCAAGCGCTCACAGGATGTAACCTTACGTAACATTGCGTAACCTCACGTAACCTTACGTAACTTTCCGTAACCTCGAAGGGGAGAGAGCATGAGCAAAGTCGTTCTCGCGTACTCCGGCGGCCTCGACACCTCGATCATCCTGACCTGGCTCAAGGAGGAGAAGAAGCTGGACGTGGTCGCCTTCATCGCCGACGTCGGCCAGGGCAAGGAGGTCTCGGAGGCCGCGGCCAAGGCCAGGAAGACCGGAGCGGTCAAGGTCTATGTCGAGGATCTCCGGGAGGAGTTCGTCCGCGATTTCGTCTTCCCGGCCATCCAGGCCAACGCGATCTACGAGGGGACCTATCTTCTGGGGACCTCGCTGGCCCGCCCCCTGATCGCCCGGAAGCAGATCGAGATCGCCCGGAAGGAGAAGGCGGAGTACGTCTCCCACGGGGCGACGGGGAAGGGGAACGACCAGGTCCGCTTCGAGCTCAGCTACCTCGCCTTGGAGCCCGCGATCCGGATCATCGCCCCCTGGCGGGAGTGGGAGATGAAGTCTCGCAGCGACCTGATCGCCTACGCCCGCGCGCACGGGATCGAGGTTCCGGTGACCAAGGAGCGCCCCTACAGCTCCGACCGCAACCTTCTCCACATCTCTTTCGAGGGCGGGATCCTCGAGGACCCCTGGCGGGAGCCTCCGGAGGACATGTTCGTCCTCTCGGCCGCACCGGAGCGGGCGCCGAACAAGCCGACCTACCTCGAGATCGCCTTCGCCCGGGGGGTCCCGGTGGCGGTGAACGACCAGAAGCTCTCGCCGGCCTCCCTGCTCGAGGCGCTCAACCGCCTGGGCGGGGAGAACGGGATCGGCCGGGTGGACATGGTGGAGAACCGCTTCGTGGGGATGAAGTGCCGGGGGGTCTACGAGACGCCGGGGGGGACGATCCTGCACATCGCCCACCGGGCGCTGGAGTCGATCACGCTTGACCGCGAGGTCATGCACTTCAAGGACTCCCTGGTCACGAAGATCTCCGAGCTCATCTATTACGGATTCTGGTTCTCCCCGGAGATGGATCTCCTTCGCGGGGCGGTCTCCCGCACCCAGGAGGACGTGAACGGAGTCGTGCGGGTGAAGCTGTACAAGGGGAACTGCTCCGTGGTGGGGCGAAAGTCCCCGACCTCCCTCTACGCCCCCTCCTACGCCACCTTCGAGCAGGAGGAGGTCTACCGGCAGAGCGACGCCACCGGCTTCATTCGCTTGAACGCCCTGCGGCTGAAGATCCGCGAGTCCCTGCGCCGGGAGCGGAGTCGGAAGAAAGCGCGTTCCTAATGTGCTGTCCCAGATTCTTGTCGGCGTATAAATGGTCAAGGTATTTCTGAGACACTACACTAGCCGCGGGCCTTGGGGGTCCGCGAAAGGCGAGATCCGTGATGAAAAAGAAACTCTGGGGAGGAAGGTTCCGCAAGCCGACCGACCCCCGCATCGAGGCCTTCAGTTCCTCGCTCGCCTTCGACCGCCGGCTTTTCCCCCAGGACATCCGGGTCGGGATCGCCCAGGCCGAGGCCCTGGGGCGGGCCGGCTATCTCACCCGGGGCGAGAAGTCCGCCCTGGTCCGCGCCCTCAAGGCGATCGGAAGGGAGCTGGCCCAGGGCCGGGTCTCCTTCTCCGGCCACGAGGACGTCCACAGCCTGGTCATCGACCGCCTGATCCGCAAGGTCGGTCCCCTGGGGAGGAAGCTCCACGCCGGCCGCTCCCGCAACGACCTCGTTCTGACCGATCTCCGCCTCTATCTCAAGGAGCGGGTCGCCGAGGTCGCCGCCGCCGCCCGCTCCCTCCAGGCGGCCCTCCTCGCCCGGGCCGAGGCGGAGAAGGACGCGGTCATGCCCGGCTACACCCATCTCCAGCACGCCCAGCCGGTCCTCTTCGCCCACCACCTCCTTGCCTACGTCGAGATGATCGAGCGCGACCGCTCCCGCCTTTTCGACGCGCTCCGCCGGCTCGACCTCCTTCCCCTCGGCTCGGCCGCCCTGGCCGGCAGCGGGCTGGGCCTCGACCAGGGGTACCTCGCGCGGCGGCTGGGCTTCGCGGGCGTCGCCGCGAACTCCCTCGACGCCGTCTCCGACCGGGATTTCGCCGTCGAGATCCTCGCCGCCCTGGCCGTCCTGGGGATGCACCTCTCCCGCCTCTGCGAGGAGATCGTCCTCTGGTCCACCTCGGAGTTCGGCTTCATCCGCCTCGACGAGTCCTTCTCCACGGGCTCCTCCTTCCTTCCCCAGAAGATGAACCCCGACCCGGCCGAGCTGGTCCGCGGGAAGACCGGCCGCCTCTATGGGAACCTGGTCGCCCTCCTCACCGTCCTCAAGGGTCTCCCCCTCTCCTACAATCGCGACCTGCAGGAGGACAAGGAGCCGCTCTTCGACTCGCTCGACACGGCGCTCGGGGCGCTCCAAGTGATGGCGCCGCTCGTCTCCTCGCTCTCCCTCGACCGGGAGCGGATCGCCGGCGCGCTCCGGGGGGATTTCTCCTCCGCCGCCGACCTGGCGGAGTATCTGGTCCGGAAGGGGGTCCCCTTCGGCGAGGCCCACCGCCTGGTCGGCGCGCTGGTCGCTCGCTGCCTCCGGCGCGGCCGGGACTGGGCGAAGCTGACCCTCGCCGAGCTTAGAGAGTGCTCCCCGGCCTTCGACGCGCGGGCGCTCAAGTTGCTCTCCCCGTCCGCCTCGGTCCGGGCCAAGCTCAGCCGGGGGTCGACCGCGCCCCGGCTGGTGGCGGGGGAGATCCGGCGGTGGAAAAAGATAATCGGGCCGGCATGGATCGGGGCGAGACGCCCCTCCCACAGAATCGCAGAGAAAGCGTCGGGTGTTTAAAGGACTTATTCGTGAAAATTCGTGGAATCAATTCCCCATCCGGCGTGCCGCTCTTCCCCGACAGCCTCTCCTGGTCCTACCGCTCCGGCCGCCTCTTCTGCGAGGAGGTGGAGGTCAAGGCCATCGCCCAGGAGTTGGGGACGCCGCTCTACGTCTACAGCCACTCCCATCTCGTCGCCCGCTTCCGGGAGCTCGACGCGGCCTTCTCCGGTCGCCGGCGCCTGATCTGCTACTCCATCAAGTCCAATCCCAGCCTGGCGGTCATCCGGGCGCTCGCCTCCCGGGGGGCCGGGGTGGACGTGGTCTCCGGGGGCGAGCTCGCCCTCGCCCGGGCGGCCGCCGTCCCCCCGGAGCGGATCGTCTTCGCCGGCGTGGGCAAGACCCGCCCCGAGATCCGCGCCGCCCTCGAGGCCGGCATCCTTTTCTTCACGGTCGAGTCCTTCCCTGAGCTCCACCTGATCAACGACGTCGCCCGAGAGCTGGACCGGATCGCCCCCATCGCCCTTCGGATCACGCCCGGGGTCGACGCCCACACCCACCGCTACGTCACCACCGGGAAGGACGAGAACAAGTTCGGGATCGAACTGACGGCCGCCGTCGAGTTTTACCGCCAGTGCGAGAACCTCCCCCACGTCCGGGCGGCGGGGATCCAGATGCACCTGGGCTCGCAGATCCTCTCCGTCCGCCCCTACGCGGAGGGGCTCCGGAAGCTTCTCGCCGTCCTCTCCGAGCTGGAGGGAATGGGGATCCGCCTCGGCTGCCTCGACCTGGGGGGCGGGATGGGGATCTCCTACCGGGGAGAGGCGCCGCCGGCGCCCGCCGACTACGCCGCCGCGCTCGCCCCCCTGCTCAAGGATTTCCGGGGGACCCTGATCATGGAGCCGGGGCGCTACTTCTCCGGGAACATGGGCTGCCTGGTCTCCCGGGTGGTCTATCTTAAGCGGAAGGCGCGCAAGTGCTTCGTCATCCTGGACGCGGGGATGAACGACCTGATCCGCCCCGCCCTCTACGGGGCCTACCACCGGATCCTCCCCCTGGACGAGGAGGGGAGGCGGGCGATCACGGCCGACGTGGTCGGACCGGTCTGCGAATCAGGCGACTTCTTCGCCCAGCGGCGCCGGATCGGCGAGCCCCGCCCCGGGGACTTCCTGGCGGTGATGAGCGCGGGGGCCTACGGCTACGCGATGAGCTCGAACTACAACGCCCGTCCCCGCCCGGCCGAGGCGCTGGTCAAGGGCGGCCGCTGGTGGGTGATCCGGGAGCGGGAAACGCCGGCCGATCTTCTCCGGGGTCAGTCCGTCCCCGATTTCCTGCGCGCGGACAAACGATGAAGACGATCCCCTTCGTCAAGATGCACGGCCTCGGGAACGACTTCATCCTGATCGACAATCGCTCCGGCCGCCTCCGCCTCCCGCCTGCCGCCGCCCGCTTCCTCTGCCGCCGCTCGTTCGGCGTCGGGGCCGACGGCGTGATCCTGGCCGGCCGCTCCCGCCGGGCGGACGTCCGGATGACGATCCTCAACGCCGACGGCTCCCGAGCCGAGATGTGCGGCAACGGGATCCGCTGCCTCGCCCTCTGGGCGCGCGGGGAGAAGATCGGCCGCCCGGGCCACCTTCTCGTGGAGACGGACGCCGGGGTCAAGACGATCCGGATCGCTTCGAGGGCGGCGACCGTGGACATGGGCGAGCCTTCCTGGGAGGGGAGGGAGATTCCGGTCCGCCGGTCCGGCGAGATCGTCGACCTTCCCCGCCGCTTCGGGGCGAACCGCTACCGGATCACCTGCGTTTCGATGGGGAACCCCCACTGCGTCATCTTCGGCGACCCCGCCGCCGCCCGCCTCGGCGCGGCGATCGAGAACGATCCCTTCTTCCCGAAGCGCACCAACGTCGAGTTCGTTCGGGTGGAGTCCCCCTCCGAGATCGAGGTCGGCGTCTGGGAGCGGGGGGCGGGGATCACTTACGCCTGCGGGACGGGGGCCTGCGCCGCGGCCGTGGCGGCGGCCCGCCTGGGGAAGACCGGCCGGCGGGTGACCGTCCGCCTGCCCGGGGGGGCGCTCGGCGTGGCATGGGCAGCCGACAACCGCGTCTACCTGACCGGCCCGGCCGAGTTCGTCTTCTCCGGCGAGGTCGCTCTCCCCCTCCGCTATTGAATAGGAGGGCGGGGGGAGGGGCCACCGTTATCCGATTCGATCCTATTCAATCCTCTGTCGATATTGGTACACTTTCCCCGCCGGGGAAAGCGTAAAGGAGGCCGCCATGTTTCAGGGATCGTTCACCGCCATCGTCACCCCCTTCCGGGGCGAGGCCGTCGACTACGACGCGCTCGCGGAGCTCGTCGAATTCCAGATCGCGAACGGGACCGACGGGATCGTCCCCTGCGGCACGACCGGAGAGTCGGCCACCCTCTCCCACGAGGAACACGACCAGGTGGTGGAGTTCGTCGTCCGCCAGGTCAAGGGCAGGATCAAGGTGATCGCCGGCGCCGGCTCCAATTCCTACCGCGAGGCGCTGCGCCTCACGCGCCACGCCCAGGAGGTGGGGGCGGACGGGGCCCTGGTCATCACCCCCTACTACACCAAGCCGACCCAGCGGGGGATGATCGAGCACTTCACGAAACTCGCCCGGGAAACTGCGGTCCCCCTCGTCCTCTACAACGTCCCCGGCCGGACCGGGGTCAACCTCGAACCCGCCACCGTCGCCCGCCTCTCCGAGGTCCCCCGGATCGTCGCGATCAAGGAGGCGAGCGGCTCGGTCGACCAGACGAACATGATCCTCTCCCTCTGCTCGATCGCCGTTCTCTCCGGCGACGACATGCTCACCCTTCCGATCATGTCCGTGGGAGGGAAGGGGGTCATCTCGGTCATCGCCAACGTCGCCCCCCGGGAGGTCTCGCAGATGGTTCGCGCGGGGCTGGAGGGGCGCTGGGAGGAGGCGCGGGAGCTCCACTTCCGGCTTTACCAGCTCTTCAAGGCCCTCTTCATCGAGACCAACCCAATCCCGGTCAAGACGGCGCTCTCCCTGATGGGGAAGGTCCGGGAGGAGTTCCGCCTCCCCCTCTGCCCGCTCGCCCCCGAGAACCGGGAGAAGCTGGTCAAGGTGCTGACAAATTACAAGCTTGTTTAGCGGATCGTGATGGACGATATGGACGGGATGGACAGCGGCGCCCGGTTGGTCCATATCGTCCATTGAGTCCATTTCGTCCAGAGCCGGAGGGGAGAATCCCATGATCAATCTGATCGTCTTCGGGGCGGCGGGCCGGATGGGGAAGCGGATCGTCGCCTGCGCCATTTCGGAGAAGGATTTCCGGATCGCGGGAGCGGTGGAGAAGGCGGGCCACCCCGACCTGGGGCGGGACGCCATGGAGGCGGCGGGCGAGAAGCCCGGCGGCGTCCCGATCACCGCCGACCCGGCCCGAGCGCTTCCGGCCGGCGACGTGGTCATCGACTTCTCCGCCGGAGACGCCGTCGCCGCCCACGCCGCCCTCTGCGCTCGGGAGAAGAAACCGCTGGTCGTGGGGACGACCGGCCTTACCCCGGAGGAGACGGGGGCTCTCCGGCGGGCGGCCCAGTCGGTCCCGGTCGTCTTCTCCCCCAATATGTCCGTGGGGGTGAATCTCCTCTTCGACCTCGCCGGGCGGGTGGCCGCCGCCCTGGGCGAGGAATACGACGTCGAGATCGTCGAGGCCCACCACCGCTTCAAGGCCGACGCGCCGAGCGGAACGGCCAAGAAGCTGGCCGAAACCGTGGCCGCCGCGCGCGGGGTCGACCTGGCGAAGGCCGGCGTCTACGGGAGGAGCGGCCGGGAAGGCGCCCGGAAGCGGGGGGAGATCGGGGTCCACGCCGTCCGGGCCGGAGACATCGTGGGCGAGCACACCGTGATCTTCTCCACCCTCGGCGAGCGGGTGGAGCTCTCCCACCGCGCCCACTCCCGCGACACCTTCGCCCGGGGGGCGCTGCGCGCCGCGAGGTTCGTCCTTAAAGCCCGGCCGGGGCTCTACACGATGCGGGATGTCCTCGGCCAGAAAAAACAATAGCCGCGGATTGCGCGGATTACGCGGATTAGGATTCGGCTTGCTCGGTTTTATAATCCGCGAAATCCGCGGCTTCAGTTTGCTCAGCCAGAGGAGACCATGAAGATCGAATACTCCGAACGCTTGCGCCAGCTCCCTCCCTATCTTTTCGCCGAGATCGACCGGGCGAAGCGGGAGCTGATCGCAAAGGGGAAGAAGCTGATCGACCTCGGCGTGGGCGATCCGGACACTCCGACCCCGCCCCACATCATCCAGGCCAACTACCGGGGGGCCAAGGACCCGGCGAGCCACCGCTACGCCCTCGATTTCGGGATGAAGGAGCTCCGGACGGCGATCGCCGCCTGGTATGAGCGCCGCTTCTCGGTCCGCCTCGACCCCGAGACCGAGATCCTCCCCCTCCTCGGATCGAAGGAGGGGATCGCCCACGTCCCCCTCGCCTTCGTCAACCCCGGCGACCGGGTCCTCGTCCCCAACCCCGGCTACCCCGTCTACCAGTCGGGGACGATCTTCTGCGGCGGGGAGCCGGTCCCTCTCCCGCTTCTCGAGGAGAACGGGTTCCTCCCCGACCTGTCCCGCGTCCCGAAAGCGAAGCTGAAAAAGGCGCGTCTGATGTGGCTGAACTATCCGAACAACCCGACCGCGGCCGTCTGCTCGCTCGACTTTTTCAAGCGGGCGGGCGCTTTCGCCCGCAAGCACGGGATCATCGTCTGCCACGACGCCGCCTACACCGAGCTCGCCTACGACGGACTGCGCCCCCCGTCCTTTCTCGAGCTCCCCGGGGCCCGGGAGTACGCGATCGAGTTCCATTCCCTCTCCAAGACCTACAACATGACGGGCTGGCGGGTCGGCTTCGCGGTGGGGAACCGGACCCTGATCGCGGGGCTGGCGAAGGTGAAGTCGAACGTCGACTCCGGCATCTTCCGGGCGGTCCAGATCGCGGGGATCGCGGCCCTAAGCGGCCCCCAGGGCTTCCGGGAGGGGCTCCTTGTGACCTACCGCCGCCGCCGCGACCTCCTGGTGGACGGGCTGAACGCGCTCGGCTGGAAGGTCTCGAAGCCTTCTGCCACCTTCTACGTCTGGGCCGGAGTCCCCCGCGGCTTCGATTCGCGTTCGTTCGCCTCCTGCCTCCTCGATCGGGCGGGGATCGTCGCCACCCCCGGCGTCGGGCTTGGCGTCTACGGCGAGGGCTACGTCCGCATGGCGCTCACCCGCCCGGAGGGGGAGATCGCCCAGGCGCTGGAGAGGCTGCGGTCGCTCAAGATCGACTGGTCCCGGGACTGACCCGGACTTTCCGCGCGAATAATGCGCGAATCTGCGGGGAGGGCTTAAGGCGGGCGGTATTCGTGCAAATTCGTGATAATTCGTGGACGTCGTGGCCGGGCGGGGTCTACCTCTCGTTCGGATCCAACCTCGGCGACCGGGAGGGGCTCCTCCGCCGGGCGATCGGGCGGTGCGCCGCCCACCCCCGTATCGGGGTTCTCCGGGTCTCCGGGCTTTACGAGACCGCGCCCCGCGAACTCGTTGGGCAGCCCGATTTCTTGAACTGCGTCGCGGAGATAGCCACCGACCTCTCTCCCCGGAATCTTCTCCGCGCCTGCGCCGGGATCGAGGCCGAGCTCGGCCGGCGGCGCGGCCGGCGCTTCGGCCCCCGGACGATCGACCTTGACATCCTCCTCTACCGGGAGGAGATTATTGACGGGGGTGAGCTCAAAGTCCCCCACCCCCGTCTGGCCGAGAGGCGCTTCGTCCTGGAGCCGCTCTGCGAGCTCGTCCCCCGCCTCCGGATACCCGGCGCGGGATTCACGGTCGAGGAACTGCTCCGGCGGCTTGAGGAGGACCAGCCGGTGGCGCGGATCGCCGGCCCGGCTTGGCTAATGGAAAGCCGCTGATTGCGCGGATTGCAATGGAACCCACTTCCCCATCGAGGGGATCAGTGTTCCGGTCGCCATCCGCGGCCGAACAGATCAATCCGCGCAATCCGCGGCTTGATTCGATTTTACGCCGTGCATTCCGCGGTTGCGGAGAGGTGACGACATGACCGACGTGGGGAAGAGCACCGTTTCCTCCATCCGGGAGAAGAAGAAGTCTGGGAAGAAGATCACGGCCCTCACCGCCTACGACTACTTCTCGGCGCGGGTCCTGAACGAGGCGGGGATCGACATCATCCTGATCGGCGACTCCCTGGGGATGGTGGTCCTGGGCTACGAGAACACCCTCCCGGTGACGGTGGACGAGATGGTTCACCACATGAAGGCCGTCGCCCGGGGGAACCGCCGCTGCCTCCTGGTCGGCGACCTGCCCTTCCTCTCCTACCATATCAGCGTCGAGGAGGCGCTCCGCAACGCCGGCCGCTTCGTCCAGGAGGGCGGCGCCCAGGCGGTCAAACTGGAAGGGGGGAAGGAGATGGCCGGACTCGTCTCCCGCATGGTCGCGTCCGGCATCCCCGTCCTCGGCCACATCGGCCTCACCCCCCAGGACATCCTGAACCTGGGCGGCTACAAGGTCCAGGGGAGGGATCACGAATCGGCCCAGCGGCTGATCGAGGACGCCCGGGCGCTCGAAGCGGCCGGTGCCTTCGCCGTGGTCCTGGAGTGCGTCCCGGCGGCCCTGGCGGGGGAGATCACCGGCGCCCTTTCCGTCCCGACGATCGGGATCGGGGCGGGACCGCACTGCGACGGCCAGATCCTGGTCACCGCCGATCTCCTCGGGATGTTCGACCGCTTCACGCCGAAGTTCGTCCGGCGTTACGCCGATCTCTGGGGAACTACGGTGAAGGCGATCGGGGAGTACAAGCGCGAAGTAGAGGAGGGGAAGTTCCCCGCGGAGAAGGAGTCGTATTAACCTTACTCATTACTCATTATGAAACTGATCCGCTCCATCGCCGCCATGCGGCGCGCCTCCCGGGACTGCCAGCGCCGGGGCAGAACCATCGGCCTGGTGCCCACGATGGGCTATCTCCACGATGGGCACCTAAGCCTGATCCGCGCCGCCCGGGCCCGCGCGAACGTCGTGGTCGTTTCCATCTTCGTCAACCCGGCCCAGTTCGGGCCCCGGGAGGACTTCTCCAGCTATCCCCGCGACCTGAAACGGGACCTCGCCCTCTGCCGGGAGGCCGGGGCCAAGATCGTCTTCGCTCCCTCCGTGGCCGGGATGTATCCCGAGGGCTATTCCACGTACGTGGAGGAGACGCGGCTGAGCCGGGGGCTCTGCGGGGCGAGCCGTCCGGGGCATTTCCGGGGGGTGGCGACGGTTGTCTTGAAACTCTTCGCCATCGTCCGCCCCGATCTCGCCGTCTTCGGGATCAAGGATTACCAGCAGGCGCGGGTGATCCGGAAGATGGTCGAGGACCTCAACCTCGCCGTCCGGATTTTCGTCGCTCCGATCATGCGGGAGAAGGACGGTCTGGCGATGTCATCGCGCAACGCCTATCTCGGCCCCGCGGAGCGGACGCAGGCCCTCTGCCTCCGGCGGGCGCTGCTCCGGGCCCGGGCGATGGCCCGGGGGGGCAAAAAGGACGGGCGGAAGATCCGGGCGGAGATGGAGCGGATCATCCGCCGGGAGCCCTCGGCCCGGATCGACTACGTCGAGATCGTCCGGGAGGAAGACCTGGCTCCGGTCTTTCGGGTCGGGAAGGGGACTCGGGGGCTGCTCGCCGTCCGGGTCGGGAAGACGAGGCTGATCGACAACCTAAAATTAAAATAGCCGCCGAAGAACGAACCGCGAATCTCGCGAATCTTCGCGAATCTTGTTCGGCGCCGGGACGGCCCGATTCGCGGGGATTAGCGGGATTCGTGGTTGAAATCGCCGGGCCAGGCCAAGTTCGGGGAAAGGCTGATCAACGCAGCTGCCAGCGCTTGAGCTTGGGCAGGACCGCGCCCATCTTCGCCCGGGCGGCCGCCTCCGTGAAGGACATCTCGGAGACGAGAAATCCCGCCACGCGCTCCAGCATCATGTCCACCGTCAGGTCCGGCTCCCGGAAGCGGCCCGACTCGTAGCAGTAGCAGCAGTATTCGGCGCTGCGCCCCCCGTCGTGATTGGTCCCGAAGTCCTCCGGGCTTTCCATCGGCATCGCGCAGGACTGGCAGATCTTGAGGTTGGGGTTGTTGTCCATGGGTCTCTCCTTTCTTTTTCTGATCCTTCGGCGCCTGGAAGGCGCCGAAGGATCAGAAAAAGAAGCGGAAGGCCCCGACCAGGGCCATCGTCTCCAGCGTGTTCTCCGGCCACTCCACCCCCCCCGAGTCGTCGCTCCCGCCGTCCAGCCGCTGCCAGTCGTAGGCGGCAGCCGCCCCCACGGCGAAGGAGACGCCGTCCGTCCACTCCATCCCGGCTTCGGCCGACCAGATCTCGCCGCCGTCGCCGTCGATGTCGCCCAGGAGGGAGTTCTCCGCCTTGGCATCGACGACGCCGAAGCAGAGGACCCGGCCGTAGAGGGCGAAGCCCTTGGGTAGAAATACCTCGGCGTGGACGCCTCCTCCGGCGGAGAAGACGGGGTATTTCTCGGTTACGGTCTCCATATCCACCGGGACGTAGTTGAACTTGAAGTCGCTGCGGGAGAAGGACTGGCGGCGGTAGGAGATCCCGGCCAGGGGGGTGATCAGGGCCTGCTCCCCGATGGGGATGGTGGCGCCGATCAGGGCCTTGCCCTCCCATCCCCAGACCTTCAGGTCGTTGGTCTGCCGGAAGGAGGCGGAGTCCCATTTCTCCTCGTTCTCGTCGCTGGTCCAGATCGACCCCTCCAGGACGAAGGCGTACCAGTGGGCCTTGAGCTCGCTGAACTCGGCCCGGAAACCGCCCAGGAGCGCGTTCCAGTCGCTGTTGATCTCGGCCCCGTCGCGGACGTCTTCTTCGTAGGTCGCCCGGCCGAGGTACGGCCGCAGCTCGATGCCGAGCGGCCAGGCGGCCGCCGGGAGGAGGAGGAGGAGCGCGGCCAGCAGAAGCGAGTTATTTCTCACGGTCATTCTCCGAAGCGTTGGGTCATTCCGGCCAACTGATCGCACAATCATACTACGGATGGGCGGCGGAAGAGTTCAATTATTTGACCCGGCCGGTTGGCCGGTTCGTGGAACCGGCCAACCGGCCGGGTCAAATAAATGCAAGAAAATCCCTTCGAGATGAGTCCTTATCTTAGGAGGGAAAGATGAAGAACCGCCGCGGGGAAGCCTGGTGCCTGGTCGCCCTGGGGGTCGTCCTCCTCGGCGCGACCGCCTACCGCTTCGTCGCCAGATCCGAGGAAAGGATGGGGCTGATCGAGTCGGTCTGGGAAAGGCTGCGCGGGGCGCCGGCGCCGCCGGGGGAGGGGAGACGGGCTGCTCCCGCTCCCTCCCCCCCCGTCGAGTACGAGGTCGAACCCCTGATCGGACGGGAGTACTTCCCCTGCCTCAAGGCGGAGCTCGGGCGGGCGGCCAAGAGCATCCGGGTGGCGATGTACCTGATCGATCCGGGGGAGGGGAGGGACCACCCGGTGAACCAGCTCCTCGACGCCCTGGCCCAGGCCCGCCGCCGCGGGGTCTCGGTCGAGGTGGTGGTGGAATGCCCCTGGGAGAAGAAAGCGCCCTCCCTGAAGCGGAAAAACGCCGCCGCCCTCGACCGCCTCCGCCGCCAGGGCGTCTCCGCCGTCTTCGACGAACCCCGGCATTGCCTCCACGACAAGCTGGTGGTCATCGACGACCGGGTCGTCTTCATCGGCAACCACAACTGGACCCGGGAAGCCCTCACCATCCACGACGAGGTCTCGGCTCGGATCGTCTGCCGGCCGGCCGATCCCCGCTTCGGACGCTACATCGGCTACATCGGCGCGATCGGAGGCGAGGAGACGGAGGAGGGGAGGAAGGCGATGCTTCAGCAATTCCAGAAGGAATTGCTGAAACGTTCTCAAAGGGAGGCGCGATGAAGAGATCCGCTGGCTGGTTTGCCGCCATTATTTTTACCGCCGTTGCCGGAAAATCCATCGCCTTCGGAGGCAAGGTAGAGGAAGTGGATTTTCTCCCCACCGGCGCCTATTTCCAGCGGACCCGGGAGGCGATCGATGCGGCCCGGGAGTCGGTCTGGGTGGTGATGTACGCGATCGCCGGCCCGGAGAAGGCGGGGAGCCAGACCGCGCTTCTCCTCGAGTCCCTGATCCGGGCCCGCCGCCGGGGAGCGGAGGTGAGGGTCCTCCTCGACTATTCGCTGGAGCCGGCTCTGCAAGCCTGGAACGAGGCCGCTTCCCGCCGGCTGACGGCGGCGGGGATCCCGGTGCGCTTCGACCATCCCCGCCACGTCACCCACACCAAGCTCGTGGTCATCGACCGGGCCGTCTCCATCCTCGGGTCGGCCAACTGGTCCTGGTCGGCCTTCAACCACAACTGGGAGTCCTCGATCCTGGTCCGGTCGCCCCCGGTCGCCCGCCGTTTCGCTGACTACGCCGCCGGGCTCTTCGCTAAGGGAAAGCCGCTCCAGGAATGGCAGCGGGGAGGGAGGTGAGGTGGGGCGACGTGTAAAGTGTAACCTGAAACGTTAAACGTCACACTTCACACTTCCAACTTCACATTTCAAACACTACCTCTCCGTCTCGATCCGGTAGCCCTGCCCGTCGGTGACGACGGTGACGGTCCCCATCTCGTCGGTGCGATAGATCATAGCCCGGACCTTCCGCAGCCGCTCCAGCGCCTCCGCTGCGGGATGCCCGAATGGGTTGCCTTTCCCGCAGGAGACCACCGCCGCCGCGGGGCGGACTTGGGCGAGGAAATCCTCGGACGAGGCGTGCTTCGAGCCGTGGTGGGCGACCTTGAGGATGGTCGAGCGAAGGCGCCATCCGCGCTCCCGGGCGAGCCGTTTCTCGACCTCTCCGGAGATGTCGCCGGCGAAAAGGAAGGAGATCCGCCCATAGGAAAGCCGGACGACCACCGAGGAATCGTTGGTGTCGGCGGCGAGCTCCGCGGGATGGATGACCTCCGCCTTCACCCCCTCGCCCCAGTCCAGGATCATCCCCGCCCGGGGCTGGCGGTAGAGGAGGGACGGGCGGGCCAGGGCCTCCCGGAGCAGCGATTGGTAGGAGTCCGTGGGGTGGAGGATCCCCGGCTCCAGCAGCTCCCCCACCTCCGGGCCCGAGGGGAGAAAGATCGTTACAAGTCCCCCGAGGTGGTCGAGGTCGGGATGGGTGAGGATCACCTGGTCAAGCCGCCGGATGCCCAGCTCGCGGAGGAAGGGGAGGATCACCCTCCCGCCGGCGTCCCGGCCCCGGCTATTCCCGGCGGGCCCGCCGTCGATCAGGATGTTTTTTCCGGCCGGAGTCCGGACGAGGATGGCGTCGCCCTGGCCGACGTCGAGGAAATGGACGGTCAGGGCCCCGGCGCCTTCCGGCGCCGGCGCGGGCCCGAGAAACGCCAGGAGCGCGAACGCGGCGGCCGCGAACATCGTTCTTACCTCCCGACTATAAGGATCGTTTTCGCGGGCCTTTTCTTGCATTATTTCCCGCTTCGCGGGAAATAAGCCAGGGGGGTCGAAACCGCCGCGGGCGCCCGCGATTCTCTCCCCCCCCTGATTCCTGAAAACCGTTGGTTTTCAGGAATCAGCCGGGCTAGAATTGTCGCCGGCGACGGTTTATGGCCAGGTCGCACGTTTCTCATGAAGAGGAAAACCGGAAAAACCTCCCGCCCCCGTCCCGGCGGCCTCCCGGAGATCGGCCGCCTCTTGCGGGTTATCGACCGCCTCCAGGCGCCCGGGGGCTGCCCCTGGGATCGGGCCCAGACGCTCCGCTCCCTCCAGCCCCAGCTTCTGGAGGAGACCTACGAGGTCCTCGCCGCGATCCACGCCCTCGACGAGGAGAACCTCGCCGAGGAGCTCGGCGACCTTCTCTTCCAAATCCTGATGGTCTGCCGGGTGGCGGAGAAGACGAAGGGGATCGCCTTCTCCGCGATCGCCCGGGGGATCGAAGAGAAGATCATCCGCCGCCATCCCCACATCTTCGCCCGCGTCCGGGTCAGGGGGGCGGAGGACGTGGTGAAAAACTGGGAGGAGATCAAGGCGGTCGAGAAGAACCGCCCCCGGGACGCCTCGCTCTACCACGACCCCCTGCGCCATCTCCCCGCCCTCCGCCGGGCCCAGAAGATCCAGGCCAAGGCCCGCCGGGCCGGCTTCGACTGGCGGAGGCGCCGGGAGCTCACGGACAAGATCCGGGAGGAGCTCGGCGAGCTGGAGCGGGAGGTCCGGCGGGGTGACGTGAAGCGGATCGAGGAGGAGATCGGCGATCTCCTTTTCGCCCTCACCGCCCTGAGCCGATACTTCCCGTTCGACGCCGAGCTCGCCCTGCAGAGGATGGTCGAACGCTGGCTCGGGCGTTTCCAGGAGATGGAACGGCGGCTGCGGGCGGAGGGTCTCCCCCTCTCCCCGGACTCCCTCGATCGGATGGAGCGGATCTGGAAGGAACTGGGCTCGGCGAAGCCGAAGCCGCGGATGGCGCGCCGGCCAGCCGGCAGGGATTTCGCGGATGAAAAATGATCAATGACCGTTGACCCTTGACCAATGTCGAATGTCCTCTACCTTTCCGCCCCCCTGAACGCGCTGGTCGAGGGGCTTTTCCGTCAGGATGTCCCCCTCTCCGAGGTCAAGCGCCACGGGGACTTCGGGCTCGGGACCTTCAACGGGTTGGACGGGGAGATGGTCCTCCTCGACGGGCGGGTCTTCCAGATCACGGGGGAGGGGAGGGTCAACGAGGTCCCGGACGAGATCCAGACCCCGTTTGCCTGCGCGACCTTCTACCGGGAGACGAGCCACGAGGAGGTCGATGGGGAGATGGGGTGGACCGCTTTCCAGGAGTTCCTCGGTCGCCTCTTCCCCTCGCCCAACATCATGTATGGCCTGAGGATCGAGGGGGACTTCGCCCAAGTGAAGACCCGCTCCGTTCCCCGCCAGGAGATCAACCGCCCCCTGGCCGAGGCGGCGAAGGGGCAGGCGATCTTCGACCTGAAGGACGTCTCCGGGACCGTCGTCGGCTTCTTCACCCCGGTCTACCTCTCCTCGCTCCACGTTGCCGGCCTCCACCTCCACTTTCTCTCTTCCGACCTCTCCTGCGGCGGCCACCTTCTGGAGTGCCGCCCCCGGAGAGTCAGGGTCAGCGTCCAGTTTCTGAACCGGCTGGAGATCTCGCTCCCCTTGACCTTCGATTTCCTGACCTGCGACCTCTCCCGCGAGATCGGGGAGGATGTCCGCCAGGCGGAGCGCTGAGGGGGAGGCGGCGGGCGTCCCGATGGACGGTATGGACGGTATGGACGACATGGACGTGATGGACATTATGGACGTGATGGACGTTATGGGCTAGCAAACCCTCCGGGGCCCTTCGGGGGTCCCGGAGGGTTTGCGGGTGGGCTTCCCGGCCGGCTTTCGCCGGCGCGCATGGGCGCGGCCGAGACTCCCCGGGCGCCGACCGGGGAGGGGGTCATGGCGCGCGTTCGCTGCCGCGCCCGCCGGGATCGTCCATCCCGTCCATAGAGTCCATTTCGTCCATAGCGTCCATGGCACCGGCCGCCCCGGGCGGGGCGATATTTATTGTTGACCGGCGGCCGAGCATATACTATCTTAATCAGCAATCCCGGGTGGTAGCTCCAGAGTGGGTGGACACCCACTCTTTTTTTGAACCGCCGGGGCGGGAAAAGTCATGAACGCGGATCTGATCGCCGTTCTCGAATACATGGAGCGGGACAAGGGGATCAGCCGGGAGGTTCTCCTCCAGGCGATCGAGACCTCCCTCCTCACCGCCTCCAAGAAGTGCCTGGGTCCGGCCCGGAACCTGGAGGTCACGATCAACCCCAAGACCGGGGACATCAAGGCCTTCACCGCCCTGGTCGCCGTGGAGAAGGTGATCGACCCCCACAATGAGATTTCCCTTTCCGACGCGCGCAAGCTCAAGCCCTCCGCCGCGGTGGGGGACGAGATCCGCAAAGAGGTCACGCCCAAGAACTTCGGCCGGATCGCCGCCCAGACCGCCAAGCAGGTGGTGATCCAGAAGATCCGGGAGGCGGAGAAGGAAGTCGTCATGGGCGAATACCGCCAGCGGGTGGGGGACATCGTGAGCGGGGTGATCCGCCGGGCCGAGAAGGGAGTGGTGGTGATCGACCTGGGCCGGACCGAGGGGATCATGCCCGAGCGGGAGCAGTGCCCGCACGAGGAATACCGGCCGGGGATGCGGGTGCGCGCCATCATCCTGGAGGTCCGCGACAAGACCAAGGGGCCCGAGGTAATCCTCTCCCGCGCCACCGCCGGCTTCGTCCGCAAGCTTTTCGAGATCGAGGTCCCGGAGCTGAACGAGAGGGTAGTGGAGATCCGGGCGATCGCCCGGGAGCCGGGCTACCGGACCAAGATCGCCGTCTGGGCCGAGGACGAGAAGGTCGACGGCGTGGGGGCCTGCGTCGGCCTGCGGGGCGCCCGGGTCAAGGCCGTGGTCCGGGAGCTCTCCGGGGAGAAGGTCGACATCATCCGCTGGGACCCCGATCCGGCCGTCTTCATCACCAACGCCCTCTCCCCGGCCAAGCTCAAGCAGGTCACGATCAACGAGGAGAAGAAGGAGGCCGAGGTGGTGGTGGACGAGGACCAGTTGTCCCTGGCCATCGGGAAGAAGGGGCAGAACGTGCGCCTTTCCTCCCGCCTGACCGGCTGGAAGGTCGACATCTTCCGGGAGGGCGAGATCAGCAAGGGCGTCAAGACGGCGGTGGGCCAGATCGCCGCCCTCCCCGAAGTGGACGAGGAGACCGCCCAGAAGCTGGTGGAGGCCGGCTTCACCGACCTCGCCGTGCTCGCCATCGCCGACCCGGCGGACCTCTCCGAGATCCCCGGCCTGGACGAGGAGAAGGCCTCGGCGATCATCGCCTCGGCCAAGAAGCTCGTCGCCGCGGCCGAGGCGGCCGAGCAGGCGCCGCCCCCGGAGCCGGCGGAGGCGGAAGAGAAGAAGTGACGGCCGAAGGCTGACGGTCAGATGAGAGTCTACGAACTCGCCAAGTCGCTCAAGCTTGCGAACAAGGAACTGCTCGCCCTCCTTTCCGGGATGGGGATCGAGGTCAAGTCCCATTCCTCTTCCCTGACCGAAGAGCAGGCGGCGTCCGTGAAGGCGCGCCTCAAGTCCGCAGCCCCGGCGGCCGCTCCGGCCGCCCCGGCCGCGGCGAAGAAGGCGCCGCCGGCGGCCGCCGAGGCCCGGAAGCCCAAGGCCGCGCCCCCCGCCCCGCCGCCGGCGCCCCCCGCTCCCGCCCCCGCCGCCGCGCCGGCCGCGGAGGGCGCGCCGCCCGTGGCACTGAAAAGCCTGGCGGTCAAGTTCCCGGTGACCGTGCGGGAGTTCGCCGAAGGGCTGGGGCAGAAGCCGAACATCATCCTGAAGAAGCTCATGGAGATGGGCCTCTTCTGCTCCCTGAACCAGTTTCTCGACGAAGGGCCGGCTCAGGCGATCGCCCGGGAGTACGGTTTCGAGATCAAGGCGCCCGTCCGCGGCCCGGCCGAAACGCCCCCCGGCGCCCGCCCCGGCCCAACGACCGGGTGCTCCAGATTATCGACCGGAAGACCTCGCTCCTCGACGCCGTCCGCCGCTCCCGCATCGCCGCCTCCGAGGCGGGCGGGATCACCCAGCACATCGGCGCCTACCGGATCAAGGCCAAGGGCGGAAACATCGTCTTCCTGGACACCCCCGGCCACAAGGCCTTCACCACCATGCGCGCCCGGGGAGCCCAGCTCACCGACATCGTGGTCCTGGTGGTGGCTGCCGACGACGGGATCATGCCCCAGACCCTGGAGGCGATCGACCACGCCCGGGCGGCCGGCGTCCCCGTCGTGGTCGCGATCAACAAGATCGACAAGTCGACCGCCGCGCCCGACCGGGTCAAGCGCCAACTGGCCGAGCGCGATCTCCTCCCCGAAGAGATGGGGGGCAAGACGATCTGTGTCCCCGTTTCGGCCAAGACCAAGGAAGGGCTGGAACACCTTCTGGAGATGATTCTCCTCCAGGCCGAGATCATGGAGCTCAAGGCCATCCCCACCGGCCCGGCCGAGGCGGTGGTGGTGGAGGCCCGCCACACCGCCGACCGCGGGCCGGTGGTCACGCTCCTGGTCAAGAAGGGGACGCTCCGCCGGGGCGACTCCTTGGTCTGCGACGTATTCTCCGGCAAGGTGAAGAGCATGTTCGACGACCTTGGCCGGGAGGTCAAGGAGGCCGGCCCCTCGACCCCGGTCGAAGTGCTGGGGATCCTGGGCGTTCCCGCCGCCGGCGCGCTCTGCATCGTGGCGGCGGATGACGGCGCCGCCCGGGATGCGGCGGAGGGCCGCCAAGCGGAGAGGAAGACTAAGTCCCGGGAGACCGTCCGGCGGGCCAGCCTGGAGGACCTCTTCCAGAAGATCAGCCAGGGGGTGGCCAAGGAGCTCAACCTCGTGGTCAAGGCCGACGTCCAGGGAACACTGGAGGCGCTCCTGCGCTCCTTGGAGGAGCTCTCCACCCCCAAGGCCGAGGTGAAGTTCATCCGCACCGGAGTGGGGGCGATCAGCGAGTCGGACGTCATGCTCGCCGCCGCTTCGGGGGCGGTGATCGTCGGATTCAACGTCAAGGCGGAGAGCCGGATCAAGCAAATGGCGGCGAGCGAGGGCGTGGACGTCCGGGAGTACGCCATCATCTACGAGGCGGTGGACGAGGTGACCAAGGCCCTGGAAGGCCTGCTCGAGCCGAAGATCGAGGAGCAGAGCCTCGGCCAGGCCCGGGTCAAGCAGGTTTTCAAGATCACCCGGGTGGGGACGGTGGCGGGCTGCGAGGTGGAGAAGGGGAAGATCGCCCGGGGCAACCGGGTGAAGATCCTCCGCGCCGGCCAGGTGGTGGGGAAGGACACCGTGACCTCGATCAAGCGTTTCAAGGACACCGTCGACGAGGTCGGAGCGGGTATGGAGTGCGGGATCAGCCTCGGCAATTTCAAGGACTATCATGAGGGCGATCTGATCGAAGCCTACCGGGTCAAGGAGACCGCTCAAACCTTATAGAACCGAGCGGCGGGCCGCTCCGTTCTCTAAGGTTTGATATCCCGCTGATCTCAAGCTTCCGCGTCGCCCTTACGCTCCCGCCGCGCCGGATTCGCCCTGGGTCCCCAAGAAGATCTTAGCTCTCGGGAATCCCCCCGATCTTGCGGATATTATTTTCGTGGGACGCGGGGGATCCCCGCGTCCCACGAAAATAAAATGAAGGAACACCGCCTCGCCCGTATCGAGGAGCAGATCAAGCGGATCGTCGGGGAGATCCTGGCCGAGGGCGCCAAGGACCCGCGGATCGGGTTGGCCAGCGTCACCCGGGTCTCGGTCACGCCCGACCTCCAGCAGGCCAGGGTCTACGTCAGCGTCTACGGCGGGGACGAGGAGGCCCGGAAGACCTTCGCCGGGCTGCAGAGCGCCCGTTCCTACATCCAGCGCGAGTTCGGCTCCCGGGTCAGCTACCGCAACACGCCCGTGCTGAGCTTCCACGAGGACCGCGCCCTGGCCTATGGGGCCCGGATCGAGGAGATCCTGAAGGAGATCCACGAGAAGGAAAAGCCGGAGGAAACACAACAATCCGAAGCGCGAGATCCGAAATCCGAGACAAATCCGAATGACTGAAATGATGATGGTCTTGATCGGATCTGACCCATGAAAGTCCCCCCAGCCCTGGTCTCCGCCCTGAGAAGCCGCCGCTCCTTCCTCGTCTCCTCCCACCTCCGCCCGGACGGGGACGCCATCGGGACCCAGCTCGCCCTCCGCCTGATCCTCCTGGCCCTGGGCAAGCGGGTGGTCGTCCAAGACCACTCCCCCGTTCCGGTCAACTTCCATTTCCTCCCCGGGGCGAGGCTGATCCGGCCTTTCGGTCCTCTCCCCTTCCGACCCGAGGCCGCGCTCATCGTCGACGCCCCTTCCCCCCACCGCCTGGGGAAGGTCCGGGAGCACCTTTCCGCGACCCCCCTGGTCATCAACGTCGATCACCACGTCTCCAACGAATACTTCGGGGGGATCAACTGGGTGGAGCCGAAATCCTCCTCGGTGGGGGAGATGGTCCACGCGCTCGTCCGGGCGCTCGGCCTTCCGCTCTCCCGGCCGGTCGCCCTCTGCCTCTACGTGGCCCTCCTCACCGACATGGGCAAGTTCCAGTTCATGGTCACGCCGGAATCGGGGGCGCGGATCTTCCGGTTGGCCGCCGAGCTCACCGCGACCGGCCTCGTCCCCTACGAGATCTACAAGCTGGTCTACAACCTTTACTCGAACGACCAGCTGAAGCTCCTGGGGGAGGCGCTGCGCACGCTCGCCTTCGCCGCCGGCGGACAGATCGCCCACATGTCCGTGACCGAGGAGATGGTGAGGAGATACGGGATCAGCGACGACAACACCGACGGGCTGATCTCCCAGCCCCGGGACCTCCGCTCCACGCGGGTGGCCATTCTCTTCACCGAGTCCGACGGCAAGGTCAAGGTCTCGCTCCGCTCCAAGGAGCCCCGGCGCCTGAACATGAACCGGGTCGCCTCCCGCTTCGGCGGGGGAGGGCACCCGGCCGCCGCCGGGGCGGAGGTGGAGGGGTCCCTCTCCCATGTCCGTCCGCTGATTCTAAAGGCGGTCGAGGAGGAGATCAGAAGGGGAAGCAACAAAAAACAACTCACACCCCCCAAATAACAACCTACAAGCAAACAACAAATTCCAAGCGACGCCGGCGGCGGTTCGCTGGCCGCCGTTTGTAATTTTTTGGAATTTTTGCCGTGGACGGCATCCTCCTCGTTGACAAGCCCCCCGGGATCACCTCCTTCGGGGCGGTCGATCGGTTGAAGAAGCGCTTCCGTCTCCCCCGGATCGGCCATGGCGGCTCGCTCGACCCCCTGGCCACGGGCTTGCTGGTGATGTTGCTGGGCAAAGCCACCGCCCGCGCCGGCTCGCTCCTCGCGGGGGACAAGGAGTACCTGGCCGCGGCGCGGCTGGGGATTGCCACCGACACCCAGGACGCGACCGGGCGGATCCTCTCCGAGCGGGATCCCTCGTCCGTGACGCGGGACGCGCTCCGGACGGCGCTCGACTCCTTCCGGGGCGAGATCGAGCAGGTTCCGCCGATGTTCTCGGCCTTGAAGCGCCGCGGCGAGCGGCTGTATGACCTGGCCCGGCGGGGGATCGACGTTCCCCGCCCGCCCCGCCGGGTGAACGTGCGGGAGATCGAGCTAATCGCCTTCGATCCCCCTTCCGTCCGCTTCCGCGTCGTCTGCTCCAAGGGGACATATATCCGGACGCTTGCCCACGACCTCGGCTCCCGTCTGGGCGTCGGGGGGTGCCTCGCGGAGCTGCGGCGGACGGCCTGTTTCCCCTACCGGATCGGGGAGGCGCTGCCCCTGGACAAGCTCCTGGCGCTGACATCGGAGGAGCTGAAGGCGAGGCTGATACGGGGATAATGATGAAAGTGTATCGTTTCATCTCTCCTCGCAAACCCCGGTCTCCGTTGGTGGTCGGCATCGGGACCTTCGACGGTGTTCACCGGGGTCACCGGGCCGTCCTCGCCGCCGTTCGCCGCCTCGCCGGCCCGTCCGGCCTCGCCGGAGTGATCGCCTTTCTCGCCCCGCCGCTCCGTCGCGCCGGCGTGGCGGCAAGGGAGCGCCTGACCACGCCCGCCCAGCGCCTGCGGATCTTCCGGGAGGCGGGGATGGACATCTGCTGGCTTCTGGACTTCGACCGTCGGATCTCCCGCCTCTCCCCGGACGAGTTCATCCGCCGCGAACTGGTCGGGAAGCTCCGGGTGGCCGGGGTCTGCGTGGGGGAGGGGTTCCGTTTCGGGAGGGGGAGGAGGGGGACGGTCGCCCTCCTCCGCCGGCGGGGCGAATCCCTCGGCTTCCGGGTCCGGGAGGTTCCGGCGGTTCGCGTCGCCGGCCGCCGCGTCTCCAGCACCCGCATCCGCCGTCTCCTCTCCGCGGGAGACGTCGCCGCCGCGGCCCGTTGCCTGGGGCGGGCGCATCTCCTGACCGGGAGGGTGGTGGGGGGGCGCCGCGAGGGGCGGAAGCTCGGCTTCCCCACGGCCAACTTCATCCCCGAGCAGATGCTCCCCCGTCCCGGGGTCTACGCCGCCCGGATCGAATCCGGCCGGATCCGGAGGAAGGGGATGTTCTACTTCGGCCGGCGCCCCACGATCGCCGGGGGCTGGTCGGGCGCGGCCTCCGCCGAGGCCCACCTCTTCGGCTTCGCCGGGAACCTCTACGGGCGCAAGATAAAAGTGTTCTTGATCGGGCGCCTGAGAAGCGATATAAGATTCAAAACCATGGCGGACCTCCTCCGGCAGATCCGGCGCGACGCCGCGCGCGCCCGGGGCCGGGGGGGACTCACCCGCCGCAAAGGAGATAGCGCATGAGTCTGAGCATCGAGAAGAAGAAGAAGGTCATCTCCGCCTATGGCGCCAAGGAGGCCGACACCGGCTCCTCCGAGGTGCAGATCGCCCTGCTCACCGAGCGGATCAACGAGCTGACCGCCCACATGAAGAGCCATCAGAAGGACAACCGTTCCCAGCGCGCCCTGGTGGAGCTGGTCTCCACCCGCCAGCGCCATCTCAACTACCTGAAGCGGACCTCGCTCTCCCGCTACCAGGGTTTGGTGGACAAGCTGGGCCTGAGGAAGTAAATCGAAGCCGTCTCCCCGGAAATTCCCCGGGGAAAAGAGAGGAAGGAAAGGTATGGAGATCAAGGTCAATTATCAGGCGGGGGACAACGAATACACCATCGCCACCGGGGCACTGGCCCGGCAGGCCGACGGGGCCGTGACGGTTTCCTGCGAGGGAACCGTGGTCTTGGTCACCGCCGTGGCCGACAAGGAGGGGGAGCCGGTGTTGGACATGCTCCCCCTGACCGTGGATTACCGCGAGAAAACCTCCGCCGCCGGGAAGATCCCCGGCGGCTTCTTCAAGCGGGAAGGCCGGGCGACCGAGAAGGAGACCCTGACCGCCCGCCTGATCGACCGCCCCCTGCGCCCCCTCTTCCCCAAGGGGATGGGGAACGACATCCAGGTCATCGCCTGGGTCCTCTCCGCCGACGGGCAGAACGATCCGGACATCCTTTGCGTGAACGGGGCCTCGGCGGCCCTGATGGTCTCCGGCATCCCCTTCGCCGGCCCGGTGGGGGCGGTCCAGGTGGGGATGATCGACGGGAAATTCATCATCAACCCGACCAGCGAGGAGATGGACCATAGCGACCTCGACCTGGTCGTCGCCGGTTCGGAAGACGTCATCTACATGGTCGAGGGCGGGGCCCAGATCGTCCCCGAAGAGACGGTGCTCAAGGCGATCATGGCCGGCCACGAGGCCTTGAAGACCTCCTGCCGGGCCCAGAAGGAACTTCGCCGCCAGATCAACCCCCAGCCCTACCCCTTTGTCTATCACGTCCCCCCGGAAGAGCTGGTGGAGAAGGTCCGCAAAGCGATCGCCCCCGAGATCGTCCCGGTGCTCACCATCAAGGAAAAGCTCAAGCGGGCCGCCGCCACCGACGAGCTCAAGAAGTCCACGGCCGCGAAGCTTAAGATCGGCGACTCCGAGCAGGAGCAGTGGGCCTACGCCTCGGCCTTCAAGGCCGCCCAGAAGTTCCACATGCGCCGGATGGTCATGGACCAGAACCTGCGCAGCGACGGGCGCAACCCCGAGCAGATCCGCCCGATCACCGCCCAGGTCGGGGTCTTTCCCCGCACCCACGGCTCGGCCGTCTTCACCCGCGGCGAGACCCAAGCCCTGGTCATCTCCACCCTGGGGACGAAGGCCGACCAGCAGAGGGTGGAGGGGCTGGAGGAGGAGAAGCGCAAGCGCTTCATGCTCCACTACAACTTCCCGCCCTTCTGCACCGGCGAGACCGCCCCCAACCGCGGGCCCAAGCGCCGGGAGATCGGCCACGGGCACCTGGCCGAGCGTTCGCTGGCCCCGGTCCTCCCCTCCGAGGAGGATTTCCCCTACACCATCCGGGTCGTCTCCGACATCCTCTCCTCCAACGGCTCCTCCTCGATGGCCTCGATCTGCGGCGGCTCGCTCTCCCTGATGGACGCCGGCGTCCCGATCAAGGACGCGGTGGCCGGGATCGCCATGGGCCTCCTCCTCCAGGAGGGGAAGACCGTGATCCTGACCGACATCCTCGGCTCCGAGGACGCCCTGGGCGACATGGACTTCAAGGTGGCCGGGACCAAGGACGGCGTCACCGGGCTGCAGATGGACATCAAGGTGGGGGGGATCACGGAGGATGTCATGAAGCAGGCCCTCTCCCGGGCCCGCTCCGCCCGCCTCAAGGTCCTGGAGATCATGAACTCCGTCCAGTCCCGTCCGCGCGCCGAGATCTCCCCCTATGCGCCCAAGATCCTCTCCCTCCAGATCGACCCGGAGAAGATCGGCTTGGTGATCGGCCCCAAGGGGAAGAACATCAAGGCCCTGGAGAAGACCGGCCCCGGGGTGACGATCGAGATCGAGGACACCGGCCAGGTGATGGTCTCCTCCTCCGACCTCGACGCGGCGAAAAGGGTCAAGGCCGCGATCGAGGCCATGGTCGAGGAAGTGGAGGTGGGCGACGTCTACACCGGCAAGGTGGTCAGCATCAAGGCCTTCGGCGCCTTCGTGGAGATCGTCCCCGGCAAGGAGGGGCTGGTCCACATCTCGGAGCTCGCGGAGGAGCGGGTGGCCAAGGTGGAGGACGTGGTCAAGGAGGGCGACGAGGTCAAGGTCAAGGTGATCAACATCGACAACCTCGGCCGGATCAAGCTGAGCCGGAAGCAGGCCCTCCCGGAGGACAAGAAGAAGAAAGTCGACGCGTCCGCCCCGCGTCGCCGGTAGGTTTTTCATCCATTGGGGCGTCGCCGTTTCCCGTCCCCGGAGCCCGGCCCGCCGCCGGGCTTCGGGGGCGCGCAGAGCACTTGCCGCCGAGACCATTGTCGCCCGGAAATCGGCGATGCTGACTTATAATCGCACCGCGGGCGGCCTCTCTCCGACCGAACGCCGGATGGCAATCGCCCGCGCGGTTCGAAGGGAATCGGGCTTAAGCGGCGCGGACCGGAGATCATGAGCGCGGACAAACGCTTCGCGCCGGCAGTCGGCCTTTTGCTCATCGCCGGGGCCATCTTCGTCGCGGTGAGCCTCTTCTCCTACCAGCCCGGCGACGCCGGCCATGCCGGCGCCGGCCCGGTCTACAACTACGGCGGGCGGGTGGGGGCGCAGGTCGCCCTCTACCTCCTCCTCGTCCTCGGCTACGGGGCCTGGGCCCTCCCGGCGGTTCTCCTCGCCGAGGGGTGCTTCCTGATCTTCTCCTCCCGCTCCCGGCCCTTCGTCGTCTCCCTCCTCTATGAGCTCGCGGCGCTCGCCGCCTTCTCCGGCCTCTGGGGGTTGAAGCGGGGCGTCGCTCCGCGCGCCCTGGGTTGGCAGCTGGAGCGGGTGGGCTGGGGGGGGTTCTGGGGGAGGGAAGCGTCCGGCTTTCTCCTCTCCAGCCTCGGCCTGATCGGCGCCCGCATCATTCTCCTCACCGTATTCGTCCTCTCCGTCCTCCTCCTCACCGACATGAAGCCCCTCTATTGGTCGTTCAGCCTCGCCCGCGGAGCGGCCCGCTTCGTCCGCTCGCTCCTCCCTTCCGGTCGGATGGTCAAGGTCGGACGAACGCCGTCCCGCGCGGCTGCTCCCGCGAAGCCCAACACTCAGCGGGCCGACGAGGCGCGGCGGCGGGAGCGGGAGGAGCTCCTCCGGAAGCAGGAGGAGCTCAAGCGCAAGTCCCAGGAGCTCGCGGAGCTCAAGGCCCGGGAGAAGAAGGAGGCGGAGGGAAAGCGGCGCCGGGAGGAGGAGGAAGCGCGGGAGAAGGCCCGGGCGGAGAAGGAGCGGCGGGGACGGGAGGCGGAACGGGAGAAGGAGCGGGCGAAGCAGGAGAAGCAGCGGGAGGCGGAGGCCGCGAGGCGTCGCCGCGCCGCCCCAGCCCCCGCTCCGGTCCGGACGGCGTCCGCCGGGCCGGGAGGCCCCTACCGCCTCCCCCCGGTCGATCTTCTGATCAAGCCGCCCCCCCTCGCCGACCGCGCGCTCAAGGACGACATCGAGGTCAACTCCAAGATCCTGGAGTCCACGCTCCAGGACTTCGGGATCGAGGCGAAGGTGGTGGGGGCGGAGCGGGGGCCGGCGATCACCCGCTACGAGCTTCAGCCCGCGCCCGGCGTCAAGGTCCAGAAGGTAAAGACGCTGGACAACGACATCGCCCTCGCCATGAAGGCGGTCTCGATCCGGATCCTCGCCCCGATCCCCGGCAAGGCGGCGATCGGGATCGAGGTCCCCAACTCCTCGACCGCGCTCGTTTACGCCAAGGAGATGATCGAGTCGGAGGAGTTCCGGGACCCCAAGCAAGTTCTCCCCCTGGCCCTGGGCAAGGACATCGCCGGGAAACCTCTCGTGGCCGACCTCACCGACATGCCCCATCTCCTGATCGCGGGGGCCACCGGATCGGGGAAGACGGTCTGCATGAACGCGGTGATCACGAGCCTCCTCTTCGCCCGCACCCCCGACGAGCTGAAGCTGATCCTGGTCGATCCCAAGAAGGTGGAGATGACCGCCTACGGGAAGCTCCCCCACCTCCTCTGCCCGGTCGTCACCGACGCGGTGAAGACCTCGCTCGCCCTCTCCTGGCTGGTCCGGGAGATGGAACAGCGCTACGATCTCTTCTCGCGGGTGGGGGCCCGGAACATCGAGGGCTACAACCACCGGGCCGCCAAGGACGTCCCCCTCAAGGAAGGGGAGGCGCCGCTCCCCCCGACCATCCCCTACATCCTGCTCATGATCGACGAGCTGGCGGACCTGATGCTGGCCGCCCAGACCGAGATCGAGAACCAGATCGCCCGCCTCGCCCACCTCTCCCGCGCGGTGGGGATCCACATGATCCTGGCCACCCAGCGCCCATCGGTCGACGTGATCACCGGGGTGATCAAGGCCAACTTCCCGGCCCGCCTCTCCTTCAAGGTCTCGGCCAAGGTGGACTCGCGCACCGTTCTCGACACCTCGGGCGCGGACAAGCTCCTGGGTAACGGCGACCTCCTCTTCCTCCCGCCCGGGACGAGCCGCCTGGTCCGGGCCCAGGGGACGCTCTGCCACGACTCCGAGATAGAGGCGGTGGTCGGATTCGTCAACCGCCAGCGCGAGCCCCAGTTCCGGGCCGAGATTCTGCAGCGGGCGGCGGGCTCCGGCGCAGGGGGGATCGCCCTGGGCGGCGGGGAGGACATCCTCCTGGAGGCGGCGGTCGAGGTGATCAAGCAGACCGGAAGGGCCTCGGTCTCCGTCCTCCAGCGCAAGCTCAAGATCGGCTATGGCCGGGCCTCCCGGATCGTTGATATACTCGAGGAGAAGGGGATCGTCGGCCCCTTCCAGGGCTCCAAGGAACGCGAGGTCCTGATCGATACCTACGCCGGCTCGGCTGATTCGGGCGAGGAGGACGGGGAGGAATGAGCGGCCTTCACGATCTCGGTTCCACGCTCCAGCAGGCGCGGGAGGCGAAAGGGGCGACGCTCGCCGCGGCCGCCGCCTCGACCAAGATCAAACTCGCCTATCTCGAGGCGCTGGAAGGGAACCGCCTCGACCTGCTCCCTCCCCCCGCCTATGTCAAGGGTTTCCTCAAGATCTACACTCGCTACCTCGGGTTGCCGACCGAGCCGGTCCTCCTCTCCTTCGACCAGGCGACCGGCGCGGGGGAGCCGGAGATGGTCCTCGTCCCCTCCCGCCCCGACGCGATCCCCTGGCTTCCCAAGATCCGCTGGGCGGCGGCCCTCCAGGCCCTGGCCGGCTTGGCGGTGGCCGGTCTTCTCGCCTGGGGCGTGGTCAAGCTCATCCGGGGGGAGAAGATCATGGAGACTCCGACCGAAGGCTTCTCGTTGATCACCGACCCCTACGCGCCGGAGACGGTGCAGAAGATCCCGCTCCCGTCCGCGCCCCGGCCCTCGCCCGGCAGCCGCTGACCGGCGGCCGGGCCCGGCGGATGACTTCCACGAATTATCACGAATGGGACCGGCTTGGTCCGGCGTTTAACCGCGAATCTCGCGAATCTCCGCGAATAGGCCCGGCGTTTTAGCCGCGAAAAGGCTCAAAAGGCACAAATATTCTCGGCTGCCTGGCGCCCGCGCCAGTCGTTTTCCCATACCTCATACCCTACGCCTCATGCCCCATACCCTTTTTCACGAATAAGCCGGGGCGCTATGCGCTTAGCGCTTTGCGCCCTGCCCCATTCCTGAACCCTAAACCCTGAACCCTGTTTCATGCCTCCCCCCCCGATCCCCTTCGCCCTGGTCAGCCTCGGCTGCCCGAAGAACTTCGTCGACTCGGAGGCGCTCGCGGGTTCCCTGGATCCGGCTCGCTACCGTCTTACCCCGCGCCTCTCCGAGGCCCAGGTGATCATCGTCAACACCTGCGCCTTCCTCGCCTCCGCCCGCGCGGAGTCGCTCGAGGCCCTGAAGCGGGCCGCCACCTGGAAGGGGAAGAGCTGCCGCGCGGTCGTCGCCGCCGGCTGCCTCCCCCAGTACCTGGCGGCGCGGGCTTCCCGGGCTCTCGCCGAAGCCGACATCATCATCGGCCCCGGGGAATGGCCTGGGCTTTCGCGCCGCCTCGCCGCCTTTCTCTCCCGCCCGTCCCGCCCTTCGCCTCTTCTCCGCCGCGTCCCCCGCTACCCGCCGGGGGGCTGGCGTCGCCGCCGCCTCGCCTCCCCCCACTCCGCCTATCTCAAGATCGCCGACGGCTGCGACAATCGTTGCGCCTACTGCCTGATCGGGCGGCTCCGCGGCCCCTACCGCTCCCGGCCCATCGGCGTCCTGCTGGAGGAGGCGAGGCAGCTCGCCGACGAGGGGGCCCGGGAGCTCGTCGTCATCGCCCAGGACACGGGATTCTACGGGAGGGAAAAGGGCGGCCGCGCGCTCCTCCCCCGCCTCCTGGATGGGCTCCAGGCGGTGAAGGGGATCGCCTGGGTCCGCCTCCTCTATCTCCATCCCGCCCATCTCCACGGAGACATTCTGGAGTCCCTGGCCGCCTCGCCCCAGGCCTGCTCCTACCTGGACATCCCCCTCCAGCACGCCGACGACCGCATCTTGAAGCGCATGGGGAGGAAGACCTCTCGCCGTCAGATCGAGTCGCTCCTCGACCTCTGCCGCGGGCTCCTCCCCGGCCTCGCCCTAAGGACCACGCTGCTGACCGGCTTCCCCGGCGAGGGGGCGAGGGAGTTCGGGGCGCTCAAGGAGTTCGTGCGCTGGCAGCGCTTCGACCACCTGGGCGTCTTCGCCTTCTCCCCCGAAGCCGGGACGCGGGCGCTCTCGCTCTCCGGGCGCGTCCCCGCCCCGGTCGCCGCCCGCCGCCGGGCCGAGCTGATGCGGCTGCAGAAGAGGATCTCGCGGGCGAAGCTGAGACAGCGGATCGGCGAGGAGATCGAGGTCCTCCTGGAAGGCCCCTTCCCCGAAGCCGGCTCCGGGCTCATGGTCGGCCGCTCCCGCTTCCAGGCCCCCGAGGTGGACGGGCTCACGGTGGTGGAGGGGGAGGGGCTGCGCCCGGGCGAGCTGGTCAAGGCCCGCGTCACCGCCGCCTCCGACTACGACCTCTACGCCATCCGTCTGCCGTCCCGGCCCGTCGGATGACTTCCACGAATTTTCAATAATTGGCACGAATGGGCCTGGCTTGGCCTGGCGCTTTAACCGCGAATCTCGCGCTTGCGCGCCGATCCGGCCGTCGTAGCCAAAGGCTACTTTCCGGCCGCCGCAGCTTCGCTGCTATGGCGGAGGCGGCAGCGCTACAGCGCGCAGGCGCGAATCCGCGCGAATGAGCCGGGGCGCTTAGCGCTTTGCTCTACTTGTCCTCCGTAGCTTCAGCGAAGGAGGATGCGCCATGCCCCCTACGCGCATTCCAGGAATTGCCGCGTGCAACGTGCTCCATGCCACGTGTGACGTGTAACGTGCAACGTGTTACGTGCAACGGCTCCCCGGGTCGGGTCTCGTCCGATCCGTCCAATCCGACCGATCCGTCCGATCGGTCGGGGGTTTTCCCCCCGCCTTTCTTGACGGAGACGGAAGGTGTTGATATATTTGTAATAAGGGATAATTCGCGATGCCTCCGCTCTCCGTCATCTCCTGTCTCCTCGCTCTATCCGGGCCTCTCTCCGTCCGCGCGATCAGCCTGGACTACTCCACCTATCTGGGAGGAGCGAACGTCGATTCCGGCTTAAGCGTGGCGGTGGAGGGATCGAGAGCGACCGTCGTCGGCTCCACCTACTCCCCCGATTTCCCCACCCGCTCCCCCTATCAGGCGAGCCTGACCACCGTCGCCTGGGATGTCTTCGTCGCCGCCTTCTCCTCCAGCGGCTCGTCCCTCATCTACTCCACCTTTCTCGGCGGCGCCGCCAACGACAACGCCTACGCGGTGAGCCTGGAGGACTCGGAGGCGGTCGTCGCTGGCTTCACCTACTCCTCCGACTTCCCCACCCGCCTCCCCTACCAGCCGAGCCTCAACGCCCCGCCCGACCTTTTCGTCAGCCGCCTCTCGTCCGGGGGCTCGCTCCTCCTCTTCTCCACGCTCCTCGGCGGCAACGGGACGGACGAGGCCTATGGCCTAGTCGCCGAGAACGGAGATGTCTACGTCGCCGGCTGGACTCAGTCCACCGATTTCCCCGTCCGGAACGCCTACCGATCCACCTACTCCGGCGGGGAATACGACTCCTTCGTCGCCAAGCTCTCCTCCGGCGGCTCGTCTCTCGCCTTCGCCACCTACCTGGGGGGGAGGGGGACCGACAATGCCAACGGGCTCGCCGTGGCCTCCGGTTGCGCCTTCGTCGTCGGCTGGACGCAGTCCACCGACTTCCCGGTCCTCACCCCCTACCAGGCCTCCTCGGCCAGCCCCGACTACTACGATGTCTTCGTGGCCAAGCTCGCCTCCAGCGGTTCCCGCCTCCTCTACTCCACCTACCTGGGGGGAACTGACTACGACTACGGCTACGGCGTCGCGGTCGAGGACGGAGCGGCCTATCTCACCGGCTACACCCGCTCCACCAGCTTCCCCCTCGAGTCTGCCTACCAGACGACGCTGGCCAACGAGGAGGTCTTCGCCGCCAAGCTCTCCTCGACCGGTTCCCGCCTCCTCTATTCCACCTTCCTGGGGGGGAGCAAGTACGACGCCGGAGAGGCGATCGCCGTCGCCGGAGGGGAGGCCGTCCTCGCCGGTTATACCTTCTCCCCCGACTTCCCCGTCCGCGCGGCCTATCAGTCCACGATCGCCAATCCGGCCCAGCCCGACGCCTTCGTCGCCCAGCTCTCCTCGACCGGCTCCCGGCTCATCTCCTCCACCTTCCTGGGCGGGAGCCAATACGACGGGGCCTACTCCGTCGCCGTCGAAGGCGAGGCGGTTTACCTGACCGGGGACACCTACTCCACCGACTTCCCCACCCGTCTCGCCCGCCAGGCGGGGAACGCGGGCGACTACGACGCCTTCCTCTCCCGCCTCCTCGTCCCGCCCGAACCGAACGCGGCGCCCTGGATCTACGACTACAACGGCGACGGGACGAGCGACATCGCCGTCTTCCGGCCCTCCACCGGGATGTGGTCGGTTCGGAACCTGACCCGGGTCTACCTGGGATCGTCGTCCGACGACGCGGTCCCCGCCGACTACGACGGCGACGGGACCACCGACGTCGCCGTCTTCCGGGATTCCGCCGGGCTCTGGTCGGTGAGAAGCCTCACCCGCTTCTACCTCGGCGCCGCCGGCGACCAGCCGGCCCCGGGCGATTACGACGGGAACGGGACGGCCGCGGCGGGGATCTTCCGGGACCCCTCCGGGCTCTGGTCGGTCCGGGAACTGACCCGGGTCTACCTCGGATCGACCGGGGACAGGGCGATCCCGGGCTACTACGGGGGGAGCGGATCCCGTCAGATCGCCGTCTTCCGGGGCTCGACGGGCCTCTGGTCGGTCCGCTCCCTCACCCGCTTCTACCTCGGCCTCTCCACCGACGGGCTAGTCCCCGGGGACTACAGCGGCTCGGGGCGCTGGGAGGGGGGGATCTTCCGCTCCTCCGCGGCGCTCTGGGCGATCCGGAACCTGACCCGGATCTATCTCGGGGCAGCGGGGGACTGGGCACAGCCCGCCGACTACGACGGGGACGGCGTTGACGAGGCCGCTGTTTTCCGCGACTCCACCGGCCTCTGGTCGGTCTTAGGACTCACCCGCGTCTATTTCGGCGCCACCGGCGACGTTCCGGCGACGCGCTAAGCCCGGCATTTTTAACCGCGAATCTCGCGCTTGCGCGCCGAAGCGCTACAGCGCGCAGGCGCGAATCCGCGCGAATGAGCCGGGGCGCTCTGCGCTACTTGTCCTCCGTAGCTTCAGCGAAGGAGGATGCGCCATGCCCCCTACGCGCATTCCAGGAATTGCCGCGTGCAACGTGCTCTATGCCACGTGTAACGTGTGACGTGCAACGTGAAACGTGTTACATGTAACGTGTAACGGCTCCGCGGGTTGGTTCTCGTCCGATCCGTCGGATCCGACAGATCCGTCCGATGGCGTCTCGCCGCCGGCGCGGAGATGAACCTCCGCGCCTAGGGAAGAAGGTCCGCTTCCGCTCTCCGGCGGTTGCTTTTCAGCAGGGTTATCCTCTCTCCCCCCAGCCATTCCTCCCCCGCGGTGGCGTAGTTCTCCCCGATGTATCCCCGAACCTCCGGCGCGAACGAATACCAGGATTGGTCGCGGATGATCGCCGCGGGGCGGTTCGTTTCGAGCGCCCGGAGGAGGCCGGGTCCCGTCCCCTCGGCCGGGAGTATCAGGAGGATCTCGGGGTGGAGGAAACCGTGGTAATACGCCGGGAGGCGGAAGACCCCGAGCCCCGTCCAGCCGTCGAGGACGCGGTCGTCCGGGCCGGAGAGGGCATGGACTTTCCGCAAGGAGCGGAGGAAGGGACCGTTGCCGAAGGAGCGGTATTCGATCATGACGGCGAAGGCTCGGGGGACGGAGGCGGCGAGAAGGCAGACCGCGACGAGGGGAACGGAGAACCGACCGGGGCGCCGGGAGGCGATGCACCAAGCCGCGGCCCCCGCCCCGAGCGCGACGATCGCCCAGAGGGGTGCGTTCTCCAGCCGGATCGGGTAGCGGTAGCCGGAGAAGAAGACCAGATATCCCTGGAGGAGGGCGGGGAGGGAGAGCAGAGATCCGGCGAGGAAGCGGTCCCGCCCGGAGAGGGAAGGGAGGCGGGAGAGGAAGCGGATGAGGGCAGTCGCCGCGAGAACGACGGCGAAGGGGATGAGCATGGCGTAATACTGGGCGTAGACGACCGGGCTGATCAGGGCCCCCAGGGCGCCTCCGATCAGGGCGCCGGCGGGGAGGAGGAAGCGCCTGTCCCCGCCCGCTTCGCGGAAAGCGAGGAAGGTCCCCGCCCCGGCCCAGACAATGAGGAGGGGGTCGAAGAGGGCGACGGGCGAGAGGAAGAGGAGGGGCGAGAAGGTATGCTTCCAGGAGAGGTGGAGGAGGTAGTTCTCCCGGACGAGCTGGCTTAAGACTCCGAGCTTGAGGAAATAGAGGTGGTAGGCGAGGAGGGGGACGAGAAAAGCCCCGCCCGCCGCCCCGTAGTTGATCCATTTAGTCCATGCCGTCCATCTAGTCCCTTCCCCGCCCTTGGCCCGGAGAAATAGCGCCCCCGTCGCCAGTCCCAGGATCGGGAAGACCGCCTTCTGCGTGGAAAGGAAGGCCAGGGAGAAGGCGAGCCCCGCCCCGGCCCAGCCCGCGGCCCCCTGTCCGCCCCGGCCGAGCAGGCAGAGGAGCCCCAGGAGGAGGAAGAGCGTCGCCGGGACGTCCGGCCTGACCTCCAGCGTCTTGGAAAGGAAGACAAAGTCGAGGGAGAGCCAGGCCGCGGCGAGGAGAGCGGCCCCGGGAGGGCCGAGGACCCGCGCGGACCGCCCCGCGGCGAGGAGGATGAGCGCGGAGAGGCCGAACATGATGACGCGCGCGGAGAAGATGGTCTCCGCGCCGGGGGAGGGAAGGAGGAGGGGGAGGAGGAGGTAGTGGAAGAGGTGGCTGTGGTGCTCGAAGAAGTCCCGGTGGGGGACGAGCCCGCGGGAGACGAGGAAGGAGGCTTGCAGGTGCTCGAGCTCGTCGGGGTCGAAGAAGCGGACGGCGAGGAGCTCCGCGCGGAGGGCGAAGGCGGCGAGGATCAGGGTCAGAAAGGCCGCCGCGATGATGTTCCATCTCCGGCCGGGGAACGTTTGGGGAACAGGGGGGGCATTCATAGGAGTTCGTCATTGCGAGCCCGATAGGATCGGAACGATCCTATCGGGCTCGCAATGACACGCTTTCGCAATATATCCGCGTGGCACCACGCTAGCGTCAGACAAGTCCCCACCGCCGGCTCAGTATATCAGGGCGCGGGGATTTCTGTTATCCTGTCGCGGGAAGGACGCCTTATGCCGATCTCCCGCCAGGCCATCCCGCGCATCCTGCTCGTTTTCCTCGTCCTCGCCAACCTGGTTTTCTCCGCCCACCTCCTGCGCTCCCGGGGGAGCGGTTTCTTCGCCCCCCACGGGGACGAGGTGTCGCGGGCCGCGATCGGCTACGCCATCCGCCACGGCGGCGGCTTCCCCGAGGGGTCCATCTTCCTCGCCTGGAGACTCCTCCCCGGCCCCTTCCCCCACAAGGTCTGGCCGCCCCTGCAGTTCTACCTGATCGCCGGCGTCTATTACCTCACCGGCGATCTCCTCTTCTCCCCTTTCCTGGTCAACAGTCTCTTCGCCTCCGCCATACTCGTCGTCCTCTACGCCCTGCTTCGCCGCGCCGCGCCCCGCGATCCCTGGCTGGCCCTGGGGGGAGCGGCCGTCTACGCCGCCCTCCCCGCGATCAAAGCCGTGGACATCTCCGGCCTCGACCAGACGATCGTGAACTTCTTCATTCTCGCCGGCGTCTTCTTCTGGGCGAAGGCATCCGAGGAGGAACTGAATTCCAGCCTGTGGGCGGCCTCCGTCGCCTTCCTTTTCGCCAGCGCGACCCGCTTCGAAGGCTGGTTCGGGGCCGGGATCTTCGAGTGCTGGGTCATCTGGAGGTTCGTCTTCCCCCTGCCCTCCCTCCCGCGCCGGCGCCTCGTCGCCCCCCTGATCATCCCGCTGCTCTTCATCGCCCTCTGGTCGTCCTGGCAGTTCGCCCATTTTGGACGTCTCGAATACTACGCCTATCATCGCTCGGAGGCCCTCCTGGGACGGGACAAGATCTACCTCGAGCGGAGCCCGGTCGAGAAGGCGCTCGTTTTCCCCCGTCTGCTGGCGCAAGCATCCCCCGCCGTCGCGGCCTTCGCCCTGGCCGGGCTCCTCCTCTTCCGCCGCCTCTCCCCCGCCGCCCGCCTCGCCGCCGCCTTCGCTTTCGCCGAGTTGCTCATCCTCGAAGCGAGCGTCTTCTCGGTGGGTGTCCCCCACGGCGCTCCCCGCTTGATCGCCACCGATCTTTTGCTCTTCCTCCCCGTGGCCGTGGCCGGACTGGAGGCCCTCCTCGGCCTCTTCGCGGGCGGGAGAGGAAGGGTTTTCGCCGCTCCGCTCTGCCTCGTTTTCGCCGCCGCCTCCGTCCTGCGCGCGCCCGCGGCCCTTCGCAACGGCATCCCGGGCGAGATCTTCCGGATCGGACGATTCCTGGAGGCCTCCCGCGCAAACGGGACGATCGGGGAGGAGAGGCGCGTCTACGTGGAATACACGGGGACGGTGGCGGAGAGGAAATGGGACACCCAGGCGATATCTCTCTTCGTGCCGGCTTGCGCTGTCACCAGCCCCCCCTTCTCCTGGAAGGGGGCGGGCGAACGGATCGCCGCCCGAATCGAGGACGACCGGATCGCGTTGGCCGTGGTCTGGTCGGAGGGGGCGCGCCAACGCCTCCCCGAGTTCATGCGCGAGCTATTCACGGCCGGACCATATACGGTCTACGGCGAGAAGGTTACTAAAGGTTGCGAGAAGGGTTACTAAAAGTTACGAAAGGTTGCCTGCCGCTGATCGATAGCGGGATTGTGGGAGGGCCGTCCTCGGCCCGATCCATGCCGGCTTGGATCGCGACCCCGACAAACAGCGATCGGGGCAGGCAGGAATGTCGCTTCTACAGGATTGACGCGGATGAGGCATCGGATTGTCACCGTCGTCCGAGGCGCGCTGATCGTCGCCGCGACCGTCCTCCTGGCGGAGGGCTTGGCTAGTATCATTCTTCTCATCTCCGCCCTCCGTCCCTCCGCTCCGGCTCTCGCCGAGCGGCGGCACACCCGCTACGACGCCGAAATCGGCTGGGTTGCCATTCCGAATCTCCATGTCCCCGACATGTACGGTCCCGGCCTCTCCTTGCGGACCGACGAAAATGGCGCCCGCGCTGATTCTTCTTCTCCGTCCGCGGGAGGCAATAAGGATAATGCCTCAAGTTATGCGGGGGGATATGCTGACGGCCTGCCCGGGCGCGTTGTAGGCCGCTTCTGGGAAGCGGCGTTTATTTCGCCCGCTCGCAGAGCGGGCCTACAGCCCGGCGCAACTGAGGTCTTACGGAAGCGGATCGTCTGCTCCGGCGATTCCTTCACACTGGGTTTCGGTGTCGGCGACGGACAAGCCTGGGCGGCCTTGCTCTCCCGCGGGGGGCGGGATACGGTCAACCTGGGGCAGGGGGGGTACGATCTCGGCCAATCCTACCTCTGGTTCCGGCGGGCGGGGGAAGGCAGAACCTACGACGTCCACCTCCTGGCCCTGACCCCGCCGCTCCTGGAGCGGATGCACTCGACCGCCTTCCTCGGCTATGGCAAGCCGCTTCTGCGGGCGCGCTCGGGCTCCCTCGTCGTCGGCAATCAGCCGGTCCCCCGCCGTCCTTTTTACCTGCCCTGGCTGGGCGAAAACCGCGGCGCCCTCGAGGGCTTGCGCTTGGCCACCCTGATCGGGAAATTGCGCCGTTCCGATCCGCCGGGAAGCGAATCCCTCCTGAGCGAAGAGGAAGCCGAGCGGGCGGCGTCACTCGTCTTCCGGGACCTGTCGGAGCGGGCGCGGAAGCAGGGGGGAAGGCTGGTCGTGGCTTATCTGCCCCTCCGGGAAGCCTGCGATCTGCCGTCTCCGGAACGCAGGCATCGTTTCGCGCGGGAGGAGGCGCGGCGCCAGGGGCTGGTCTTCTGGGACCTGGTGGAGGAGATGAAAATGCTCCCCCGGGAGAGGATCGCGGATCTCTTTATCCCGGAAGGGGAGGTCGCCTATCCCTGCGCCGCCGGCCACTACTCGGCCGCCGGCAACGCCTGGGTGGCGGAGGTCATCGGGGGGAAGCTAACGGATCTCGGCTACTGACGGCCCGTCGGCCCGGCTTTGTTAACCGCGAATTCACGCGAATAAAGCGCGGACATGAATGTCCGCGCCTACGGAAGTCGGAAAGGTCCCAGCCTCACTCCCGGATCATCTTCGTCGGGAGCTGGTTCCGCACGCCGATCCCGATCGTCGAGTGGCCGCCCTTCCAGTGGATCCCTCCGATCGGGGGAGAGTCCCAGTACATCGCCCGCTCCACCACGATCGGGATCCGGTCCTCGGTCTCGGCCACCTTGGAGGAGATCGAGGCGGAGGTGAGGACGTCGTTGACCCTGAGCGTGTAACGCGTGTGGGGCGGGATCGCCCGGCGGACGTCGGTCTGGACGCCGAATTCGCCCATGAAGGTGATCTTGACCTGGGCGGTGTCGGTCTGGTTGGGGTTCTCGATCAGGAGATACTCGTCGAAGATGGTGGTCGCCCCCTCCGGGAGGAACCAGAGCGGGGCGGGATGGATCAGCCCGATCGTCCCGTGTCCGCCCGCCCAGTGGTAGCCCGCCGCGTCCCAGTAGGTCGCGTGCTCGACGAAGATGGGGACGGCGTTGCGCGACTCCACCTCGGCGGAGAAGCCCCGGACCGAGCCCAGGATGAAGTTGGTCCAGATGGTGTAGCGGGAATGGGGCGGGACCACGTGGTCGTGGATCGTCTCCTTCCCGAGGTAGTCCATGAAGGTGACGCGGACGTTGGCGGACTCGGTCAGCGACGGGTTCTGGATCAGGATGAAATGGTCGAAGATGTGGGTGGCCCCCTCCGGGATGTACCACTTGGTCGCGGCCTCGGTCGTCCCCAGGCTAGCGTGCCCCTCGACCCACTCGATGTAGCGGGCGGGGTCCTTCTCCTCCCAAGTGTCCCAATACATCGTCCGCTCCGCCGCGACCGGCGCCCCGCTCAAGACCTCGACCGTGGTGGAGATCCCGGCCTGGGAACCCACCACCTCGTTGGCGTGGATCGTCCAGTTGCTCCGCGTCCCGATCGTGTTCTCCACCGCCCAGGTCTGGGCCTGCTCGTTCATGAAGGTCACCCGGACCCGGGAGGTTTCGTAGGGGGCGGGGTTGAGGACGTGGATGAAGGTGTCGAAGACGTGGGTGGCCCCCTCGGGCAGATACCAGACGAGGTTGGTGGTGTTGTTCCCGACCGAGTTGCTCCCCCCGCCCCAGACGTAGCCGCCGGGGTTCCAATACATCGAGCGCTCGACCATGATGATCCGGTCGGTCCGGTCGTAGATCATCATGGAGATGGAGTCGTTGGCCGCGCAGTTCGGCTTGTTATTGACCTTGACCGTATAGCGCGACTCGGGCGCGATGTCGGTATCCTCGCGCCAGAGCGGTCCCGTCTCGTCCACGTAGGTGATCTCCACCGGCGCGGTATCCGTGGTAGGGTTGGTCACCTGGACATACTCCTCGAAGTCGATCGTCTGGGAAACCCAGGACCCCGGCCGGATCTGAGTCGCCCCCGCGGCCAGGTACCAGTAGGCGTAAGAGGGGGTGGGGGAGGGCGAGGGGGAGGCGGTCGGGGTGACGGTGATCGTCGGCGTGGGCGTCACGGAGGGAGTGGGCGAGGTCCAGTAGGCCTGGAGATACTGGGTGGCGCTGGTGTGGTAGAACCAGTCCGACCACCAGGTTTGGTCGGGGTGGGTTCCGTATGACCACTGGGCGATATACCAGACGTAATCGGGCATCCCGGAGAGGGCCTGCCAGGAGCCGGAGGAGTAGCCGATGGAATAATAGGTGTCCGATGTGTGGAGGATCAGGTAGCTGTGGTGGACGGGGTCGCGGTAGTAGAAGTCGATCTGGAAGGGGGTGGGGGAGGGGGAGGGGACGGGGATCGGAGTCGCCCAGCAGGATTCGAGCCACTGGGTCTCGGTGGTGTGCTCGAACCAGCCGGACCAGCAGGTCTGCGTCCCGGCCGTCCACTGGGCGTTGTATAAGGTGTTGTCGGGCATCCCGGAGATCTCCTGCCAGGTATTGGTGGCCCAGCCGATGGAGTAGTAGGTCTCCGGCGTCCAGAGGTAGAGGAAGGAGGTCTCGGAGAGGTCGCGGTAGTAGAAATCGACCTGGAAGGGCGTCGGCGTCGGGGTCTTCCAGTTGTAGGGCGTCGGAGTCCTCGAGGGGGTCGGGAACTCGGGTGTCGGCGTTGATGTCGGTCTCACCGGCGTCGGCGGCGGCGAAACGGGCGGTGGCGTCATCGGCGTCGGCGTGGGCGTGGGCATCCAGGGGGTTGGGATGGGGGGCGTGATCGGCGGCGGCGTCATCGGCGTCACGGTCGGCGAGGGCGTGGGCGACTGGCTCGGCCGAGCGGTCGGCGTCGTCGAGGGGGTGACGGTCGGCGTCGGCGTCACGGTCGGGGTCGGGGTCGAGGTCACGGTCGGCGAGGGTGTCGGCGAGGGGCGGGCGGGCGGCTCGTGGACGCCGATCTCAAAGGCCTGCTGGGGCGGGAGGATGACCGATCCCCCGGGGCCGGGGCAGAGGGTCTGGGGGCGGCTCGTCCCGTCCAGGTCGTAGCCGCCGGCCCGGGGGTAGCCGCCGACGCAGAGGAGCGGCGAGGTCCAGTGGATGTGGTAGTTCCCTTCGGACTGGCTGGTGAAGAGCGGGTCGACCGAGACGTTGCCGCCGATACCCGCGTAGTCCCCGTCCTCGATGTCGCAGTTGCGGACCATCCCGGTCTGAGTCCCGAAGAGGTCGTCCCCGTTCGACCAGAGGATGGTATTGGCCAGAGCCACAGAGTTCTCGACTTCGGCCAGGTAGACACCGCCCCGGCCGTCGGTCCCCTGGTTGTCGGCGATGGTGGAGTTGACGATGTCGGGGGAGGATGAGCTGGAGCAGTAAATCGCGCCCCCGAATCCAGCCGGGCCGGTCGCGGAGTTGAAGGCGATGATGCAGTTCGAGATGAAGGGGGAGGAGGCGTAGCAGAGGATCCCCGCGCCGGGACCCTCGATCGAGGCGTGGCGGACGGTGAAGCCGTCGAGGAGGCCGTTCACGATCCCGTTGAAGTTTAGCCCCCGCCCGCCCGCGGCGTCGATGATGGTAACGGCGGCGTACTCGCCGAGGAGCGAGAGCCCTTCCTTCATCACCAGGTCCCTCTCCGCATAGATCCCCGGCCGGACCAGGATCGCCCGCGGGGGATCGGCCAGCGGGTTGTAGGCGGCGATCGCCGCCCCGATCGAGGTGTAGTCGGCCCAGCCGCTCTGGGCAACAACCACGGTCTGGGGCGACCAGGCGCGGGTGGGGTCGGTCTCGAAGCGGTATTCCATCAGGTTGTTGACGCGGTCGTCGTCGGCGTCCCCTCCGGCGCCGTTGACCAGGAAGTAGAAGCCGTCGTCGCAGGGGTCGAGGGCGTAGTCCCGCTCCCAGCCGTCGGGCATCCCGTCGTTGTCGGAGTCCCAATCCAGGAGGTTGACGATCCCGTCGCCGTCCCAGTCGTAGTTCCAGGCGGTGTGGGCGCCGGAGGGGAAGAGGAGGTTGTGCTGGACGTTCCAGTAGGCGACCTCATCGCCGTCGCCGCCCAGGCCGTCGGCGTCGGTGTCGAAGGCGGCGGGGTCGGTGGCGTAGTAATAGACCTCGGCGCCGTCGGAGAGGTTGTCGAAATCGGAGTCCGGGTCAAGGATGTTGACGAGGTAGTCGCCGTCGTCGTCGGAGTCCCAGCGGTGGGGGTTGTTCGGGCTGTCCGGCCAGGCGGCGTCGTGGAGCAGGTTCCAGTAGGCCACCTCGCTGGAATCGGTCAGGCCGTCGAAGTCCGTGTCCGCGTTCCGGGGGTCGGTCAGGAAGTAGTATTCCTGGCCGTTGACGAGCCCGTCCGGCTCCTCGTCCAGGGCGGGGTCGTGGCCGGTCGAGCCGAAGTAGAGGACCTCCCACCAGTCGGGGAGCGTGTTGTAGTCGAAATCGAAGAACTCGTCGGTCCCGATGTCGTAGTAGTTCCGTCCCGGGATGCCGAGGCCCGTGGAGGGGACCGAGAGGTAGTTCCAGCGGCCTTCGCCCTCGGAGTCGAGGAGCATCGTCCGCCAGGAATGGCCGGCATTGATCGCGGGTGAGGCGGCGTTCAGGTGCAGGTACTTCTGGGTGTCGTGGTAGGCGCTGTAGCGATGGTAGAAATTAGGATCAAGCGAGATGTTCCCATTGAAGCCGCTTCCGTCGCCGTTCTCGACGTCGCAGGCGAAGAGCTGGTTCCAGGCGATACCCTGGAGATCGTCACCGTTCCCCCAGAGGACGGTATTGTAGATCGTAGGCGTGCTGGAGGAGGCGTAGATCCCCCCGTAGTTGTTGTAGCCGGAGTTCCCGAGGATCAGGCAGTCGGCGATCAGGGGACAGGAGTTCACGGCGAGGTAGATCGCCCCGCCCCGTCCGTTCCCGGCGCAGACGTTCCGGTGGATGATCAGGTTGGAGAGGGTCGGGCTCGATCCGGAGAGGTAGAAACCCGCCCCGGGGCCGCTGACCCGGCAGTTGCGGACGACGATCGAGTCGATCTTCCCGACCGCGACGCCCGAGACGGTGAAGCCCCGGCCCAGGGACTGGCCGTCCACCACGGGCATCCGGGGATGGGTACCGAGCAGGGCGATCCGGTCCCGCTCCACCTCGAGATTGCGCTCGTAGTAGACGCCGGCGGTGGCGAGGAGGATCACCGGGAGGTCGGTCGCGTTCGCCCAGTCGAGGGCGGCGTCGAAGGAGGTGAAGGCGTTGGGCCAGGAGGTCCCGTCCCCCGCCCCGGCCGCTGTCCGGTCGATGTAGCGGGTGATCGGCGAGGAGGGGTCGATCGGGCTCGTCCCGAAGTAGTATTCCTCGACGTTGTTGAGGCGGTCGCCGTCGGGGTCGCCCACGCCGCCATTGTCGATGACGAACTGGCCGTAGTCGGCCGGGTCGAGGCCGTAGAAGACCTCCCAGCCGTCGGGGCAGCCGTCCCCGTCGGAGTCGGGGTCGAGGAGGTTGACCAGGCCGTTTCCACCGCCGTAGTTGATGTCGCTGTACCAGTGGGCCCAGGAGTGGGCGTTCCAGTAGGCGACCTCGGAGCCGTCGTTGAAGTTGGCGTTGTAGCCGTCGTCGTCCGTGTCGGGATCGAGGGGATCGGAGTGAATGATGGAGTAAGGGGCGTTGGTGTAGTAGTAGACCTCCCACCCATCCATCAGCCCGTCATAATCGGTGTCGGGGTCTAACGGATTAGTCATATAGTAGATCTCTTCACCATCGCTGAGACGGTCGAAGTCTGTGTCGGGGTTGGCCGGGTTGGTGTAGTAGTAATATTCGTTGATGTTGATGAGGCCGTCTTTGTCCGTGTCTACATGGTGCCCTTCCCCCAAGTGCCCGAAATAGAGGTTTTCCCAGTAGTCGGGCAGATAATCGATATCGGCATCCACGTATTCGTCGGCTCCGATGTCGTAATAGCTGAAAGGCCCGCCCCCTTGATTGGGGACCAGGGGATCGTCCCAGCGCTCCTCTTGGTCGTAGTCGAGGAGGGGGACGGTCCCGCCGCTCAACCCCCGGTCGATATCAGGGGAATAGCCATAATAATTCGAGATCAGGTGAAGATCATAGATGAACTCGCGGTTTCCCCACCAGGCGATCTTGTAGAAACGGGGGTTCTCGCTCAGGCTGTTGGCGTCTTGTCCCGAAGCGGACTGCCAGTTAGCGAGGGATGAACGGACGCCGGACCAGTCTCCGACCGCGGCGCCTCCGCTGGGGTAGAGGTTATTCCAATCGCTCGAGACGGTAGGTTGACTGGGGGCGTCCACGCCCAGGCAAGACTGGCCCGTCTGCGCTGCCCAAAGGCTGTTGTTATTGAGCAGGCCGTTGGTGGACGAGACGAGCGCGATCCCGAAGGAACCGTTTCCGTAGGCGGAATTGTTGAGGACCCAGGAGGTCGCCGCGCCGTCGAGGAGGATTCCGTACTGGGCGTTGAGCCAGGTGAATGTGTTCTGGATCCGGTTGGAGGAGCCGGTCGATTCGAAGCCGGCCGTCCCGTTCTCGTAAGCGGAGCAGGAGTTGACCGCGTTGTGATCGCCCCCGAGGAGAAGCCCCGCTCCGCCCGACCCGGTGAAGTCGATCCCTTGGACCAGGAAGTAGCTCCCCTGGATGTCGAGGAGGGAGGGGACCGCGCCATCGCCTTCGATCACCGGCCGGCCATTGTAGCCCTGGATGACGATCGGCATAGCCGCCGTGCCGGAGTGCAGGTTGGTGACCACGATCGGGGCGGTAAGGCCGTCCCAGTCGCCCGCGGTGTTGACGTAGATCCGGTCGCCCTGTTCAAGTGTATAGCTCCCGAGGACGTCACGGAACTCCTCGGGGTTATTGACGATAAAGACCGCGGCGGTCCGGAAAGTCCACCAGGAGCCGGCGGCGCTGGTGTCGCCGAAGAAGGAGGACACATTCGGCAGGTCGGCCGAATCCCGGGCCTGGACCTGCCAGTAATACCAGGTCCGGTTGTCGAGCCCGCTCACCGGCCAGGAATTCCCCGAGAGCCAGCCGGAGGCGACGGGAGAGGCGAAGGCGGGCGAGGTATCCAAGCGGAAATAGTAGGGGGTGGAGTGGAGTCCGGCCAGGGCGTCGGCGGCGGCGGCGGCGGTCAGGGTCAAGGTGACGTCGTGGCCGCCGGATCCGTTGGCCGGGGAGGAGCAGCCGACGTTGACGGGGGGAGTGTTATCGACGATAAACCGTCCACTGGTGCTGGCGACGCCGGGGTCGTCCGCGTCGGCCACGCGAACCTGATAGGTGGCGCCGTCGGGATACAGGCCGGTATCCCAGGAGGGATAAGTGAGATCGTCCCAGGCGATCCCGGCGGCGATCGATGACCACGCCGATCCATCGGTGGCATAGGAGAGGTTGATCGTATCTCCGCCCGCCCAGCCCTCCCCGATCGGAAGCCAGGCGAGGTCATGCTCCCCGCTCCATTTCTCATTCCCGAAGGCGCCCCCGTAAGGGGTGATCAGGAAGATCGAGTCCAGCGAGGAACGGGAGGCCTCGGCGGTGTTTGCGTTAGCCCCCTGGTTGACCCGGCTCCCGTTGGGAATGGTTTCCAGGCCGTAGTCATCGTAAGGGCTGCCGGAATTCAAGGATGGGCTGTCGGCGGTGTCGGCGGCCCAGGAACCGAAATGGTATGAACCGTCGATGGACTGGGGATGGAAATCATCGTCCGCCCCGTTTCGTCCGCCCAGGACCCCGTCCCGGCCGGGGGGATCGACGAAGCGGGGATCGAGGGAAAGGCTGTGGGCGTCCCGGCGGCTGGCGACCTGCCATTCGCCGAGGGTATTGCGCGCCCCTCCCCACCATCCGATCCCGGTTCCCCCGCTGGCGTAGATGTTGTTGAAGTCGGAAATATGGCCGGAGGTGTTGAGGAAGTAAAAACCGTATCCCGTCCCCGTCACCCAGGCGGTGTTGTTCTTGAGTGTGCACTCGGGCGCCTCGACGGTGAGTTCGCGGACCACGTTCCCGTAGAAGGTGTTGTTCCGGATCACCGCCGGTCTTCCGCTGAATCCCGCGCCGCTTAAGAGATTGGCATAGACCAGGTTGTTCTGGAATACGGCGGAGGAGTTGGTGAAGGAAACCCCGGATCTCTGATTGGAATAGACCGTGTTGCCCTCCACGCTCGCCGCGTTCGAATCGGAGATGACCAAGCCCCCGTAGTTGAGGAAGACGGTGTTCCCGGCGAGGGAGAGGCCCGGACAGTTGGTGGCCTGGACGCCGGCATAGTTGGTCCCGATCCCCTGGTAGCCGTAATTTCTCTCGATGATGTTCTCGGAAAGGGCGAGGCCGGGACAGTCGTCGAACTGAACCCCGCCGGCGATATTTCCGGAAACCAGACTGTCGGCGATGCTGAAGAAGGAGCCGCCCAGCCCCCGAATCCCCGCTCCCCCGCTGGTCGCCGCACCGGCGCCGCTCTGCCCGTTCCATTCGACGTTAGAATTGCCAACCCGGATGTATTTGGAGTTCTCGGATCGGATACCATAGTCGAGGTTGGCGGCTATGGTCAGGCTTTCCAGGTCCAGATATTGGGCCTGATTCAGATAGATCCCGATGTTATTGCCGGCGTTCCCGGACAGGAGGGAGCGATTCGGGGATCCGACCAGGGCGACCGCTCCGGACGGAAGACCGGAGTCCATCGGGCCGATTTCAACCGTGGCGGCGAGGGGATAGTTCCCGGTGTCGATGAAGACGGTGTCTCCCGGCTCCAAGTCTATGAGGTCCACCAGGTTCTTCAAGGTTTGCTTGGGCCGGTTCGGCAGGGCTCCGCTGTAGGAGTCGCTTCCGATACTGGAGGCGTAGACGTCGTCCTGGGTGCTCGTGTCGTTGACCCAGTAGTTCTTCTGCGCCCCCGGCGAGCGGGAGGCCTGGTAAGTGTTCCCGTAAGCCCCCAGGTTGATTCTTCCGCCCTTGGGTGAGGATTCCCAAGAGTAGGGGAAGAGGGGATCGCCCGCATCCAGGCAGGGGGAGGGCGGGGGAAGGTCGCTGTCGGTCCACGAAGCCCAGCTCACCCAGCGGCCGTTTGGCGAGCGGAGATGGAAGTCGCCGCCGGTCGCCGCGGCGAAGAGCGGATCGGCGCTGAGCGAGTTTACGTCCTGGAGGCTCGCCGCCTGCCAGGCGCCCAGGTCCGCCCGGTCTCCGGACCAATAGCCGAGGACCGCGGGGACCGGTCCGAGCAGGTCGTTATAGTCGGAGGTGAAGCCGTTCTGGCTCGCCGCGTCAACGTAGAGGCCGTAGGCTCCGGTGGCGGTTGCCCAGATGATGCTGTTGCGCAGGTAGGCGTGGGGGGAACTCTGGCAGGAGAGTTCGCCCCCGCCGTTGCCGCAGGCCGTGACGTTGACCGCGTGGTTCCCCTCCCCCCCGCTCAGGAGAAGCCCCGCCCCGGCGTTTCCGTCCAAGACGAAGTTGCCCACCTCGTCGGCGTTCCCCGTCACCGCCACCCCCTCGCCGCCGTTGCCGTAGGAGCGCCCCCGGCGGGCCGTGTTATTGTCGCCGCTGATCAGGAGGCCGGCCCCGGTCGCGCCGGTAAAGCTGACGTTATCGATCTCAACCCAGTCCGCCTCCAGCGCCAGGCAGTTGCCCGAGAGCCCTCCGGCGTTCAGGGTGACGCCCGCGCCCGATCCGACGATTCGGACGGGGCGGTAACGCGATCCCCCGTCCCCGGCGGCGATTTGGAGGGGGGAGGCGAGGACATAGGCCCCGGCGCTGACGATGATGGTGTCCCCGGGCTCCAGATCGCGGTTGGCGAGGATCCAGCGTAGGCCGGTGATTGCGGACTCGATGTTGGTCGCCCGCCAGACGGAGGAGGTGGAGAAGGTCCCGTAGCCGGCGGTATCGGCGGCGAAGCCGCAGAAGGGGGACTCGTTCCCGATCTTGTCCCGGGTCTTCACCCGCCAGTAGTAAGTCGTGCCGGAGGAAAGCTTGGGGGTCCACATGGACCAGGGAATCCAGCCGGAGTTGATCAGCCCCGGAGAGGTGAAAGCCGGCGAAGTGGCGACCTGGAAATAATAGGGAAGCGAGTGGAGACCGACCAGGGCGTCTCCGGCGTTCAGGGCGCGCAACGGTACGTAAGAAGGGAGCCCCGTCTCCGCGTCTTCGGGAAGGAAGCAGCCGACGCCATACGGAGGGGTGTTGTCGATGGTGAAGGTGCCGGAACCGGCCCGGAGGCCGTCCGGCTCCCGGACCGAGATCTGGTACGTAGCCCCGTCCCCGGCCGCCGACAATGTGGACCAGTTCGCGTGGAGCTGGCTGGGGTAGGTCTCGGTGGCGATGGTGAAGAATGCCGTGCCGTTCGTGGTGTATTCCACTATCAACATGTCTCCCGGGACCCAGGCTTCCCCCACCGCCAGCCAGCGGATGTCGTGGATCCCGTTCCACTCCTCGCCCCCCACCGGCTCGACCATGGCCAGGGTCTTGAGGTCGGCCAGGGAAGCCTGGGAAGTGCCCCCGTAAGCGCCGATGTTGATGCGCCCCCCGTTGGGCTCCGGCTCGAGGGTGTAATCGCTCCCGGCGGGTTGGAAGACGCGCGTCCCGGCGGGGTAGTCCCCGTCAACCGCTGAAACGCCGACGAGGCTGTTGCCCGATTTCCCGGTGTAGGCGATGAAGTCGCCCGAGATGTCCGCGGTGTCGGTCTGGTCGAGGAAGTTGCTGGCGTCGGTTAGTTCCAGGAAGGTCGCGGAGGTGTCTGCCGAGAAGGCGAGATAGGAGTCAGCGGTATAGATCTGGCCCAGGTTCAGGCCGGGACTGCCGTTGGCGTCGGGGGTCCAGAGCCCTCCGTGGTAGCTGCCGAGCGGGGATTGGAGGTGGAGATCGTCCCCGGCCGGGTCGACAAAGGCGGGGTTGAGGTTAAGGCTGGCTCCGTCCTGGCCGCTCGCCGCTTTCCACTGGTCGAAGGTCGTTCTTTTCCCCCACCAGTAGCCGATGTCCGCTCCCCCGGTGGCGTAAAGAATATTGTAGTTTGAATAGGGCTCACCGGTTTTGTCGAGATAGATGGCGTATACATCCGTTTGGGTCGCCCAGAGCACGTTATTGACAACTATGTCGCCTTTGGCGGGGGATAGTACCTTGAGCTCGCCGCCATTCTGGTAGGAGGTATTGTTGATGATCAAGCTGTTAGGGCAATCGTTCTCCAGCAGGATCCCCAAACCGGTGTTGCCAGAGACCGCGTTGTGGGAGATGGTTGGTCGGCTCGTTTTGCTGATATACAGTCCCTGTCCGGAATTGGCGTAAGCCGTGTTTCCGGAGATGACGCTTCGATTGCAGGTGTTGATGGAAATCCCGCGCGCATTATTCAGCGCGATATTGTTTTCGAATACTCCCAGGGGAACCGATTCGGCATAGAGTCCGGTCCCTTGGTTGGAATCGAAGAGGTTCTCGCTCACCAGGTTGCTGCCGGAGAGGGTATAGAGATAGGCCCCTCTCCCGAGGTTCCCGAAGGCGGTGTTGCCCCGGAGGGTAGCCGAGATCACGTTGTTCAGGCCGAATCCGTCCACGCTGTTGTGATCGGCAAGATTATCTTCCAGGAGCGCTCCTCTTCCCCCCCAGAGGTTGACACCCGAACCGAAGTTGTAGGACAGGGTGTTGCCTCTCAGGATGAGATAGGATCCGTTGACATAGATGGCATTGGAGCCGCTACCCCGGATGATTGAATTAGTAACGGCGCAATTGGGGGAGCTGGCGATAGAGACGGCGTTCCCGGCGGCATTGAAGATCCAGAGCCGGTCCAGGTTGACGTAGCTTATCCCCGGAATGGAAATGCAGGTGGAGAGAACGCCTTCGATGTCAAGGATGGAGATATAAGGCGAACCGGCGATGGTGATCGGGCGGCCCGCCTCTCCCGCGGCGGGGACGCTGATGGTCGAGGTGGTCTGGTAGAGGCCGGTATCGACATAGACCGTGTCCCCCGGGAGCATCGTGTGGTTGTTGAATACCGCCCTGACGGAGTTGAGGGGGGATGCGGGACTCGTCCCATCGTGATCCGGCCAGGGGAGGCCCCCGGTGGAGCAGTAGTAGTCCCATGCCGTGTCGGAGTCGTTGACATAGAAATTGCGCCCGGACAGGGAAGGGGAGCGGGAAGCCTGAACGGTGTTGCCGTAAGCCCCCAGGTTGATCCTCCCCCCGTTGGGAGCCGACTCCAGGGCGTAGCCGGAGAAGGGGTTACCCCTGTCGACGCCGGGGGAGGTCTGCGTGTCGGCGGTCCAGGTGGATCCGTTCCAGCGGCCGGCGGTGCTCAGGAGGTGGTAATCGTTGATCCCGGGGGCGAAGAGGGGATCGGCGCTCAGGCCGTTTCCGTCCTGCCGGCTGGCCGCCGTCCAGGCGCTGAAGGAAGCCTGAGTGGCGTTGGCCCAGTATCCGACGGCGGCCCCCGCCGTAGCGTAGAGGTTGTTGTAGTCGGAGCAGAATTCGACCTCACTCTCCTCGTCGACGTAGAGGGCGACCCTTCCCGCCCCGGAAGCCCAGAGTATGCTGTCAAGGATCGTGCAATCCGTGGAGCCGATCCGGTGGTAGGGATCGGGCGGGACTTGGTCTTCCAGGAATACCTCCTTGGTCCCGTTCCGGGCGCAGGTGTCGTTTTCGATCAGGGAGTGTTGAGAAGTGTAGAGGTGAATCCCGGCCAGCGCGTTCTCGTAGACGCGCATATTCATGATCGTGACGTAACTCCCGGTTGCCTGGATCCCGTCCCCTCCGTTCCGGTAGGACGCCCCCCCGATCAGCGTGTCGTGTTCGCCCGTGATCAGGACCCCGCTGGAGAGTGCGTCGGTGAATGAGAAGTTCTCGACCTGGAAGTAATCGCCGCTTACGACCAGGCAGTTGTTGTGGACGCCTCCCCCGTCGAGCACGACCTCCCCGCCGTAGCCAACGATCCGCACCGGGGCGTCCTTTTCGCCCTCGTCGTCGGGGGAGAGTTCCAGCGGGGCGGCGAGGGGGTAGAGGCCCGCGTCCACGTAGACGATATCGCCGGGGTTGAGGGGCACGTTGTTCAGGATCCAGCGGAGGCCGGTGGTTTCGCTCTCGATGTCGATGGCGTGATAGACGCCGAGAGTCCGGAATGACCAGCAGGTTCCCACCGCGTCGGCGTCGCCGCAGAATCCCCGTTCGTTGGGCGGGTCGGCAATGTCCCGGGCGTTGACTCGCCAGTAATAGGTGGTATTTGGCTGCAGGACGGGGTGCCAGGTGGGGAGCTCCCGCCAGCCGGAATTCTGGCGGTTGGGGGAGTTGAAGGAAGGGGTGGTATCGATCTGGAAGTAGTAGGGGGTGGTGTTGAGACCGGCGGGCGAGTCGGTGGCGCTGCGGGCGGTGAGGGTGGTGGAAATCGGCTCGCGATGGCTCCCGTCGGCGGGGAGGCGGCAGCCGACATTGACCGGGGGCGTGTTGTCCAGCGTGAAGAAACCGCTGATGTCTTCGGTGAAAAATGATGGTCCCCCCGGGGATGAGATCTTGACGCGGTAGGTGGTGCCGTTCCCGGAGGCCGAGAGGGTATTCCAGCTCGAAAAGGCGCCCCAGATGTAGGGAAGGCCGGAGGTGATCTCACGGAAAGACGCCCCGTCGGTGGTGTAATCCAGGCGGACCGTATCCGATGGGAGCCAGCCCGCTCCGTGGAAGGCCCAGGAGATCACGTGATCCCGGCTCCATTTCTCGTTCCCCCAGGGACTGCCCAGCGGGGATGAAAGCGAGAGGGTTTTCAACCCCGACCGGGAAGCCTCGGAGGTGTTGCCGTAAGCCCCGAGGTTGATTCTCCCTCCGTTGGGAGAAATTTCCAGGTTGTAATCATCGAGGGGATTTCCCTTGTTGAGGCCCGGGCTGCGACCTGCGATCACGATCCATTTGCCGTTCGAATATGTTCCCTCTTCGCTCACCAGGTGAAAATCGTCCACTGCGGGACCGGCGAAGAGCGGATCGGCCGAGAAACTGTGGCCGTCCTGGCGGGTGGCTATCTGCCAGGCGGAGAAAGTGCCGTATGAGCTCCCCCAGCGCCCGATAGTGGCGCCGCTTAAGGGATGGTAGAGGTTGTAGTCGAGGCTGTGGCCGTGGTCGGCGGGGCTGGGATATTCGAAGTAGACCCCGGTGTTCCCCGTCCCCTCCGCCCAGAAAATATTATTGGCGAACCTGGTGGCCGTAGCGTTGCTGGGGACATACACGGCCCGGCCGGTGGTGTGGTAGAAGGTATTATTCTGGAAAGTAAGGTTGCTTCCGCCGTCCAGGTAGATGCCCGTTCCGGCCGTCTCCCGGATCAGGTTGTTAACGAATTGGCAGTTATTCAGCTTCTCCGCGGAGATCCCGGTCGAGGAGCAGACGTTACCGGAAATGGTTCGATTGTTGAAGGTCGAGAGCCGGATGCTGTTGCTGCCGTTTCCGCAGACGGTGTTATCCGAGACATCGGAGGGACTCTGCAGGCAGAGGATTCCCGTCCCGGTGTTGGAATCGGACGTGTTCCCCGCGATAGTGTTGTAACCGCCGACTGCGTAGAGATAGATCCCCTGGCCGGTATTGGCGAGGGCGCGATTGCGGATGATCTGGATCCCGGTCCCCAGATAGATGTAAAAGCCGTGGTTCTGGTTCTCCTGGGCGGTGTTGGCATTGAGTTCAGAGTCGTCCGAACACTGGTTGCAGGAGATCCCCGCGCTCTTGTTGAACACCAGCTGGTTGTCGCGGAGCAGGATCTTTTTGGATCCGGCGATGGATATCCCATGAATTCCCGCCGTGGCGACACGGCAGCCCGAGACCAGCAGATAATCAGAGCTGGTGGCGGAAATCCCCGATGACTTGGCGTTGATGAACTGCAATCCATTGAGCGAGAGGTAGGAAGCCGAGCTGGCGCTCAGGCAGTTCGTCGCCGAACTCCGGGCGTCGAAAATCGCCCCTTCGGGGGAGCCGGTCAGGGTGACGGGATTTCCCGCGCTTCCGGAGACGCTGACCGCGATGGAGGAGCTTATGTTGTAGAGGCCGGTGTCGATAAAGATCGAATCTCCGCCCGAGACGGCGTAGTTGGCGAACACCGCCTGGACGGAGTCGAGGGGGCTGGCCGGGCCCAATCCGTTGTGGGCGGGCCAGGGAAGGCCGGAGGTAGAGCAGAAGTAGTCGTATTCGACGGACGATTCGTTGACGTAAAAGTTCCTCCCGGTTTTCCCCGATGAGCGGGAAGCCTCTGGAGTGTTGCCGAAAGCCCCGAGGTTGGTCGTTCCGCCGTTCGGAGCGGTCTCCAGCCCGTACGGCAGGCGGGGATCGCCCCGGTCCAGTCCGGGTGAATCGGCCCCGTCTCCGGTCCAGCCGATGCCCGGCTTGTAGCTTCCCCCCGTGGACTGAAGCCGGTAGTTCGATCCGCCGACGAATAACGGGTTCGCGCTGATGCTGTTCAGATCATTCCCGACGGCGGCGGTCCAGGCGGCGAAGGTTGATTGGGTGGCGGAGTTCCAATATCCGATCTGGGCGGGGGCGGAAGCGAAGAGGTCGTTATAATCCGAGTCGAACCCGGTCTGGCTCTCCGGTTCGACGAAGCAAGCGATCTGGCCCCCCGTCCCGCGCGCCCAGGCGATATTGTTCCGGAGGGTAGCGGCGGCCGAGCCGCTCAGCCCCGAATCCTCGAGATGGATCTCCCGCGTCCCGTTGCCGGTGCAGGTGTTGTTCTCGAGGAGGGAGGAGAAGCTGGAGAGAAGGCGGATGCCCGCCCGGCCGTTCTCATAGGCGAGCATGTTCCGTATCTCGGCGTAATCGCCCGCGTTGGGGGTGTCGCCGCGCACCTCGATCCCGTCGCCGCCGTTCCGGAAGGACCTGCCTCCTTGCAGCGTGACATGGCCGCCGTCGATCCGCGCCCCGCTCAGGACGGCCCCGGTGAAAGAGAAATTTTCGATCTGTAAATAGTCGCCTTTTGCTTCAAGGCAGTATTTGGCCATTCCGCCGCCGTTCAGGAGCACCTCGCCCTTCCAGCCGACGATCCGGACGGGCGAGTCGTCGGCGCCCCCATCGCCGGTCGGCAGTTCAAGGCTTTGCGTGATGGCGTAAGTTCCGGGCGTGACGTAGATGATGTCGCCCTGATCGAGGTCATAATTCCGGATGATCCAGCGGAGGCCGTTGGTGACGGCCGCCCCATCGCTCGTTTCCACCGTCTCCGCCCGATAGATTCCCTGCGTCCGGAAAGTCCGATAGGAGCCCGGGACGCCGGTTTGCGCCTGGAAAGGGCTTTCGTTGGGAGGATCGGCGTTATCGCGTCCCCGAACCTGCCAGTAGTAGGTGGTGTTCGGGGAAAGGCTCACCGTCCAGAGGTTGTTGGAAATCCAGTCGGAGGTGAGGAGGTTCGGCGAGGTGAAACCCGGATCGGTGTCCACGCGGAAATAATAGGGGCTGGCGTTGAGGCCGGCCGGCGAGTCGGAAAGTTCGCAGGCGACCAGCGTGGTAAGCCGGGGGAGGCCGATCACGCCGTCGGCCGGGCTCGAACACCCGACGTTGGAGGGAGGGGAGTTGTCCACCACCATGATTCCGCTTCTCGCCTCGCTGGCCCGGGGGGTGGTCCCCGCGCTGTGCTCGATGCGGACCCTTGTCGTGCTGGAATCGGCTCCGGAGGCCGTGTTCCACTCGTAGGGAGAGGAAGCATAGCCGACGCCTGCGGTAAGGATGGTCCAGTTGACCGAATCGGTGGAGCAGGAGATGGATAGGGTATCCGCCCCGGTCCAACCGCCTCCGAAAGTCCGCCAGGTTATGCCGTGGACGCCGCTCCACTTCTCCAGGGCCAGCGGTTTCCCCAGGGGTGAATCTACGAACAGGCTGCGCCGGCTCGATTTCGAGGCCTCGGGCGTGTTCGCGTAAGCGCCGATGTTCGCGCGACCGCCATTCGGTTCCGGCTCCTGGCTGAAGTCGGCCCCGGCCGGCTGGACAACCCGGGCGCCGGCGCCATGGCTGGAGACGGAGCCCGAGCCCCCGACCAGGTTATTGCCGGATATCCCCGTATAGTTGGCGAAATCCGCTTCGACCTCGATCCAATCCTGGCCGGAGATGAACCCGGAGGAGTCGGAGAGGGGGAAGATCGCGGCCCCGGGCTGAACTCCGGCGCTGAGCGCGGCGTCGGCTAGGCTGACGGCCCCGGTGTTCAAGGCCGGGCTGTCTTCACTGTCTTCGCACCAGGACCCGTCGCAATACCTCCCTTCGGTGCTCTGAAGGTGGTAATCCTCACCCGCGGGATCGAAGAAGAGAGGGTCTCCGCTGATGCTGTGCCCGTCCTGTCCGGTGCCGAGGATGAATTCCCGCAGGTCGGAATAGCTCAAGTCCCTCATCCAGCGGCCGGCGATGGATCCTCCGATGGGGTTGATCAGGTTGAAGTCGGAGATCAGGTCTTTCTTGTCCGAATCGACATCGGCGTAGTTGAGGGCGCTTTTCCCGCTCCCGTCCGGTTCGATGATGTTGTTGTAGGTGCGGACCGAATAGGTCCCGGTGCCGAAGTAGATTCCGGTTACGCCTTCCAATGTATTCCCGCAGAAGAGCAGATGATTGGGGCTGTCCAGAAGGACGATGTTACCCGAGGTGGATTTGATCGCCGACCGGCTCACGGTGACGTATCGCGATTGGGTGATTTCGACCCCTTCGCGGTTGTTGATCAGGCGGCACCGGCTGGCCAGGACCTGGTTGGACGCGATGGGGAAAATATTAAGGCCGATGTCGTTCCCCTGCGCCGAGCATTGTCTGATCCGGATTCGGCTGGAACTGTCTACGGAAATGCCGCTGCCGAGGTTGCCGGTCGCGGTCGCGGCGTAGAGTGTGCATCCGACGTTGGACTGGATCCGAATGCCGGTGGCGGGCGAGGATTGGGCGCTGAAATAGGCCCATTCCCAGTACATGCTGCCGTAGAGGTGGAGGATGGATCTCGAGGCAGGGAGGTTGACGCCGGAGAAGACTGTCCCGTTGGGCGAACCCGCGAAGTTGAGACTGGCGGTCGAAGTCCCGCGATCCGAGGAGGTGAGAAAGATACGGTCCGGCAGGCTCCAGTTCCCGGTATCCACGAAGACCGTGTCCCCTGCCCCCAGGGCATAGCCGTCGATGACGGACTGGAGGTTCCACTTGGGTGCGGCGGGGGATAGTCCGCTGTTGGCATCGTCGCCGACCGCGGTGCAGTAGACGTCGTTGGAGAGGTCGGTGTCGTTGACGAAGTAGGCCTTCCCGACGACCGGGTTGCTCAACTGGAAGAAGTACGCGCTTTCGTCGGAGATCAGGGGAGAGCCCGTTTTGCTGATCCTGACTATGTAGAGGCCGTTGGGGAGGACGGAGGTATACCAGCGGAAGGTCTCCAGGTCGTAGGGGAGGTTCTTGGCGAGCTCGGTGTAGGGGGATCCGTCGGTCTTCCATTCCAGGATTACCGTGTCTCCCGGGACAAAGCTGGTGGCCGTCCAGGAGATATCGTTGGCGCCGGTCCAGACCAGGCCGCTGGTGTTCGGAGCGAGGAGTTCTATATCCTGGGCAAAGGCGAGCGGGGGAAGAAAAGCCAGGGACAGGAAGCAGAACAGGGCGGATATGTTTCTAGAAAATTTCACGGGTTGCCTTTACTTGATTACAATATATACTATCGCTACGGTCGGGTCAACGTTGTCAGGAGTTTTTTGGGGAGGTTTCCCCCGCTTCCCTGGGACCGTTTCCTCCTTGCCTCGACCCTGGGGATTGGCTAGTGTTTTCCTATGTTGGGCGTACTGAGCACTGGCTCACTAACCTCTGTTTGCTGATCACTCCTTTTCCGTGGGAGGGCCGTCTCGGCTCGATCCAAGCTGATCCCGGATCGAGGCCCCGAGTGGATTCTTGGAATGCGGGGCAAACCCAGATTTCTATTCGTGAGAATTCCCGCCTCCGCCCCGACAAGTCGGGCTACGGCGGGCAAGCGTGCCAATTCGTGGATAAATAGTTATGCCTGACCAGGCCGCCGAATACCGCCGCCTCCTCGACCGCCTGACCCGCGTCCTTCTGATCACCTTCGGCGTCTGGGTCGCCGGTTTCTCCCTCTGGGGCGTCTATCTGGCCAGGCCACACGAGGGGCTGACCACGGTTGATGCGCTCGACATCGCCCAGGAGGCCCGCCGCCTCTACCGGGGGGAGGGACTGACCACCGGATTTCTCAAGCCGTCCGCCATCCTGAAGCAGGGTGGTAATCCCTCCCCTCCCGATCTCTACAATTCGCCCGCCTATGTCTATGCCTTGACGATATTCTTCAGAATATTCGGCGTTAGCGAGGAATCGGTTTCGGGTTCTTCCCTGTTTTGGGCTTTCAGCGCGGGGATACTACTCTTTTTTATCATCTTTTCCCGGCGCGGCCTTCCGGCGGCCTCCGCCGCGTTCCTCCTTTACGCCGCAAACCCCGGCGTCATCGACGGAGCATTCTCCGGTCTCCCGTATGCCTTCCTTTCTTTTCTTCTCCTGCTCCTCTCGCTCGGGATCTATCACCGCCGCGCCCGTTCGCTCCCATGGACGGCCGGTCTCGGCCTCCTCTCCGGCCTCCTCTACCAGACTGAATTCGATTATCTATTTCTAACCCTGGTGATTTTTGGCCTCGTCTTCGCCGGCAGCCATTCTCCCCGGTGGAAACACGGTCTGGTTTTCCTTGCCGCCTTCGCTCTCTCGTCCCTTCCCTGGTGGATCCGACAGGTCGGTGTGGCGGGGAATCCTTTCTTCTCGCTCCGCTGGGACGACTTCCGGGCCTATAGCGACCTCTTCCCCGCCAACCGGGTCGCGCGGGATTTCGATCCCTCCGCCCTGGCGGTTCCGTTTCCCCTCGCCTCTTGGTGGGACAAGCTCTCGCGCTTCCTCCGCCTCGGCTACGGTTACTGGCTATCCCTCACTTACTCACTGCTCACTCCTCTATTCCTGGTCTCGATCTTCCGGCCCGTTGCCGACCGCCGCCGTCACTCGGTCGCGGTCATGGCCTGGGCGCTTTTCATGGGGGAGATCGTCCTGATCGCGGCTGGGAACGGCGATTTCGGGCGGATCCTCGCTTTTCTGCCGCTGGTCACGCTGGTCGCCCTAGAGACGGGCCTGGACCTGCTGAAGACGTTTCCCCTCCCTCGACGGGCGGCCAGCTGGATCGCCGCCGCCGTCTGCGCCCTGGGCCTCTATCCCGGAGCGTCCGCGGCGGTTTTCGGCCTTCCCCCGCAGAGGTGCCTCTCCGCCGTGCTCGACCGCGAGCAGGCCGATCGCATCCGGAACAACCCCAGCCTGGAGAAGATGCAGTCCCTGGTGAAGGAGGACGAAGTGGTGATCTCGGACGTCCCCTGGGCGGTGGCCTGGTATGCAAACCGCTCGGCGGTCTGGATCCCCTGGAAGCTCGAGCAGATGAACGAGATCAAGAAAGTAGTGAAGAACCTGCGCTTTCTTTATCTCACGCCGGTTCTCTTCACCTATCCCGACTCGGAGAACATGGGCGAATGGAAATCCATATACCAGTCGGGGATGGTCCCGGACTGGCTTCAGATCGACCGGGGCGTCCTCCTCCCCGGGGACGAGGTGATGATGGGGGACATAATCTTCGAGCGTCTCGAGCTGGAATAAGGAGCCAAGCGACCGAAGGCGATCGGGAGGGGCCGTTGCACGTTGAACGGGGCACGAATCCGCCCGGCTTGGCCCGGCGGATTTAACCACGAATCTCACGCTTGCGCGCCGTAGCGCTTCAGCGCGCAGGCGCGAATCTTCGCGAATATGCGGGGCCCTGTAGGCCGGTTCTGTGAACCGGCGGCCCGGCCGTCGCGCCCGATCGCAGATCGGGCCTACAACCGGCGTCCCGAACACACTTCACCCAATCTCACTATTCCGCAAAAAAAACATTGCCATGTTGACTCCGAAAAGGCTTCAATAGTATAAAGTAGCTTTCCAGTCTTTTTGGCGCGGGCTTACATATATGAAAAAATATCCCCTGGTCGCTCTTCTGGGAACCATAACCTCTCTATCGGTCGCTTTCCTCCCCGGGGCATTCCCCCAGGAGGCCGCCCCGGCCGTTGCGCCGGAGGCGGAGCAAGCCACCCCCGAGACTGCCGTCGCCGCCGAAGAACCAGCTTCGGAACCGCCTTCCAGCGCTCCCGCGGCCGAGCCACCCGCCTCTGAGTCTTCCGCACCTGAGACGGTCCCCGCTGCAGCCATTGGGGGAGAGGTCCCGGCACCCGCCGCGGCGGCCGAGCCGGCCCCGATCGCGCCCGCCTCCCGCTGGACGGAAGTCCCCGCCTCAAGCCGCCTCAAGGTCCAGTATTTCTACCGCCTGGGGCTCCAGGATTTCGAGAAAGGAAACTTCGATGGGTCGGCCCGGGCGATGGAGGAGGTCTTGCGCCTGAACCCCTCCTATCGCCGGGCTTCGTATTACTACCAGGAGGCGATGAACCGGCTGGGCGCGCCTCCGGCCGAGCCACCTTCCGCCGAAGGCGAGCCGATCTCCGACCAGAAGATCTACGACGCCTACGCCCGCGGCCGCCAGTATCTCCGCTACGCGAGGTATGCCGATGCCGTCCGCGAGTTCCAGGCCGTCCTCGATATATATCCCGATCACCAGGGCGCCAAGGAGCTCCTGGCCCAAGCCCGCCTCAAGATCGAACAGCAGGCCTTCGAACAGGAGGCTCTGGAAGCCCAGAAGATCGCGGACGAGGAGGAGACGCTGCGCGCGCTGGCAGCTGGAGAGGAAACGACGGCGGTCGAGGAAGCCTATGAAGAGGGCAGGGACAGTATGGCCCGGGGAGACCTGGAGGAGGCGCGTCGATCCTTTACTGAGATCAGGAAGAAAGAAGGCCGCTACCGTCGGACCAACCTCTATCTGCGGCAGATCGAGAAGGATCTCCTGGTTGAGAGGGAGAAGGATAAGACAGTCGAGGAGATGGAGGCGATCCGGAAATACACACTGGGGCCGGAAGACATGGTCCGGATCATAGTGAGGAACCATCCCGAGTTCAGCTTCAACGCCGAGGTCGAGGAGGGCGGGGAACTGATCGTCCCCCTGACCAATGAGATTATCATGGCCAAGGGGCTGAATCGAGACGAACTGGCCGAGGAGATCCGGAAACGGTTGACCGCCTATATCGACAACCCCTTCGTCAATGTCTTTATCGATGAGTACGCCAGCAAAAAATTCTATGTCCTTCAGCCGTCCGGCGGAGGAGGGGAGTATATAATGGATAAGGCGAACATGACGCTCTGGGACTGCATGTTCCAAGCCGGCATCCCCCAGCTTGGGGCTTCTGCCATGCGCCGTGTCCAGATCATCACCCCGGACAGGACCCACCCCACGCACCGCTGGATCAACGTCTACGCGATGCTCTACCAAGGGAAGATGGAGGACAACATTCGCATTGATCCGGGGACGATCATCTATTATCCGCAACTCGCGATTGATAAGTTTACCGACCTCCTCAAGGCGATAACCAAGCCGCTCACCGCCCTCACCGATCTGGGCGACACCTACGAGGATTGGGACGACTTCCGGAAGGAATACCTTAAATAGTTGACGGTTGACAGTTGACGGTTTACAGCAAAAGGCCCTTGTGAGGGAACGGGGCCTTTTGTATTCTCAACGGCAGTGATATGATACGGATATGCGGGAGAAGGATCCTCCCCGCAGAGATTATATCCCGCGAGTCATTAAAAATTTCCAAAGGAAATTTTTAAATGGACAACCGATTGTCAATGACCATCCGCTCCACCGCCCGGAGCTATCTCGAGATCATTTTCCACCGGAAGTGGTTGCTGCTCGTCCCGGTTATCTTCGGGACGCTGATCGCCTGGGGCTATTCCTACACGGTGACGCCGATGTTCAAGTCCACGGCGGTGGTGGAGGTGTCGGAGAAATCCAAGGAGAACCCGTATATCAAGGGTTTTTCCCAGTCCACGCCCATAACGGGAAGGATGGGCGAAATCATCCAGCGGGTGAAGAGTAAGACGATGATCGAGGAGATTATCAAGGAGCTCAACCTCCATGAAAGCACCCGGAACGAGCTGGAATACCGGAACCTGATCGAGCAGGTCCGGGAGGGGATCTCGGTTACCGTGTCGGGCGCCAATTTTCTCCAGATCGACTGCTCGTTCACTAATGCGGTGGCTTGCCAGAAGATCGTCAATCTCCTCACCCGGAAGATCATCAAGGAGAACCTGGAGATCCAGGAAAAGGAGACCGAGGCCGGGATCGAGTGGCTGAACAAGGAGATCGAGATTAACCTCAAGAACGTCGCCAAGGCGGATGAGGAGCTCCAGAAGTTCCAGGAGCAGTACGCCGACCTCCTCCCGGAAGAGCTGAGCACCCGCCTCTATTCCTCGCTGAGCTGGCAGGATCCGTTCACCTCGGCGTCGGAAAGCCCCCCTTTCGGCCCCGAATACCTTCGTCCCCTGGGGACGACCCAGAACATCTACTCCCTGCGCTACCAGAATTACAGCGACGATCTCCTGAAGCAGGGGATGCGCCTGAAGCAGCTGCAGACCAAGCGGTTTACGCTGATGAAACAGCTGGAGGGCGAGGAAGAGTTCATCCTCAGCGAGCGAGTGAGCGAGACCAGCCCGGTCATCCAGTCCCTTCGCAACGAGCTGGTGGAAAAACAGGTCCAGCTGACGCGTCTGCGCGTTGACTCGACCGCGGAGCACCCACTGGTCAAGCAGCTGACCAAGGAAATCGAGAACATCCAGGAATCCCTGAAAAATGCCGCCACCCAGTCCGTCAAGCAGGAGACCACGTCCCTCAATCCCATCTACCAGTCGATCAAGATGCAGCTGTCGGAGACCGAGCGCGAGATCGCGGAACTGGAAAATTCCATCGAGCTGACCAAGACCTTCGCACAGGCGGCCTTCGAGCGGATGGAGCAGATCCCGGAGAAGAAGAAGGAGCTCGACCGCCTGCGCCGGGAGAGCGCCAATTTCACTACTACATATACCAGCCTACTCCGGAAACGGGAATCTGCCTACATCACCCGCCGACTGGAGCTCGAGGAAAGAGGAACGAAGTTCCGCATCGTGGACAACGCCGAGGTCCCCTTGGAACCGTTCAAACCCAGGCGGTCCCTGATCGTTCTCGCCGGTTTCTTTTTCGGCTTGGTTATCGGGGGAGGCCTGGTGGTTCTGGCCGAAACGACCGATCACTCTTTCGAGGAGCCGAATCAATTGAGAGAGTTTCTCCCTATCCCCCTTCTGGGGGCGACCAGCCAGATCATGACTCCGGAGGAAAAGGCGTTCAGCAATTCCCAGAAGCGCCTGGCCCTCATGGCGATACTGGTTTTCACGGCGGTGACGGTGCTCGCGATCATCATCGCCGTGATCTTCCGGGCCAAGGGATGAGACGGTTGACGGTTGACAGTTGACGGCAAACAGATCCACTTGCGGCATCCGATTACTGATCACTGATTACTGATCACTTTATTGATTGTGGGAGGGGCTGCCTGCCCCGATTTATGTAGGCCGGTTCTGCGAACCGGCGACCAGGACGCCCGGTCACACTGGTCCGCCAAAGCGTGAAGCGCGTAGGCGGAGACCGGGCCTACAGGCGCAAACAACATGACTGAAGAAAAGAACAAGTTCACACTCGCTGGGCTGCGCGAATACCTCCAGTCCAAAAAGGAGGAGGTACTGACCGACGTCAGCATCACCTCCTATGTGACCAAGCCGCGGGGAGGGGACAGTTCCGTCGATCCCCGGGTGGTTGTCTGGGCCGACCCCAAGTCCCACATCTCCGAGCAGTTCCGGTCGCTTAGGACTAACATTATGTCGCTGGCCTTGGAGAGCCCGCTCCAGGCCTTCCTGATCACCAGTTCTCTCCGCGGGGAGGGCAAGACGATCTCGTCGGCCAACCTGGCGATGGTCTTCGCCCAGGACGCCGAGAAGAAGACCATCCTGATCGACGCCGACTTGCGCAAGCCGAACATCCACCGGGTCTTCGGGATCCCGCGGGAACCCGGTCTGACGGAAATCCTGAGCGGCAAGGCCTCCCTGGAGCATTTCACGGCCAAACCGAAGGTAGAAAACCTCTACATCATCCCTGCCGGCCACGCACCTCCCAATCCCTCCGAGCTCCTCAACTCTACGGCGATGCAGAAACTGATCGCCGATCTCCGGGCCCGGTTCAACTGGATGGTCTTCGACATCGCCCCCATCCTCGCCGTCACCGACGCGGGCGTCCTGGGCAGCCATCTCGACGGTTCGCTCATGGTGGTGAGAGCGGGGAAGACCCAGGCGGTGGACGTGGAGAGGGCCTACTCCCTCCTGATTGAGAACCGGGCCAAACCGATCGGCTCGATCATGACCGCCGTGATCACCTATATCCCATACTACCTCTACCGGTACCGGTATATCTACTCCCGCCACTACTACGGTACATGACGGCTGGCGTCCCCGGTGGGGGACGCCGGCCGTCATGTAAAGCACGCTGTCGGTGGTTGCCCCGCCCCCCTCGGTTGGCCTATAATCCACGGGGTTTTCTTATAATGCCCGTGGACCTGTCCCGAAGCATGCTTCGGGATGATTATTTGAAAATGCGATAAGGTGAATCAAAGGTCCGCGGCTACGGGATGTTGCGTGGGCGCTTCCGTAGGCACGGGCCTTGAGGCCCGCGCGCCGCCGTCCGGGAAGCGCAGCCCCGAGTGGATTTTTAGAATGCGGGGCAGGCGAGGGCCCTGCGACGGGATCAGGGGAGTCAGTTGCTCACATGGTCTGAGCGCAGACGGGGGACAGATTGCAGGCAGTTGTACAAATTCATGGGAACCGTTAGCCGAGCTGCTATAAGGCCGTTCCGTAAAGAGCAAAACCGGCAAGCGAACAAAAATGGTT
>CAZOYW010000011.1:0-27524 GCA_964584165.1 uncultured bacterium
AAAGACCAGGGACGGGGTTAAATTGTTAAGTTCAACTAAACAATTTAACACCGTCCCTCCTCATTCGGGCTATAATTCAAGGGAGAGAGAAACGCACAGGAGGCCCGACATGCCGTTCAGCTACCGCCGCGTCATCCCCTGCCTCGACACCCGCAACGGGAAGCTGGTCAAGGGCGTCCATTTCGTCGACATCCGGGAGCTCGGCGACCCGGCCGCGGCGGGCGAAGCCTACAGCCGGGCCGGCGCGGACGAGCTCGTCCTCCTCGACATCACCGCCACGCTCGAGGGGAGGAAGACGCTGATGACCGTCGTGGAGAAGACGGCGGCGCGGATCGGCGTCCCTCTCTCCGTCGGGGGCGGGGTCCGGAACCTGGAGGACATCGCCGGCCTCCTCGCCGCCGGCGCCTCCCGCGTCTCCCTCAACTCCGCCGCGGTGAAGGACCCTTCCCTGGTCCGAGAGGCGGCGGAGAGGTTCGGAACGGAGAAGATCGTGGTCGCGATCGACACCAGGAAGTCGCCGAGACTCTCCTCCGGCTTCGAGGTCGTGGTCGCGGGGGGTACGAAGCCGACCGGGAAGGACGCCGTGGCCTGGGCGAAGGAAGTGGAAAAGCTCGGCGCGGGTTCGCTCCTCCCCACCAGCATGGACGCCGATGGGACGCAAGCCGGTTACGACCTCCCGATGACCCGGGCGATCGCCGACGCGGTAAAGATCCCGGTCATCGCTTCCGGAGGGGCGGGGACGCTGGAGCACCTCCGCCAGGCGATCTCCGAGGGGCACGCCGACGCGGTCCTGGTCGCCTCGATCGCCCACTTCGGGACCTTCACCATCCGCGAAATGAAGGAATACCTGCGCTCCCAAGGAATCCCGGTCAGGCTCTGACCTCTAACCGGGAGCTAAAGTTCCCGAGGCCCCCCAGAAAATGCAATGGAATGACAATTCGGTGACAACTGCCGACCGCTGATCGGAGATATTAATCTTGTCATAAGGAGACAGGCATGAGATTGAAAACTCTGGCCGCGCCCATTATCGTTTCTCTCCTCGTCTCCGGCTGGGCCGGCGCCGCCGAACGAGACAGCTTCGAGATCTCCCTCCTCTCCCGCCGCTTCGTCCCCTCGCCCGGCCTCTCCGCCGAAACCCGGGAGCGGTTGGAGGCAACGGTGGGAAAGGTCAGGCAGAAGGGAGGTGACCGGATCCACGCCCTCCTCCAGTTCGACCGCATCCCCTCCCCCGCCGAACGGGCCGCCCTCGAACAGACGGGCGTCCGCCTCCTTTCCTACCTCCCCAACTACGCCTTCTATGCCTCCCTCCCCGCCGCCGAGCCCGCCCGGGCCGCGACCCTTCCCTCCGTCCGCTGGTTGGGCGGGATCGCCGACGCCGACCGCCTCTCGCCGCAGATCCGCTCCGGGGAGTTCGGTGAGTGGGCCCACGACACGGCGAGCGGAGAGACGGTTGTCCTCGCCAAGTTCTTTGCCGACGTCACGGAGGACGAGGCGCGGAATTTCGTCGGCCGGAACGGGGGCAAGGCGCTTTCCTGGACCAGGTCGATCAACACCGCTTCCGTCCTGATCCACCGGGAGAGGATCGCCGCGCTGGCCGGGGAGGACGCGGTGGAGTGGATCGAGCAGCCTCTTCCTCCGCTGGAACCGGTCAACGACCGCAATCGCGCCCGCGTGGGGGCCGACGTCCTCTTTGATCCGCCCTACGGACTCGACGGGTCCGGCGTCGACGTCCTGGTTTTCGACGGCGGCAGAGTCTACCCCCACGACGACCTCGACTCCCATCGGACCTGGGGGGACTCCGCGGCTTTCGCCACCCACGCCACCCATGTCGCCTGCACCATCTGCGGCAACGGGACCGTGAACCCGACCTATCGGGGCATGGCCCCCGCCGCCAACCTCCTCTCCATGGCCTTCGAATACGACGGGACCGGCGTCTTCCTCTACACCAACCCCGGCGACATCGAGGCCGATCTCTACTACGCCAAGGTGGACTGGGCGCCCTCGGCCGACCTCCTCAACGCCTCGATCGGGACCAACACCGCCTCCAACGGCTTCCCCTGCCTCTACGAAGGGAACTACGGGGCGACCGACCTCCTCCTCGACGCCATCGTCGCCGGCTCCCTCGGTGAGCCCTTCATCGCCGCCTGGGCCAACGGCAACGAGCGGGGAGGACCCTGCGGCGGGGCCTACCGCACCACCGCCCCCCCGGCCTGCGCCAAGAACCCGATCCAGTCCGGCGCGACCGCGGCCCTCGATGACTCGATGTCGTCCTTCTCGAGCTGGGGTCCGAGCGACGACGGGCGGCTGAAGCCCGTGATCTGCTCCCCCGGCGTCCAGGTCGCCTCCTGCAACTCGGCCAACGGATACGTGGAGATGAGCGGGACATCGATGGCCTCGCCGACCACCGCCGGGATCATCGCCCTCCTCCTCGAGCAATACCGCGACGCCTACTTCGCCGGATCGACCGACGTGGAGTTCCTCCCCTCCTCGGCCAAGGCCCTCCTTATCCACACCGCTGCCGACCTCGGCAACGCCGGGCCCGATTTCCGCTTCGGCTACGGGCGGATCGACGGCCAAGCCGCGGCCGATGAGGTTATCGCCCGGAACCTCGGCGAGTTTTCGTTCTCGGCCACGGGCGAGACCCGCTACTTCAGCGTGGCGGTGGGTGAAGGGGATGGCGAGATCCGGGCCTCCCTCGCCTGGGACGATCCCCCCGGGTCGCTCGCCGCCGAGAAGAAGCTCGTCAACGACCTCGACCTCTTCCTGATCGCTCCCGACGGGACCGTCCACCGCCCCTGGCTCCTCGACCCCCTCCGCCCGCAGGAACCCGCGACGACGGGGATCGACGAACTCAACAACCAGGAGCAGGCCGTCGTCTTCGACCCGCAGACCGGGGACTGGACGGTCGGGGTCGCCGCCGCCGTCCTCCCCCATCCCCCCCAGAGATACTCCCTCGTCTTCCCCGGCGCGGGCCTCGCCGCCATCACGCCGACTCCCTTCGATGCGCCCTCTCCCTCCCCCACACCCTCCCCCGGGGACTGCCATGAGACGCTCGTAAACGGCGGCTTCGAGAGCGGAACTTATCCATGGGAGTGGTATGGCTCGGCCGAGATTACTACGAGCTGCGTCTTCGCCGGCTCCTACGCCGCCCGACTCGGAGGAGCGGCGAGCGGAACGCTCTCCCAGACTTTCTTGGTCCCAAACGAGGCGACCGCCGCGGCCCTTAGCTACGCCGTCCGCCTCCAGGCGACGAGCTTCTCCTTCCTCGACTCCCTGGACGTCGAGATCCGCGACGGGGAGGGGAAAACGATCACGACACTCCAATCGCTCAACAACTTTGACGACGCCTTCAACGGCGTCTGGACCGAGATGACATTCTGGCTCGGACCGGAGTATTCCGGCCGGATGATCCAGATCTATCTCCAGGCCGAGGCCCAATCGGTCGCCAACTACTGGTGCCTGGACGATTTCAGCCTGAAATACTGCTTGCCCGACGGCTACGCCAGCCCGACGCCCTCCTCCTGCTGCGCCAGCCCGACGCCGACCACCACCCCCGCGGCCCAGGCCCTGCCCTTCCGGGAGGATTTCGAGGGCGGCTGGACCAACGGCGCACCCGCCGGCTGGACGAAGGAGTTCGTCTCCGGAGTGAGGGAGTGGATCCCGCTCGCCGGCGGGGCGAACGGCCATCCCCCGTCCGCCTTCGGCGGAGAGTTCAACGCGATGTTCTTCGGCGGCTACGATTGGTCAACCCGCCTGATCACCCCTCCCCTTGCCCTCGGCGAATGTGGGGCGACCCCCCGCCTCTCCTTCCGACTGGCGATGGAGGAGTGGGAAGGGGACCAGGACGAGCTCGCCGTCTACTACCGGTCCGGGTTCTCGGCCGCCTGGACACTCCTCACCTCCCTCGCCCGGTCCCTCCCCGAGTGGACGGACGTCACCCTCCTCCTCCCCGACCCGGCCGACGGTTATGCGATCCGCTTCGACCCGACCGGCAACTACGGCTACGGCGTCTGCCTCGACGACGTCTACATCGGATGCGCGCCAACGACCACGGCCACGCCCCCTCCCTCCCCCACCCCCACACCCGACGGCTACCGCTCCCCCTCCCCCACGCCGGAGAACTACGTCGCCCGCCTCGAACTCGACTGGTCAACCTACCTGGGCGGTGGATTGGACGAGATGGCCTACGATATCGCGCTCGATTCCCTGGGGAAGATCTTCCTCGCCGGCTACACCACCTCCTCCGATTTCCCCACTGCAAGCCCCTACCAGGCGACGCGGGCGGGATCGTCCACCTATTCCGACGCTTTCCTCTCCGTCCTCGACAGCGGCGGCTCCTCCCTCATCTCCTCCACCTACCTGGGGGGGACGAGCTACGACCGGGCCTACGGTCTCGCCCTTGGACCGGAGGGGAACGTGCTTCTGGTGGGGGAGACGAGATCCGTAAACTTCCCCACGGTCAACCCCTACCAACCCTCGCTCCGCCGCACCACCTACCGGGACGCGTTCCTGGCTTCGGTAGCGCCGGGCGGGTCGTCCCTCCTCTTCTCCACCTACTTCGGGGGCTGGGGCAGCGACTACGGCGTCGGCGCGGCCGGCGCCTCCGATGGGACGGCCTGGATCTGCGGCTACACCGAGTCCACCGACCTCCCCCTCCAGAACCCCTTCCAGGCGGTCTACGCCGGCGGAAGCTCCGACGGGATCGTCGCCGCCTTCTCCTCGTCCGGCTCCCTCCTCTACTCCAGCTACCTTGGCGGCGCGGGCGACGACTACCTCAACCGGATCGCCCTCGCCCGAAGCGGGGCCGCCCCCTGCCTCCTCGGGAGAAGCACCTCCATGAACTTTCCCACAGTCGATCCCTACCAAGCCACGCTCTCCCGGGTCAGTTCCGACGCGGTCCTGCTGCGGCTCGCCTCCTCGGGATCGGCCCTCCTCTTCTCCACCTACTTCGGAGGCATGGGGAGCGAGGAAGGGGCCGCCCTGGCGGTTGGCACGGAGGGCGAGATCTTCCTCGGCGGATACACCTACTCCTCCGACTTCCCCACGCTTGCCTCCTGGCAAAGCTCGCTGGCCGGCGGATCGGTGGACGCCTTCGCCGCCGTCTTCTCCTCCGACAACGCGCTCTCCTTCTCCTCCTATCTGGGCGGGACCGGCGACGACATCGGTTACGCCGCGGCGATCGACTCCGCCGGAGGATGGCTCCTCGGGGGGATGACCTCCTCGCCCGATTTTCCCCTCCTCCATCCCTACCAGTCCTCCCATGCCGGCGGCGAATACGACTGCTTCCTCTCCGCCATCCCCCCATCCGGGGGGAGCCTCGTCTACTCGTCATATCTGGGTAGCTCGGACAACGACCAGTTCCGCTCCGCCGGCTTCGATCCGGCGGGCGGAGCCGTCCTCTTCGGGATCACCATCGGCTCCGACTTCCCGACCCGGAACCCTTATCAGCCGTCAATGGCGGGGGGCCAGGACGCCGTCGTCGCCCGGCTGGCCTGGTCCGCCTACTACACCACGCCGGCCGTTTCCCCCACGCCAACGCCCCATGATTACACCACCCCCACCGCGACTCCGACGGCGCGGCCGACGCCGACGGGCGGCTTGACGCCGACTCCGGAGCCCGCAGCCACCGCCACGCCGCCCACCCCCTCCCCTCCCCCCTCCCCCTCGCCCACGCCCTCTTGCGGGCCGTCCGCGGCCCCGGAGAGGGCGGCCGTCGCCGCCGGGGACTTCGACGGCGACGGGAGAAGCGACTGCGCGATCTTCCGGCCGGCGGACGGACTCTGGTCGATCCGCGGCCTCACCCGCTTCTATCTGGGAGGCTTGGACGACCGGGCGACGGCGGGCGATTTCGACGGCGACGGGACGAGCGAGGCCGCCGTCTTCCGCGACGCGAGCGGCCTCTGGGCGGTCTCCGGCGTCACCCGCCTCTATCTCGGGCAGACCGGCGACATCCCCTCCCCGGCAGACTTCGACGGCGACGGGACGTGCGAGATCGCCGTCTTCCGCGACAGCATCGGGCTCTGGGCCGTCGCCGGACGGACCCAGCTCGCCTTCGGCTCCGGCGGCGACTGGCCGGTCCCCGGAGACTACGGGGGGGACGGGACCGCTGAGGCAACGGTCTATCGTCCCGCCTCGGGTCTGTGGGCCGTCCGCGACTTCACCCGCTCCTACCTGGGAGGCTCGGACGACTGGCCGGCGGCGGGAGACTATGACGGCGAGGGGGCGCGGAGGATCGCCGTCTTCCGCCCCTGCTCGGGGCTGTGGGCGGTCGGCGGCCTGACCCGGGTCAATTTCGGAAACTGCCTGGACTGGCCGCGCCCGGCGGACTACGACGGGGACGGGACGGACGAGTTCGGCGTCTTTCGGGGGAGCGAGGGCTTCTGGTCGGTCCGCGAGCTCAGCCGGATCTACTTCGGCTCGACCTACGACGTCCCGGTGACCAGATAGTGAATGGTGAATAGTGAATGGCCCCGGCGGGCGTCGGGCGGGAGACTGATCTCAATCAGGCTGGCGGCTTATCCTTCGCCACACAAGCCCAGTCGTCGCAGCGGCCGACCTCGACGAGCACGTGCGCGATCCCCGGGATCCCCTTCAGCAGGCTTCTGTAGTGCTCGGGCGGACGGGGATCGTGGGTGACGATGGATAGCCCGACCGAGTAGCGACCCGCGCCGACGTGCCAGACGTGGAGGTCGGCGAGGCGGTTGTCCGCGTCGCTCTCGATCGCCTTGCGGATCGCGGCGCGGACCTCTTCGTCGACACCGCCGTCCGTCAGGATGCCAGCGCCTTCCCGGATCAAGCCGTAAGACCACCAGACGATCACGCCCGCGCCGACCAGCCCCATCGCGGGGTCGAGGAAGACCCAGCCGAGGTATTTCCCGCCGGCCAGCGCGACGAGGGCGAAGACCGAGGTGAGCGCGTCGGAGAGCACGTGAAAGTAGGCGGCGCGCAGGTTGTGGTCGCGCCCCCCCTCCGTTCCCGGCGCTGGACGCTCCCGGAGGATCAGGCCGCTCGCCAGGTTGACGAGGAGCCCGATGGCGGCGACCAGAATGGCCTCGTCGAAAAGGATGGCGTGCGGGCGGAAGAAGCGGAGGACCGCCTCCTGGGCCATGATCAACGCCACCACGGCCAGCGCCACGGCGCTGGCGAAGCCGCCCAGGACGCCGACCTTCCCTGTCCCGAAGGTGAAGCGCGGGTTGCGAGCGTGGCGGCGGGCGTAGCGGTAGGCGAAGAGGGCGATCCCGAAGGCCGCCACGTGGGTCGCCATGTGCCAGCCATCGGCGAGGAGGGCGAGGGAGCCGAAGGAGAGCCCCGCGGCCACCTCCACCGCCATCATCGCCGCCGAGAGGGCGGCCACCCAGGCCGTGGACCGTTCGGCGCGGGAGGAGTCACCGGCGAAGTCGTGCGCGTGCCGCCGCTTCTCGATCGCGTTGAGGTGCATGGCGCGCGTTCCTATAAACTCGAAACCAAACCCATCCCCGTTCTGCAGGCGCGGATATTCATGCCCGCGCGTCACACGTTGGGCCTGCGGACCCGAAGGCCCGCGGCTACGAGCGCGACAACAACCCCGCCCAGCCACATTCCGCAGGCCCCCACGCGGTCAAGATCGGCCGTGTTGAGGCGACCGGCGTCGCTACCCCGAGTGGTTCCTCGGAAATTGAGGACAAGCGGGAAACGCATCCACCCCGCCGGGGTCATCAGCGGTCACTATTCACCAGCCGCTACCTCGTCGCCGGAACATCCCCCGTCCCCCCGAAATAAACCCGGGTCATCCCGGCCACCGACCAGAGGTGGGCGGAGTCCCGGAAGACGGCGGGGTCGTCGAGAGAGTCGCCGTCGTAGTCCGCGGGAACCGGCCGGTCGTCCTCACCCCCGAGGAAGAGCCTCGTCGCGTCGCGCACGGACCAGAGTGACGAAGCGGAGCGGAAGACGGCCGCCTGGGAACGGCCATGCCCGGCCGGCCGCCCGGAACCATACCACTGGTATACGCCGGGGACGGGGGCGTCGGCGGAGTTCCCGAAGAAGAAGCGCGTGCAGCCGAGTACCGCCCAGAGCGACTCCCCGGGGCGGAAGACCGCCGGCTCCGCCCTCCCGTCGCCATCGTAGTCCCCCGGCGCCGGGCGGTCGCCCAGGGTCCCGAAGCTCGCTGAGGTGATCCCCCGGACCGTCCACCGCCCGGAAGGCGGTTCGAAGCAGGCCGCGTCGCAGGAGCCGTCGCCGTCGTAGTCCGCGGGGAGGGGGAGATCGTCTGACCCGCCGAGGTGGAAGCGGGTGATCCCCTTGATCGTCCAGAGCCCCTCGGATCGACGGAAGACGGAGACGTCGGCGTAGCCGTCCCCGTCGTAGTCGCCCGTGACCGGGATGTCGCCGGAGGAGCCGAAATACACGCGCCCCAGGCCTCTCACCGCCCACAGTCCGGTGGAGGGTCGGAAAATCGCGATATCCGATCTGCCGTCTCCGTTGTAGTCGCCGGCCTGGGCGAATACCTGATCCGGGAGGGGACGCGCGCAGGAGAAGATCACGCCGTAACTGGGTCGGGAGGAGCCGCCGTGTGAGGCCAGCCCGTAGAAACGGTCCCCCATCAGGAGAAGGCGGCCGTCGATCCAGGAGCCGTCATCGTAGCTGAACCGATGGAGGACCTGGAAGTCCGAACCGTCGGGACGCAAAGAATATATGATCCCGAAATCGTTGGGACCGTTGGCGACCGTCGCTCCGAACAACGTGTCCCCGGCCAGGATCACTCCCTCGTAAGTGCTGGCGCCGTCGATTCCGTCGAAGCTGTGGAGGACCTGGTAATCGGAGCCGTCGGTCCCCAGAGAGAAAATCACCCCCTGATCGTAGTCTCCGCCGTGCATGGTCGCCCCGAAGAGGCGGCCGCCGGCCAGGATCGGAGTGCTGAACGGCCATTTCCCTTCCGGCCCGGCGAACTCGTGAAGGACGGAGAAACCGGTCCCGTCGGTCCGGATCGAGAAGACTGTCCCCCCGTCGTTCTCGCCGCCGTAGGAGGTCGTCCCGTAGAGGACGCCGTCCGCGAGGGCGAGGCCGCCTCCCGGCTGATTCCCTCCGACGGAGGTGAACTCGTTGAAGCTGTGCAGGATGGTCATTCCACTTCCGGACGTTTCGATGGAAAATACCGTCCCGCCGGCGGAAGCACCGCCCGTTTGGGTGGTGCCGTAAAGCCTGCTCCCAGCGGAGATGAGATGGGCATCAGGGAGAGCCGCGTCCTCGTCGCCGCCGCCGCAGGCGAAGGTCCAGAGGACCTGATAGCCGAACCCGTCGGTCTGGAGCGAAAAGATGGTCCCGCATCCGTTGCCGTCCAGGTTCACGCAGTTCGTCCCCGCGCACCCCCCCGCCCAGGTTGTCCCGTAGAGGACGCCGTCCAGGAAATTGAGGCTCCCGTGCGGCCACGCCCCGTCGTCCGGCTGACCCGCGAAGTGGTGCAGGATGGTGTAATCGGTCCCGTCGGGCCGGATGGAGAAGATCATCCCCCGGTTGCCGACGGTGTCCCCCGCCGTCATCCCGTAGAGGCGGCCCTCGACCGCGATCAGATGCCCATAGGGGGCCGCCCCGTTGACGCCGTCGAACTCGTGGATGATCTGGAAATCGGCCTGGGCGACGGCACGGGGCGCCCGGAGCCCCAGCGAGAAGGCCAGCATCGCCGTAAGAGCATAGCGCTTCATAAGTTTCCTCCGTTCTATACGACCCTGTAGACAAACGAACCATCGCCGAAGATAACTGCTCCGAACGGCTCGATCGGCCACTTGATGCCCAGCTCGCCGTCGCACTGGTGCCGGTCCCAGTCCGCGATCCACTTGTCCTTCTCCCGAAGACTGTAGGACCGCCCCACCGTATTGCCCGCCAGGATTGGGCCGACGTATTCCCTCAAGTCCCCCATCCCCGCATTATAGTCGGAGCCGGAGAAGACTGTCACAATGCTGTTGCGCGGCGACATTGCCATCGACTGGGAGACGCAGTCGGCGAACTCGAACTTCCCCAAATCGAAGTTTCCCGTTTTGCAGGCGAAGACGTTGGCGAACTTGAGGTCGCAGGGGTTGGCGTAGAAATCGTTAGCGTGGACGTTCAAGAAGCCGTGCGGGCCGCCGTGGCTGGAGAAGCACCCCCAGTCGTAGCGGCCGCGCCAGACCGCCTCGGGGAGCGTTCCGCCGAGGATCTTCTCGACCGGGCCGCCGACGATCTCCGCGAGACATCTCTGATAGTCGTCCGCCTGGGAGGCGTTGTCCGCGCAGGCCACGATCCCGGTCCGGTACTCGGGGATTCCCCCCGTCCGGACGGCGTGGTTTTTATCGAAATACTTCCTGACAATCCCCGCCTCCACTTCCGGTTCGCCGTTCGTTTCCATCCCTCCCCCAAGGACCGGCAGCCAATGTCCCATGATGAGCGAGACCCAGATGTCCGGCGTCCAGTTGTCCTTCCCCTCCGTCTTGACGTGGTAGACCAGATCGGTCCCGTTCGGCGTGTAGCCGTGCTCGGCCTTGGTGTTCCCGTAGAAATACATCCAGATCGAGGGCGGGATCGGCCAGCCGTCGTTGGGATAGACCATGTAGCCGTTCCAGTTCGGATCCCCCGGCCCCCGCGAGAGATAGCGCGGCACGGGTATCCGGCCGATCAGGACGACGCCGTCGAGTGGCGGGAGGGACGAGTCGTTGAACAGGGAGACGATCTCTTTGCGAACCGTCCAGATGTCGCCCCCCGCATAGACCTGGGCGATCACATACCATCCGTCCCGCTCCAAGTCGTCGGCGAAGCGCCGGACCTCGCCAGCGATGAGATCGCTCAGACGGTTGTCGATGAGAAGGAGGATGGATCTGTCCGCCGTTATCGCATACGGCCGCCCGGCCGGGTGCGGGCGGAGGGACGCATCCCGATACTTCCGGATGTCGGTGCGGTAAAAAAGAGAGAACTTCGCCGGAAACTCAGATCTCGAATCGGTGAAGCTTCGGGGATCGATCTTCAATTTGCCATCTCTCGTTGGGATCAGTTATCCCTTCCGGGAAACTGCCCAACTTCTTTCGTTCTCCATTTTCCCATCTCGACTTCACTTCCGAGAACACCTTCATTCCGATCGGAACGCAAGTGCATTATCCCTGCTCCGAATCAATCGCCGGAGAACCATATCGTATCCCCTTCCGCACCAAGGTGTTCTAAATATTCCCGTCAACCGCACCAAGGCGGATTTGGATTATTTTCCCAAAGCTGCAACGCAATTTTAACACTTATCTTCCGATCGGAAGGAAAGTGTCTGAAGCGCATTAAGAAGGCCTTTTCCAGTCCCCCCAATATTTTTGCAAGAAAAAACCCGCGACAAGCATCCTTATAGTAGAGGGGATCCGATCGGAACGAACTGGCCGACCCAAGGGGAAATAGATATGCCGACACTGAGAGAAGAGGTTCTGATGATGCTCGCTGAAGGGGCGATCTATCTTCTTCGCCCCCGGACCCTTTTCCCGGTCGGCTTGCCCTACAATTGCTCGAGCATTCTGGCGACCATCCACCGCATGGAAAAGGCCGGTTTGCTTAGGAAAGAAAATCGCGAACGGGAAATATTCCTCCGTCTCACTGACCGAGGCAGGCTTCTCCTGGAAGAGCATCGCGCCGGCCACAGCGCAGCATCATCGTCCTGGGATCATCGGTGGCGAGTCGTGGTCTTTGACGTCCCGGAAAAGCGGGCAAACATCCGCCTCTATCTCCGGTCCTTCCTGAAAACTCTCGGATTCGGCAAGATGCAGAAGAGCGTGTGGATCTCGCCATACGACCGCGAGGAGCAGGTCCGCGAATTCAGCCGCAAGCTGAAGATCTCACCCTGCGTATTTCAGCTGACGGTCGAGAAGTTCAGCGGATTCAAGGCACGGGAACTGGCGGAGGCGTTCTGGGATATCCGCCGCTTGCAGAACCGCTACCGAGCCTTTATCCAACTTTACCGCGGCGAGATGGAGCGAGCGCCGGCCGCTACGCTGGATACATCGTTCCTGAGAACCCGGCTCTTCAACAACCTGATGTGGGATTATCAGACCATACTCAATCAGGATCCTCAACTCCCCGCCGAATTGCTCCCGCCCCACTGGATCGGGGACGAAGCGCGACTTTTCGCGGAACGTTGCCGCAGTCAGTTCGCAGGCAATATGTTATAGCCGAGCAAATCCGATACACTTTTTTCCGATCGGAACGATACTGTCCTAACCGCAAGAAATGCGCTTGGAGAATAGTAAGAATCGAGGAGAGACTAACCGGGGCGCGGCGCTCCTTCCCGGGGTCACGACCGGACGAAAACTTTTTACCGCAGCGGCGGGCGCGGGAGAATCCCCGGTCGCGGGGAGGGGATATCGGACCGGGGATCGGCGCGATCGCTAACCCCGTTGGCTGATCACAGGCCTGAACCGCGATCATACTCAGTGATTCAGATGTCGTCGTCGGCCGTTCCGAAAGCTCCCCGCGAGCGAGCAATCGCCCACATTATTCCCGAAAATCGGAAAGATCTTCAGGAATAACGCGGGCTAGCCGAGCTCGTAGAGGTCGGGGCGGCGGTCCCGGAGGACCTTCATCTTGCCGCGGATGCGGGCGACGAGGGAGACGTCGATCTCGGCGGTGACGAGATCCTCCTCCCCCTCCTTCCCCTCGGCGATCACCTCCCCCCAGGGGTCAACGATCATCGAGCGGCCGAAGTATTGAGCCTGGCCCGTGCGGGGGAACTCCTGGGACCCCACCCGGTTGACGGCGAGCATGAACATCTGGTCCTCGATCGCCCGGGCCCGGATCAGCACTCCCCAGTGGGCGTCGCGGGGGCGGGGGAAGGCGGCGGCGAGGAGCTGGACCTGCGCCCCCTGCAGGGCGTAGGTCCGGAAGAGCTCGGGGAAGCGGAGGTCGTAGCAGATGGCGAGGGCGGTCTGGCCCCAGGGGGCCTCCACCAGGACGAGGCGGTCGCCGGGCGAGAGATGCTCCTGCTCCCGGATCGGCGAAAAGAGGTGGGTCTTGCGGTAGACGCCCCTTTTTTCCCCCTCCGGGGAAAAAAGGAGATAGGAGTTGCCGGGCTTCCCCGATTCGGAAAGGGAGAGGACCGAACCACCGATCCAGACAGAATACTTTTTCGCCAGAGAGGCGATGCGGGGGATGAACGCCTCGTGAGCGCGGGCTTTCCCGGCAACGTCGCCCGCCAGATCAAAGGCGGTCGTCCACATCTCCGGAAAGCAGACCAGGGAGCTTCCCCTCCGCGCGGCCTCGACCAGGAAGCGCTCGGCCCGGCGGAGGTTCGCCTCGGGGTCGGCGAAGAGGACGTCGGTCTGGGCGAGGGAGACGGTGAATTTCATGTCCGATCCGCCGGGAGCCGTCATCGCCATCTCCTCCGGAAACGGCTACCGGCCCGGCGCGGGCGGGAGAGGATCCCGGCCCGCGGGATAGCCGAGGTCGGAGGAATGGAAGGTGAGATAGATCGAGCGGAGCTGGAGGAGGCAGCGGAAAACGGACATCCCCTCGGTCGAGAACTCGACGCCGTTGGGGAAGGCGACCTTCCCGTCCTTGGCCACCGCGCCGGACACCGTCTCCTCAAGCGAGCCGTTGGCGAAGCGGCGCCAGCCCAGGGTGTCGCCGGCGAGGATGGGCCGCGACAGCTCCTCCGGGACGGACCCGCTCTCCTCGAGATCGGCGAGAAGTTCGGGCGGATACTCCCGGCCGTTGTGGAGGAAAACCGCCTGGACGTCGGGCGGACCCTCCTCGGCCGCCAGGGGAAAAACCGGCGCCAGGGATACGAGGGCGAGAACGGCGAGGTTCCTGATGCGCATCGGCCACCTCCGGTTAAGTATGCCAACCCGGCGGAGGGGAAACAAGAAGATAAAGATCGCGAAGGGCGGACGGGGAAGGTTAAACTCGATGCATGCCGCCCTCCCTCCATGCGCATGGCCACGGCGAGTTCCGCTGGATCACCTTCCCGGCCTTGGAGAGCTTCCCCTTCCTCGAACACGGCTTCACCCTGCGGCCGTTTCGGGCGCAGGCGCTCCGCCGGAAGGAACTCCTCGATCGGCTCCGGTCCGCGGCCGGGATGGCGGCGACCCGCCTCGCCCGGACCGACCAGGTCCACTCCGCGGACGTCGCGGAGGCCGAGGCGGACCGGACCTTCCCCCGGACCGACGGTCTTCTGACCGCGAAAGCGGGGCTGGCCCTGGCGGCCTACTCCGGCGATTGCCTCCTGATCTACCTCGTCGATCCGATCCGTCGGGTCGCCGGGATCGTCCACGCCGGGCGGAAAGGGACGCAATCCCGGATCGCCGAGGCCGCCGTCCGCCTCCTCGTCTCGCGTTTCGGGAGCGATCCTGAAGCCTGCCTCGCCTTCTTCTCCCCCGCCATCGGCCCCTGCTGCTACGAGATGGACCTGGAGGAGGAGAACGCTCGGCAGTTGCGCGGCCAGGGCCTCGCCCGCATCGTCCCCGCCCGGACCTGCACAAAGTGCCGCTCCGAGCTCTTCTACTCCTACCGCCGGGGGGAGAAGGAGGACCGGATGGTCGGATGGATCGGGATCCGAACGCGAGAAGCGATCTAAATCCGCGGCCCGCCAACAGATTGCTTCGTCCCCCTCGCTTACGCTCGGTGTCCTCGCGATGACACCCTTATGAAAATACCCTGCTCGACGGCCCGCCGGCACTCCTATCTGAGCTCGATCTCCTCGAACCGCTCGGCGTTGCAGACCGGCGGGATGCGGTAGTCGCGGACGCGGGGGGAGAGGACGACGTACTCCTTCTTGTGCCAGAGGAAGACCCAGGGGGCGAGCTCGATCACCCGGTCCCGGGCCGCGGCGAAGATGGAACGGCTCTTCCCGGGATCGCCCTCCCGGCTGGCCCGCTCCAGAAGACCGTCCACCCGCTGGTCCCGGAAGCGGGCGCGGTTCCCCCCCGCCCCCCACTGGGAGGAGTGGAAGGTGGGGTAGAGGAAGTTCTCCGCCTCCGGGTAGTCGCCCCACCAGGAGAGGTAGAAGAGATCGAAATCGCCCCGGTCCACCGCCTCCTTGAAGGCCGACCATTCCCTTTGGACCAGGACCAGCTCCACGCCGATCTTTCCGAGGTAGTCCTGGATCACCTCGGCGATGGAGAGGACCTCGCGGTCCGCCTTGAGGACGAGGCGGGCCTGCAAAGGCAGGGCGATCCCGCTCTCCCGGAGGAGGCGCTTCGCTTCCTCCGGATCGTAGGGACAGGGCGGCGGCTCGGGGGAGAGGAGGCCGGGAGGGACGGGGCCGGCGGCGGCGACCGCCCGCCCCTCAAGGATGGCGGCGATGATCTTCTCCCGGTCGAGGGCGAGGCTGAAGGCGTGGCGGACGCGCGGATCGTCGTAGGGAGCGGACTGGCAGTTGAAGCCAAGGTAGTAGACGTTCAGCCCCACCCGCTCCCGCACCCTCCCCCGCCAGGGTTCCTCAACCGAGTACCTTCTGAACTCGGCCCGGGGGATCTCCATGAGGTCGAGGTTGCCGTTCTCGAACTCCACCGTCGCCGTCAGGTCCTCCGGGATGACCCGGTAGAGGACGCCGGCGAGCTTCGGCCGACCCCGGTGATAGGCGGGGTTGGGCGCGAGCAAGATCCGCTCCCCCCGCCGCCACTCCTCGAGGCGGAAGGGACCCGTCCCCGAGGGGCGGTCGGCGAATCCCCTCCCCCGCCGCTCCGCCTCAACTCCATCGACCACCGAGGCGCCGGGCATGGCGAGGAGGCTCAGGAAGACCGGCGAGGGCTCCTCGAGCTCGACCACCACCTCCGTCCCCTCTACGCGAAAGCCCCTGACGTCCCGCGCCTTCCCGCTCCGGAACTCCTCCGCCCCCTTCACGCCCCGGAAAAGCCAGGAGCGGGGGGAGGCGAGGGCGGGGTCGAGGAGACGCCGCCAGGAGGCGACCACGTCCGCCGGGGTCACGGGACGCCCGCTGTGAAACTTCAGCCCCTCGCGGAGGCGGAAGCGATAGGTCTTCCCGTCCGGCGAGACCTCCCAGGAGGAGGCAAGGTCGGGGGCGACCTTCCCCTCCGAATCGAAGCGGACAAGGCCGTTGAAGATCTTGGCCGAGATCGTCCCCCCGGGGACGTCGACGATGAAGGCAGGGTCGAGCGTGGTCGGGTCCTCGGCCAGGCGGAGGCGGAGGTAGGCGGCGTACCTGTCCTCGCCCCTTCCGCAGCCCGCGAGGAGGGCGAGGAGGAACAAGGCTGCTCTGGGATATCGTTTCATTCTGCTTCGTATTGACTGATCACTGATTACTGATCACTTCATTAATTCACCGGTTTCAGACCAGGAACTTCCCCGGCAATCTCCCCGTATGCCTCCCCTTCTCCACCACGACCTCGCCGTTGACGATCACAAACTCGATCCCCTCGGGGTAGCGCCCGGGCTCGCCGTAGGTGGCCCGGTCGGCGACCGCCTGCGGGTCGAAAACGACGAGATCGGCGGCGGCCCCAACCCGGATCGCCCCCCTCTCCGCGAGCCCGAGCTTCGAGGCGGGGAGCCCGGTCATTTTGTGGACGACCTCCTCCCAGCCGAGGATGCCCCGCCCGGCAAACTCCCGGAGCGCCCGGGGGAAGGCTCCGAAGGCCCTGGGATGGGGACGGCCGCCGGAGAGGGGGCCTCGGACCGCCTTGGCCGAGGCGTCGGAGCCGACCATGCAGTAGGGGCGGGTGACGATCCGCCGGAGGTTCTCTTCCGACATGGAGAAGAAGAGGGCCTCGACCCGGAGCCTCTCCTCCCGAAGAACGTCGAGGAGGCAGTCGGCGGGGGCTTGCCGGCGGCGGCGGGCGATCGCCCCGACGCTCTTCCCCTCCATCCAGCGCCCGGTCGTCCCGGAGACCCGGGAGACGACCGCCGCTTCCCAGTCGGTCCAGACGATCCCCTGCTTAATCCGCTCCCGGAGGCGGGGATCGGAGAGACGGGAGATCTCCGCCTCGTTCCCCCCGGCGTAGGTCCAGTCCGGGAGGAGGACGTCGAGGTCGGTGGACGAGGCGGTGTAGGGATAGCGGTCGCAATGGACGGCGACCCCGCGAGAGCGGGCGGACTCGATCAAGCGAAAGCAGCCGTCGAGCCGGCGCCAGTTCCGCCGGCCCTGGGTCTTGAGATGGGAGATCTGGAGGGAGACCCCGGCCGCCTCGGCCAGGCGGATCGCCTCGGCGACCGCTTCCTCCACCCGGTCGGACTCGCTGCGCAGGTGCGTGGCGTAAATCCCCCCCTCTCGGGCGGCAAGCGCGGCGAGATCCCGGAGCTCGCGAAAGCCGGCGTAGATCCCCGGCGGGTAGATCAGCCCGGTGGAGAGCCCCCGGCTCCCTTCCTCCAGGCTCCTCCCAAGGAGGGAGAGCATCTTCCTCAGCTCCGCCCGGGACGCCGGGCGGGGGTCGTAGCCGATCGCCGCCCCCCGCAGGTTCCCGTGGCCGGTGAGGGAAACGACGTTGAGGGCCGTCCCCCGCTCCATGAGCCTCCGCCGATAGCCGCCGAGCGTGAACCAGGAGAGGGCGAGGGAGCGGTTCTGCGACTTCACCCGAGCGCGCTTCGCGCCGTAGAGGGGGGCGGCGGAGGAGCCGCAGTTCCCGACCACCTCCGTGGTCACCCCCTGCCTCACCTTGGACTCAGCCCGGGGGTCGACAAGGAGCGCGTAGTCGGAGTGGGAGTGGATGTCGATGAAGCCGGGGGCGACGAAGCGGCCGGCCGCGGCGATCAGCCGCCGGGAGCGGGCTTGGGAGAGGTCGCCCAGGGCCTCGATCCTCCCCCGACGGACGCCCACGTCGGACCGGAAGGCCTTCCCCCCGGAGCCGTCGATCACGCAGGCGCCCCGGACGACCAGGTCCAGGTCGCAATATTTCGCCTTGTCCATCGTCGCCACGGCTAGCCCGGATTATTCAGGAATATCATTCGATATTCATGAATAATTCGGGCGATTGCTCGCTCGCGGGGAGCTCTCAGAACGACCAGCGATAACATATGAATTGATGGGTTTAATCGCAGTTATATAGCAGACGCCGGCGGAACGGTAAAGAATCGACGGATTCAGCGGCGGGATTGCGTATAATCGAAAGGGGGAAGGCCCGCCATGAGCCGAGAGAAAAGGATACTCGTCGCGATACTCAGCCTCGCCGCGCTCGTTCGCCTCGCCTACCTCGCCGAGCTCTATCCCAGCCCCTTCTTTCGCCATCCCGTCCTCGACGCCCGCTACTACGCGGAGTGGGGGAGGGCTCTCTCCTGGTCCGGCTTCTCCCCCCTCCCCGACTACCGGGGGAACCCCCTCTACCCCGCCCTCCTCGGAGCGGGCTACGGGCTCTTCGGCCTTCACCCTGTCGCCCTGCGCCTCCTCCAGCAACTCCTCGGCGTCCTCACCTGCCTCCTCGTCTTCCAATCCGGATGCCTTCTCGCCCGCCCGGCGGCCGGGCTGATCGGCGCCGGTTTCTACGCCCTCCTCGTCCCCGCCCTCTTCTACGAGGGCTGGCTCCTCTCCGCCGCGCTGGAGGCCTTTCTCGCGGCCGCGCTCCTCAGCGCCCTCCTCCGCGCCCGCGGGCGGCGGGAGAAGTCGAGCTGGCTCCTCCCCGGATTTCTCGCCGGCCTCCTCTTCCTCGCCCGCCCCACCCTCATCCCCCTAAGCGCGCTCGTCTGGATCCTCGCCGATCCCATCCCGGGCGCGGCCGCTCGCCGCGCCCTCACCTACGCCGCCGGAGCGGCGGCGGCGATCGCGGCCGCCGGTCTCGTCCTCGGCCCGCGGGCGATCCTCCCCGCCCACGGCGGCGCCAACTTCTACATCGGGAACAACCCCGAGGCCAACGGGACGGCGGCGATCCCCGCCTTTTCCCGGGGATCGCCCTGGGAGCAGCGGACCGACTTCCGACGCGAGGCCGAGCGGCGGGCGGGACGGACGCTCGGCGACGCCGAGTCCTCCTCCTTCTGGTTCCGGGAGGGGCTCGCCTTCATCTCCTCCCGCCCCCTTCGCTTCCTCGAGCTCGCCCTCCTCAAGGTCGGGCTCTTCTTCAGCGGAACCGACCTCTCCGACAACTACCACCTCGCCTTCTTCCGGAACGACCTCTTCCTCCTCCGCCTCCCCTTCGACTGGCGCCTTCTCTCCGCCCTCGCTCTCGCGGGGATGGCCGCGGCCTCCCGCGAGCGGCGGCGCTGGAGCCTGCCCTACGCCTTCGCCGCCGCCTATCTCGCCGGGATCGCCCTCTTCTTCGTCGTCTCGCGGCTGCGCCTTCCCCTCGCCCCCGTCCTCGCTCTCTTCGCCGGGGCGGCGGTCGAGGATTTCTTCCGGGGACTGAGAATGGCCCCGGCGAGATCCGCCGCCCTCGCCGCGGGGGGAGGGGTCCTCTACCTCCTCCTGGGCTGGCCGAAGGCGGGGATCTCCCCCGATTCTTTTCTCGTCTCCGCGGGCGAGGCCTACAGCCAGGACGGGAGAACCGCGGAGGCGCTCGACTATCTCCGGCGGGCCGAACGGGAACTCTACCGCCATCCCCCCGCCGACCCCCGGCGCCAGCGGCGCCTCTTCCTCGCTTCGGCCGAGGCGCTCCTGAAGAACGGCGAGACGGAGGAGGCGGAAGCGGCCCTGCGCCGGATCCTCGCGGGCGGAGAAGGGGAGAGGTCCGAGTCGCTCTTCGAGATCGCCAACGTCTACGCCGGCGGGGGGAAGACGGGCGAGGCGGCCGCCTACTACCGTCTCGCCCTGGAGGAAGACCCCCGCCACTTCCGCTCCTGGAACAACCTCGGCCTGGCCCTCAAGGCGGAGGGAAGGCTGGACGACGCGGAGGCGGCGATCCGCCGGGCGATCGAGATCAACCCGGCCTACGCGCCCGCCCGGGGAAACCTGGGGAACCTCCTCGCCCGCCAGGAGAAATGGGCGGAGGCGATCCGGGAGCTCCGCGAGGCTCTCCGCCTCGACCCCGGCCTCGCCCAGCTCCGCCCCGTCCTCGCCTACGCCCTGCAGGCGGCAGGAAGGCCGACCGAGGCGGAGTCGGAATACCGGAAGTGCCCGGCGGAACTGAGACAAGCGCGCTAAGCGCCCCCTGTCCTCCCCGGTTTCCCCCGCGTCCAGGCCAGCCAAAGTCCGAGGCGGAGCCTGAAGGTCTCCGGCTCGACCGGTCACGCTCCATGAATCGACGCGGACATTCCGCTGGAAACGAGACCGGGGCCGCTCTGTTCTTCACTATATTAAATAATGGACGCCGCTTTTTACAATAATACCTCTTGACTCCTTGTCTCCTTGCGCGGATACTTATTGCATTCTAGGAACGTATCCCGCCATGCGCCGAGAAACAAAGACACTTTCTCCGGCCCGTTTGCGTGCGTTTCGGCTTGCCTGCCCGGATGGATCTGCGATCCATCCGGGATTTATATTTGTTCCCTCGATCATTCGATTCATCCCTCGGCTTTATCCAATACATTCAACTCGCTCGATGGCCAGCAACCGTAAAACCATGAACCTCGGGAGCGTCCGCGTGTATCTCCGAACGGGAGGAAGCGAGTTATGAAAATGCAGACCCTGGTGGGGGGCGGAGCATTCCTGATCGCGTCCTTAGTGGCTTCCCTTTTATTTGGATATTCCTTGAGCGCCCCGACCGTTCCGATCATCTATGTCGATCCTTCATCGCCCCCAGGCGGAAATGGAAATTCATGGGAGACGGCTTGTCGGGATTTGCAGACCGCGATCGACGCCGCACCGCCAGAGGCGAGGATTTGGTGCGCGAGCGGCGATTTCGGGCAGATCGCGATCGCCAAACCGATTTGTCTCTGGGGAGGATTCGCGGGAACGGAAGAATACCTGGACGAGAGAAGCCTGTCTGCTCACGAATGCATCATCCGGTCGCTGACCGTAACCGCTGGAGTCGAGCTGGACGGTTTCACCTTTTTCCCTTCCGATCATCGCGGACGGAGCGTCTTCCTCAACGCCGACGATGCCGTCCTGGCCAACTGCCGGTTTGATCGCTGCTCCTCCGAGCAGGAGCTGATCCTATCTCGAAACAGCACGGGGATTTATTTGATCAATTGCACCGTCACCGGCTGCGCGGCGGGAGCAAAAATGCCCGTTTCGTTGATAAGATTCGACAATTGCCAGGATGTTGTCGTGGCCAATTGCACGATCGCGGACAACCGGTTGACTAGCTCCGATCGAGCTATCCTTGATTTTCACGATTCCAAGGGTGAGGTCTTCAACACGATCCTCTGGAATCCCGGTTATCGGGAGATCGACGCGGACGGGACCGCCGATCTGATCGTTTCCGACTCGGATATCCGACTCGGATTTCCCGGCGAAGGAGTCTTCTCGTCCGATCCGCTTTTTGCGGACGACTATCATCTAGGCGCGGAGAGCCCCTGCCGGGACATCGGAAGCCCCGAGGGGGCGCCGGAAGACGATCGGGAAGGCGATCCGCGCCCGTTTGGGAGAGGCTATGACATCGGAGCCGACGAATGCCTGCTTCCAGGCGTGCCCTTCGAACCGACCGCTGCTTTTTCCCCGCCTTCCCCGGAAGCGGATCGACCGATCCGGTCTTTCCCGAGACGCCTGGGTGGAACGCCGCCGCCCATCTCTCCTTCCCCATCCCCCACCCCCGATTTTTCCCCTTCTCCGACCCCGGTCCCCAGCGCTTCCCCTACCCCAGTCTGGTATCACGCATTCAAGGTCCAGGCATCGGCCGATGACGCTCATGAGACCGGGATCGGGACGCGTTCCTCCACCAACATCATGACTGATGTTTTCGCCTATCCCGACGCCGGAAATGCCATGTATAAATGCGCCGGCATCCGCTTTCAGAACGTCACCCTCCCCAAAAACGCCTCCATCGCTTCTGCCTCCATATGGTTCAACGTCCAAAGCGCCGACCGCGACGACGCCGCTTTCCGGATTTATGGAAACGCTAGCGACGACGCCCTGGATTTTGCCGCACAGACCGCGATCATCTCGCGCCCCCGGACCGAATCTTATAAGGCCTGGCAAAAAACCAGCGTCGGCACGGGATGGAAAGAGATGACCGGATTGGGCCCGGTGGTCTCCGAAATCTTCGAGCGGGACGGCTGGGCGAGCGGTAATAGCCTCGCCCTGCTCTTGATCGCCGACGTCGCAGAGCAGAAGCTATTCCGAATTCAGGCCTACGACCAGGATCCCATACATGGAGCCGAGCTGATTATCATACGGAACCTGACTCCCACCCCGACGGTCACTCCGTTCGGCTACCAGACGCCGTCACCCTCGCCGACCACCACCCCCACCGCGACTCCTGAGCCTACGAGCACGCCTACTCCGTTCGGTTTCCAAACTCCATCGCCAACAGCGACGCCGAGCGTCACCCCCACGCCGATTTGGTATCACGTGTTCAAAGTCCAAGCTTCGGGCGACGACGCCCACGAGACCGGGATCGGAAATCATTCCTCCACCAACATCCTGACTGATGTTTTCGCCTATCCCGACGCCGGTAATAATTTGTACAAATGCGCCGGCGTTCGTTTCCAGAACGTCACCCTCCCCAAGAACGCCAGTATCGCTTCCGCCTCGGTCAGGTTTAACGTCCAGAACACTTGGCGCGACGACGCCTCTTTCCGGATTTTCGCCAACGCAGTCGACAACGCCCTGGACTTCAACGCGCAGACCGAGATCATCGCCCGGCCCCGGAGCGAGGCTTACAAAGCTTGGCAGAAAAACAACCTCGGCGCCGGCTGGAAGGAAATGACCGGTGTGGCTCCGGTGGTCTCCGAAATCTTCGCGCGGGACGGCTGGGCGAGCGGCAACAGCCTCGCCCTGCTCCTGGTCGGCGACCTGGGAGAGCAGAAGCTTTTCCGTTTCTATGCTTACGACCAGGACCCCGCCCAGGGAGCCGAGCTGATCGTCATCCGCAACATCACTCCAACCCCGAGCCCGGAACCGACGACCACCCCCAGCCCGGCCGGTTATAAAACTCCGACGCCCGAACCCACGGTAACATCCACTCCGATTTCCCCCACCCCTACGCCCAGCCCTACGCCTACCGCCATCCCCAGCCCTTCGCCCTCGGCGCCGTTGATTGACGAGGGATTCGATGAATTTCACTCCGGTTCCCGTCCCACCGGCTGGACGTTCCTCTCTTGCAACGAGGATTCCGATACATATACGACCGAGGGATACTATGGAAGAACCCCTCCCGCCCTCAGACTCGACGCCACCGGCGACCAGATCTTCACCAAGACAATCTCACAACCGAATGATTTAAATTTCTGGATCAAGGGCCTGGGCACGGATGATACCAGCGCCTTGCTGGTCGAAGAGTATTTCGGCACCGAGTGGCACCAAGTGACAAATATCGTCGGCTTGCCGACCACGGAAATGATCGAGGGACCTTTCTCACTAAACGCCGGCTCCACGCAAATCAAATTCTCCTATGCGAAAAGCGCCGGGAATCTTGCCTTCGACGATGTCATCGTATCGGCGCTGATCGCCCCCACCCCTTCTCCGACGCCCTCCCCCGAACCCACCGCCACTCCTTCGCCATCCCCCACCGCAACGCCAACGTCGACCCCGACGCCGGAGGGGTACAAAACGCCGACCCCCTACTTCAGCAACATGCTGGAGAACCCCGGTTTCGAGACCGGAGATTTCGCGCCCTGGTGGCGGGGCGAGGGCGAATCGCATATTTATCTCGCGGATTACAACCCCCAGTCTGGTTCCTATTCAGCCAGGTTCGAGGACCCGACCACTCAGTACGCTGATCGGTGCTTGAAATCGAACTTTATCTCCGTCGCGTCAGGCGCTTACTACGACCTGAGCGGCTGGTTCTACGTCGATTGGGACGCCGCAACGGGGGCCATCGACAACTGCTTCTTGAGGCTTACCGCCGACTGGTTCGGCCAGACCTGGAATTACATCAGCGCCTCTCCGGGGATAACCGGTTGGCACAACCAAACCTTCCTGGACTGGGAAGAAAAAGCTCTGCATCTGCTCAAAGCGCCCCCCGGGGCTTTTTACGCTCAGGCCAGAGCCGACTGTCACGAAGAAGCGGGGCCGGGTTATCAGAACGACGTCTTAGTCGATAGTTTTTACTTCGGAGAAGCTATTACCCCCTCCCCCACACCGGAAGGGTATGAGACCCCCACGCCCATTCCCACAACGACGCCGTATTTCAGCAATGAGTTGGAAAATCCCGATTTCGAGACCGGAGATTTCGCGCCCTGGTGGCGGGGCGAGGGCGAGTCGCATATTTATCTCGCGGATTACAACCCCCAGTCCGGGTTCTATGCGGTCAAATTCGAAGACCCGACCACGCAGTATGCCGACCGGTGTTTGAGATCGAACTATATCTCCGTTGCGGCAGGCTCCTATTACGATTTAAGCGGCTGGTTTTACGTAGATTGGGACACCGATACGGGCGCTATCGACAACTGCTTCTTGAGGCTTACCGCCGACTGGTTCGGCCAGACCTGGAATTACATCGGCGCCTCTCCGGGGACAACCGGATGGCACAACCAAACCTTCCTGGACTGGGAGAAGAAGTCATTCTCTTCGCTCGAAGCGCCAGACGGCGCTTTTTACGCCCAGGTCAAGGCTGATTGCCACGAAGCAGCGGGACCGGGCTATCAAAACGACATCTTCGTCGACAATTTCCATTTTCAAGGCGCCGGCCTACCCGACCTGACCATCCGGGCGAGCGATATCACCTTCGTCTCCGAGCACAATCCTCCCTTGCCCGACGAAGCCGTGACGATTCGGGCCGTCGTCCGCAACATCGGTCCCGTCCCATCGCAGGATTTCAGCGTCGCTTTCTCCGATTACACCGACCCGCTGGGGGATCCGCAGTCGGTCGGCGGCCTCGAGCCGGGCGAATCGGCGTTCGTGGAAGTGACCGCCGCTTTCCCGACTTCTTACCGGGTGATCACGGCCCGGGCCGATGCCGCGAGCGAGATCGAAGAAGAGAACGAGAACAACAACGAAGCAAACCGGGTGCTGCGGATCGGCGATCCCCCGGTCGGCTCCAACGGGAAGATCGTCGTTGAGGCTTCCGTTCCCAGCCCCGCTTGTTCGGGAAGTCAGAAGACCGTCTCCGGCACGGCAACGTATGAAATAACCTGTGACGGCGAGGTCTCCACCTATCCCGTCAAAGGCGGGAAGGTGAGCGTGCAGGTCGAGGGCGAGGGCTTCTTCTCCAACGTCCACACCGATTATACCGGCGCCTTCGGTCAAAATATCATCGCCCCCCCGCCGGGTGGTTGGAGGCTCTGCGTCGCGGTAACTGACAATACCCTGACCGGTTACGATAACATCTGGCTGACGGCGAAATATTGCCCCCCGACGCCGACCCCGGTCAATCATCCCGAACTGGTCATCAACTGCAGCGACGTGACCTTCAACAACTATTTCCCCACGCCGGGGAATACCGTTTCGATCGAAACGGCGGTAAGAAACGTCGGAACCGATGCGGCCCCGGACGTTCTGGTCAACCTGTACGATTCCGCGGGCGCGCGGGTCGCTCAATCCGAACCGATTGACATCGGGCCCGGGGAAACGGGGGTGGCCGAGATCGATTATACGGTTCCGGAGCCGGACGGCACCTTCCGCCTCTTGCGGGTATCGGTGGCTCCCGCTTCTGGAGAAACGGATATCTATGACAACGACGTCACCCAAGTGATCCAAGTGGGGAACCCGGAAGGATCGGCTCGGATCATCATCGATAACCTCCATGCAGCGGACGCCTGCCCCGTCGCCGGAGCCTCGGTCCATGCCCACGTTCACTACGAGTTGACGGAGAACGGCGTGCCCATCGACGATTTCCCCGTCATGGGGGCCTGGAGCTCCTGCACCGTTGGAGAAGAGGGGCCTTTTACCGGCTCATTCAGCGATTACTTCGGCAACGTCGCCCAACCCTTCACCGCTCCCGCCAGCGTTGGGACCCATCCCCTGACGCTCACCGTCGATGACTGCGATTCCGTCGCCGAGTTCGGCGCGCAGACCGGGGTGATCAAAGTCGTGGATTGCCAGCAGGAGGATATCCGCATCTATTCGGAGGATATCATCTTCGAATATGGGACAAACATCCCCCTCGATCAACAGATGTATATCACGGGCGAGATCCACTACCAGGGACCCGGAGACCGGACCGACATCCCCGTGCAGATAAAAGACAGCTACCTAGAGGAGGGCGAACTGGAGACGGTGGTTTTGAGCACCCAGTACCTGGATTTTCCCGACTCGGGGATTTACGTTCAGCCCGCGTTTTATTATTACACCGCCGCGCCGGAGGGGGTCCATATCATCGAATTCGATCTGGACGCCTCGTTCGGCAACCAATCGAACGACCAGGCCACCCGGGTTCTCACCGTGGGCGAACTCCAGCCGGAGCTCACCGTCCACATCCTGCAGCCGGTCGACGATGAACCGATTACCATCCTGCATCTGCCGATCCGCATCGAGGTCAAAGACGAGACCATGACCGCGCTGGGGCGGGACGATCTTTCCGTTTTGCAGGTCGAATTCAGGCGGGATACGGACATCGCGGACGAACCGATCGACGCGCTGACCGCCGGCACCTACACCGGGGGAATCTTTACCGTAATCTGGGATCCTCGCGACGACCTGCCGCTCGGACCGATCGACATCGTGGCCACCGCGCTCGACACGGAGGGTGGAACGGGCTGGGATACAAACGTGCCCATCGTCATCGCCTATGTCCCCTCTCCGACGCCGTCTACCACCCCCACGCCAACTCCGACACCTACTCCCACAGTCTGCTGCATCTCTCCCACACCCACACCCACCATGACTCCGATTCCCACCTCCCCCCCCCCCGTGACTCCTACGCCGTCGCCAATCACCCCGCATACGCCTACCCCCTCCCCGGTTACCCCTCCCCCGACGCCCGAAACCAGTCCAACGTCGCCGCCATTTCCAACGGCGACGGCGACGCCGAAGCCAACGGAAACGATTACTCCCACCCCCAGTCCCTCGCCCAGCGTGCCCCCGACCGCTACACCGTCCCCTTCCCCGACCCCCAGCGCGACTCCGACCGCGTCGCCATCTCCATCTCCTCTTAAGAAGGCGGTTAAATTGACGTCTTCCGGGGTCGAGTATTCGACAATCCAAGACGCGGTCAACGCCGCCGCCAACCCCGACACGCTGTTGGTGGCCAACTGCACCTTCAATGAAAATGTCGTGCTCTCTGGGACCAAGGACAACCTGACCCTGAAAGGAGGGTATGACCCCTACAGCTGGACCAAAGACGTGGGAACGGTCTCAGTCATCAACGGCGGCGGGAACGATGGAATTAAGGTCGAAAGCGGGTGCGAGGCGCTGAGCGTTCAGGGCTTCCGAATCACGAACTGTCGTTATGGGATTTTCACAATCTTAGCTTCCCCCCAAATCACCAATTGCTTGATGGCGGGAAATACCAGCGGCGTCTGCGCATCGGGGGGATCCCCTCTGTTGACCAACTGCACGATCGTTGACAACGCCAACACGGGCGTCTACGGAGACTCCCTGACCAGCCTCGCGGTCAAGAACTGCATCGTCGCCAATAACGGCGGCTGGGGGTTGGACGCCCATTCCGGCGTGAACGTGACCTACTCCGACATCTACG
>CAZOYW010000011.1:27624-84909 GCA_964584165.1 uncultured bacterium
GGCTGGGGGTTGGACGCCCATTCCGGCGTGAACGTGACCTACTCCGACATCTACGACAATGCCTCCGGCTCCGTGCGTTACCCCAAATACACCACCATAGGCGCCGGCTGCATTTCGGCCGACCCCCGTTTCCAGGGCGAAGAGGACTACCGCCTCCAAGAGAACTCCCCCTGCCTGAACAACGCCACCGGGACGGGCGCGCCGGCCGACGACATCGCCGGCAACGGCCGCCCCCAGGGCGGCGGCTACGAGATCGGCTGCTACGAGGCCTCCTATGCCGGCGGCGGCAACGCCACCACCTACGTGGACGGCGTCAATGGCAGCGACGCCAACGACGGAACCAGTGCGGAGGAGGCCAAGCAGACGATCGGAGGCGGGATCGGGGCGACCGCGGAGGGCGGAACCTGCGTCGTCCTCCCCGCCACCTATCACGAGAACCTCATCCTATCCTCCAACATCACCCTGGAGGGGCAGGGCTCGGGCGGCAACCTCGCCGTGATCGATGGCGGCGGGCTTACAACGGGGATCCGGGTGGGGCGGTCACCGACCATCCGCAACCTCCGGATCACCAACTCCACCGCCGGGATATATTTCTACGGATCATCCGCCTCCCCGACGATCGAGAACTGCCTCATCGAAGGGAACACCTACGGCGTTCATTGTACTTACGGCGCCTCTTCCTTGACCAACTGCACGATCGTTGACAACGCCAACACGGGCGTCTACGGAGACTCCCTGACCAGCCTCGCGGTCAAGAACTGCATCGTCGCCAATAACGGCGGCTGGGGGTTGGACGCCCATTCCGGCGTGAACGTGACCTACTCCGACATCTACGGCAACGCCGCCGGCGACATTGGCCAGCCGACCTACACCACGCTGGGCGCCGGATATATTTCGATTGATCCACAATTCGCGGGGGAGGGGGATTGGCACTTGCAGGCGGGCTCGCCTTGCGTCGATGCCGGCACCGGCGCCGGCGCGCCTTCCGACGACATCGAGGGCAATACACGCCCACATGACGATGGATACGACATGGGAAGTTACGAATTGAGCTACTAGCAAATAAGAACCGCCGAGGAGCGCCCCGGCCGGGGCTCCTCGGCGGTTCTTATTATGGTGGGCCCGGCAGGGATCGAACCTGCAACCAAGGGATTATGAGTCCCCTGCTCTACCATTGAGCTACAGGCCCTTTTTATTTCTGCCTCCCGATCTCCGATCGGGAGGGAGAAATAAAAAGAACGTGGGCGATCATCTTGAGCGAAGAGAGAGAATCTTCCCTCTCCGCAAAACGCGTCGCGAAGAGCGCGGACGGCGGACGAATTCGCTTCTCCCGGCTCACCGCCGACCGCGATCGACTTATCCTAGATTCGCCGGCGCGGCGCGCCGGGGGAACTAGGATAAGTCCCACATCGTCTCGGACCGGGCGTCGATCTCGGCCACGTCGAGGAAGCCCTGGAGCTTGCGGCTCCGGGTGGGGTGGCGCATCTTGCGCAGGGCCTTGGCCTCGATCTGGCGGACGCGCTCCCGGGTGACGTTGAAGATCTTGCCCACCTCCTCCAGCGTCCGGGGGGAGCCGTCCTCCACCCCGAAGCGGAGGGTGAGAACATGGGCCTCCCGCCGGGTCAGCGTCGAGAGCACCCGGCGCATCTGCTCCTTGAGCAGCGAGTAGCTCGTCGCCTCGGCCGGCGACTCCACGCCCTTGTCCTCGATGAAGTCCCCGAACTGGCTGTCCTCCTTGTCCCCCACCGGGGTCTGGAGGGAGATCGGGTGCTGGGCGATCTTCAAGATCGACCGCACCTTCTCCACCGGGACGTCCATCTCCTCCGCCAGCTCCTCCGGGAGGGGCTCCTTGCCCCGCTCCTGGAGGATCTTCTTGGAGACCCGCATCAGCTTGTTGATCGTCTCGATCATGTGGACGGGGATCCGGATGGTCCGCGCCTGGTCGGCGATCGCCCGCGTGATCGCCTGGCGGATCCACCAGGTGGCGTAGGTGGAGAACTTGAAGCCCCGGCGGTACTCGAACTTGTCCACCGCCTTCATCAGCCCCATGTTCCCCTCCTGGATGAGGTCGAGAAAGGAGAGCCCCCGGTTGGTGTACTTCTTGGCGATCGAGACCACCAGGCGCAAGTTGGCCTCCATCTCCCCCTTCGCTTTGCGCACCTCGCGGATCGCCTCCTTGAGCTCGCGGAAGAAGGTCCGGAACTCGTCCACCGGCATGCAGAGGTTGCCCTCCATCCGCTTCAGCTTCCGCCGCTCGTTCTTGACCAGGGGGCGGACCTTGGCCGGGCGCGCGTTCGAGCGCTTGAGCGCCTCGAGCTGGCGGTAGACCTCCTCGATCCGGGCGTTGAGCCGCTCCAGGGGGGAGTAGAAGTCCTCGATCACCCCTTGCTTGAAGTGGAAACGGCGGAGCAGGTTCTGCATTGTGAGGTGGAGATCCTCCAGACGCTTCTGGCGCCGTTCCTTCTTCCCGTCCTGGGAGCGGCAGGCGCGCACCGCCTCCGCCTCGGCCGTGATCCGGACCTGGAGCCTGCGCACGTCCTCCATCAGGCGGGGGAACTCCTTCAGGCACTTGTCCCGGCGGCGGTCCTTGCGCTCCACCACCACCCGGTCGATCCGCTCCTTGCCGTTGAGGAGGCGCTTGGCCAGGTTGGACATCTCCTTGGGGGTGGTCCCGAAACGGAGGGTGAGCTTGTAGACCTTGTTCTCCGCCTTCTCGATCCTTTTCGAGATCTCCACCTCCTGCTCGCGGGAGAGGAGGGGCACCTGCCCCATCTGGCGGAGATACATCCGAACCGGGTCGTCCAGGACCTCGTAGGAGCGGTCGGCGTCGGCGGGCTCCGCGGCCGGGGCGGGATCCTCCTCGGCGCCCTCCTTCTCGGCCCCCTCCATCACCTCGATCCCCAATCCCTGGATGAGGATCTTGACCGACTCCAACTCCTCCGGGCTGACCAGCCCCTCCGGGAGGTGCTGATGGAGGTCGGCGCGGGTGAGGAACCCTTTCTCCTCGCCCATCCTGAGCAGCTGCTTGATCCTTCTGTCCTTGTCCAGTTTATTCATCGAGGCTCTGTTCCAGCCGGCCGGGCAGCTCGTCCAGGGCCCGGCGGAGCGCGAGGCATTCCTGCTGCAGTCGGGAGACCTCCCCGCCCGCCGCATCGGCCCGCGCGATCTCGTCGCGCAGGCGGTTGAGCCGGGCCCGGATCCCCCGCCTCCTCACCGTCCCCGCCACCTCCCTGACCTCGCGGGCCGACGGCGCGCCGCCTTCTCCCTCGAGCAGGCAGTGGGCGATCGTCTCTTGGTGCGAAGGTTCTCTCAAAACGAGCGGCAGGAAGCGGGCGAGTGGGAGGCGCCGGTCGCGGACGAGCTCTCGGATCGCTTCCGCGATCGGTCGCAGGGCGGGGCTGAAGTCCTCCGGGTCGAAGGCATAATCAATTGAATTTAAAAGACTATCATTATTAATGATAAATGTCAATAGGATGAGCTGGCTCCGGTCGGGGGCGGGGGAGGGCGGCGCGGCCGGGGTGGGCGGACGGGACGGGACGGGGCCCCGCCGCTTCCCTAGCTCCTCCCGCACCGCCGCCTCCGAGACGCCGAGCGCGGAGGCGAGCTTCTTCAGGTAACCGTCCCGAAGGACGGCGGACTCGATCGCCCCGATCGTCTCCAGCATCTCCCGCAAGACCTTGAGCTTCCCCCGGTCGGTCCGGACGTCGTTCCTCCGGCAGAGCTCGTTGAGCTTGAAGTCGATAAGGGGGGCCGCCTCCCGGACCGCGCGCCGGAAGGCCGGCGCCCCCTCTTTCGCGATGAAGCTGTCCGGATCCTCGCCCGGGGGGAGGAGGGCGATCCGGACCTCGAAGTTTTTCTGGAGAAAGACGCCGAGCCCGCGGAGAGAGGCTTCGACCCCCGCCGGGTCGGCGTCGAAGGCGGTCACCACCTTGTCCGTGTAGCGCTTGAAGATCTGGGCCTGGACCTCGGTGAAGGCGGTCCCCTGGGAGCAGACCATGTTCCTCACCCCCTCCTGGTGCGCCCGGATGACGTCGAAGTAGCCCTCCCCCAGGATCGCCTCCCCCTCGGAGGAGATCGCCTCCCGGGCCAGGTGGAGGCCGAAGAGCATCTGCCCCTTCCGGAAGAGAGGAGTCTCGGGGGAGTTGATGTACTTGGGCTGGCTGTCGTCGAAGACCCGTCCGCCGAACGCGACCACCCGCCCCTGGCTGTCGCAGACCGGGACGATCAGCCGGTGGCGGAAGCGGTCGTATCCCCCTTCCTTCTCCGCCCGCTTGATCGCCAGCCCGCCCTCCACGATCAACTCCAGGGGGAAGCCCTTCTTCCGGGCGTGGTTGACGAAGGAATCCCAGGAGGGCTGGGCGTAGCCGAGGCGGAAGCGGAGGATCGTCTCCTCCGCGATCTTCCGCCCGGCGAGGTACCTCCGGGCGACCTCCCCGTTCTGGGACTTCACAAGCCCCCAGTGGAAGAAGTCGGCCGCCAGGGCGTGGAGCTTGAGGAGGCGGTCGCGGTGGGAGAGCTCCTCCTTCCCGAGCTCGGGGAGAGGGATCCCCGCCCGCTCGGCGAGGAGGCGCACCGCCTCGGGGAAGGTGAGGCCGTCCTGGCGCATCAGGAAGGAGAAGACGTCGCCCCCCGCCCCGCAGCCGAAGCAGTGGAAGATCTGGCGCTGGGGGTTGACGAAGAAGGAGGGGGTCTTCTCGGAGTGGAAGGGGCAAAGCGCCTTGTAGGTCGACCCCGCCTTCTTCAGGGGAAGGTAGCGGGAAACGACCTCGACGATGTCGTTGTGAGCCTGGATCGTCTCCAGGAGCTCGGGGGGATAGAGGCGGGCCATGGTGTCGTGAAGCGAATAGGTCCGAGAGGACTTATAGGTCTTATCGGACCTATAGCGGCCGGCGCGCCGGACGCTATTTTCAGGAACGTTCCACCCGGACGAAGCCGGAGCAGGGGATGACCTCGAAGGAGCCGCGGAGGCGGAGGCGGTCGAGGAGAAGGTTGAGCCCCAGCGTATCGGAGGAGATGTGGCCGGCCACGACGAGGTTCAGGTTCAGCTCCTTCGCCTTCTCGATGTGGTCGAGGCTGGCGTGCATCCCGACCAGGACCCCAACGCCGGCGTGGGCGAGGCTCGCCAGCGCCGCCTTGGGCGGCTCCACCCCGCCGGTCATATCCACGTAGATCTTCCCCGCCCGGTTGGACTCCTTCCCCGCCACCACCCGGGGCGGAGCGTTGTTCCGGGAAGCCGCCTGGTACTCCGGGATCTCCCGGAGGAGGGCGAGGATGTCGCCGATCGTCTCCGGCGACTTCTCGGCGAAGAGCTTCTCCAGGTAGCCGGCCACGCAGTTGTCGGCCGGGGTGTGGGCGCAGAGGAAGGGGAGGTCGAGGAGGCGGGAGGCGTCCACCGCCCGGGTGAAGTTGACCGGCAGCGACTTGCGCTCCACCTCGGTCAGCCGCTCGTCCAGGAGGGCCTCGGCCACGTTGATCGGCACGCCCGCCCGGTGCATGATGTCCGCCTGCATGGAGATGACGTGGTAGAAGCCGGCCAGGGCCTTCCCTTCGGGGTGGTGGGCAAGAAGGCAGTCGACCCGCCGCCCCCGCTCGCGGAGGCGGTCGGCCAGAACCACCTCTCCGACCTCGATGTCGATCCCCACCATCAGGGCCGAGACCTCGGCCGCGGGGTCGCCGGCGAGGAGGCGGGTGTCGGCATAGGGGTTGGCCAGACGGTCCCGGTCAAAAGTCCCCCGGCGGCTCTCCGGGAGGTCGGCGAAGAACTTTTCCAGCCGCGCCAGCTCGCGGCGGACTCCCGCCTCGCCGCGGGGGTCGGCCGCGATCCCGATCTCGACGATGGCTTGGAAAAGTTCTGCGAGTTTCATGGCGGATTTGAATGAGTATAGCCCCGCCGAGGACCGCGCGCAAGCCCTTATAGGTCCTATAGGACTTATAGGACCTATAAGACCTATAGGACCTATTAACCGTGGCTAGGCCTGAAAATGATAGCCGATCATCGCGAGCACCGCCGGGCCGGCGGTCGCGGCGCGCAGGATGCTGGGAGAGATCCGGACGGGGAGGAAGCCGGCGGCGCGGGCGAGGGAAACCTCCTCGGAGGTGAATCCGCCCTCGGGGCCGACCGCGGCCAGGATCCCGGCCGGGGGCGCGGCGTCTCCGGTGGCGGTGAGGGCCGCCTTCAAGCTCCTCTCCTTCTCCCCCTCCCAGGGGAGGAGGCGCAGAGAGAACTCGGAGGCCAGGGCGAGGAGGTTGTTCCAGGAGAGCGGGGGATGGACGGCCGGGAGGACGGACTGCCCGCTCTGGCGGCAGGCGTCGGCGACGATGGCGTTGATCCGCTCCTCCTTCTTCTCCCAGCTCCGGAGCTCGCCCACGCAGCGGGCGGCGGCCAGGGGGTAGAGGTCGGAGAGGCCGACCTCGGCGCACTGGCGCACCGCCGCCTCGAAGTCGCGCCCCTTGAGGAAGGACTGGGCCAGGGCGAGGCGGAAGGTCCGGGTCGGGGGCGGTCGGGAAACGGCGGTGACGATCGCCTCCACCCGGCGGGGGGAGAGGATCCCGATCGTCGCCGTGTACTCGGCCCCCTCCCCGTCGAAGGCGACGATCTCCTCCCCGCGGCGGAGGCGGAGCACCCGCTCGATGTAATGGGCGTCCTTGCCCTCGAAGATCACCCGCCGCCCGCGCAGGGCGCCCGGAGGAAGCAGGAAGCGTCTCACGGTTTTCCCTCCGGGAAAATCTTGTTCTTGAGGAACCGGAATGCGCCCCCGTCCGAGGGGCGGTTCCGCGGCGTCAGGCTCCCCTGGAAGCGACGGAGAAGATCCTTCTGCTCGGAGGAGAGGCCCGTGGGCACCTCGACGACGAGGCGGACGCGCTGATCGCCGCGCCCCGCGCCGTGGAGGCGGGGGAAGCCCTGCCCCTTGATCCGGACCGTCGTCCCCGGCTGGGTCCCGGGGGCGACGGGGAGGCGGGTTTCGCCGAGAAGGGTGGGAACGACGATCTCGCCGCCCAGGGCGGCCACGGGGAAGGCGATCGGGATCTCGCAGAGGACGTCGTGGCCATCGCGCTGGAAGAATTCGTGGGGGCGGACGCGGATGTGGATGTTCAGGTCGCCCGCGGGGGCGCCGCGGGGACCGAACTGGCCGGCGCCCCGCTTGCGCAGGAGCGCCCCGTGGTCCACGCCCGCCGGGACCTTCACGGCGAGGCGGGTCGGTCTCTCCGCCAGCCCCCTCCCCCCGCATTCCCGGCAGGGCTTCTCCAGGATCGTCCCCTCCCCCCGGCAGGCGGAGCAGGTCGAGACGGCGGTGAAAACGCCGAAAAAGGTCCGCTGGGCCGACTCGACCTGCCCCCGGCCCGCGCAACGGGAGCAGCGCCGCCTCCCCGTCCCGGGCTCCTCGCCCTTCCCCCCGCAGCGGGGGCAGGGTTCCCGGCGGAAGAACTCGATCTCCCGCTCCGTCCCCCGCGCCGCCTCCTCGAGGGTGATCTCGAGGGCGTAGTCGATGTCCGCTCCCCGCCGGCGGCCGGGCCGTTCGCCCGCCCCGAAGCCGAAGAAGTCTTCGAAGAGCGAACCTCCCATCCCGCCGCCGAAGAGCTCCCGGAAAAGCTCGAAGGGGTCGTGGAAGGCGGGGCCCCGGCTCCTCAAGCCCTCGCGCCCGTAGCGGTCGTAGATCTCCCGCTGATCCGGATCGGAGAGGACCTCGTAGGCCTCAGAGATCTCCTTGAAGCGCTCGCCGGAGGCGGCGTCGCCCGCGTTCCGGTCGGGGTGATGCTGGAGGGCCTGACGGCGGTAGGCCTTCTTGATATCCTCGGGATCGGCGTCCCGGGAGACCTCCAGAATCTCATAGTAATCCCTGTCAGCCATAGACCAAACAGATCTGTTCCCAGCCCACATCATTCATGAAGATCGCCCGATCTTCATGAATGATGCTAGGATTCGGCCGCGGGGGGGGGCGGAGCCGGAGAGCGGACGACCTTGACCGCGGACGGGCGGAGGAGGCGGTCCTTGAGCCGGTAGCCCTTCTGGAGCTCCTCGATGATCGAGCCATCGGGGGCGGCGGCGGTGACCTCCTCGGCCACCGCCTCGTGGAGGTAGGGATCGAAAACCTTCCCCTTGGCTTCGATCTGCTGGAGGCCCTCCTTGGCCAGCGCGCCCACGAGCTGCTTATAGATCATCTCCACCCCCTGGCGGCAGGAATCCGGCCCGGCGGAGGGAGCGGAGGCCAGCGCCCGCTCGAAATTGTCGAGGACGGGGAGGAGCTCCCCGATCAGGTCCTGGACGGCATAGGCGAGGAAGTCCTTCTTGTCCTTCTCCAGCCGTTTCCGGAAGTTTTCCCCCTCGGCCAGGGCGCGGAGATACTTGTCCTTGTACTCCGCCGCCAGGGCCTCCTGGGAAAGCAGACGCTCGAGCTCCGCCCGGTCGATCTCGACCCGGGCCGGGGCGACCGGTTCGGCGCGCCCTCCGGCCGGAGCGGGAGATTCCGGGGGGGGCGTCTCCCCGGCAGTTTTTTTGTCGTGCTTGTGCTTTCCCGTCATGGTGGCTGCTCGCTGGCGTCGTTTCTTTAATTGTGAAATATATTCCCTCCGCGACGGCTTGTCAAGGCGCCCGGAGGTGCAGGCCGTTTCTATTCTTCTCTTGACCGAAGCAAATCGGAAGCATATATTTTCATAACCGGGTGGGGACTGCGGGCCATCCCCGGCGCCAGCCCCCTTCCCCGGCCGCAAGCGCGAAACGCGATCGAACCCAATCCTGCTGTCGCCGGCATCGGCGGCTCCGACCGCCCCCCTGCCGACGGGCAATCGCCGGAGGGAGCGTATGCCACCGACCATCAAGCGCAAACTCGGGCGGGTCATCCTCGCCGCGATCGGCCTTCCCCTGGCCGCCGGACTGGCCCGCGGCCAGCCCTCCTGGACCGACTTTTCCTACACCAACTGGAACCCAGGGACCGCTCCGGCGATCCCGGGGGCGTCGGCGGAGCGCCATTACGACAACCGCATCGTCTGGGACGGCGAAAAGTTCGTCACCATCCAGGAAGGCACCCGCACCGGCGACTACACCTATTATTACGTCGCCTCATCCCGGGGGCAGACCGACTGGGGGACACCGGTCGCCCTGGACATCCCCCGCCTCTGGGACTGCGCCCACCACGCCCTGGCCTGCGCGCCCGACGGGTTCCCGCCTTCCGACGTCGCCTGGGCCGAGCAGAGCCAGAACGTACGCTACAAGCTCTGGTACAGCTCCTCCGAGGGCTACAACCACTTCCGCTACGGCGAGTCCACCGACGGGGTGTACTGGCACCCCTCCTTCCTGGAATACGACTACTGCCCCCCGACCTACAAGCTCGACCCCAACAAATGCATGATCAAGCCGGACGTCCTCTACCGCCCGGAGGGATCGGCCGCGCTCGACCCCGAACACCCGATGGACAACCGCTATATCTGCTACCTGGGGGCCGCAAACAGCGCGGGCGACCCGAGCTACTTCGAGATGTACATCTCCAGCAACGGGCTCGACTGGAAGCTCCACGCCTGGGACGGCTACTGCCAGGCGCGCTGGGCGGCCTCCACCAGCGGCCCCGCGGAGGTGAGCGAATTCGTCGCCTTCACCGGCTACGACACGACCTACTACTATTACTTCCACCCCGCCTACTACAACCTCGGGTCCGTGGAGGAGGTCTACGAGAACGGGGAGAGGCAGGGCTTCCTCCTCTGGGTCGACGCCTATGTCCAGGACCATTCCATCCAATCCTTCTACTCCACCGACGGCCTGCGCTGGACCGCCCGCGAGCAGCCGGTCGGCGCCATCGGCTCGATCGGAGCCGCCGGGGCCTGGAACGGGACGCGGAACTACGGCTTCGACTCCGTCCGCCTCGGGGAAAGCTACTTCATCCTGAGGAACGGCCTCTACAACACCGGCGCCGCCGTCCGGAAGGGAAGGCTCTCCGCCGAGGTGGAGACGCCGGGGAGCCCCTCTTCGGGGGAGATCTCCGTCGCCTACCGCCTCTTCCACTGGAACGCCGAGACCTGCCCCGACGCCGAGTTCACCTTCAGCACGGACGGAGCGTCCTGGCACGCGGCCGCGCCGGCCGGAGGCGACAGCGCCCCCTTCGCAACCGGGATCGGCGGACGGCTCCACTCCTTCGTCTGGGACTCCGCCGCCGACCTCCCCGGCGGCGCGGCGGCCGTCTATTTCCGCGTCCTTCCCCTCCCGGCCGAGGGGTCCGGCTCCTACGACACCACGGCGCCTTTTACCGTCAGCCCGACCGCGGCGACGCCGACCATCCCTCCGCCCACGCCGACCATCCCTCCGCCCACGCCGACGATCCCTCCGCCCACGCCGACACTCCTTCCGCCGACGCCGAGTCCGGTCCCCACCCCCTGGCATCTGGTCGTCGCCGCGGACGATTACAACGGAGACGGGACGGCCGACTGCGGACTCTGGCGCGGCGGCGATGGGACCTTCCGCATCCGCGACCTGAGCCTGGTCTATTACGGCCTGAGCGGGGACGTCCCCGTCCCGGGAGACTACGGCGGCGACGGACGGGCCGATTACGCCGTCTGGAGGCCTTCCTCCGGCAAGTGGTCGATCCGGGGGCTCAGCAACGGGGCGAACCACTACTACGGGCAGAACGGCGACATCCCCGCCATCGCCGACTACGACGGGGACTGGCGCACCGACACCGCCCTCTACCGCCCCTCGATCGGAAAGTGGTTCATCCGGGGGCAGACCACGTTCTACTACGGCCTTCACACCGACACGCCCATCCCCGGAGACTACGACGGCGACGGTACGGCCGACCCTGCCCTCTTCCGCCCCTTCGCGGGGGGAGCCGCCTGGTACATCCGCCATCTCACCCTTCTTTATTACGGGCAGAGCTACGACCTCCCCGTCCCCGGCGACTACTTAGGGGACGGCACCACCCGTCTCTCGGTCTTCCGGCCCTCGGCCGGGCGCTGGTACATCCGCGGCGAACCCTACGTCAGCTTCGGTCAGGACGGCGACATCCCCTTCGCGTTGGACTTCAGCGGCGACGGGACCTTCCAGCGGGGGCTCTACCGCCCCGGGCAGGGCCGCTGGTCAGTCTACGCCCTGACCGGCTTCTACTTCGGATCCTCCGGCGACCAGCCGGTGAGCGGCCGGTCCTACTAGCCCCGGCGCGATCGCTCATTGGCCCACGGTTGATAGCAACAAGCTCATGAAGCCATTCCGCCTCGCCATCCTTCTCCTGGCCGGCGCCGCCGCGCCCGCCCGCGGCGCCTCCGACTGCGCCACCTTCCGCTTCGACACCTGGGCTGAATTCACCGGCTCGAACGTCGCCCTTTCCGGAGGCGCCTCCCTCCTCAAGAGCCGGGAGATCGGCGACTTGTGGGAGGACGTCTCCCTCCCCGGGTCTCCGAAAACCGGGATCTACGACCTCGTCCAGGGCGGCGACGGGAGCCTCTACGCGGCTGCGGAGAACCCCTACACCGGCCAGGTGATCTGGCGCTCGACCGACGGCGTCAGTTGGACGCCCTCCACACTCTACGTCAATGGCCTCCGCCGGGCCCAGAAGGCGAGCCGCCTCGCCCGGAGCCGCGACGGCGGCTGCCTCTACGCCGCGACGGCCGACACCACCGTCTTCTGGCCCGAGCCGGGTCTGGCGGGCGTCTGGCGGACCAACAACGGGGTGGACTGGGAGGTGATGACCGGATTGCCCGGGGAGGGCTGCACCAGCGTGGCCGAAACGGCGGATGGAAAGGTCGTCGCCACCACCAAGGGCGACGGAAGGGTCTGGCTCTGCGCCGACCCCGAAGCCTTCCCGGACCGGTGGACCGCGGTCTGGGAGACCGCGGCGGCGGAGGTGGGGGGCGCCCTCCCCCAGCCGAACTACCCCCCCTATCCCCCGCCCTATCTTACGGCCTGCGAATACCTCTCCGTCAACTACCACGGCGAGCACTGCAACGGGCAGCCCTACGACGACTACCCCGCCCCCTTCCGCCCCTCCCGGACTATGGGACTTTTCCGGGCCAGCGACGGCTGGCTCTACTTCGCCACCGACAGCGGCGAGCCGAGCAAATACTCCTCCCTGAAATCGGTGCGGGGCTTCGGCCACATCTACGCCTCCAGCGACGGCTTGAACTGGTACGACGGCGGAGCCTTCCTCCCGCCCCAGACCGACTCCCCCGAGTATTACTTCACGGTCGGAACCTGGAGCGAGCTCAGCCACAACTGGGCCGCCCCCGACGACCATCCCGCCGACAATCCCCCCACCGACCTCACCTATCCCACCTGGATCGACAACTTCCACGAGGACTCAGAGGGCAACGTCTACGCCTGCTCGTCCAACTCCGACCCCACCCGCTCCTGGATCCTTAACCCCCGTCGGGACGGCGTCGCCTACCGGCTGAAAAAGGGCGCCCGGCCCGAGGAGAACGTCTGGAACGCCCTGGGCAACCTCTACGCCCAGCCCAAGTCGCCCTGCGCCACCGACTCCTACACCAGCTACAACGCCACCTTCTGCCACGACCTCACGAGCGATCCCGCCACCGGCGACCTCTGGGCCGCCACGAGCATGCTGGGGATGGTCCACCGCTCCGAGGACGGAGGGGAGAGCTTCAGCTGGTGGACCTCCCCCCGGCAGGTCGTCCACGGACGCGACGCGACGGGCGATTTCACCTCCCTCCTCTTGACCTGCGGATCCTGCCTCTACGCCGGCTACGTCGCCAACGGCGAGATCTACGCCTCCCGGGCCAGCTACGCCGACGAGGGCTGGATCGGGAACACGGCCGGCTGGCCCTACGCCGAGCCGCTCTCGGCCTTCCGGGAAGAGACCGGGGCGGATTCGTTCGGCTCGATCAGCTACCAGATCTCCCCGGACGGGAGCGCCTTCTACTGGTGGGACGGGGCCGCCTGGACCGCCGCCACCGGAAGCGCCCAGTCCAACCCGGCCGGGGAGATCGCCACCCGCCTCGAATCATTCTTCGCTCCCGGGACATTCTATTTCCGGGCCTTTCTCCGCCCGGAGACGGTCGCCGGCTGCCCGAAGACGCCCCGCCTCGCCTCGCTCACCGTCTGCTCCGGCGCGGCGGCCGCCCTCTCCCTCGTCAAGACCGTCTGCGCCACCGCCGACGACGGCGTCTGCCTGGCCCAGCCCGGCGGGCCGGTCTCGATGCGCTACGAGGTGGCAAACGCCGGGTCCGTCGAGCTGGAGGAGATCGTCGTTACCGACGACGGGGGGACGCCGGGGGAGACCGGCGACGATTTTATCGTCGGGACCGTTCCCGGGCCGGTTCCGCCGGGAGCGGATTTCAGCTTCCTGACCACGGCCCTCCTGGGCGCCGCCCTCTGGAACACCGCCTGGGCGGACTCGACCGGGGACGGGGTCCCGGTGAGCGCCTCCGACGACGGCCTGGCCCTGACCTGGCTGGTCACCGCGGCGAACGACTACAACGGAGACGGGGCCGCCGATCTGGCCCTCTGGTCCTGCCATTCCTCCCTCTGGCGCATCCGGCTCAGCCCCGCCGGGACGCCGGCGGAGTTCGCCTTCGGCCAGTACGGCGACCTGCCCGTTCCGGGGGACTACGACGGCGACGGCACGGCCGACCCGGCCGTCTACCGCCCCTACCGCGGCCTGTGGGCGGTCCGGGACCTCACCCGCTTCTACCTCGGCGAGTTCTTCGACCACCCCGTCCCCGCCGACTACGACGGCGACGGGTCCTCCGAGGCCGGCGTCTTCCGCCAGAGCGAGGGGCTCTGGTCCGTCCGTTTCCTGACCCGGGCCTATTTCGGAGACGACCGCGACGTCCCGGTCCCGGGGGATTACGCGGGGGACGGAACGGGACGGATCGCCCTCTTCCGCCCCTCGGAGGGGGTGTGGAACGTCCGCGGGTTCAGCCGGAAATACTTCGGGACGATGGGCGACATCCCGGCCGGCGAAGATTTCGACGGGGACGGGAGAAAGGACTATGGCGTCTTCCGCCCCGAGGCAGGGCTCTGGCGGGTCGCGACCGCCGCCTGGGGGGCGACCGCCTTCTTCGGAGAGGCGGGGGACTGGCCCCAGCCGGCCAACTACTCGGGAGACGGGACGGCCGACCTCGCCGTCTATCGTCCGGCCGACGGACTCTGGGCCGTCCGGTTTCTCACCCGCAGCTCCTGGGGAGGAGCGGAAGAGATACCCGTCACCCGGCGCTGATCTGCTGCCCCGGAAGCAACCTTACATGATTCCGGTCATGGCGAGGACCCCGAGCGAAGCGAAGCTGAGCGCTTTTATCTAGACTCGCAATGACCTATTTAGGCAAGACATCTCTGGAACAGCACACTAGCGGGGACCAAACGCGATGAACCCGTCCGAGATCGAAAAAATCGCCGCGCGGGTCTGCGCGGCTTTAGCTCCCGGCAGCGTCCGCACCCCCGCCGGCTGCGCCGGCTTCAGCGATCCCCAGATCTACGAGTGCGCCGACTTCTCCTGCTCCGGCGACTATCAGTGCGGGGGCGTCGCCGGTTTCACCTGCACCGAACCCTTCTCCTGCGAGTCCGGCTTCTTCTGCTCCTGCATCTTTTCCTCGCCCGAGGATTGACGACGGCCCAGTAAAGGTTCACAGAAAACAGTAAAAGTGATCAGTGATCAGTCATCAGTGATCAGTTACTGATGACTGATCACTTTTTTTGCAGTTACTGATTACTTCGTTAAATACCCGCACCTCGTAGATCCTTGCGGACGGGTCTCCGTTGGTCTCAAGGACCTCCACCCGCAGGCGGTCCGCCGAAACCGTCGGGAAGCGCCGGACGTTGAGGCGCATCCAGTTATCTTGCGCCTCCGCCACCGTCTTCCACCCCTCCCCTTCCGGGACCCGCAGGAGGTATCTTTTCACCGTGCGCGGGGAGCGGGGCTCCCCCTTTTCGGGCGGCCGGTCCAGGTCAGTGTCGAAGGTCAGATAGACCGCGTTGAATTCGGTCGGGCGCGGGAAGGAGAGCTCGAGCCACTGCGGAAGGGGCCGGGCGGGGTCGGAGACCCAGAGGCGGCCGGAGCCGCCCTCCGGCCAAGCGATCCCGTCGATCGCCTCCCCCGGCCCGGTCCCGCGGTAGAGGAGGGGCGGATCGAGGACGAATCCGTAGAGTCCCCGGAAGGCGCCCGCGCTCTCCCAGCCCATCGGGCGCACACCCCGGACCGACCAGGGGGCGCCCTCCCGGGCGATCTCCCAGGAGACGCCGGGCACGGCGGACGCCCAGATCCAGTAGTGGGTCCCCGGCTCGAGCTCCGCGGCGAGGGGGAAATCGACCCAGCGGGGGCCGCCGGGCGGGACCGCGGCCGAGGCCGTCGCCAGGTCGATCCTCTCCGGAGGGAAAGAGGGGGGGAGGCGGGAGCGGTCCACCTCGAACTTCTCCCAACCCGGTCCGGGGCGCAGGCCGATCTCCACGCGGACCGGTTCGGCGCTCCCGGAGCGGAGGAGGAGCGAGGCCCCCTTCAGGGATTCCCCGGTCGCCCGGAAGAGCATCGCCCGCGGATAGTTCAGGGGATGGGAGCGGCCGGAGGGGAGGCACTCCTCCCGTCCGTAGGCGAGAGCGGCGGCCCAGGAGGAGGCGGAGGCGCGGCAGGCGCGGGCGAGGTTGGCCGGATCGGGGGGCGGTTCCGGGAACCGCGCGTCGTTCCGGATCAGCTCGGACTGGAGGAGGCCGACCGATCCGGCCAGAAGCTCGCGGGGCGTCATCCCCCGCCGGGCGCAAAGGGCCGCTGCCGTGCCGGCGGCCTGGGCGCAGGAGGCGATCGTCCCCATCACCCGGGTCGAGCCGAGGGCGACGTGGCTGGCGCTCAGGTGGCGGCCGGCGAAGAGGAGGTTGTCGAGCGAGCGGCTGTAGAGCGAGCGGAAGGGGATGGCGTAGGGGGAGACGAAGGTCTGCTCGGTCGCGAACCCCGGGTCGAAGATCCCGCGCGGCGGGTGGAGGTCGATCGGCCAGCCGCCGTAGGCCACCCGGTCGGGGAAGAGGACGGCGGACTGGACCTCCCACTGGGTGAGGACGTGGTCGCCCACGAGCCTCCGGCTCTCCCGCTTCCCGAGGACGGTCCCCGCCGGGGAGAGCTCGAAGCGCGCGGCCTTCTCCCGCAGCGCCGGGCAATGGTTCTTCACGTGGTCCCAGACGCCCCAGACGGAGCGGAGGAGCTCGTCGCGGATCTCCTCCGCCTCCCCGATCGGGTCGAGGTCGCCGGCATAGGCGATCCACCAGAAGTCGTGCGCGAGGCTCTCGTGCTCGCGATGGGGGAGATCGGCGCAGAAGGGGAAGGAGTGGGCCCAGGGCGGGCGGACGAAGGGGGCCCGGGAGGCGGCGGGAGAAGGCTCGAACTTGAGGCTCGCGCCCATCACCCTCCGGTCGCCGACCGCCGGGGCCAGCGACTCGCTGAACTCGGAGCGCGCCTCACGCCCTTCGCGCCACTCCGCCCCCGCCGCGACCGCGAAGTCGCCGTCGCCCGAGCAGTCGACGAAGACCCGGCCCCCGAGCGCAAGGCGGGTCCCGTTGATCACGTCGCGGGCCGCGGCGGAGACGATCCGCCTCCCTTCCCGGACCGGATCGCAGCCCCGCCGGTTCAGGAAGAGGTCGATCCCCTCCTCCTCGTCCACCGCCTCCCGGAGCGCCTCCTCCCAGGACCCCCGGCGGGCCGCCCGCCGGGAGAGCTCCTCCATCAGCCCGGTCTCCCGGGCGTAGCGGTTCCGCCCCAGGGCCTCGGCCCCCTGGGGCGCCACCGCGACCTCGCTGGAAGCGTTTCCCCCCAGGACCGGCCGGTCCTGGATTAGGGCGACCGAGGCCCCTTCCCGCGCGGCGGCAAGTGCCGCGCAGACGCCGCCGATCCCTCCGCCGACGACGACGACGTCGTAGGAGCGGGACGAGGGGGAAGGCGCGGGCGGAGGGAAGAAGCGCCGGCGGAGCGCCGCGAGAGCCTCCCCGGAGTCGGGGGGCGTGAAAGCGAGGTCGGTGGTGAGGTAGACGGCGTCGCAGCGGCCGTAGGCGCCGGTCAGGTCGCGCAGGGCGAGACGGTGGCGCCCCGCTTCCAGTTTCGCCTCCCCGACCTTTTCCCACCCCCAGCCGGGAAACGGGCGGCCGCCGGCGGCGGGCGAGAGGGCCCGCCCATCCACGGAGACGGAGAAGCGGCCGGGATCGCAGCCGGGGAGCCAGTTCTTCGAGCGGGCCCAGACGGCCCAGAGGCCGGATCGGCCGAGCTCGAACTCCGTCCCCGCCTCACCGACCGGCCTGACCCCGCCGGCGGCAAGGAGGTAACTCGAGCCCACGGCGTCGAGGAACTGGGAATCGACCGTCCAGCCCCCCTTCTCGGGGAAAAGCTCGGCCTCGAGCCAGACTTCCTCCGGCGGAAGCTCCTCTCCGCGGAGAAGGCCCGTCCCCGGAAGAAGAAGCCCCGCGACCACGATAATGTTCGCGATCAGCCGAGGCATTTTCAATCCGTCACCGCGTCCTATCGCGCGGACCCAAGACAAGCTCAGCGGTTCACTGAAGATACCCCAGCGCCTTGAGCTGGTCGCGGACGCCGGGGGAGACCTCCGACGGCCCGGGAGCGGGAGCGAGACGATCGCCCCGGGCGCGATTCTCCCGCTCCCTCTCTTCATGCACGGCCATGATCCTTTTCACCTCATCCGCCCGGGACGCGGAAAGGTCCGCCTTCTCGCCCGGATCGCTTTTGAGATCGTAGAGCTCCGCCCGGCCTTCCCGCCGATCCACGATCAGCTTCCATTCCGGCGACCGCAGGGCGGCGATCTCGTTCAGGTTGTCCTCGACGAGATCCCATCCCTTCTCTCGCGGGGCGAACCAACTCCTCCCCTGGCAAACTCCCGGCGGAAGATCGAACCCCAGATATCCGGCCAGCGTCGGGAAGAGGTCGATCAGGGCGACCTGGCCTCCGGCGACCGCTCCCTCGGCCACGCCCGGACCGGCCATGATCAGGGGGATGCGGACCGTCTCCTCGTAGCAGGTCTTCCGATTGGGGCCGATCTCATCGTTCAACTGCCCGTGATAGACCTGACCGTGCTCGAGAAACTGCTCGCCGTGGTCGGCGAAGACGACCAGGAGGGTCTTGCCCGCGATCCCCCTTTCCCGCAACCCCTCCCGAAGGCGCCCGATCTGCGCGTCGGCGTAGGCGATCCCGGCATCGTATTGGCGGACGATCTGCGCCATCTCGGCGGGCGGGATCTCCCCTCGGGCAGCCCGCTTCTGCAGATCCAGCCAGGGATAGTCGCGGCCGAGGTAATCCCGGTCGGCGATGCCGAACGCGGAGCGGTAGGCCGGCGGGGGGCGGTACGGCCAGTGGACGGTATGGGCGTGGAGATAGTGGAAAAATGGCCGGCCGGATCCGCCCGAGGCCGCGGCGAGGCTTCGGTCAACCAGGACCTTGATCCCGAAGGTCCCCTCCTCCCAGCGCTCGAAGCCCCGGTCCAGGCCGAAGTCCCGGGAGACCCAGCCCCCGTCGCTGAAAGCGGCGGTCTCGTAACCGCGGCCGGCGAGAAATCCGGCGAGGGTGAGAACGCCGGCGGGGAGGGGGCGGGTCCGCTGCAGGTCCATGGAATAGGAGTGCATCCCGTGGGTCGAGGGATAGAGAGAGGTGAAGAGGGTGGTGATCGAGGGGAGTGTCCAGGTGGCGTTGGCCACGGCCTGCTCGAAGCGGAGCCCTTCCCCGGCGATCCGGTCGAGATGGGGGCTGGTCTGGCGGGGGTAGCCGTAGCAGCTGAGGTGGTCGGGGCGGAGGGAGTCGACGCAGACGAGGATGACATTGGAACCCGGCGCCGGCCGCAACGCCGGGGGACGGCAGGCGCCGAGGACGGCGGCGGCCAGGAGCGCCGCCGCGAGCGGGACTCGATCCAGCGGCGGACGACGAGATCGGAACGAAGGCGAGGCTCTCATGAAAGGCGGGGCGCACGGCACGGGAGACCCCCGCAACGGCACCTCAATCGAATTATTCATGGAAAAGGCGGGATTTCCATGAATAATTCGACCCATGGACGTCTCGATCCTCAACATGTCGCTCGACGCCAACAAGGGCGACCTCGCGATCGTCGAAGCGACGCTTGACCTGGTCCGGGCCGCCTTCCCGGGAGCGAGGGTTGCCCTTTTCAACCACGACTACTCCCCCGAGGAGGTCTCCGCCGCGGGGGCTTTCCTTTTCGTCAAGCGCCTCGGCTTCGACCGCCTCTACGGCTCGCCCTTCCCCCGCGTCCGCGCGGGGGGCGCTCCGCTCCGGGAAACCGCGCGAGCCGCCGCCCGCCTCCTTGTCTCCCTCTGGGCGCTATGCCTCCTTGCCGCCCTGCGGCGACGGGCCCTCCCCTTCCTCCCCCCCTCCTACCGCCCCCTGGCGGAGAGGATCGCCCGCTCCTCGCTGGTGATCATGAAGGGGGGAAGCTACTTCTATTCTCACGGCGGCTTAAAGCAGCTCCTTTTCCTCTACCGGATGTTCCTGATGGGGCTCGTCGCGATCCTGCTGGGGAAGAGGGTCGTCGCGCTCGGCCACTCGGTCGGGCCGATCAACGGCCGGACCGCGCGCGGGCTCGCGCGCGCCCTCTTCTCCCGTTTTCACCTTCTGGCGGCACGGGAGGAGATCACGCGCGATTACCTTCTCCGGGAGATCGGCCTCTCCCCGGAACGGGTGACGCTGATACCCGACCTCGCCTTCCTCGACGCCCCTCCCCCGGGGGGAGGATCGGAGACCGGCGGCGCGGCGCTGAAAGAGCTGGCCGCACTCCCCTCCCCCCGCATCGGGATCACGGTGCGCCACTGGCGCTTCCCCGGTCGCCGCGACCCGGAGCGGGCTTACCGTGATTACCTCCGGGCGGCGGCGGATTTCACGACGCGGGCGAGCGCCCAGCTCGGGGCGACCTGCGTCTTCATGCCCCACGCCCAGGAGGACATCCCGGTCGCCGAGGAGGTCATCCGCCTCGCCCCGGGGGGAAGGAACCTCATCCTCCGCGGCGACTTCCACCCCCGCCTCCTCCGCCGCATTTACGGAGCGATGGACCTCTTCGTCGCCACCCGGGCCCACTCCGGCATCTTCGCCCTGACCACCGGGACCCCGGTCCTCCTCATCGCCTACGAGGTCCCTAAAGGGTTCGGGATCTTCGGCCCGATCGAGGGAGCGGAGTGCGTCATCGGCATCGACGACGTCACGGCGGACAAACTCCTCACCCGGGCCCGACAGATCCTTTCCGATCGGAAAAAGATGAAACAAATAATCGGCGAGAAGGTAGCGGCCGCGACCAAAGCGCTCCGGTCGACGGTGCCGACCCTTCTGCAGGCGGCGATTCAAGACGAATAACCCGCTTTCATTGATCGATTTCTCGGACTGCTCCTGGCTATGCAGGCCGGCTCTGTGCTGTTTCGGGGGACTGTTCCCACAATCCTTTGCCCGGGAGCATGTTGCGCTATCGTAAAATCGGACATCTTTTTTCCGATCGGAAGGAAACTGTCCGAATCCGCGGCGGAAGGCGAGAACGCAAACAACGTGATGCTGCAAGTCCTTCGCCCGAAAATCGGGCGAAGGACGATCCGGCAAGCGCAGCGATCCTGCAAACCTTTCCGATTCGCGAGCGAATCGGAAAGGCGATACTACAAGTCTTTCCCCCGCTTGAGCGGGGGAAAGACGGTACTACCAGTCCTTCGCCCGCCCCAGCGGGCGAAGGACGATCCGGCATATTTTGAAGATCGTGCTGGTCAACAAGTTCTTCTACCTCCGCGGGGGATCGGAACGGGTGATGTTCGACACCGCCCGCCTCCTCGAATCCCGCGGCCACTCCGTCCGCTTCTTCTCCATGGCCCACCCGGAGAACCTCCCCCATCCCGACTCCGTCCACTTCGTCCCCTTCGTCGACCTCCGCGCCCCCTCTTCACTGTCGCAACGTCTGCGGACCGCCGGGCGCATCCTCTACTACCGCGAGGCGAGGAGAAGGTTCGCCCGCCTCCTGGACGAGTCCCGGCCCGATCTCGTCCATCTCCACAACATCCACCACCAGATCTCCCCCTCGATCCTCCCCGAGATCAAAAAACGCGGGATCCCTTCGGCGATGACCCTCCACGACTACAAGCTGGTCTGCGGCACCTACCGCCTGGAGCGGGGAGGGAAGGTCTGCGAGGAGTGCGCGGGGGGGCGCTACTACCGCTGCCTCCTCCGCCGCTGCCAGGACGGCTCGCTCGCCAAATCCGCCCTCACCGCGGCCGAGATGTACCTCCACCACCGCCTCCTCCGCCTCTGGCCGATGATCGACCTCTTCGTCTCGCCGAGCCGCTTTCTCAAGGACAAGCTCGCGGAGATGGGCTTCCCTGGAAGGATCGAGGTCCTCCCCAACTTCGTCGTGTCCGAGGCGTTCGCCTCGGACAGCGTTCCCCAACCGGATCTCTTCCTTTACCTCGGACGCCTCTCCCCGGAGAAAGGGCTCTTCACTCTGCTCCAGGCCTTCCAGCATCTCGGCGCCCGCCTTCGGATACTCGGCGACGGGCCGATCCGAGGGGAACTGGAGCGGGCGGCGGCCAGACTCGCCCCCGGGCGGGTCTCCTTTCTCGGCCACCGACCCCGGGAGGAGATCGCCCGGGAGCTCGCCGCCGCCGCCGCGGTGGTCGTCCCCTCGGAGTGGTACGAGAACAACCCGATCTCCGTCCTGGAAGCATACGCGGCGGGGCGGCCGGTGATCGGGGCGCGGATCGGGGGGATTCCGGAGCTGGTCCGGGAGGGGGAGACCGGGCTCACTTTCGAGTCGGGAAACGCGGAAGAGCTGGCGGGAAAGATTTCCTTCCTCCTCGCCCATCCGGCGCAAGGGGAGAAAATGGGACGGGCGGGACGAGCGACGGTGGAGAAGATTTTCGATCCGGAGAGCTATTACGGGAGACTGCTGGAGATCTATGAATCCTTGCTCGGGAAATCCCGCCGCCGGGGGTAGGCCGGGACTCCGCCTTCGCCTTTCGGGCTACGGCGGACAGGTGCGTCCCGGCGGCCGTTCCACGCCCGATCGCACTCGTCCGCCGGAGCGCGGGTCGCCTCGAGGCTGCGACCTCGCCGCCCTGCTTTTGGTCATCGCCCTCCTCGTCCCGGTCGGCCTCCTCAACCGCGGCCTCGCCACCGACGACGCCTACATCACCTATCGCTACGCCCAGAACCTCATCCGGGGCGAGGGTTTCGTCTACAACCCGGGCGAGCGGCACCTCGGCACCACCTCGCCCCTTCTCGCCCTCCTCCTCTCGGCGGTCGGGCGGGCCTATCCCGACCTTCCCTTCTGGGGTTCGGCGCTGAGCATCCTCTCCCTCGGGGCGGCGGCTTTCTTCTCCTACCTCATCCTCTCCCGCGCCAGCGCCACCCCAGCCGGCTTCCTCGCCCTGCCCCTGATCGTCTTGAACCCCGTCCTGATCGAGTCGCTCGGGAACGAGACCTGCCTCCTCCTCGCCTTGATCGCTGGCCAGTACTATTTCTATCAAAGCGGGCGGCGGAAGACCTTCGCGGTTTTGGCCGCCTTAAGCGCCCTCGCCCGGGGGGAAGGGGTCATCCTCCCCCTCCTCCTCTTCTGGTTCGATTTCCTCCGCCAGGCGCGGGAGAGGAGATGGGATCTCCGCCCGCTTTTGGTCTTCGCGGCCGTCCTCCTCCCCTGGCTCCTCTTCTCCCGCCTCTACTTCGGATCCTTCCTCCCCTCGACGCTCTCCGTGAAGATGGCGATGGCCCGCCTCCCCCACTCGCCCTGGACCCCCTTCTTCCGCGACGTGATGGAAAATCTCCCCGGCCGCTTCGGCCCCCACGGAAAGGGGTTCGCCGTCCTCTATCTCCTCTTCCTGGCCGGCGCGGCGGGGGCGCTCGCCGACCGCCGCTTCGTCCCCTTCCTCCTCTTCTTCCTCGCCTACTATCTCGGCTACGGCCTCCTCCGGGTGGGGTCCTTCCCCTGGTATCACGCCCCGGTCGCCTTCGCTCTCTCCTTCTTCGCCGCCTTCGGCGTTCAGGTCCTCTCCGCCTGGGGAGGCCGCCTCCGGGAAAGAGGAGACCCCCTCTCGTCCCTCCTCGGGACCTGGCTCCTCCATCCCCCGCCCGATTTCCGGAGCGAAAGCGCGTTTTCCGCCCGTCCCCGCTGGCCGATCTTCTTCCCTCTCGGCCTGATCCTCCTCGCCTCCATCCTCCAGCGGGGGTTCGCCTTTTCCAATCCCCGGATCGCCCCCTACCGCGAGGCCGGGATCTGGCTCCGGGAGAACGCCCCGGCGGAAGCGACGGTGGGGATACCCGAGGTGGGTATCGTCGGCTTCTACGCCGAGCGGAGGATGCTCGACATCGACGGCCTCGTCTTCCCGGCGATGGCCGACCCCGCTCGCCTCCACAGCTACCAATGCCTGATCCGGAACTACCGGCCGGACTACATCATCTCCCAGGGGAAGTCCCCCTACCATCTCGTCCGGGCCGGCGAGGTCCACCCCGGAGTGAAGAACCTGCCCTTCCGCTACCTCGCGGCGAAGCAGTTCCGCTCCCCCGACCTCCAGGTGACGATCTGGAAGCGGGAACCGTACAATTGCCCGATCGGAGATTCGATCGGGGACGCGATCTGAGGGTTTCTGAATCGGGGCGAGGACGCCCCTCCCACACGCCGGCGCGGCGGGCCGCGCCTTCAGTCTTCAGCCTTCAGCCTTAAGTATGATATTTTGACCGCATGCAACTCGTCCGAGGCTTCGCCCCCGCCCTCCTCCTGGGCGTTCCGCTCCTCGCCCTCTCCTCCTGCCGCCGGCCCCCGTTCGAGCCCGCCCCGGGAGCGAACGTGATCATGATCTGCCTCGACTCCGTCCGCCCCGACCACCTGGGCTGCTATGGCTACTCCCGCGACACCAGCCCCCGCCTCGACCGGATCGCCGCGGAGGGGCTCCGCTTCGAGCAGGCCGTGACCAACGCCACCTGGACCCTTCCCTCCATCCTCACCCTCTTTACATCCACCTACCCCGCCGCCCACGGGAGGGACAACTACGACAAGGAATACAACCGGGAGCACCCCCTCCCCGCCGACGCGCCCGTCCTCCCCCGCTTCCTCGCCGAAAAGGGCTGGCGGACGGCGGGCTTCGGCCACGGCGGCTGGACCTCGCAAGCCTTCGGTTTCGACCGCTGGTTCGACTACTGGGAGGAGGGCCCCCGCTTCGAGATCGACCAGATGGTCCCCCGGTGCCTGGAGTGGATCGACACCCACCGCGACCGCCCCTTCTTTATATACATCCACACCTTAAGCCCCCACTTCCCCTACCGCCCCCAGGGGACCTACCGCGCCAAGTTCGGCATCGACGAGGAGAAGTACGTCCCCCCGGAAGACCCGGAGCGCGTCTGGCTCCCCCTGCTCGACCAGGCCAAGGCGGGAAAGATCGGGGAGCGCCTCCTCGCCCAGATCGTCCGCCAGTACGACGGCGGGATCGCCTTCACCGACGAGTGGATCGGGAAGCTCGCGGACGGCCTGCGGGAGCGCGGGCTCGACCGGAATACGCTCCTGGTCGTCTTCGCCGACCACGGCGAGCAGTTCCTGGAGCACGGCCTCCTCTTCCACGGCGCCAACGCCTTCGAGGAGACGGCCCGCGTCCCCCTGATCATGGCCGGCCCGGGGATCCAGCCGGGGACGCTCTGGACGCGCCAGTTCGAGTTCGTCGATTTCCTCCCCACCCTCTTCGACTACCTCGCCCTCCCCCTCCCGGAGCGGAAGATCCAGGGGATCAGCCTCCTCTCCCGCAAATCGAACGACCGCTCCTGGGCCCTGACCGGGGACAGCCTGTCCAGGGTCCAGGCCCTGCGCCGGCTGCCCTGGAAATACGTCGACGACCGCATGAACGGGAGGGTCGAGCTCTACAACCTGGCGCAGGACCCCGGCGAGAAGAAGAGCGTCGCGGCGGAGAACCCGGGGCGCGTGAAGAAGCTCGGGGAGCTGCTCGAGCGGAGGGAGCGCGAGAACGCCGCCTTCGGCGCCTTCCTCGCCCAGACCGGGACGGGGAAGCGCGAGCTGCCCGCCGGCGTCTTCGACCAGCTCAAGGCCCTGGGCTACGTTCAGTAGGAAGCCAAAGGTCGTCTGTAGGCCGGTTCTGCGAACCAGCGACCAGGCCCGTCTCGCCCAAGCGCACTCGTCCGCCGGAGCGCGGAGCGCCTAGGTGGCGATCGGACCTACAAGTTCCTCTCGAAACGTTGTTCCGGTTTCACGATCCACGCTTTATAATCCCCCCAGAAATAATCCGCGAAATCCGCGTAATCCGCGGCTTCTTTGCTTTTCGGCCGCAGAAACGCCGGGAGAGGACTCCATGACCCGCTCGAACCTCGAGATCATCGATTACCCGCGCGTGATCGCGCGCCACTGGAAAACGGCCCTGATCGGAACGATCCTCTGCGGCGCGGTCGCCGGCGGGGTCACCCTTTTCCTGCCCGACCGCTTCGAGGCCACCGCCCAGATCATCGCCGTCGAGCCCCGCTTCCAGTCCGACGAGGCCTACTCCAAGCAGCCCTTCACCCTGAAGCGCTTCTCCCCCCTTCTTGAGGACCCCGGCCTCCTCAAGGACACGCTCGACGCCCTGGGGCTGAACTCCCCCCCCAACCAGATGACGGTGAAGGAGCTCGGCAAGCTGGTCAAGGCCGAGCTCCTGGAGGAGAGCGAGATCATCGAGTTCCGAGTCTCCACCCCCTCGCCCGAGCTTTCGGCGAAGATCGCCAACTCGCTCGCCGAGGGGTTCCGGCGCAAGATGCGCGCGGCCGTGATCTCCGGCGTCCTCGACTCCAAGGGCTTCCTGCAGGAGCGGCTCTCCGAGTCCAAGGAGAAGCTCCGAGAGGCCGAGGAGGAGCTCGCCGCCTTCCAGGAGACCGCCCGCCTGAACGAGCTCCGGACCCGCCTGGGATCGCTCGCCTATCTCGAGGAGACCTATGCCCGCGATCTCTCTGACACCGAGGTGGCGATCGGCCTCGCCCGGGGCGAGGACCGCGCTCCGGGCGGCGCTCCCGCCGCCCTGGAGAAGAAGAAGGCGAGCCTCGAGGCCCTCCGGAGGGAGAACCTCGACGCCCTGGGCGCGCTCCAGAAGGACCTGGCCCGCAAGGAGGTGGAGGCGGCCCGGAAGGAGCGCGCGGTCGCCCTCCAGGAGGAGGTGACCAAGGACCTCGCCAAGAGCTACGAGGAGTCGATCCTCGCCATCTACCAACAGGTGGGCGAGGTCCAGCTGATCAGCCCGGCCGTCCCCCCCGACGAGAAGGCGGGGCCGTCCCTGGAGCTCAACATCCTCCTCGGCCTGGTCGCGGGGTTCTTCGTGTCGAGCCTCGCCGTCTTCTACCGGGAGTATCTCCGCTCCCTGGACCGGCCGGGCGCGGCCTGAGGTCCGTGCCCGGCGCCGACGGCGGCTGTTCGGTAAGCGAACCATCCCAGCTGGAGCCCCAACCGAAGCCAACGATGAGGCCGGGGCGCGCCACTCTCCTCCTCGCCTTCATCCTCCTCGGCGGGCTCGCCCTTCGCCTTTACCACCTGGGGACGGAAAGCCTCTGGCTGGACGAGGGGATCTCCCTGCTCATAGCGCGCTGGGACCTCGCGAGCCTCCTCCGGGGAGACTGGGACTGGCAACTCCCCCTCTATCCGGTCATTCTCCACTACTGGATGGCGATCTTCGGCCACGGCGAGGTCTCCGGCCGGATGGTATCCGCACTCTGCGGCGCGCTCTCGGTCCTTCTGGCCTACCGCGTCGGCGCGAGCCTATTCGGCCGGCCGGCGGGGCTTCTCGCCGCCCTCTTTCTGGCCCTCTCACCCCTGCACGTCCTCTATTCCCAGGAAGCGCGCCGCTACAGCCTCCACATCTTGCTCTCCCTGGCGTCAATGTCCTGCTTCCTCAAAGTCATTCGAACCGGCCGTGCCGCCATTGCAGCCGCCTACCTCGCGACGAGCCTCGGCCTCCTCTATTCCCAAAACCTGGCTTGGCTCATCGTCGCCGCCCAAAATGCCTTCGTCGGCATCCGCTGGCTGGGGCGAGGCGAGGCCGGCAAGCTTAGCGGAAAAGCCTGGTGCCTGCTCCAGGCCATCCTCCTCGCCCTCTTCTCCCCAGGCCTGGTCCGCACCTGGAGCTATTATCAGAAGTTCCACCAGCAGGTCCAAGGCGGACTCCCAGTCGAGAAGGCCACCCTCTCGACGCTGGGGAGGACGCTGGCCGACTACTCCGGGTGGTCGGCCGCCGAGGCGATCTACGCCCTCCTGATCGCGGTCGCCCTCCTCTCCCCCTTCCTCGCCCGTTCCGCCCGGAAAAGCTTCACTTCCCTTGCGCCCGGAATTCTCCGGTCGAGTGAGAGCGACGGCTGGGGGACCCTCCTCTGCACGCTTTGGCTCCTGATCCCGATCGCCTCCCTCCTCGCCTTTTCCCTCCTCATGACCCCGGCATTCGTCACCCGCCTTACACTCGGCGCCCTTCCCGCTTTCTGCCTCCTCTCCGCCCGCGGGGCGATGGCGATCCGGCCCCCTTCCCTCCGGGCAGCGTCCGTGGCGGCCATCGCCGCCTTCTCCCTTCTCACGCTACATGACTACTACCGTCTCCCACACAAGGAGCGCTGGCGGGAGGTCGCGGCCTACCTGGACGAGAACGGGCGTGAGGGAGACCTGCTGGTCTTCCACCAGGGGGCCTACCTGAAGGCCTGCTTCGACCGATACTCCGAGAAGGGCGGCATAGCGAGAACCCGTTTTCCCTTCCGGGGAATGGCGGTGAGCGAAGGAAACATCGGCGAGTTCGCCCGTCTGGTCGGGGACCGGCGCCGGGTCTGGCTCATCCTCTGCCAGAGCGGAGACAACCGCGGATTGATGAAAAAGGCGCTGGGTGGCGAGCAAGCGCTCCGGAACCGGATGGTCTACCCATACTACAATATCCTGGCGCGCCGGCAGATGGAGATCGAGGTCTGCCTCTTCGAGCGGAGATGAGCGGCGCTCCTCATTCCTCCCAGATCTCCACGTACTGCGGGCTGGGAACGATCCCGAGGCGGACCGCGCCGTTGATCTCCCCGTCCAGGTCCTCCGCCCCTCCGTCGGCGACGATCCGGCTTTCCCCGGTCTTGCCGACGACACGGAACTGGCCGCCCGAGAAAGACATCTCCTCCGCCGCGTCCGAGCCGTCGCTCCAGGCCACCTGCTTGGTTTTCCCAGTCGCAGGGGAGAGGAAGACGTAGCCTTCGATATTCTCGCTCCCGGACTCCAACGGGGCCTGATACCGATATCCCTCCAATTCCCGGACCGCAGCTTGAAAGGCGTAGTAGGCGGGCTTGGGGGAGTAGTCCCCATACATCAGCCCGCCTTCGTATGTCACCCCGATCTCGGAGCTCAGCGGAAACCAGGTCAGCCCCAGTAATCCCGCCGCCACGCCTCGGGTGTAGACCTGGGCCAGGTAGCAAGCTTGCGCTTCCAGGTAGGGGGGGGTATTGTAGCCCCAGGTCCCCGTTTCGGTGCATACCATGGGTTTGACCTGCCCATAGAGGTTGACTTGGCCGGAGAGATAGTTGATCTTGCCAAGAATCCCGTGCCCGAAGGGGTCCCAGGTTTCGTGGTGGAAATAGTAATAGTGGAAATCTAGGGCGTCGAAATACTTCCCACCTCCCTGGCCGAGCACATCATTGATAAAGAGGCGATTGAAGTTCCCTCCCTCTTCGGTGAACCAATCGTAAGCCAGGCCGCCGAAGAACACCTGCGCCGCAGGGTCGGCGGCCTTAATCGCGGGGTAAGCGGCCTGCAGCATTCGGGCGTATTCGTAGCCGTGGTAACCCCAGCTGCCGATCCCGGCCCCCCAGCGCGGCGAGGTCCCGTCCGGCTCGTTAAACAACTCCCAAAACTTAATGTTGTAGGGGGGGCGGCTGTAACGGCTGACCAGAGCGTTGACGAACTCGGCGAAATGGGGGAGAAACTCGACCTTGAGGGGGCCGGACCGAGTGGAGGAGGTCCAGGAGGGGATGTCGATGATGATGACGATTGGGGTGAGGCCAAGGGCAGCGGGAGCACTTAACTCGGCATCATACTCCGCCCAATTGTAGCGGTCGGGGGTGGTGTCCTCGGGCTCGATCCTTGCCCACCGGATCCCCTTGACGGTGGCGGCGGCTCCGGCCTCGCGGATCTTCACAAGCGAGGTCTGACTGTTCAGGGTGGACTCCGGCTGGATCCCGAAAAACGATAGGGAGGGTCGGGTCCGGGATTGGAAACGAGGCGCGCCGACCGGGATGTCACCCATCTGCCCGAGGTAGAACCGGCTCAGCCCCTGGATCGCCCACATCCCGCTCCCGGGGCGGAAGATACCGATCCGCGAAGTTTCCTCCCCGCCATAGTCGCCGGGTTGGGGGACGTCGGCGACCTTGCCCAGGTAGGCGCGGGTGACGGCCGGCACCGCCCAGAGGCCGATGCCATCGCGGAAAACCGCCGTCTCCCAGATGGAATCCCCGGTGCAATCGCGGGGGACCGGCAGATCGGCGGCGGAGCCGAAATACGCCCGGGTGACGCCAAGAACCGCCCAGAGCCCCGTCCCGGGCCGGAAGACCGCGAACTCCGCCTGGCCAGGGACTCGGTAGGGCCCCGCCACCGGGATGTCCGAGGGATAGCCGAAGAAAGCCCGAGTCAGATCGCGCACCGCCCAGAGCCCCCATTCCGCCCGGTAGATCCCGATATCGCTTCTTTCGTCCCCATCGAAGTCGCCGGCGACCGGGTTGTCGCCGCTGGCCCCGAAATAGAGGCGGGTCAGGCCGCGGACGACCCAAAGGCCGGAGGACGGGCGGAAGACCGCCAGGTCGTCCGTCCCGTTGCCGTCGAAATCTCCTGCGACCGGAACGTCGTTTAGCGAGCCAAGATAGAACCGCGTGAGGCCGCGAAGGGCCCAGGCCCCGGCATCCGGGCGGAAAACTCCCGCCTCGCCGGTTCCGTCGCCGTCGAAATCAGCGGCGCGAGCCGCTCCGGCGACCAGCCAGGCGACCAGCGACCCAATGATGACTGTCCTAGCGCGCATGATTTTCCCCTCACCCACAGTCCGACTACATATTATAGTTTCATCCGTGAACCGCCTATGCCAATTGTTGTCCCTCCGGCCGAGCCGGGGAGCGGCCGGCGCTCTTGAAGCGAGCCGCCCGGGGTAGCGGATGAACATCTACCAGCTCGGGAACTACGGCTCGCTCGCCGGCTTCGCCTGGCGTCACTTCCGGCGGATCCTCCCCGCGCTCACCCCGATGAAGGGGGCGAACGCCGCCCAGGCCCTGGCGGCCCTCGCCCGGGGGCGGGCCGTCCTCTCCTCGCGCCCCTTCGTCGTCCGGGCCGACGTCTCCGCGGTCTGCAACCTCCGCTGCCCCCCCTGCCGGACCTGGCGGGAGCAGAAGGACCTCCCCCCGGAAAAAAGGTTCATGACCCCGGCGACATTCCAGAGGGTGGTCGGCGAGGTCAAAAAGTCCTGCCTCCGATTGAGCCTCTACGACAGCGGCGAGCCGCTTTTGAACCCGGATTTCTACCGGCTCGCGGGGATGGCGGCGGAAGCCGGCATCCCCACCAGCGTCTCCACCAACTTCGCCGCCTTCCGGCCGGAGAACCTGGAGGCCCTCTTCGCCTCGCGCTTAAGCCACCTGGAGGTCTGCCTCGACGGCTTCAGCCCGGAGGCCTACGGGAAATACCGGGTCGGGGGGGACGTGGAGGAGCTGAAGAGAAACCTTGCGCTGGTCTGCGCCGAGAAGCGCGCCCGGAAGCTTCCCTATCCCGAGGTGGACGTACAGGTCGTCAACTTTGTCCACCTCCGGGACGAGATCCCCCTGATCGAGAACTTCTGCCGCGCGATCGGCGTCGATTCTCTGACTCTCCGGGAGGAGAACCTCGGCTTCGATCCGAAGAACGGGGGAAAAAAGAAGACCGGGCGGAAGCGTTGGCGCCGCTGCTACTGGCTCTGGCTGGGGCTCCTGGTCAAGGCCGACGGGTCGGTCGCGCCCTGCTGCGGGCAGCGCCCGGTCTTCGGGGACATCGCGAAGCAGTCCCTCGACGAGATTTGGAACAGCGGCCTCTACGTGGAATCCCGCCGCGCGGTGGTCGATCCGGGCTACCGTCCGAAGGCCCCCACCCCCTGCGGGACGTGTTCCTTTTATATTTGATATATGGGATCGCGACAAGAATGTCGCTCCCACAGACTGGCAGAGAGCGCGATAGCCCCGGCCCGTGCGGGCGGGCGGGCGGGCGAACACCCCCGATAGATCGGGGCAAGCAGGTTCGCCCCTACAGACCTCGCCGCGGTCAACGGTTGTCGGGGCGAACTTCATGTTCGCCCGGCCGGGGGGGGCGGGCCGGCCGGATCGACTGCAAAAGCTCCTCCAGGTTGGCCCGCGGCTCCAGGGCATCGGGAGCGAGTCGGATCGAGGTCTCGAAGGCCTCCCGGGACTGGTCCAGGTAACCGAGGTAGCCCAGGGCGAGCCCCAGGTTGTTGTAAACGTCGGGATCGTCCGGCCGGAGTATGATCGCCCGCTCCAGGCTGTCCACCGCCTCCCGGTAACTCCCCGACCGCCCCAGGGCCACTCCGAGGAGGTTGTAGAGGCGGGCGCTCTCCCCCTGCTCCTCGATCAGGATCCGGTAGGACTCCGCCTCCTGCGCGTAATACGCGGCGGCAGAGGCCTCATCGCCCCGGAGAGCGGCGCGGTTCCCCAGCTGCTGGTAGGCGACGGCGACGTTCTGGTGGATCCCCCTCCGCCGGGGGCGGATCCGCAGGAAGGTGCGGTAGCATTCGAGCTCCTTTTCGTATTCCCCCCGGTGGCCATAGGCGGTCCCCATGTTGGCGTAGGCGACCGCCACGCCGGGGTGCTTCTCCAGGACGTCGGTGAAGAGGACGATGGTGTCCCTCCAGACCTTCGAGCGGGCGGCGGAGAGGACGGCCAGGGAAAGGGCGCAAAGGATGCCGGAGGCGATGAGGACGGCCCGCGCCCGGCGGGCGCCCGAACGCCAGGCGCGGTCGAAGCCGATCCCGGCCAGGATGGCGACACCGAGGGAGGGGAGATAGGTGTAGCGGTCGGCGCGGGCGAACTCCTCGCCGAAGGGGATGAGCTTCAGGACCGGGAGAAGCATGGCCAGGGAAAAACCGGCCGCCGCCGCCGCGACGCGGGTGGAGCGGAGCGAGCGGATGACCAGGGCGGATAGAGCCGCGAGGAGGCAGAGCTGGGCGAGGAGCGCCGGGAGATGGGCGGCGAGAGGCCGGGGATAGGGATAGAAGGCGGAGAGGTTGACCGGGAAGAGGGTTTTGCCGAGGTAGAAGACAAGGTTAGTCAGGCCGACCAGGGGGTCGCTCCAGGACGCCCGGAGTGTCGAGTGCTGCTCCCCCGGGGAATACTGGACGATTACCGCGACCGCGCTGAGGGCGGCGGCGAGGAGGAAGAAGGGCGCCTTCTCGGAGGCCAAACGAACGGAGAGCTTCCGCCCGCGGAGCCAGTCGAGAACGAGGAGAACCAGGGGGAAGGGCGCGACCGTCGGCTTGCTCAGGAGGGAGCAGAGGAAGAGAAAGAGGGAGAGAAGGTACCAGGGCGTTCGCGCCCGGGGGCCGGGAGCAGCCCCGCCTCCCCCGTCCGAATAGCGCAGGTAGGCGAGAAGGGCGAGAAGGAAGAAGGCGCCCGAGAGCACGTCTTTGCGCTCCGTGATCCAGACCACCGACTCCACCCGCAGGGGATGGATGCCGAAGAGGAGGGCGGCGACGAAGGCCGCGCGGAGGGGAGCGTTGAGCCGCCGGAAGAGGACCAGGACCAAAGCGGCGTTGAGGGCGTGGAGAAGAAGGTTGCAGAGGTGGTAGGGCGCGGCGTCGAGTTCGAAGAAGCGGTACTCCAGCGCGTAGGAGAGGAGGACGAGCGGAACGTAGGGGGCGTAGTAGAAGCGGGAGAATATCTCGGAGGCCGAATCGAGGTCGAGCTTCTTGATCAAGGGGTTGTCGGAGACCATGACATTGTCGTCCCAGCCGACGAACTCGTGGCCGACGCCGGGGAGAAAAACGGCGGCGGAAAGGAGGGCGACGATCGGGATGGCGAGCGGCGTTTTCACATCGAGATTGATTGTATCCTACCGAACCGGGGATATGAAGCACTCACGGTCCAACCATCCGTAGACGCGGACCGCTTTCGCCAGACCGTCCCGGATCGAGGCCCCGATAGTCCCGCACTTCTGCCGGGACTATCGGGGTCGCGAGCCACGTTGGCCCGGATCGGGGCGAGACGCCCCTCCCACAGGCTCGCCGATGACCGCCCTTGCTCAAGCCGGGCCCCTTCGTAATAATTCGTGCCTGCGCGCTGAAGCGCTACGGCGCGCAAGCGTGTCAATTCGTGGAATTCATTCGCCGGGCCGATTGTGCTTGAGGGACGGGGCGCGATCTGGTCTAATTTTCGCTGGAGATCAGCCTCCCGGCTGAAGTCCGAGCGATGGGAAACGACCAGAACCCTCCGACCGTGCCCCCCGCCCGGCCCGGAATCCTCTCCCAGTTCACCAGCCGGAACCACGGTCACCTGGTCCAGTTCATCAAATACGGCATCGCCGGCTCCGTCGCCACCGCCGTCCACCTTTCCCTCATTTTCCTCTTCTCCTGGAAGATCCTGCCCGCCCTGAAGACCGACGATCCCACCGCCCGCCTCCTCCACATCGCCCCCTCCCCGATCAGCGATTCCGTGCGAGCCCTCCACGCCGGGATCAACAACGCGATCGCCTTCATGGTCTCCAACTTCGTGGTCTATTGGATCAATATCTACTGGGTTTTCGAGCCCGGCCGGCATTCATTTTGGAAAGAGATCGGCCTTTTTTACGCGGTCGCGGGGGCCAGCGTCGCCATCGGGATCGGCCTGCAGTCCCTGCTGATCGCCGGTTTCGGAATCAGCACCACCTCCGCCGTCGCCGTCATGATCCTGGTCTGCCTGATGATCAACTACGTCATGCGCAAATACTTCATCTTCAAAAAGTGAGTCCGGGCGGGCGCCCGTCCTCGCTTGTTGCAGCAATCCGCTTCGGCAGGAACCATTCGGCGAACCAAGCGGGCACTGACATCGCGGTTTTCCCCAACCGGGACAACGGTCCAGAAACATGGAAGCTCCGCCTCCTTCCGCCCCTCCGGCGCGGATTCTGATCGTCGACGACGAATCCGCCATCCGCCGCCTCCTCAAGGACATCCTGGGGGGGGAAGGCTACCTCTGCGAGACGAGCGGAAACGGCGAAGACGCCCTGGAGAAGATCGCCCGGCAGCCTTTCGACCTGGTCATGATCGACATCCGAATGCCGGGGATGGACGGGATCGAGCTCCTGAAGCGGGTCCGCGACCTCCGGCCGGGCGGGGAGCCCCTGGCCACCATCATCCTGACCGCGGTCAACGCCCTGGACATGGCGGTGGAGGCGATGAAGCTCGGCGCCTACGATTACCTGACCAAGCCCTTCAGCAACGAGACCGTCCTGCTCTCCGTGGCCAAGGCCCTCGACCGCCGCCGGCTGGTCCTGGAAAACCTCGACTACCAGAAGAACCTGGAGAGCAAGGTCAAGCTCCAGAGCGAGAAGATCCAGTCCTCTTTCCTGAAGACCATCGAGTCGCTGGCCCGCGTCCTCGAAACCAAGGACTCCATCTCCCGGGAGCACGGGCAGAGGGTGACCGAGATCGCGGTCCGGATCGCCCGGGCCCTGGAACTCCCGCCGAAGGACATCGAAAACATCCGGATCGCCTCCCTTCTCCACGACATCGGCAAGCTCGGCGTCTCGGAGAAAATCCTGGAGAAGCCCAACCCCCTCCTCGAAGAAGAGATGGAGCACATCCACCGCCATCCCCTGGTGGCCGAGAAGATCCTGGGGCCGATCGACGACCTGGAGGAGATCATTCGCCTGATCCGGCACCACCACGAGCGCTGGGACGGGACCGGCTACCCCGACCGCCTGAAGGGGGAAGCCATTCCGCTGGGCTCCCGCATCCTCGCCGTCGCCGACTCCTACGACGCCATGCTCTCCTCCCGCCCCTACCGGGCGCCCTTGAAACCCCTCGACGCCCTCCGGGAGATCGAAACCCAGTCCGGGAAACAGTTCGACCCGGCGGTAGTCGCCGTCTTCCTCAAGGTCATTGCGTAGCGTCGGGCCGAGAGGCCCGACGCTACTGAGCAAAGGCGTGAACTGCAGGCGTACTCCAGGGATAAAAGCTCCGATGTGGGTTGTTCTGAGTGATCCCCGTAAGCGAGCAATCGCCCGCATTATTCATGAAGATCATCCGACCTTCATGAATAATGCGGGCTAGTATAAAATAGTACACTATCGCATATCTTCCGCCGGCGACTCTCCCCGTTTTTTCTTGACCCCGGCTTCTCGTTCGGCATAATGAACTGATCACATTCGAGACCCTTACCACAGGAGCTTTCGCCATGGTCCAGCTCAGAACCTACATCTTCCTGGACAGCCTCCAGCCCCAGCTCGCTTCCTTCGTCGCCTCCTCCGCCAAGGGCTTTATGCCGGTGACCGGGATGGCGGCCTGCTACGTGGAGATCGCTCCCGGGATGGCGATCAACGAGGTGATGGACGTGGCGCTCAAGGCCACCGACGTCCAGCCCGCGGTGATGATCGTCGAGCGCGCCTACGGCCTCCTCGAGATCCACTCCCGCTCCCAAGCCAACGTCCGGGAGGCGGGGCGGGCGGTCCTCGCCGCCCTCCACCTCAAGGAGGAGGACCGGATGAAGCCGAAGGCGGTCGCCACCCAGATCATCCGCAAGGTGGACGCCTATCAGGCCCAGCTCATCAACCGCAATCGCCACGGCTCGATGCTCCTGGCCGACCAAACCCTCTACATCCTCGAGACCGACCCGGCCGGCTACGCGGTCTTCGCCGCCAACGAGGCGGAGAAGGCCGCCAACATCACCCTGATCGAGGTCCGCCCCTTCGGCCGCTTCGGCCGCCTCTACCTGGGCGGCGAGGAGCGGGACATCATGGTCGGGAGCGAGGCCGCGCTCAACGCCATCAACTCGGTCACCGGGGTGACGCCCGCCAAGGGGATATAACAGCTATCATTGGTCATTTTTCATTGGTCATTGGTCATTTGTCATTGGCCATTTATCATTGATCATTTTTCAACTGGCGTACGCCAGCGCATCTGAGCGGGAAGGAGGTGCCGTATCGAAACGATCGAGCTCCCGGTGGAAAAAGCTCAGTGATCACAATCCAAAATTTTGCGCAGCAATATTTTCATAACTAAAATATTTCCGAAGGAAATATTTTAAGGAGGTGCGAGATGTCCGAGGCATTGGGAATGATCGAAACCCGGGGATTCGCTTCCATGGTCGAGGCCGCCGACGCGATGGTCAAGGCCGCCAAGGTGGAGCTGGTCGGCTACGAGAAGATCGGCGGGGGCTACGTCACCGCCATCGTCCGCGGCGACGTCGCGGCCTGCAAGGCCTCCGTCGAGGCCGGCGCCCGGGGCGCGGAGAAGGTCGGGGAGCTGATCTCCGTCCACGTCATCCCGCGGCCGCACGTCAACATCGACCGCGTCCTCCCGCTCGGCCGCAAGCAGTCGGCCGCGGAGGAAAAGTAGTATTCGTGGTCGCTCGTGTGGGAGGGGCATCCTTGCCCCGATCCAGTCTGACCCGGATCGCGGCGAGACGCCGCTCCCACGGCGCGATATCGGGAGGCCGCAATGCTTCTGGCAAAAATCCGCGGGACCGTGGTCTCCTCCCAAAAGGAGGAGGTCCTCGAGGGGCTCACCTTCTTCGTCTGCGAGCAGATCGACATCGCGGGGAGGCCCTTGGGCAAGTACGTCGTCTGCGCCGACGCGGTGGGGGCGGGGGTGGGCGAAGTGGTCCTCTACGCCTCCGGCTCCTGCGGGCGTTACACCGCCGCGACCAAGAACCGCCCCTGCGACGCCGTGATCATGGCGATCGTGGACACCCTGGAGGTGGACGGGAAGACGGTCTACCAGAAAACCTAGCCGCACGAATTGCATCTTAGGAACCCAGGAATCCAGGATTGGGCAGTTTGCCGAACTTACTTCTCCTGGTTTCCTGGCTTCCTAAGATCCCGATTATGAATATCGACGAAAAACAAATCCGCGCCATCGTCCAGACGGTCGTCGAGCGTCTGGGCAAGGAAAGCCCGGCCGCCGGGGGGGCGGCCGCCCCTTCCCCCCTCCCCGCCGTCAACCCCGGCGACGGGATCTTCACCGACCTCGAGGAGGCCGTCTCCGCCGCCGGAAGGGCCCAGCGGGCCTTGATGGAGACGAGTCTCGCCCAGCGCGAGGAGATCATCGCCGCCATCCGGCGCGCGGGGCGGGAGAACGCCGAGGCGATGTCCCGCCTGGCCGTCCAGGAGACCGGGATGGGGAAGGTGGCGGACAAGATCCAGAAGAACCGCCTGGTCTCCGACAAGACCCCCGGGCTGGAGGACCTCCAGCCCGTCGCCTGGACCGGCGACCACGGCTTCACGCTGGTCGAGCGCGCCCCCTACGGCCTGATCGGGGCGGTCATCCCCTCGACCAACTGCACCTCCACCGTCATCTGCAACGGGATCGGGATGATCTCCGCCGGCAACGCGGTCGTCTTCGCCCCCCATCCGGGGGCCAAGACCTCCTCCCAGACGATGATCCAGATCCTGAACCGGGCCATCGTCAAGGCGGGAGGGCCGGCCAACCTGATGGTCGCCCTCCAGGACCCGACGATCGAGTCGGCCCAGGCCCTGATGAAGCATCCCCGGATCCGCCTCCTGGTGGTCACCGGCGGACCGGGGGTGGTCAAGGCGGCGATGCAGAGCGGGAAGAAGGTGATCGCCGCCGGCCCCGGGAATCCTCCGGTGGTGGTGGACGAGACCGCCGACCTGGAGCGGGCGGGACGCCTGATCGTGGCCGGGGCTTCCTTCGACAACAACGTCGTCTGCGTCTGCGAGAAGGAGATCTTCGCGGTCGCCTCGATCGCCGACCGCCTGAAGGCGGAGATGGTCAAGAACGGCGCCTACGAGATCGACGCCGAGCAGATCCAGAAGCTCGTCCCCATCGTCATCGCGAAGCTCCCTGGACCGGGGGACGAGGAGGGCGCCCCCAACAAGAAGTTCGTGGGCCGCTCGCCCCGGGTCATCCTGTCCCAGATCGGGATCACGGTCGGCGACGAGGTGAAGATCGTCCTGGCCGAGGTCGGTCCCGACCATCCCCTGGTCCTGGTCGAGCAGCTGATGCCGGTCATCCCCCTGGTCCGGGTCCGGGACGTTGACGAGGGCATCCGCCGGGCGGTCGAGGTGGAGCACGGCTTCCGCCACTCGATGTACATGTATTCCCGGAACGTGGAGAAGCTGAGCGAGATGGCCAAAAGGTGCGACGCCTCGATCTTCGTCAAGAACGGCCCCTGCTACTCCGGGCTGGGGATGGGCGGCCAGGGCTACACCTCCTTCAGCATCGCCAGCCCCACCGGCGAGGGGCTGACCAAGCCCACCCACTTCACCCGCGAGCGGCGCTGCGTGCTGGTGGATTATTTCCGTATCGTCTGAACCGAAGGTCCGGCGGCCGGCCCTTCGGTTCAGACGGCACACTCGGCCTAACGGCTGGTCCCGATGACAACTCTTTCCCCTGCCCGCGCCCACCCCGACGTATCCGTCGGGATGATCATCTGGAAACGTACCAAGGTGGATTCGGGGGTCCGCGGCTACGGATGCGCTGGATGCATCTTTAGCCCCGCGTAGGCGCGGGCCTTTGATTCGCCTCATTGCCTTTCGATAACAATCATCCCGACGGAAACGTCGGGACCGGTGCGCGCGCCGGGGCGACGGCGAGATCGATGGCGGCGAAAACTCTAGTCGAAAAGGTTTGGGCGGCCGGGGTGGTCGGGGCCGGCGGGGCCGGCTTCCCCACCTGGAAGAAGCTCGACGCCCGGGTCGACACCGTGGTCGCCAACGGGGCCGAGTGCGAGCCGCTCCTGCGCAACGACCAGCGGCTGATGGCCGCCCACGCGGCCGCGGTCGTCCGGGGGGTCACGCTCGCGATGGGGGCGACGGGCGCCTCCCGCGGGATCATCGCCCTCAAGAAGAAATACGCCGAGGCCGTCGCCGCCCTCTCCCGCGCGGCCGAATCCGCCCGGTCCGTCTCCCTCCATCTCCTCGACAGCGTTTACCCCGCCGGGGACGAGTTCGTCCTGGTCTACGAGGCCACCGGGCGGGTGGTTCCCCCCGGGTCCATCCCCCTGAAGGTGGGGGTGGCGGTGAGCAACGTGGAGACCTTCCTGAACGTCGCCGGGGCGGAGCGGGACGAGCCGGTCGTCTCCCGCTGCCTCACCGTGACCGGGGCGGTCCGGGAGCCGAAGGTCATCCGCCTCCCGATCGGGGCGAGCATCGCGGCCGCGATCGAGAGCGCGGGGGGAACCCCCCTCCGGGAATTCGCCGTCGTCTCCGGGGGACCGATGATGGGCGCGCTGGCTCCGACCGAACAGCCGGTGACCAAGACCACCTCCTCGTTGATCGTCCTCCCCCCCGAACACCCCGTGGTCGCCCGCAAATCCCGCGCCCTGGGATTCGACCTCCGGGCCATCCAGGAAACCTGCTGCCAGTGCGATTACTGCACGCTGGTCTGCCCCCGCACCCTCCTCGGCCACGATTTCAAGCCCCACCTGGTCATGCGCTCGCTCGCGCTCGGCCTCCCCTACCCCGCCGCCCGGGGCGTCTCCGCCGCCGCCGCCTGCTGCGCCTGCGACCTCTGCGGCGTCTACGCCTGCCCGATGGGCCTCCCGATCGGCCGCTACAACAAGCAGGTGGCGGCCAAGCTCAAGGAGATGGACTGGGCCCGCAGCCGGGCGCAGGAAGCCTGCGTCCCCTCCCCCCTGCGGGAGGCGTCCCTGATCCCGGTCTCCCGCCTGACCGAGCGGCTCTCCCTGAAGGAGTTCGACCGCCCCCTCCCGTTCGACGAGCGGGAGGTTTCAGTCCCCCGGGTGGCCATCCCCCTCCGCCAGCACCTGGGGGCGGCGGCCCGGCCGGCCGTGAAGAAAGGCGCCCGGGTCGAGCGGGGAGACCTGATCGGCGACCTTCCCCGGGAGACGATGGGCGCCCGCGTCCACGCCTCGATCTCCGGGAAAGTGGTCTCCGTCGACGAGGAGAGGGTCATCATCTCGTCATGATCTGGGGAGGTATCAGGGTTCAGGGTTCAGGGTTCAGAGTTAAAGGTTCAAGGATCGACGGCAAACGGATCTCTTCTGTCCTGGAACATAATTAAATTTTTCCGGAGGAAAAATTTAAAATGGACCCCGCCATCGCTTTCATCGAGTTCAACTCGGTCGCCGCCGGCATCTTCGCCACCGATGCCGCGGCCAAGAAGGCCGAGGTCACCGTCCTCGACTCCAAGTCGGTCTGCCCGGGGAAGTACAGCATCCTGATCTCGGGCCTGACCGGGCCGGTCGAGGAGTCGCTCCAGGCCGGGATCGCGGCCGGGGCCGACGCCGTCACCGACCACCTCTTCCTGCCCCAGGTCCACCCCCAGGTCATCCCGGCGATCCTGGCCGCCACGCCCGGGGGGGACCTCGCCGCCCTGGGGGTGATCGAGACCTTCACCATCCCCTCCTGCATCCAGGCCTCCGACGCCGCCGCCAAGGCGGCGGAGATCCGCCTCCTCGAGATCCGCCTGGCCAACGGCCTGGGGGGAAAGTGCTACGTCGTCCTCACCGGGGAGATCCCCGACGTCGAAGCGGCGATGGCGGCCGGGGAAGCGAAGGCGAGGGAGATCGGGGCCCTGGTCCGGACCGCGGTCATCCCCCGCCCCCACCCCGACCTGGCCCGGTTCATCCTCTAAAACCACGATGATTGGACAGCGCACAGCGGAGTATTGGAGCAATGGAGTACCGGAGTATTGGGCTTCCGCGAACGACGGATTGGTTCTCCATTACTCCATTACTCCACTACTCCATTACTCCTGCGTTCGATCACTCCACCACTCCACCACTCCACCCGTATCATGACCGACTACGCCCTCCGCCGCGAGATGGTCGAGATCGGCCGCGCCATGTACGAGAAGGAGCTGGTGGCCGCCAGCGACGGCAACCTCTCCGTCCGCCTCGGCCCGAACGAGTTCCTGATCACCCCCACCGGGTCCTGCCTCGGCCTCCTCAAGGCCTCCGAACTAGTGGTCATCGACTCCGAGGGCCGGCCGGCCGGTTCCGCCGGACGCCCCACCTCCGAGTTCCGCCTCCACCTCGAGGTCTACCGTCGCCGACCGGACGTCTCCTCCGTCGTCCACGCCCATCCTCCCCTCTGCACCGCCTTCTCGGTGGCCGGCGCGTCGCTCGAGGAGTGCGTCCTCCCCGAGGTGGCCTTCACCCTGGGCGCGATCCCCACCACCGACTACGCCACCCCCACCACCGACGAGCCGCCGCGGGTCATCCGCGACTACATCGGCCAGTGCGACGCCATGATCCTCGACCGCCACGGGACGCTCACCGTGGGAGGGAGCCTCCGGGAGGCCTTCTTCAAGCTCGACAAGCTCGAGCACACCGCCCGGGTCGTCCTGGCCGCGAGGATCCTGGGGAAGGTCCGGGTCCTCACGGGGCCCCAGGTGGAGAAGCTGATGGAGGCCCGGAAGAGCCTGGGCCTGCAGGGGAAGCAGATCCGCTGCGTCCACTGCACCAGCGGCGCCGGGCCAGCCGCCGGCGACGACCTGGTCGCCAAAATCTCCGGCGAGGTGCTGAGGGTCCTCGGCAAGTAGCTTCTGTCACCAAGGCACAAAGGCAACCAGCGGCACAAAGACGGATCGGCTCTGATCGCCCGGATCGATTTGGGGAAGGGGCTTCTCGCTTGCCCCGATTGCTGTTTGTCGGGGCCCCGATCCTTCAGGAATCCATGAACAAACCATCGCCCAACCAACCCGCTGCCGACGTTCCCGAGATCATGACCATCGGCCAGGTGGCGGTCTACCTCCAGCTCAATAAGCAGGTGGTCTACCGCCACGTCCGCAAGGGGAACATCCCGGTCAGCCGCATCGGCGCCACGCTCCGCTTCAAGAAGTCGATCATCGACCGCTGGCTCGCCGACTCGGCGTTGAGCAGCCTGCGGAGCGCCCCCCCGGGAGCGGGGACGGCCTCGCCGGGGGAGCCCTCCACCTTCGACCTGAGCGTGGACTGAGACAACGGTTATATTCAATCGTCTGTTGAAAATGCCGGGCCCAAGCCGGCCGAGCTCATAGATCGGGGCAAGGACATTCGTCCCACCACAAGGAGCACCGAAACATGAAAATCAGCGGCGACGCCATCCCCAACCCCGAGAAACTCGCCTCCGAGATCGCGGCCGAGACGGACCGCCTGCGGAAGGAAGGGAAGATCCCCGAGCGCGACGAGCGGCTGGAGCGGGCCTTCGCCGCCTTCGCCGGCGGGAAGGAGTCCCAGGACGCGCTGGCGCTGGCCCGGTCCAGCGCCGGGATCTTCGACCGAGAATCGCTGGTCCGGAAAGCCGGGCCGGCCGGGCCCCTGGTCCGGGCGGGCATCAGGTTTCTGGCCCGGCTCATGCGCGACCAGGAGATCTTCAACTCCGTCGTCCTGGAGATCCTGGAGGAGCAGGAGAAAAGGATCGCCCTCCTGGAAAAAAGAGAGAAGTAAAGGGTTAGGGCCAAGAAGTGGGTTCGGTCGATGGGTTAAGTCCATGGGCTGTCCGGTCCCACCAACTTCACCCCTTCCCAGACCCACATCCTAACCCTCTCCCATTGACCGGCAGCTAAAGTGCCCAACTCCATCCACCAACTCCTGGAAGTCTTCGACGAGGCCGACGCCCAGGGCGCGATGGCCCTCCGCCTGCGCGACATCTTCCGCCGTTGGGGCTTCGCCTCCGAGATCTACGCCGGGATCGTCGCTTCCGGCCGCGCGGGCGCCCTGGCATTGTCCAGCTTGGAGGAGCCCGGAGACCGCGAAGATATCCTCGTCTTCCACTACTCGATCGGCGCGGGCGCGCTCGAGGGGTTCCTGCGCACCCTTCGCCGCCAGGTCATCGTCTACCACAACGTGACCCCGGCGGAGTATTTCGAAGGCTGGGACGCGCGCGCGGCCGGGCAGTGCCGCCGGGGGCGCCATGACCTCTCCCGGCTGCTCCCCACCTGCGATCTCGCCCTGGCGGTTTCCCGCTTCAACGCGGCCGAGCTCGCCGGCCTCGGCTTCCCCCGCGTCGCCGTCCTCCCCTTCCCCGTCGATTTCGCCCGCCTCGATCGACCGGCGCCCGCCCGCCCCGGCAAGTCCGCCGGGAGAAGGGACGGCCCGGGGCTCCTCTTCGTGGGGCGGATCGCCCCCAACAAGCGCCTGGAGGAGATCGTCCGGGCCTTTTACTTCTTCCAGAAATGCTTCCAGCCCTCGGCCCGGCTCACCCTGGTCGGCGCCGCCAGTCTCTCCGCCTACTCCGCCGCCCTCAACCGCCTGGTCGGCGAACTCCGCCTGGAAGGGTCGGTCCGTTTCTCCGGGAAGGTCAGCGCGGCCGAGCTCGCCGCCGCCTACCGGTCGGCCGATCTCTTTCTCTGCCTGAGCGACCACGAGGGGTTCGGCGTGCCCCTGCTGGAGGCGATGCACTGCGGAGTTCCGGTCGTCGCCTTCGCCGCCGGAGCCGTCCCGGAGACGCTCGGGAAAGCGGGACTCCTGATCGACCGGAAGGAACCCGCGGCGATCGCGGTCTTGCTGAACCGCCTCCTCGCCGACCCGGATTTGAGAAACGCGGTCCTGGAATCCCAGGCCCGCCGGATCAAGGCAGTCGCCGCCTACCCGTTCGAGGAGAAGCTTCGCCAGGCCCTGATGCCGCTGCTGTAACTACGAATTTCGCGAATTGACCCGGACGGGGCTTGACCAAATAGAACTACGAATTGCGCGAATTTCGCGAATTAGCCCGGGAGAGTCCTGAATAAGCATAACTACGAATTTCACGCCTGCCTGTTGGTAGGCAGGGATTTCGCGAATTCGTAGTACTATATCGGCGAGCCAAGCCAATTCGCGCAATTCGTAGTTCTATCTCGTTGAGCCAAGCCAATTCGCGGAATTCGCGTAATTCGTAGTTCTATATCGTTGAGCCAAGCCAATTCGCGGAATTCGCGTAATTCGTAGTTCTATATCGTTGAGCCAAGCCAATTCGTAGTCTATGACCATCGCCGTCCACCAGCTCCTGCCCGTCCTCCACCGGGAGGACGCCATCGGCAACTATGCCCTGAACTTGCGCGCTTTCTTCCGGGGCAAGGGGTTCGACTCCTCCATCTTCGTCTACCGGCGTGACCACGACGACCGCGAATCCCTGCCTTGGGAAGCCCACCGGAAGGCGAGCTCCCGGAACAACATCGTCCTCCTCCACACCGCCGTCGCCTCCCCCCTGGACGAGTATTTCCGCTCCCTCCCGGACAAGAAGATCCTCGCCTACCACAATATCACCCCCTACGAGCACCTCGTCCATACCGACCCCCGGGGCGCCCGCTCCTCCTGGCTCGCCCGCCGGACCCTCCGCTTGCTCGCCCCCGCCGTCCACTCCGCCGTCGCCGACTCCGCCTTCAACGCGGCCGAACTCGCCGCCCTGGGCTTCCCCGCCCCGGCCGTCATCCCCCTGATCTTCGACTGGGCCCGCCTGGAGGGGGAAGCGGACGAGGAGCTCCTCCTCCGCCTCGGGGGGGGGAAGGCCACCGTCCTCTTCGTGGGCAAGCTAGCTCCCCACAAGAAGCAGGAGGAAGCGATCAAAGTCTTCTACCGCTACCACCGCTCCTGGAACCCCTCCTCCCGCCTCCTCCTGGTCGGAGACTACTCGGGCGACCCCGCCTATGCGCGCTCCCTCTTCAGCCTGGTCGAGCGGCTCGGGCTCGAGGACGTGGTCTTCGCCGGCCGGGTCACGGCCGCGGAGCTCCGCGCCTGCTACCACCGGGCCCGGGCCTTCCTCTGCCTGAGCGAGCACGAGGGCTTCGGCGTCCCCCTGGTGGAGTCCCTCTTCTACCGCGTCCCGATCTTGGCCTACGCTTCGACCGCCGTGCCCGAAACCTTGCACGGGGCGGGGATCGTCTTCACGGAAAAAAATCCGGAGGAGATCGCCTGCCTTCTCCACCGGACCGTCTCCGACCGGGATTTCCGGGAGCGCGTCCTGAAAATCCAGGACGAGCGACTCCGCTACTTCCACAACTACGACTATCGCTCCGCCTGGGACGCCGTCCTCGCCCCCCTCCTCTCCTGATCCCCCCGCTTGGCCTGGCCTGAAAACCTCTGTCCGCGAATCGGCTTGGCTTGGCAATAGAATTCCACGAATTAGCACGCTTGCCCGCCGTAGCCCGACTAGTCGGGGCGGAGGCGGGAATTTTCACGAATGGGCCGGGTGGGCTTGGATTTTTAACCGCGAATAACGCGAATAAAACGCGGATGGGCGCGGCAAACGATCCCCGCGGAGCCTCGGGAGAGGCGACGCTATAACGACTTCGAACGGCAAGGCCGAAACAGCATCATGACCCCCCAGTAAAAACGCGGGCCGTTTCCGGCCCGCGCTTTTCATTCGCGTAATTCGCGAAATTCGTAGTTAATTTCAGTGAGCCAAGCACATTCGCGCTTTATTCGCGGTTAAAGCGCCGAGCCAGAGCCAGGCCGATCCGCGGTCAGTTCTTCTTATCGTCCTGCCGCGCCCCCGTCGCCGTGATCTCGGGCCTCGACTTCTTGTACTCGATCAAGAGCTCCGAGAGCTTCTGCACGTCGCCCTTGATCTCCTCCTCGTCCACGTGCGGGTAGCGGTAGTCGGCCTTCAGGACCTTTCCGTTCGCGATCACCCAGCGGACCTCGGAGCCGTCGGAGGCCCAGATCAGGTTCTCCACCACGTTGTCCGCGCGGGTGGGGGTGAGGTTGGGGAGCGAGAGGTCGACGACGATCACGTCGGCGTCCTTCCCCGGCTCGAGCGAACCGGTATTCAGGCGGAGCATCTTGGCCGGGACCACCGTCACCATCTCCAGGACCTGCTGGGCCGGGAGGACGCGGGCGTTCCGGGTGAAAGCCTTCTGATACTGGGAGGCGAGCCGGGCCGCGGAGAGCATGTTCTGGTTGTCGGCCGAGCCGGAGCCGTCGGTGGAGATGGCGACCGGGATCCCCTTCTCCAGCATCTCCAGCACCGGGGGCATCCCGGATCCGAGGATGGTGTTGGCGAGCGGGTTGTGGACGACGTTGGTCCCGGTGTCCCTCAGGATCGCCAGGTCCACCGGCGTGTTGTTCACCTGGTGGGCGAGGATGGCGCTGCGGTCGAGGAGGCCCACCCGGTGGAAGTAGGCGACCGGGCTGCAGAGGTACTTCTCGTAGAACCAGGCGGTCGTCTTCGGCTCCTCGGAGGAGTGGATGTGGATCAGGGTGTCGTGCTCCTGCGACCACTGCTTCAGCGCCCGGAGCATCTCCGGCGAGTTGGAGAAGTCCTGGTCGGGGCCGGGGATGATCCAGACCCGCTCCCGGTCCTTGTATTCCTCGTAGTACTCGTCGAGCCGTTTCAGGGCCTGCGCGGGCGTGTCCAGGATGCGGGGGTCGTAGTTCTGGTCCTGCCCCCCGACCGCGATGATCACCTTCGTCCCCATCCGGGTGTTGGCGTCGACCAGGTCCGAGGCGTTGTACTTGTTGAAGTTGCAGTGGTGGCTAAGGGCCGAGGTGATGCCGTAGTGGACGTCGTCCAGGCGGGCCTTCAGGTAGGTGACGTAGTGGGGGTACTTCCCGAGCTTCTTCCTCAGCCACTCCTTCTTCTCGTTGAGGAAGCCGGCGAAGACGTTGATCGCGTGGTCGAGCCATTCGGTCAGGGGCTCGTCCTTGGCGATCCCGATCACCGGGGACTCGTGGTCGTGGCCGTGGGCCTTGACGAATCCGGGGAGCATGACCGCGTTGAGGCGGGGGATGTTCTCCTCGACGAGATCCCTCCCTTTCGGGAGCCCGATCACCTGGAGCTCGCTCCCGTGGTTCTGGACGATCCTCCGGCCGATGGCGGGGGTGTATCGGCCCGCCTCCTTGATCAGGACCCCCTCGATCAGGACGTAGCCGTCCTCGAGGCGGGTCTTCCGGCCCAGTTTCTCGCTCAGGGGGAGCATCAGGCGGGAGCGGATAAGCTTGTATTTCTTGTCCATCGTATTCCTCCCGCGTCCGCCGCCGCGTCATGCGGGACGGACGCAGGAGGATGATAGTACCCTCCTCCCCCCCTGACAACCGGAATTGCGCGGGGCCTCCGACTCGTCCAACTCGTCCGACCGGTCCGATCGGTCAGAACGGTCCGACTCTTCCGACTCATTCCGATTGCCGCCCGGTCGGACGGACGCTATGATCTGTCTGGCAGACGCCCGCGTCTTCCTGGCCGCCCAACGCTCTCATCATGGGGACCGCTGGCGAGCCTCGGCCTCCGGCCGGACGGGTCCGACTCGTCCGACCGGTCGGACCGGCCAGGGGGCGGACGGCCAGCGACCCGACGGAGAACGCGATGAAATCCCTGACCAGACACCTCTGGTTCCAGCTTCCGACCCGGCGGGGCTTTGTCAACATCACCGGGGAAGTCGAAGAGCTGGTGCGGGAGAGCGGGGTCCGCGAGGGGCTCTGCCTCGTCAACGCCATGCACATCACCGCCTCGGTCTTCGTCAACGACGACGAGAGCGGCCTCCACGCGGACTTCGAGGAGTGGCTGGAGAAGCTCGCCCCGGAGAAGCCCCACTCCCGCTACCGGCACAACGCCGGGGAGGACAACGCCGACGCCCACCTGAAGCGGACGATCATGGGGCGGGAGGTGGTGGTGGCGATCAGCGGGGGGAAGCTGGACTTCGGGCCCTGGGAGAGGATCTTCTACGGCGAGTTCGACGGGATGAGGCGCAAGCGCGTGCTGGTCAAGATCATCGGCGAATAACCACGAATCGGCCCCGGCGTGGCCCGACATAATGCAACTACGAATTTCGCGAATTACGCGAATTGGGCCCGACTTGGCTCGCTAATGCTGTCTCCGAGTTGACACGAATTTTCACGAATTGGAACAAGCCAGCCCTAATTCGTGTCCTTTGCTCCAACTCGTGGATATCAGTCGCGAGTCGTAGCCGAGCTGAATTCGCGCAATTCGCGAAATTCGCAGTTAAATCAGTTCTTTAGCCAGGCCGGCGACCTGGCGGGCGATGGCGGGGGCGGCGGTGAGCCCCGGCGACTCGATCCCGATCAGATCGATCAGGCCGGGAAGGCCGCGGTCGGACTCCTCCTGGATGACGAAGTCCCTCTCCGGCTCTCCCTTCCGGAAGAGCTTGGGCCGGATCCCGGACATGTCGGGGACGAGATCCTCCTCCTTGAGCCAGGGGAGATAGCCCCTGGCCTTGGCGAAGAACTCGGCGCGGTGGGACTCGTCGACGTCGTAGCCGAGGGAGTCGACGTAGAAGGCATTGGGGCCGATCTTCATCCCCCCGCCCAGGTCGATCACGGTGTGGAGGCCGAGGCTGATCTCGGTGGGGGGAGGATAGACCAGGCGCCGGGGGACTTTCGCCCCCGCCCCGGCGACCCGGAAGTATTCGCCTTTGCAGGGGTGGATGGCGTAGCCGGCGGAGGCGGTGTCGATCCCCGCGAGCCGCGCCACCGCCTCCGCCCCCAAACCCGCGGCGTTGATCACCAGGCGGCTCAGGAAGTCGTAGCTCGCGCCGTCCGGCTCGCGGATCCCCACCCGGTAGCCCTCCGCCGTTTTCTCGAGGGAGACGGCCTCGCAGTTATAGGCGAAAGTCGCCCCGGACGAGGCGCGGTGCTCGAGATGGGCCATCAGGCGGTGGCTGTCGATGATCCCGGTCTCCGGCGAGAGGAGGCCGCCGCGGGCGAATACGTGGGGCTCGAGGCGATGGACCTCTTCCCGGGAGACCAGGCGGAGCCCCTCGACGCCGTTCTCCTCCCCCTTCCGCTGCAGCCTCTCCAGGACGGGGAGATGGGACTCCTCCACCGCGATGATCAGCTTCCCCACCTTCCGGTGGGGGATCCCCTCCCGCCCGCAGATCTCGTAGAGGCGGCGCCGACCCTCGACGCAGAGGCGGGCCCGGACGGAGCCCTTCGGGTAGTAGATCCCGGCGTGGATGACCTCGCTGTTTCGGCTCGAGGTCTCCCGCCCGAAACGGTCGTGGCGCTCGACCACGACGATCTCCTTCCCGGACGCGGCGAGCTCGGCGGCGATCGCCAGGCCGACCACGCCGGCCCCGATGATCGTGATGTCGGTGGTGTCCATAGATAGGCGACCGGGGCCCGCCGCGCGGACATGAATGTCCGCGCCTACGTTCCCCGGCCGGCGGACCCGGCGTTCGTAGCCGCGAGCCGGGGTTGGTATAATAACGGCCAACCAGGGGAGGCGAAACTCTAAAATTTGCCGCCATGAGATCGAACCGCCACCGCGCCCTTGCCTTGTCCCTCTGGCTCCTCGCCGTCCTTCTCCTCCTCGGCGGCTTCGAGCTCTACCTCCGCCTCTCCCGGACCCGGGTGGTCCGCCCGGGCGCGGGGCGGCTCGCCGCCACGGCGGTAGGCGACGCCGAAGCCTTCATCGAGTACACGCCGCGGGGGCGGCGGCTGATCCCCGGCTCCCGGGTCCTCATCAAAAACCACCGCATCTCCGGCCAGGACGTCCTGATGGAAGTGAACTCCCTTGGCTTCCGCGACGCCGAACTCCCGGAGGAGAAGGGCCCGGACGAGTTCCGCGTCCTCGTCCTGGGCGACTCGATCACCTGGGAGGACTACCTCCCCCGGGAGGAGACCTGGGTCGAGATCGCCGAAAGCCGGCTCCGGGAGGACTTCCCCTCCCGCCGGGTCTCGGTGGTCAACGGCGGGGTGGGGGACGTCGGCCTGAAGGAGGAGATCGACATCCTGGAGGAGCGGGGGCTCAAGGCCCATCCGGACTTGGTCGTCGTGGCTTTCTACCTCAACGACAGCCGCCCGCCCTGGGGCTTCGCGGGCGAGCTCGGCGCCCGGGGCTGGCTCCGCCGCCACAGCCTCCTCGCCGACACGATCTACGCGAACCTGAAGCTCCGCCGCTTCGTCCGGGAGCAGGGCGAGGAGCGCCTGGGCTGGACCGCGGAGATGGGCGACCTCTCCTGGATGAACGACCCCGGGCGTTTCCTCCGCCTGGCCGCGCGGGCCCGCTTCGACTGGGGAGCCGCCTGGGACGAAGGCTCCTGGGCGGCGGTGGATCGGGAGCTCGACCGCCTGAAAGCCCTCTCCGGGAGACACGGCTTCCGGGCCGCGATCGTGGCCTTCCCCAACGCCTTTCAGGTCTACGCCTCTTTCCGGGAAGACCGGCCCCAGCGGAAGCTGCGCGAGCTTGCCGCCAAACGCGGTTTCCCCTTCCTCGATCTCCTCCCCGCGCTCCGCGAGTTTCATATGGAGGGAAAGGGGACCTACTTCGACTGGTGCCATCCCACCGCCAAGACTAGCCGCGAGATCGGCCGGCTTCTTTCCTCTTTCATCGTAAGAACGATAAAAGAGGAAAGAAGCTGAAATCGACGATCCTGCGCTGCCCAGAAATGGCGTATACTGAGGAGTAATCGTTGGATCCGGGTCTATAAAAATTCCGAAGGAATTTTTATATGGAAAACGAGACGATCGCCCGCTGTTTCGAGGAGATCGCCGATATCCTCGACATCCAGGGTGAGAACCCCTTCCGCGTCCGCTCCTACCGGAACGCCGCCCGGACCATCGCGGACCTCCCCGAGAACGTGGCCGAGATCGCCAAGGCGGGGGGCGACCTCACCCGCTTCCCGGGGATCGGAACCTCGATCGCCGAGAAGATCTCCGAGCTCGCCCGGACCGGACGGCTCAACTTCCTCGAAGAGCTGAAGAACAAGCTTCCCCCCGGCCTTCCCGAGCTCCTCCGGATCGAGGGGCTGGGCCCGAAGAAGGTCAAGCTTTTCCACGACCGCCTCGGGATCGAAGCGCTCGACCAGCTCGAGGCCGCCGCCCGCGAGCACAAGCTCCGCGACCTTCCGGGGATGGGCGCCAAGAGCGAGGAGAAGATTCTCCGCGCGATCGCGGCCTACCGGCCGGGGGCGGCGCGCACCCGCCTGGACGTCGGCTTCACCTACGCCGAGTCCATCGTCGGCCGTCTCCAGGGCGTCCCCGGAGTGAAGCAGCTCGTCCCGGCCGGCTCCCTGCGGCGGCGGCGGGAGACGATCGGCGACCTGGACATCCTCGCCATCTCCTCGGACGGCGGCCCCCTGATGGAGGCCTTCGCCGGCTACGACGGGGCCGAGGCGGTGATCTCGCGGGGTCCGACCAAGTCGAGCCTCCGCCTCCGCGGCGGCCTCCAGGTGGACCTCCGCGTCCTCGAGGAGAAATCCTTCGGGGCCGCCCTCCTTTACTTCACCGGGTCGAAGGACCACAACATCGCCCTGCGCCGCCGGGCGCAGGAGAGGGGTCTCAAGGTCAGCGAGTACGGGATCTTCCGGGCCGGGGAGGAGGGGAAACCCCTGGCCGGGAAGACGGAGGAGGAGTGCTACCGCCTCCTCGGGCTCGACTGGATCCCTCCGGAGCTCCGCGAGAACCGGGGCGAGATCGAGGCCGCGGCGGCGGGGAAGCTCCCGGACCTGATCGAGCTCGCCGACGTCCGGGGCGACCTCCACGCCCACACCACCGCCACCGACGGGAAGAACTCCATCGCCGAGATGGCGGCGGGCGCGCAGGCGCAGGGCTACGAGTACCTCGCCCTCACCGACCACACTCGGGCGGTCCGGGTGGCGGGCGGGCTCTCCGCGGCGGAGATGTCCCGCCACCTCCGGGCGATCGAGAAGGCCCGGGACGGGGCGAAGGGGATCGCGCTGCTCAAGGGCGCCGAGGTGGACATCCTCGCCGACGGCCGGCTCGATCTCCCCGACGCGGTCCTCGACGAATGCGACGTGGTCGTCGCCTCCGTCCACTCCCGCTTCAGCCTGCCCGAGAAGGAGATGACGAAGCGGATCGTCTCCGCCCTGAAGAACCCCCGGGTGAACATCCTCGCCCACCCCACGGGGAGGCTCCTCCTCGAGCGGGAGCCCTACGCGGTGGACATCGAGGAGGTGATCCGGGCGGCGGCGGGGGAAGGGGTGATCCTGGAGATCAACGCCCACCCCTCCCGTCTGGACTTGAACGACGTCCACGCCCGGATGGCCCGGGCGGCGGGGGCGAAGATCGTCATCAGCACGGACGCCCACTCCGTCGCGCAGTTCCCCCTGATGAGCTACGGCGTCTTCACCGCCCGGCGCGGCTGGCTCGCGAAGGGCGACGTGGTCAACACCTACCCCCTGGCGAAACTCCGGGGGTTCTTGAAGCGTTGAGCGGGCCGCTCTTCCCCGGCGTCCGATTCCGCTTGCGCCTCCACCCCGCCCTGTGCCACACTTTCTCAAAGCTTCCCGCGACACCCCCGCGGCGGGGCGTCCCCCCGCCGCTGACGCAATATCCCGGCGGCCGCCCAGGCCGCCCTCCCCACAAACCACGCCCGCGGCGGCGAAGCATCCGCCGCGGGAGAGCGCGAACGGACGGACATGACCGACGGGAACCAGGTGGGACGACTGCTCGAGGCGTGCCGGGGGATCCCCACCCTCCTCATCCTCACCCACAACCACCCCGACTCCGATTCACTGGCCAGCGCCTGGGCCCTGAAGCACCTCCTCGAGACCAAGGCCCAGGTCGCCTGCCTCATCGCCTACGGCGGGATCCTCGCCCGGGAGGAGAACCGCTACATGAACTCCCTCCTCAAGATCCGCGCGGTGCCCGTCCGGCCTTCCCATTTCCGGAAATTCCCGGGCACGGCCCTGGTCGACTGTCAGCCGGGGGCGGGGAACAACCTCTTCCCGGCGAACGCCGTCCCCCTGATCGTCATCGATCACCATCCCAAGCTCCCCGCCACCCGCGCCCAGTTCCTGGAGATCGAGCCCGACGCCGGCTCGACCGCCACCATCCTGACCGAGTACCTGAGGGCGGCCGGGGTGGAGACGCCCCCCCCGCTGGCTACCGCCCTCTACTACGGGATCGTCTCCGAGACCCAGCACCTGGGGCGGGAGGTGACCCGGCGCGACATCGAGGCCGCCACCTTCCTCTTCCCCCTGGTTAAGCACCAGCTGATCTCCCGGATCGAGCACCCGCGCCGGGGGCGGGAGTTCTTCCAGCAGCTCCACCATGCCCTCGAGCAGGCCTTCACCTACAAGTCCTTCGTGGGCGCCCGCCTCCACCAGGTCAATCACCCCGGCTTCGTCGCCCAGTTCGCCGATCTCCTCCTCTCCCTGCGCCGCTCTACCTGGTGCCTGGTCTCCGGCCGCTACCGCGACACCCTCTACCTCTCGTTGCGCACCACCCGCTCCAACACCCGCGCCGGGCGGATGCTGCGCAAGGCGGTGGAGGGGAAAGGGTCCGCGGGGGGGCACGAGATGATCGCGGGCGCCCAGATCCCGCTCCGGGGGATGGCTCCGGACCAGCGGGAGACGATCGAGGAGACGGTCTTCAAAAACCTGATGCGGTCGATCGGCCTCCCCGAGACGATCAACCCCACTCCGCTGGTGGATCTGCCGGCGATCTACGGCCAGAAAGGCTAGTGGAAGCAGTTTGGCCGGAGAAAGGCCGGCCTTCCGGAAACGGGAGGGCGGACTGCCGAAAACGGGAGGCGGACTTTCCACAGGTCCTATAGGACTTATAGGTCCTATAGGACCTATTGATTTTCGGTTGACTTTGCCAGCGCTTTCCCATAGGCTTTATTCCATGTTTCCTGGTCAGCGCACAGCACCATCCACCGCAACCCCCTTTCCTGAAGGAGCCCCCATGACCAAGACGATCCTGTCCGTCGCCGCGGCCGGCCTGCTCGTCGCCGGCCCCCTCTTCGCTCAGACCCCGACCCCCCCGACGCCCATCCCGCCCACGCCGACGCCCGTGACGGTCATGCTCGACTACTCCACCTACCTCGGCGGCGCCAATTACGATTACGCCTACGGCCACGGCGTAGCCATCGATTCCTCCGGCTGCGCCTTCGTCGCCGGCTACACTAGTTCGGACAATTTCCCCACCGCCAACCCCTACCAGGCGGCCCGGTCGGGAAGCGACGACGGCTTCGTCTCCCGCTTCTCCTCCGACGGATCCACCCTGCTCTTCTCCACCTACCTCGGCGGAACCAACAGCGACTACTGCTACGCGGTCGTGGCCGGCCCGGACGGATCGGCCTCCGTGACGGGCTACACCTACTCCTACGACTTCCCGGTCGAGAGCGCCTACCAGGGCACCCCGGGCGGGCAGGCCGACGCCTTCGTCAGCCGCCTCGACGTCTCCGGCTCCATCCTCCTCTTCTCCACCTATCTCGGCGGGATGAACTACGACTACGGATACGGGATCGACGTCGATGCGGCGGGGTCCGCTTACGTGACCGGGGAGACCGAATCCCACGACTTCCCCCTGGAGAACCCCTACCAGCCCTACCTCCTCGGCGATTATGACGCCTTCGTGACCAAGTTCTCACCCTCCGGTTCCGCGCTGGACTATTCGACCTACCTCGGGGGATCATCCGACGACGAAGCCGTGGACATCCGTATCGACGCCGGCGGTATCGCCTACGTCGTGGGCTCGACCTCCTCCTCGGGGCTCCCGGTCTATTTCCCGACCAAGAACGCCTACCAGCCGTCCTACGCCGGCGGCTCACACGACGCCTTCGTGACCCGCCTCTCCTCGACCGGATCGACCCTCGTCCATTCGACCTATCTGGGTGGGTCCGGACAGGACTACGCGGAGGGCGTCGCCCTTGACGCCGCCGGCAACATCTACGTCACCGGAACCACCGACACCAGCGAGGACCCCTTCTTCCCGACCCAGAACGCCTACCAGCAATACAACGCCGGCAGCGATGACGCCTTCATCAGCAAGTTCGGGCCGACGGGCTCCGCGCTCCTCTATTCGACGCTCCTTGGCGGGGAGAGCTCCGACTACGGATACGGGATCGACGTCACCGCCAACGGAAATGCCTTCGCAACTGGCTACACCAACTCCTCCGACTTCCCGATCCTGAACGCCTACCAGACCTCGGTAAACAGCACCCCCGACGTCTTCGTCACCCGCCTGGCCCCGGCCGGCTCCGCGCTAGTCTTCTCTACTTATCTCGGCGGGAACAGCACCGACGAGGGCTACGGAATCGCCCTTGGCCCGGACCGGAGCGCTTTTGTCTCCGGTTACACCTATAGCGGCGACTTCCCGATCGCGAACCCGTATCAGGGGAACATCGCGGGCGGTTCCGACGCCTTCCTCGCCCGCTTCGGCAACCTCCTCACCCCCTCTCCGACACTGACGCCGCAGGGCTACCAGACGCCGACCCCTCCCCCCTCCGCCACGCCGACTCCGCTGACCCCGACACCGCCCCCCTCCGCCACACCCACCCCGGAGGGCTACAAGACCCCCGTCCCCACCCCCTCCCCCATCCTCTGGGACTACACCTACGGAACCTTCCTCGGGGGGAACAGCTCGGACTACGGCTACGCCATCGCGGCCGACTCCGCGGGAGACTTCTACGTCGCCGGCGAGACCGAATCTTACGACTTCCCGCTCGCGAGCCCCTACCAGGCCGCGATGACCTCCTCGCCCGACGCCTTCGTGACGAAGTTCCTCTCCACCGGATCCTCGCTCGTCTTCTCGACCTACCTCGGGGGCAGTAACTCCGACTACGGCTACGGGCTCGCCCTCGACTCCGCCCTCAACCCCTTCGTCACCGGCTACACCGAATCCAGCGACTTCCCGACCCTGAACGCCTACCAGTCCAGCCGTCAGTCCGGAAAGGACGGGAAGGAGACCAAGGAGGACGCCTTTGTCACCCGCCTCGACTCGGCCGGCTCCTCGCTCCTCTACTCTACCTACCTCGGCGGGGCCGACAACGACGAGGGGCGCCGGATCGCCGTCGACTCGACGGGCGCCGCTTATATCGTCGGCTCCACTCAGTCCTCGGACGGGGGACCCTTCCCGACCGTTAACGCTTACCAGTCGTCCATGACCGGCGGGGAACAAGAAAGGGGCTACGCCTACGATGCCTTCGTCGCCAAGCTCGCCCCCACGGGATCGGCTCTCGCCTTCTCCACCTACCTCGGCGGGGCGGACCCGGACTACGGCTACGGGATCGCCCTCGACTCGGCCGGTTCCGCCTATGTCACCGGGGAGACGATGCACTCCTCCGGCTCCCTCTTCCCGACCGTCAACGCCTACCAGGCGGACTTCGGGAACGGCCGCTACAATGCCTTCGTAACCAAGTTCGCGACGGCGGGGTCGTCCCTGGCCTACTCCACCTTCCTCGGCGGCGATGGCTACGACTACGGCTGTGGAATCGCCGTCGATTCGGCAGGTTCCGCCTACGTCGCCGGGGTGACCAACTCCTTCTCCAATAACCTCTTCCCGACCGCGAACGCCTACCAGCCGATCCCGGGCGGCGGGGACGCCGACGCCTTCGTCAGCAAGTTCGCTCCCTCCGGATCCACGCTCGCCTACTCCACTTTCCTCGGCGGCGGCGCCTTGGATGTCGGCTATGACATCGCCGTCGACGCCGGGCGGGCGGCCTACGTGACGGGGGAGACCGACTCCTCCAACGCCCCCTACTTCTTCCCGATCGTCAACGCCTACCAGCCGACGATCGGGGGCGACTACGACGCCTTCGTCAGCCGCTTCGGACCCGACGGCTCGACCCTCTCCTATTCCACCTTCCTCGGCGGCGGCGGCTCGGACTTCGGCTACGGGATCGCCGTGAACGCCGCGCTCCGCTCGACCTACGTCACGGGCTTTACCTACTCTTACGACTTCCCCCTGATGAACCCCTACCAGGCGGGCATGTCCTCCTCGCCCGACGCCTTCGCGGGCATCCTCATCGCCGAGCCGACGGCGACGCCCTCCCCCTCCGTCACGCCGACGCCCTCGGTGACGCCGACGCCGGTGGGCGAGGTCTTCGAGGCCCCGATCAACGCGACGCTGAACTACGCGGGCAGCCTCGACAACTCCGGCTTCGCCGATAACTACGATGTCTACTCCTGCATCAAGTTCCCGGAGAACGCCAAGGACGTGGTCTACCGCTTCGTGACCGGCGTTCCCGGCACGGTGACGATCGACCTCGGCAACCTCGCCGACGACCTCGACCTCCTCCTCTGCGACGCGCCCTCGGCCTCCAGCTGCGTCGCCGCCTCGACCAACCTCGGGACCGAACCCGAACGGATCGTCTACCCGGCCGCCCCCGACGCCTACTACCTCGTGGTCGACGGCTACGGCTCGGCCTCTTCCACCTACGACATCGCCATCGCCTTCACCACCCCCACCCCCCCGACGCCGACTCCGACTCCGGAAGGATTCAAGACGCCGGCGCCGACGGCCACTCCGTTCACGCCCACGCCGGTCCCCCCGACGCCATCGCCTTCGCCCTCCTGCGGCCCGCAGGTGCCGGTCAACCTGACGGCGCTGGCTTCCGGGGACTACAACGGCG
>CAZOYW010000012.1:0-5468 GCA_964584165.1 uncultured bacterium
CTCCCCATCGTCGGCGGGAACGAGGAGTATCTCGACTGGGTGGGGGAGGAGACGAAGAGAAGTCAGAAGTGAGAAGTAAGAAGTGAGTCTCTTGGCCCGAAAGCGCAGAGACCGCTAACCTTTCGCCGACCGGGCGCCATTTCGGGGGGGGGGCGGCCGGGCTGGCCGATAGCCGCGCGAGCGGCTTTGGAGTGCGGCGGCAAGACGCCGTTCTTAATCGTTCCGACCGGTCGAAGCGAAGATAAAGCGGCGCCGAGGCGCCGCACTCCAAAGCGGTGTCGCGACACCGCACTCCAAGACGCTTACGCGACCAATCGCGACCAACCTTATTCAAAGGCCTCCGGGCGTTTGAAGTCGGGCAGGTAGTGGGGAGCGCTCTCCAGCTCCTGGACCCAGCCGTTCTCGAAACCGATCCGGGTCATCTCCTCCACGACCTCCGCGTATTCCTCCGGCGTGATCCTCCTCCGGAGGAGCGGGTGTCCGGCCACCTCCGGCGTGGGGTGATACTGGGACATCAGGGAGAGATGGACTTTAGGGGAGAGGGAGCGGGCGATGAAGCGGAGGCAGCGCTTCGAGTTCTCGACCGCGCCGGGGAGGACGAGATGGCGGACGATCAATCCGCTCCGCGCCCGCCCCCCTTCGTCCAGCTCGAGCGCGTCCCCCTTCTGGCGGTACATCTCTTTGAGCGCCGCGCGCGCCGCCTCGGGGTAGTCCCTCGCCCCGGAGTAGCTCCGGGCGAGTGCCGGGTCCAGGTACTTCAGGTCGGGGAGGTAGACATCGATCCGGCCGGCGAGGGAGCGCAATCCCTCCGCCCGGTCGTAGCCGTTGGTGTTCAGGATGAAGGGCCCCTTTCTCCCCCGTTCCCGCAGTGCCCCGATCAGTGAGACGGCCTGGGGAAGGCAGTGGGAGGGGGAGACGAGGCCGACCGCGCGGGCGCCCCGGTCGAGGACCTCCTCGATCCTCCGGACCGCCTCGGGGAGGGAGAGGGCCCACTCCTTCTCCCGGCGGTCGTTCCGGCTGATCTGGTAGTTCTGGCAGTAGAGGCAGCGGAGGTTGCAGTGGGCGAAGAAAACGTTGCAGATCCCCTCCGCCCCCCCCAAGACCGGCTCCTCCCCCCGGTGCAGGCAGATCGCCCCGATCAGGAGTCCTCTCCCCGTCCGGCAGAAGCCGGTCTCCCCCGAGGAGCGTTCGACGCCGCAGCGGCGCGGGCAGAGCCCGCAGAATTCCTCCGGGCCGGGGGTCTCCCGTCCGTCCGTTCTGTCCATTCCGGCCATGTTTTCTGTTTACGATCGGACCGCCGGGGTTTACCATGCGCCCTTCGCGCTTCTACTTGAACCTTTCTCCCCGTTTGTGATAAGACTCCCTTGGTCAACGGGAGGCGTGACCATGTATGCCCAGATCATAACCCTGTCGCTCAAACCGGATAAGGTCGACGAAGTCGTCAAGCTGTACCAGGATTACATCAACCCCGAGATCCGGTCAAGCCGGGGATATCGTGGCTTCTATCTCCTCCTCGACCGGGAGAAATTCAAGGCGGTATCGGTCACGATCTGGGACGACCGGTCCGCGGCCGAGGCGAGCGAAGAGGCCCACCTCTACCTGGAGCAGCGGGCGGGCTATCCCCTCTATTCCGCCCCGCCCGACCGGCAGGGGTTCGAGGTCGCGATCCAGAACGCTTAAGTAGGCAGGAGAGGGTGAAGAATTGGGTCTGGGGGATGGGATAGGGTAAGGTGCCCCGACCACCCGTCCGGCGCTTGGCGCCATCAACCTCACCCCAGCCCAGACCAGTATCTTAACCCTAACCCATAGACCATCTTTTCAGGGGGATAACGAGAATGGCCACCGGCAACGATCTCAGAAAAGGCAACGCCATCCGCTACCAGGGGGACGTCTACCTGGTGCAGGAAGTGCACCACCGCACCCCGGGCAACCTGAGGGCCTTCGTCCAGGCCACGCTCAGCAACCTTAAGACCGGAGCCTCCGCCCCCGTCCGCTTCTCCTCCACCGAGCCCGTGGAGATCGTCAGCCTCGATCGCCGGAAGCTCGAATACAGCTACCGGGACGGCTCCGGCTACGTCTTCATCGATCCCGAGTCCTTCGACCAGATCACCCTCCCGGCGTCGCTCGCCGACCCGATGAGCCCCTTTCTGGTGGAGGGGGGGGCCTACGACGTCCTCTTCTCCGACGGCGACCGCCCCCTGGTCCTGGAGCTCCCCTCGAGCGTGAGCCTCAAGGTGGTGGAGTCCCCGGAGTGGCTCAAGGGAGACAGCGCGACCAACGTCCGCAAGCCGGTTAAGCTGGAGACGGGGCTCGAGGTTCTGGTCCCCCTCTTCATCGCCCAGGGCGAAACGATCAAGGTCGACACCCGGACCAGGGAATACATCAGCCGTGCCTGATCCCGGGCCTCCAGCCTGGAGGCCCCGGGATCAGGCAGATTGCCAACCCGAGCGTCCTAGACCTCAAACGCCCTTCTCGCCGTCCGCGCCGTCGACGAGATCGGATGGAACGCTTGTCCGCCAACGAGCCTGAACTGACAAGGAACCCGAATCATGCCTGAACTGGAAGTCGCCAACGTCCGCACCCTCGCCGTCCTGGGCGCCAACGGGGCGGGGAAGACCACCCTGGTCGACGCCCTGCTCTTCGCCGCCGGGGCCAACACCCGGCAGGGCTCGGTCGACCAGGGAACCTCGCTCTCCGATACCGACGAGGAGGAGAAGTCGCGCAAGATCTCCATCCGCACCGTCCCGCTCGCCCTCTCCGCCCACGGGAAGCAGATCTTCCTCCTCGACACGCCGGGCTATGTCGATTTCTGGGGCGAGGTCGAGATGGCGCTCGCGGTGGCCGACAGCGTGGTCATCGTGGTGGACGGTTCAGCCGGGTCGGACTCGGGGACCCGCCGGGTCTGGAACGCCGCCCGCGCGAAGGGCGTCCCGGTCAGCTTCTTCGTCTCCAAGCTCGACAAGGAGAACGTGAGCTTCGCCGCCTGCCTGGAGCGGCTGCAAGGGGCCCTGGGGGAGACCGTGATCCCCGTCGCCCTGCCCCACGGCGATCAGGCGGCCTGCACCTCGACCGAGAGCCTCTTCGCCGCCTCTGCCTCCGCGGCGCTCGCCGAGCCCTACAAAAGCGCCGCCGCCGGCTTCCGCGAGAAGATCATCGACGCCGCCGCCGCGTCCGACGACGCCCTGATCGAGAAGTATCTGGGGAGCGGCACCCTCTCCCCGGAGGAGATCGCGGGCGGCTTCCGCTCCGCCTTCCGCCAGGGCAAGGCGGCCCCGGTCTTCCCCGGCGCCGCGCTCGGCCTGGTCGGGGTGAAGGAGTTCCTGAAGGCGGTCTGCGACTTCTTTCCCTCTCCGACCGACCGGGGACCCCTCGCGGTCGGGGACCAGGCGGTCGCCCCCGACAAGTCCGCGCCCCTGGTCGCCCAGGTCTTCAAGTCGGTCACCGATCCCTTCGTGGGCCAGCTCTCCTACCTCCGGATCTGGTCGGGGACGCTGCTGCCGGAGTCGGAGGTTCTGAACGCCAACAAGGGGAAGAAGGAGCGGATCGGCCACCTCTATTTCATCAAGGGCAAGGAGCAGGTCGACCTCGCCGCCGCCATCCCCGGTTTCATCGTGGCCCTGACCAAGCTCAAGGTCACCTCGGCCGGGGACACCCTCTGCGCCCCGGCCCGCCCGGTCCAATTCCCGCCCATAAGCTTCCCCTCGCCGACCGCGATCTTCGCGGTCTACCCCAAGAACCGGGGCGACGAGGAGAAGATCTCCGAGGCCTTCCACAAGTTCACCGAGGAGGACCCCACCCTGATCGCCCGGAGGGATCCCCTGACCAAGGAGTTCATCCTCTCCGGCCTGGGCGACGTCCAGATCCAGGTGGCGATGAGCCGGATGCGCAACAACTTCCACGTCGACGTCGACCTCCGGGAGCCCAAGGTGGCCTACAAGGAGACGCTCAAGGGGAAGGGCGAGTCGAAGTACCGCCACAAGAAGCAGACCGGCGGCGCCGGCCAGTTCGCCGAGGTCTGGATGCACGTCCAGCCCTATACCCCGGGGGCGGAGAACGCCGAGGGGCGGGCCCGCCGGGAGCTGATCGAGCTTCCCTGGGGGGGCAAGCTGCTTTTCTCCGACGAGGTGGTCGGCGGCCACATCCCGGCCCAGCTCGTCCAGTCGGTGAAGAAGGGGTATCTCTCCGCGGCCGAGCGGGGGGTCCTGGCCGGCTTCCCGGTGGTGGACGTGATCGCCACGGTCTACGACGGCAAGACCCACCCGGTCGACTCCAAGGACATCGCTTTCCAGGTGGCCGGTCGGATGGGCTTCAAGGAGTCCTGCCGGTCCGCCCGCCCGGTCCTCCTGGAGCCGATCATGAACGTCACCATTCGGATCCCGATGGAGCAGATGGGCACGATCACGGGCGACCTGAACTCCCGCCGCGGGCGCATCCTGGGGATGTCCCCCGAAGGGGGCTACCAGGTGGTCAAGGCCCAGGTCCCGATGGCCGAGCTCCTCAAGTACTCCACGGAGCTGCGCTCGATGACCGGCGGAGCGGGGGAGTTCAGCATGGAGTTCGACCGCTACGAGGAGGTCCCCGCCCAGCTCGCGGCCAAGATCGTCGAGGCGCACAAGAAGGGACAGGAGGAGGGCGAGGAATAAGTCATATATCATTGGTCATTTTTCAAGTAGCAACGGTCAAGTAGCGGGCTCCCGTTACTTGATACTTGACCAATGAAAAATGATAAATGAAACATGATAGTATCCTCTCGGGAAGATGGATATCTAACAGGAGATAATCGATGAGCGGACATTCCAAGTGGGCCAAGATCAAGCATTACAAGGGGGCGGCGGACGCCAAGCGGGGGAGGCTCTTCAGCAAGCTGGTCAAGGAGATCACCGTCGCCGCCCGCCTGGGCGGGGGCGACCCGGAGAAGAACCCCCGCCTGCGCACGGTCGTCCAGTCGGCCCGGGACGTCAACATGCCCGCCGACAACGTCGAGCGGGCGATCAAGAAGGGGACGGGCGAACTCCCCGGGGTCTCCTACGAGGAGTGCACCTACGAGATCTTCGGCCCGGGCGGGGTGGCGATCCTGGTGCGGGCGCTCACCGACAACCGCAACCGGACCACCGCCGAGCTTAGGAACATCCTCTCCAAGAAGGGGGGGAGGCTGGCCGGCGCGGGCGCGGTCGCCCGGATCTTCGAGAGCCGCGGCTTCATCACCGTCGCCAAGGAAGCGGCGGGGGAGGACGCCCTCCTCGCCCTCGCCCTGGAGGCGGGGGCGGACGACTTCCAGGTGGCCGAGGACGGCTACGAGATCTACACCGCTCCCAACGCCCTGGAGAAGGTCAAGGCCGATCTCATCAAGGGGGGGGTCGCTCCGGCGACGGCCGAGGTCACCATGCTCCCCCTGAACGAGGTGAAGGTCACCGGGGACGACGCCCGCCAGGTCATTGACCTGGTCGGCGTTTTGGAGGATCATGACG
>CAZOYW010000012.1:5478-11351 GCA_964584165.1 uncultured bacterium
ATGGATGCGCTTTAAGACAACGACGACGTCCAGAACGTCTACGCCAATTTCGATGTCCCCGAAGATATCCTCGCCAGCCTCCAGTCCGCGGGCTGACCCCGGCGCGACGCGCATTCTGGCCATCGACCCGGGAACGAACGCCACCGGCTTCGCGATCCTGGAGGAGGGGAGGGGGGGTATCGTCTCGGTGGCCCACGGGGTCATCCGGAACCCGGCCCGGGCCGCTCCGGAGGGGAAACTCGGGCGCATCCAGGCCGGGATCGAGGATCTCCTCTCCCGCCACTCTCCCTCCGCCGTCGTCCTGGAGGAGGTCTTTCACCACGTCAATGTCCGGGCCGCCATCCGACTGGGCGAGGTGAGGGGGGTCTGCCTCGCGGCCGCCGCCCGCGCCGGCGTCCCCGTCCATTCCTACGCCGCCCGGAGGGTGAAGAAGGCGGTAGTGGGGTTCGGCGCGGCCGGCAAGGGCCAGGTCCAGGGGATGGTCCAGGCCCTGCTCTCCCTGCCCGACCCGCCGCCTCCCCCCGACGCCGCCGACGCCCTGGCCTTGGGGATCACGTTCTTCCAGGACAAACAATGGTCGGAGAGAGCAGAAGGATTGGACCGTAGAAAATGAAGCCAATGGTGTCAGGTGAAAGGTTTTAGGTGTCAGGAAACCAAACGCTCGGCGTTCCCTGACACCTGACACCTGACACCTGACACCCGGATGCCATGATCGACTACCTCAAAGGCACCCTCGTTGCCGCCACCCCCCACCACGCCGTCATCGAGGCGGGCGGGATCGGCTACCGCGTCCTCCTCCCCATCTCCAGCTACGAGGCCCTGCCCCGTCCCGGCGCGGAGGTGAAGCTCCTCACCCATCTCCACCACCGCGAAGACGAGGTCACGCTCTACGGCTTCGCCGCCGAGGAGGAGCGGGCAGTCTTCGACCTGCTCCTGGGCGTCTCGGGGATCGGCCCCCGGACGGCGCTCGCCATCCTGAGCGGCGTCTCCGTCTCCGCCTTCCGCCAGGCCGTCGCCTCCGGCGACGTCCGTCTCCTCTCTTCCGTCCGCGGGATCGGGAAGAAGACCGCGGAGCGGCTCGTGGTCGAGCTCAAGGACAAGATCTCTCTCCTCCCCGCCCTGGCGCGCGAGGCCGCCCAGTCCAGGCTCGCGGGAGGGGAGGCGAAGTCCGCCGACGTCCTGGAGGCCCTCCTCTCTCTCGGCTACAAGCCGCTCCAGGCCCAGAAGGCGATCGAAGCCGCTCTCGCCGCCGCCGAGGAGGGGTGGACTGTGGAGCAGCTCTTGAAGGAAGCGCTAAAACACATATAAGCGGTGGAAATATTTCTATGTTTCCATATTTCCGCGTTTCCCTGGCTATCGCATTCGGACAGGAAAGCAACTGACGCATGCCCCCATCCCCCGACAAACGTTTTCTCCGCGAAGCCCTGAAGGAGCGCGATCTCGCCTTCGAGACCCAGATCCGGCCCCTCTCGCTCTCCGAGTTCGTCGGCCAGGAGAAGGTCAAGGAGCGGCTCCTGATCGCGATCGAGGCGGCCAAATCGCGCCGGGAGCCGCTCGAGCACGCCCTTTTCTACGGCCCGCCCGGGCTGGGGAAGACGACCCTCGCCTACATCATCGCCCAGGAGCTCAACGTCGCGGTCAAGGCCGCCTCCGGCCCCTCGATCGAGCGGGCCGGCGACCTGGCCGGCCTCCTCACCAACCTGAAGGACGGCGACATCCTTTTCATCGACGAGATCCACCGCCTCTCCTCGGTGGTGGAGGAGTATCTCTATCCGGCGATGGAGGACTTCGTCATCGACATCATGATCGACCAGGGGCCGTCCGCCCGCTCCGTCCGCCTCAACCTTTCCCGCTTCACGCTGGTCGGGGCGACCACCCGCTTCGGACTCCTCACCGCTCCGCTGCGGAGCCGGTTCGGCCTGGTCAACCGGGTCGATTTCTATCCCCCGTCCGATCTCTCCCGGATCGTCGCGCGCTCCGCGCGGATACTCAAGGTCGAGCTGGGCGAGGCCGCCGCCGCCGAGATCTCCCGCCGCTCCCGGGGAACGCCCCGGATCGCCAACTCGCTCCTGAGGCGGGTGCGGGACTACGCCCAGGTCCGGGCGGGAGGGGCGATCACGCCCGAGACCGTCCGGGCGGCCTTAAGCCTCCTCGAGATCGACGGGGAGGGGCTGGACGAGATGGACAAGCGCGTCCTCGACGTCATCATCTCCAACTACGGCGGGGGACCGGTCGGCCTGGAGACGATCGCGGTGGCGATCGGAGAGGAGGCCGACACCATCGAGGAGGTCTACGAGCCCTTCCTCATCCAGAAGGGCTTCCTCAAGCGGACCCGGACGGGGCGCTGCGCGACGGAGAAGGCCTACGGGCATCTGGGGATCAAGCCGCCGGCCTCGGTCCAGGGGGAGTTGGGGATCGGGAGGAAATAGGTGTCAGGTGTAAGGTGTCAGGTGCAAGAAAAAGCGGCCGGCCGGCGATTCCTGACACCTAAAACCTGACACCATTTATCGTTCCCATCTCCGGGTTGTCCGCCACGACCATCCTGCGAAGTCCGTCCTCCCATGCGCATACTGCTCCACGCCTGCTGCGGGCCCTGCGCCACCTACCCCTTCCGGGCGCTCCGGGAGGAGGGGCAGGCGGTCGAGGGCTATTTCTACAACCCGAACATCCATCCCTTCGCGGAGTGGAAGAGGCGGCGGGAGGCCCTGGAGAAGTTCTCCACCGCGGCGGGTTTCGCCGTCCGCTTTCCCCCCCGCTACGATCCGGAGGCGTACTTCCGGGCGGTCTCCTTCCACGAAGAGGAGCGCTGTCCCCTCTGCTACCGCCTCCGCCTCGCCGCCGTCGCCCGGGAGGCTAAGGCCTCCGGGTTTGACGCCTTCACCTCGACCCTTCTGATCAGCGTCAAGCAGAAGCACTCCCTCATCCGACGGATCGGGGAGGAGGTCGGGCGGGAAGCCGGGATCGAGTTTCTCTACCGCGACTTCCGCCCGGGCTGGAAGGAGCACTGGCGGATCACGGAAGAGCACGGCCTTTACAAACAGCAGTATTGCGGGTGTATCTACAGCGAGATGGAGCGGTATGGGGATGACAAGCGGGGTCAGGGGTAAGGTGCAAGGTGCGATGAAAACTGGTGTCAGGAAGAAAGGTGTCAGGTGTAAAGAAAAGCGGCCGTCCGGCGTTTCCTGACACCTAACACTTGACGCCTGACACATTGATTCCCATGCATACCTCCGACTTCGACTACGAGCTTCCCCCGGAGCTGATCGCCCAGCATCCGCCGCGGAGGAGGGAGGATGCCCGCCTCCTGGTCCTCTCCCGGGAGTCCGGAGCTGTCGAGCACCTCCGGTTTCCGGACCTCCTCCGTTTCGTCCGTCCCGGCGACCTCTTCGTCTTCAACGACACCCGCGTCCTCAAGGCCCGTCTCTTCGGGCGAAAAGTCGGGACGGGGGGGAAGGTGGAAGCGCTCCTCTTGAGCGAGAGGGGCAAACGGACCTGGTCCGCCCTGGTCCACCCCTCCGCCCGACTGCACGTGGGCGGCGAGATCGATTTCGGGCCGGGGGTCCAAGCCCGTTTAGCCGCCAAGCAGGGCGGGGGGGAGGTGACGCTCGAGTTCGGCGGCGAGGAGCCGGTCCCGGCGATCCTGGAACGGCTGGGTTGGACGCCGCTCCCTCCCTATATCCATCGCGATCCCGCGGATTATCCTCCCTCCGCCAGGAGGGAGGATGCGGAGCGCTACCAGACCGTCTTCGCCCGCGTCCCCGGCGCGGTGGCCGCCCCCACCGCCGGTTTCCATTTCACCCCCGGGATTCTGGAATCTCTCCGGGGGAGGGGGGTCCTTTCCGCCTTTGTCACCCTCCACGTCGGAGCAGGGACCTTTCGTCCGGTCGCCGCGGAGACGGTGGAGGAGCATCGGATGGACGCCGAACTCTATGAAGTGCCTCCCGAGACCGCCGGGGCGGTCAACTCCCTGGGTCGGGACAACCGCCTCTGGCTGGTGGGGACGACGGTCGCGCGGACGCTGGAAAGCGCCGCGGACGAGAGCGGGAAAGTTCGCGCCGGGGCAGGTTCGACCGATATCTTCATCTTTCCGGGATATCGCTTCAAACTCCGTTTCCAGCTGCTCACCAATTTCCACCTGCCCCGTTCGACTCTGATCATGCTCGTTTCGGCGCTGGCCGGGCGGGAGAAGGTCCTCGCCGCCTACCGGGAGGCGGTCGGGGCGGGCTACCGCTTCTACAGCTTCGGCGACGCGATGCTGGTTACCTGATCGCCCGCGCCTCCCCCCCCGCGCGCGCCGCCTCCCTCCTCTCCGTCCATGCGTGGGGAAGGGCGTGTAGTTGAGGCTCTTGGCCCGAAAGTGTAGAGACCGCTAACCTTTCTCCGACCGGGCGCCGTTTCGGGAGGGCTTGACCATTCAATCTTCGTCTCGGCGCCTTTTGGAGTGCGGCGGCATGACGCCGCTCTTAATCGTCCCGACGGGTCGATGCGAGAAAAAGCGGTGCCGCGGCGCCGCACTCCAAAGCGGTGTCGCGACACCGCACTCCAAGACGCTCACGCGACCAATCGCGAGCGACCTTGAGAAACGGCCCCTCGGCTCGCCTTCGGCTTCGACGCTTTCGGGCCAAGAGCCGTATTTGATTGCGGCCGGACTCGGGATTGAGGAATAATACAACGCCTGAACAGGGCGCCATTGCCAGGCGTATAATCGGATGCGCCCGAGATCGAAAGCCAAGGAGCCTCCAGCATGAAACGACTGATCCCCCTTGCCCTTTTCCCCCTGGTCCTGTCCTCCTGCGTCACGACGCCCCCGTCCCGGGTCTTCAACGCCCGCCTCTACACCGTCGACAACCAGGAGATCGTGGTCAAGGACCTGAAGCTCTGGGAGAAGAGCTACCAGATCGAGAGCCAGGAGTTCCATCCCCGCTGGCGCCAGTCCCTCCAGACCCTGAGCCTCGACTTTGGAGACATCGCCTCGGCCGAGAAGCTGACCGAAGAGAACGACGTCACCCGGGTCATCTTCCGCTCCGGCCGCCAGGACGATTTCAACGAGTTCTTCGAGGACGATTACAACCTCCGGGGCTGGTCGGACCACGGCCCCTTCGAGATCAGCGCCAGCCTGGTTCGGGGGGTGGTCTTCCTCGACCCCGCCCTGGCGCCGCTGTCCGCGAACGCGTCCCGGATCTCGCCGGTCGTCTTCGACCCCGAATACCAGGACCGCTTCATCACCTTCAGCGGCGACGTCATCTCCGGGGAGATCCTGACCGAGGAGTTCGAGATCACCACCGAGTACGGCAAGCTTAAGGTCGCGGTCGATGACCTCGAGGAGATCCACGTCGACCGGGAGACGGACACGGTCCGCCAGATCGTCCACTTCGCCAACGGCGACATCCTGACCGGCCTGGTGGAGCCGCCCCGGATGGAGATGCGGACGGCCGGGGGCGAGCTGATCTCCATGAATTACGACCAGCTCTCCCGGGTCCTCTTCGGCCGGCCGGTGGCGAAGACCGAGGAGACGCAATGACGCCGCCGCCCGGGAAGGAATGCCTGTTCTGCGCCATCGCCGAGGGCAGGATCCCCGCCGATCTCATCTACGAGGACGACCGGGCGCTGGCCTTCCGCGACATCCGCCCCCAGGCGCCCGTTCACATCCTGGTCATCCCCCGCCGGCATCTCCCCTCGCTCAACGAGGTCGGGGAGGAGGACCGGGAACTGGTCGGCCATCTCCTGCGGGTGGCGGCGGAGATCGCCCGCAAGGAGTCGGTCTCTCTCTCCGGCTGGAGGCTCACCGTCAACTGCGGGCCGGACGCCGGCCAGGCGGTGGACCATCTCCACTTCCACGTCCTGGGCGGAAGGCCCCTGGGTTGGCCCCCGGG
>CAZOYW010000012.1:11451-12823 GCA_964584165.1 uncultured bacterium
ATCGGCGTCATCGGCGGAAGTGGACTATATGAGATGGAAGGATTGAAGCGCGTGCGGAGGGTGCGGATGAAGACGCCCTTCGGGGCCCCCTCGGGCGCCTTCGTGGTGGGAGAGCTTAAGGGCCGCGAGATCGCCTTCCTCCCCCGCCACGACGTCGGCCACCGCCATCTTCCCACCGAGCTTCCCTACCGGGCCAACATCTGGGGTTTCAAGAAGCTTGGCGTGGAGTGGCTGATCGGGATCGCCGCCGTGGGCAGCCTCCGGGAGGAGATCCGGCCGCTGGACGTCGTGCTCCCCGATCAGTACTTCGACCGGACCAACCAGGGGCGGGAGAACACCTTCTTCGGAGACGGGATCGTGGGCCACATCTCCTTCGCCGATCCGGCCTGCGCGGTCCTGCGCCGGATCCTGCGCGACGCGGCGGTCGCGCTCGGCGCCACCGTCCACGACAGGGGGACCTACCTCAACATGGAGGGGCCGGCCTTCTCCACCCGGGCGGAGTCGAGGGTCTACCGCCAGTGGGGGATGGACGTGATCGGGATGACCAATCTCTTCGAGGCCAAGCTCGCCCGCGAGGCCGAGATCTGCTACCAGACGGTGGCGCTGGTCACCGACTACGACGTCTGGCGGTCGGGAGAGGACCACGAGGACGTTTCGATCGAGGCGGTGATCTCCAACCTGAAGAAGAACGTCGCCCTGGCCCAGGACCTCATCCGGTCCGCGGTCCGGATGATCCCCGCCCGCCGATCCTGCGGCTGCGTCAACGCCCTGCAGTGCGCGATCATCACCGATCCCCGGTTGATGCCGGCGGCGACCAAGAAGCGGCTGAAGCTGATCATCGGGAAGTACGTCAAATAAAGGTTACGTAAGGTTACAAGAGGTTACGTAAGGTTACGAAAGGTCGCCGCCAGCGTGCTGTTTGTAACCTCACGTATCCTTACGTAACCTTGCGCAACCTCGCGTAACCTTAAATATCATTACCTTCCTCCCCCCGAAGCCCCCCCGCTCCCGCGCCTTCCTCCGCCGCAGCTCCTCCAGCCGGCGGGGGGCGACGCCGGCCGCCTCTCCCAGGGCCCTGACCACTTCCAGGATGTCCGCCAGCTCCTCGGCCTTCCCGCTCGCGAGATACTCGTCCGCCTCTTCCTTAAGCTTGCGCCGGAGGAGAGAGAGGTACTCCCGCTTCCCCGCCACCCGGTGCGCTCCCGCCTCCGGCCCGCGCTCGCGGGCCACGATCTCGGGGATGCGGTCGCGGACGAGCTTGACGACGCGGAGATTGCGCTTCATGGCCAAGGAGGATACACTCATTTTCCCGGGCAAGCCCGGGAAAATGAGGAGAGAGGCCAAAGACTACTACCGGATTCTCGAGGTGCGG
>CAZOYW010000012.1:12848-26961 GCA_964584165.1 uncultured bacterium
TCCGCCTTCCGCCGCCTGGCCAAGAAGTATCACCCCGATATCTCCTCCCTGGAGCCGGAAGCCTCCCACCGGCGGATGTTCGTCCTGATCGAAGCCTACCGGGTGCTCGGGGACGACCGCCAGCGGGCGGGCTACGACCGCCGTTTCGCCGTCCCCCGCCGGCCGGGGCCGCTCACCTTCCGGGAGTCTCTTCTCCGCCGGTCCCACGAGGCGCCGGCCCGGGCCCTTCTCGTCCTCTACGACCTCCTGGGCGGACGCGGGGAGGAGGCGATCGACGCCTATGAAGACCTCCGCCGCCGCGCGGGCGCCGGCGCCGACCCCCTCTCCCGCCTCGGTCCGATCGACTACCTCGATTGCCTTTTCCTCCTCGGCGAGGCCTACCAGGCGAGGGGCCGTTTCGCCGAGGCGGTCCGCCAGTACGAAGAGGCCCTCCGCGAGGACGCCCGCCGCCCCCGCCTGGGGCGGCTCCGCCCCGAGGTCATCCAGAGGATCCGCGACATCCTCTGCCGCGACCTGGCCCGCCCGGCCGCGCCCCGGGACGCCATCGGCTATTACCAGAAGCTCTCCCGGGACATCCCGATCTCCCGCAAGGACCGCGCTTTCTGCCACAAGAAGATCGCCGAGGCCTACTGCGATCTGGGGGACCCTTCCCGCGCCCGCGCCCACTTGGAGGAAGCCCTCCGCCTCCACGCCAAGCTCGGGGGGATGAAGAAGATCAGGGAGAAACTAAAAGTAGCATAGCGCAGAACGCAAAGCGCGTAGCGTCTATGGCGCGGCGCCCTCGAGACGGAGAATGAACGGAAAACGCCGAAAGCGCTGGTGGTGCGGCCTGGGCGTCCTCCTCGCCGCGCTCGCGCTCCTCCTCTTCCCGGCGCCGGGTTTCGGTCCGGCGCGGGATCTCCTCCGGTCCCTGGTCCGGGGGAAGTCCGGCGCCCCTTCCCGGGACGGGCGGCTCCCCCCCGCGGCGGGACGGAGCGAGGAGCCGGAGCGTCACGGGATCGCCGCCTTCGACCTCTGGACCGACGCCTTCACGGGGAGCCTCTCCGCGCTCCCCTTGACCCCCGCCCGGCGCTCCCCCCTCCGCTCCCTGGCCGGCCGCCTCTTCCGCGCCTTCTCCGGGGGCTTGCGGGATAAGGACCGCGACTGGGAGATCGCCGACGTCGTCTACGACGAGGAGGAGAAGAAGACCGGGGCCTCCGTCCGTTCCGCCTGGTCCGACCGGCTCTTCTCCGTCTACGGGCTCGCCCTCCGCCCGGCCGGAATTGACCAGGTCCTGGGATTGGAGTATCGTCTCTTCGACGCCCTGATCCTCGGCCACCAGCGGGAACTCCGCCTGGAGGAGGGCCGCCCGGCCGAAGCCGGGGGGGAGTCCAAGGTCTATCTGAGATGGCAAAAAGAGTTTTGAAAAGCCCCGGCCATCCGGCTGCCCGGCCCCCGTCCTCCCTCCCACCGGGACGGCCATCATGATCTTCGTCCAAGCCCTCGCCCTTCTCGTCTGCATCGGCTTCTCCTTCTACTTCTCCGCCTCCGAGACGGCCCTCTTCTCCCTCAACCGCATGGCCATCGAGAGGCTGACGCGCCGCCGCCCCGGCCCCGGGGGGCTGATCGCTTCGCTCCTCTCCGACCCCCCGCGACTCCTGATCAGCATCGTGATGGGGAACATGCTGGTCAACATCGGCTCCTCGTCGCTGGCCGAACGGATCGCCGCCGGCCTCCTGGCCGGCACCCCCCTGGAGGGGATAACCTGGATCCTCTCCTCGGTGGTGATGACCTTCATCATCCTGATCTGCGGGGAGATCCTGCCCAAGACCATCGCCATCAACCGGCCGGAACGGCTCGCCCTCCGCGTCGCCCCCCCGATCGACCTGATGGCCCGGGGTCTCTTTCCGGCCCGGGTCGTGGTCAGCGCGGTCTGCGCGAAACTCTCCGGCTTCATCGGCCGCTGGCTGCCGCCTCCCGATCCCCCCCTGACCAAGGCCGAGCTCGGCACCGCCATCCGCCTCGGCTCGACCGAGGGGATGCTGGGGGGCGAAGAGAAAGCGATGATCACCGAGATCTTCAACCTGGGGGACAAGACCGTCCGCCAGCTGATGACCCCCCGGAGCGAGATCATCTCCTTCGACGTCACCACTCCCCTGGCCGAGGTCGCCCGGGCGATCGGCGTCCTCCGCCGGGTCTCCCCCCGGATGAAGATGAGGCGCAAGGACTACTCGCGCATCCCCGTCTACTCGGGACGCCGGGAGAACGTGGTGGGGATCCTCTACCCCAAGGACCTGATCGCCGCCCGGGCCCAGGGCAAGCCGATCACCGATCTCAACTCCTGCCTGCGCCCCCCCTACTTCGTCCCGGAGACGATGAAGGCCGCCCGCCTCCTCAAGGAGTTCCTGAAGCGCATGACGCATCTCGCCCTGGTCGTGGACGAGTACGGCGACCTCTCCGGCCTGATCACGTTCGACGACCTGATCGAGGAGATCGTGGGCGAGATCCGGGAGAAGGGAGGGCCCGCGGTCGATTTCGAGGCGGTGGACGAGAACACGGTGCACACCACCGGCCGGGCCGAGCTGGAATCCCTGAACCACGCCTTCGGCCTTAAGCTCCTGAGCCGGGAGAACGTCACCCTGGGGGGGTTCTTGAGCGAGCGTCTCGGGCGGATCCCCCGGCCCAAGGACACTTGGCAGGAGGGCGACCTGAAGATCGAGGTCCTGACCATGAAGGGCAACCGGGCGGGGGACGTCCGCCTCCGCCGCCCGGGGATCGGCCGGCCCCGGCGGGTCCGGAAGGGGGGAGGATGAGCCCGCTCACCTGCCTTTTGATCGTCGCCGCCTGCCTCCTCGTTCAGGCTTTCTTCGCGGGGATGGAGATGGCCCTGGTCTCCTCCAACCGACTCCGCCTCATCCACCTCTCCGAGAAGGGGTCCCGCCGGGCGCGCATCATCACCGCCCTGCTCCAGACGCCCGAGAAGGTGCTCGCCACTACCCTGGTCGGGATCAACGTGGTCTTGATCCTGGGCGCCTCGGTCGCCTCCTACTTCTTCTCCGACGTCCTCGGCCTGGGCCAGCGGGGGGCGGCGCTCGCCACCGCGGTCATGGTTCCCCTGATCCTGGTCTTCGCCGAGATCACGCCCAAGACCCTTTCCCGCCCCCGGGCCACCCAGGTGGCGCTCTTCTTCATCTTCCCCCTCCGCCTGGCCCAGCTGATCATCTATCCCCTGGTCCAGGCGATGTCCTGGCTCACCGGGAAGATCGTCCGGCTGCTGGGGGTGAAGTCCGGGCAGTCCCGGATGTTCTCCTCGATCGAGGATTTCCTCCTCCTGATGAAGGAGGGGCAGACCCAGGGGATCCTTTCCACCGAGGAGCGGAAGATGATCTCCCGGGTCTTCGACTTCGGGCGGACCAAGGTCTGCGAGGTCATGGTCCCCATCGCCGGGGTGGTCTCGGCCCCGGAAACCGCCACGGTGAAGGACCTCTGGGAGATCATCGGGCACTGCGGCTATAGCCGCATCCCGATCCACCGGGAGAAGAAGGAGGAGATCGTGGGGACGGTCAAGGCCAACGACCTGATCATGGCCGATCCGGCGGAGACCATCGGCCCCTTCATCCGCCCCCCCTTCGTTGTCCCGGAGGACCGGATCCTGGACGATCTCCTCCAGGAGATGCGCCGGAACCACGCCAACCTGGCGGTGGTCGTCGACCAGAACGAGAAGGCCCTGGGGATCGCCACCCGGGAGAATATCCTGGAAGAGATCGTGGGCGACATTCACGACGAATACGACGCGGACGAGGCGGCCTCCTTCCGGATCAAGGGGGAGGCGGCCGAGGTCTCCGGCCGGATGCGGATCGCCGAGCTCAACGAGCAGCTCGAGATCGGCCTGGCGCACGAGGGGAGCGAGACGCTGGGGGGGTTCGTGGTCGGGCTCCTGGGGAGGATCCCGGCCTCGGGCGAGAAGTTCGAGCACGCCGGCCACCGCTTCGCCATCACGGAGGCCTCGCCCCGCCGGGTGATCCGGTTGGAGATCCGGGGGCCGGCGGTGCAGAAGAAGGCGGCGGCCCAGTCCGAAAAGAGCGCGTGATCTCATTTCTCATTTATCATTTTTCATTTATCATTGGTCATCGTTCGTGCACCGAACCCGAGATCTCGGGAGGCGGGATTATCCGCATGCTCACCACAAAGAGGAGAAGATTATGAAAAGGCTAGCGGCAGTAGCATGCCTGGCGGCACTGTCTCTGGGTTTTTCCGCGATTTCCGCGCAAGCGGAAATCGCGGAGAACTGGGAGTTCGGGGCGGGCCTCGAGCTGATCGCCGACTACAACTACCATGAGTCGGGGCTGATGCGCCTGGACGGGACCCAGTTCGGCGGCTACGGCCTGGCCCGCTACTTTTTCCGGGAGGTCAGCGGCCTCGAGGACTTGAGCGCCGAGCTCTACCTTTCCTACGTGGGGGGGGACATCACCTACAAGGGGTCGCGGGGGGACGTGCCGACCGAGGGGGATGTCGACAACTCCATCTTCAACCTCCGGCCCCTGGTCGCCTGGACCTTCCCCGACGTCGGCCTCTTCGACCTCCCCGATTTCGCGGTCGCGCCCTACAGCGGGCTGTGCTACCGCTACCTGGTCAACCACCTCGAGGACTTAAGCGGGGGAGGGGGCTACCAGCGCGAGCAGTCCTATCTCTACTGGCCGCTCGGGGTGGGCGCCTCCTTTCCCCTTCCCGCGGACGAGCGCTTCACGCTCGGCCTCAAGATCGAGCTCGACCTCCTCCTTTCCGGCTGGCACCACACCAGCAAGGGGATGAACCGCGACTTCACCCAGGACTCCGGCTATGGCTTCCGGATCGCGCCCGCCGTCCGCTTCGATCTCAACGAGCAGCTCGCCCTGACTTTTGACATGTTCTGGCGCTACTGGTCGATCGGCGAGTCGGACGTGGACGAGGGATACCGGGAGCCCGAGAACTCCACCTCCGAGTTCGGCTTCAGCGCGGGGGTGCTGTTCTAAACCGCCCGGCCGGAGAACAATAGGACCTATAGGTCTTATAGGACCTATAGGTCCTATCAACCAAAATGCAGGCCATCCTCCTCGCCCTTCTTTCGCTCGCGGGCTTCCTCACCGCCTACTTCGTCTACGGCCGCTACCTCCGGGACACGGTCTTCGGGCTCCTCCCGGGGGAGAAGGTCCCCTCCCGCGAGAAGGAGGACGGGATCGACTTCGTTCCCACCCGGAAGGGGATACTCTTCTCCCACCACTTCGTCTCCATCGCCGGCCTGGGGCCGATCATGGGGCCGGCGATCGGCGTGATCTGGGGATGGCTCCCCGCCCTCCTCTGGGTCTTCTTCGGGACGATCTTCCTGGGCGCGGTCCACGACTTCGGGACATTGGTCATCTCGCTGAGGAACGAGGGGCGGCCGATCGGCGAGCTGGTCCGGGATCTCATCCGCCTGAGGGCCGGGACGCTGATGATGCTGATCATCTTCTTCCTCCTCGCTTTGGCCATGGGGGTATTCGACCTGATCGTGGCCATCCTCTTCACCGACTTCTACCCCGTCTCGGTCATCCCCGTCCTCTCCCTCATCCCCATCGCCGCCCTGGTCGGCTGGATGATCTACCGGGTCAAGCTCGCCCCGGCGGCCGCCACGGTCGTCGGGGTGGTCCTGATGTTCGCCATGGTCGAGGTCGGGCTCAAGGTCCCGGTCTCGCTCTACCCGCTTTTCGTCGACTCGCCGACCCTCGGCCGCGAGGCTGCCGTCACCACCTCCGAGCTGCCCCAGGCCGCGGTCCAGCGGCTCCGCGCGGAGGGGCGGGAAGAATCCGCCCAGCTGGTCGAGAAAGCCCGCCTCCTCTCCGTCAACGCCTGGATCTACGTCCTTTTGATCTACTCCTTCGGCGCCTCGGTCCTTCCCGTCTGGTGCCTCCTCCAGCCCCGGGACTACCTGAACTCCTACCAGCTCTACCTCGGGCTCGCCCTCCTCTACGCGGGGATGTTCGTGGGGCGCCCGGCGCTCGCCGCCCCCGCCTTCCACGCCGGGGCGACCCATCTCCCTCCGGTCTTCCCCTTCCTCTTCATCACCATCGCCTGCGGGGCGATCTCCGGCTTCCACAACCTCGTCTCCTCGGGGACCACCGCCCGCCAGCTCGGGTCCGTGCGCGACGCCCGCTTCATCGGCTACGGGGCGATGATCCTGGAGGGGCTCCTGGCCGTGGTCACCATCCTGGCCTGTTCCACCGCCTTCCCGTCCCGGGAGGCCTGGCTCGCCCGCTACCGGGATTACGCCGCCCTCGACTCGCTCGGCCCCACCCTCGACGTCTTCATCCAGGGGGCGGGGGGGCTCCTCGCCAACCTGGGGATCGGCCGAGATCTCGCCGCGGGCTTCATCGCGGTGGTGGTGGTCGGATTCGCCATGACCACGCTCGACACCGGGACGAGGCTCATGCGCTACGACATCGAGGCGATCGCCTCCACCTTCAAGATCAAGCCCTTGAAGAACCGCTACCTCTCCAGCCTCCTCGCCATCGTCGCCATCGGCTACTTCGCCCTGATGAAGATCGCCGGCAAGCCGGCCGGGCTCAGCCTCTGGCAGCTCTTCGGGACCTCGAACCAGCTCCTCGCCGCCCTGGGCCTCCTCGCCGTGGCCGTCTATCTCTTCGAGCGGAAGAAGAAGGCCCTCGCCTTCGCGATCCCGATGTGGTTCATGCTCGCGGTCTCCCTGCTCGCCATGGGCCTCAAACTCAAGGAGTTCTGGGAGAAGAGGAACTGGCCCCTGATCGTCACCGGCGGCTGCCTCCTCCTCCTCGCCCTCTGGCTCCTGGTCGAGGCGGCGATCCTCTACCGGCTGTTCAAGACTTCCCGGAAGGGCTCTCCGGGACCAGCCGCCGCCCCAGTGACCAAAGGGACATAAGGGACCAAAGCGACCCTAGGGACCGTCGGAAGACCGGGCGGCCCGGTTCATAAATCGCCCCGACGCGAAATGCCGGTTATTTCGCGTCGGGGCGATTTATTTGCAAGAAAAATGCCGCGAAAAGAGTCCTTATTATTGTGGACGAACGCGAGAGCCTGATCGTTTTGAACCTGATCCCGGGGATGGGACCGGTGCGCCTGCGGCGCCTGACCGAGCGGTTCGGGTCCGCCTCCGCCGTGCTCGCCGCCTCCGCCGCCGAGCTCGGGGAGGTTCCGGGGATCGGCCCGCTCCTCTCCCGGGCGATCGCGAACTGGCGGGCCCTGGAATGGGAGGAGGAGTTTCGCCTCCTCCGGAAGCAGGGATTGCGGGCCCTGACCCGCCTCGACCCGGAGTATCCGCCGGCGCTCAAGGAGATCTACGACCCGCCGATCGTCCTCTACGTCCGGGGGGAGCTCCTTCCCGCCGACCGCGTGGCCGTGGCCGTGGTGGGCTCCCGCCGAGCCTCCCTCTACGGCCTGCAGGCCGCCTTCGCGATCTCCCGGCAGCTCGCCGGGCGAGGGGTCACGGTGATCAGCGGGCTGGCCCGGGGGATCGACGCGCGCGCGCACCAGGGGGCCCTGGACGGGGGAGGGAGGACGATCGCGGTCCTGGGGAGCGGTCTCCTGAACGTCTACCCCGCCGAGCACCGGGAGCTGGCCGACCGGATCGCGCGCCGGGGAGCGGTGGTCTCCCAGTTCCCCCTCCGCATGATCCCGGAGAAGACGAACTTCCCCCTCCGCAACCGGATCATCTCCGGCCTCTCCCTGGGGGTCCTGGTGGTGGAGGCGGCGAAGAAGTCCGGCGCCCTGATCACCGCCCACCAGGCGCTCGACCAGGGGCGGACGGTGATGGCGATCCCGGGGAGGATCGACAGCGTCCCGGCCCAGGGGACGAACCAGCTGATCCAGGACGGCGCCAAGATGGTGCGCGACGTGGAGGACATCCTCGAGGAGTTCTCCTACCTCTTTTCTTCGCCCGCCCGGGGAGGGGAGGACGAAGAAAAGAGGGAAATAAACCTTTCCCCGAGCGAGAGAATAGTGTATGAGAGCCTTTCCGCCGAAGAAAAGGAGATCGACGTGATCGCCCGGGAGACCGGACTTCCCCCGGGCGAGCTGGCGGCCGTCCTCTTCTCGCTCGAGCTCAAGCGCCTGGTCCGCCAGCTCCCGGGGAAGCATTTCCGGAAAACCTGACGAACCGATCAGGGATAACCGCGGATTTCGCGGATTAGCTCCGCGCCATCCGCGGCCTAAGCAGTCGGCCGGGACCGCGACTAGGAGAACCCTCGCACCATGACGCCCAGCACCGCAGCCCAGGCGAAAAAACCGAGAAAACCCGCGGCGAAAAAAGCCAGGGCGAAAAAGGCGCCGTCGGCGCCGGAGGCCCGCTCCCCGACGCCCTACCTGGTCATCGTCGAATCGCCCGGGAAGATCAAGTCGATCAGCCGCTTCCTGGGGCCGGAGTATCAGGTCCAGGCTTCCTTCGGGCACCTCCGGGACCTCCCCAAGTCCAAGTTCGGGGTGGACCTGGAGAAGGACTTCGAGCCCTCCTACGCCCCCATCCGGGCCAAGGCGGCGGTGATCGCCGAGCTGAAGAAGGCCGCCGGCCGGGCGACGAAGATCTTCCTCGCCCCCGACCCCGACCGGGAAGGGGAGGCGATCGCCTGGCACCTCTCCGAGCTCCTCGGACCCGCCCCGGAGAAGTTCGCCCGGATCACCTACCAGGAGATCACCGCCCCGGCGGTCCGGGAGGCGCTCGCGCATCCCGGCCGGATCGATCTCCGCCTGGTCGACGCCCAGACCGCCCGGCGGGTGCTGGACCGGATCGTCGGCTACCAGCTCTCCCCCCTGCTCTGGAAGAAGGTGGCCCGCGGCCTCTCGGCCGGCCGGGTCCAGTCGGTCGCCCTCCTCCTGATCTGCGCTCGGGAGAAGGAGATAGTGGCCTTCGTACCCCGAGAGTTCTGGACCCTGGACGCCCTCTTCGCGCAGCGCTTGGCTCCCGGCGCCTTCTGGGCCCGTCTGGAGAAGCTGGACGGGAAGAAAGCCGAGGTCCCCGACCGCGCCGCCGCCGACGCCATCCTCGCCGAGATCCCCACCGTCTCCTTCGCCGTCGAGCGGATCGAGCACAAGACCCGCTTCCGCAAGCCCCCGCCGCCCTTCATCACCAGCGAGCTCCAGGCCGAGGCCGCCCGCCGCTTCCGCTGGCCGGTCTCCCGGACGATGAAGACCGCCCAGGGGCTTTACGAAGGCGTCGACATCGGGACCGGCGGGCCGGTGGGGCTGATCACCTACATGCGCACCGACTCCTACCATCTCGCCGCCGGAGCGGTCGCGGCGATCCGCGAGCATATCGGGAGCGCGCTCGGCCCCGCCTACCTGCCACCCGAGCCGGCCGTCTATCGCTCCAAGCGGGGCGCCCAGGAGGCCCACGAGGCGATCCGCCCTTCGGACGTCCGGCTCACGCCCGCCGCCGCCGAGAAGCACTTGAGCCGCGAGCAGTTTCTCCTCTACGGCCTGATCTGGAAGCGGGCGGTGGCCTGCCAGATGGCCCCCGCCCGGATCCGCTCCACCGCGGTGGACGTGGCGGGGGGCCGCTATCTCTTCTCCGCCCGGGAGGACCAGATCGAGTTCCCCGGCTTCCTCAAGGTCTACGGCGAGGACGGGACCGAGGAGGGGAGAAACGCCGACGGGAAGCCCGCCCTCCCCTATCTCGCCGAGCGGGAGCCCCTGGACGTGAAGGAACTCAAGCCCGAGCAGAAGTTCACCCAGCCGCCTCCCCGCTACACCGAGGGCACGCTGGTCAAGGTGTTGGAGGAGAACGGGGTGGGCCGCCCCTCCACCTACGCCCCCACGATCGAGACCCTGAAGAAGCGCTCCTACATCGTGCGCGAGGAAGGGAAGCTCAAGCCCACCGAGCTCGGGCGGAAGGTGGACGATCTTCTCCAGGCCCACTTCCCCCTCCTGATCAACGTCGACTTCACGGCCGGGTTGGAGAAGGAGCTGGACGACGTGGAGGAGGGGACGATCGGCTGGCGGAAGGTGGTGAAGGATTTTTACGAGCCCTTCCGGGAGACGCTGGAGAAGGCGGAGAAGGAGATGGTGAACCTGAAGCAGACGCTCGTTCCCACCGAGATCGCCTGCGCCTCCTGCGGGAAGATGATGGTTATCCGCTGGGGGCGCAACGGCCAGTTCCTCGCCTGCTCGGGCTGGCCGGATTGCCGGAACACCAAGAACTTCCGGACCCTCCCGGACGGGAAGATCGAGGTAGAGCCGGAGGAGAAGACCGACCGCCGTTGCCCCAAGTGCGGAGCGCCGATGGTGGTGAAGCGGCGGCGGAACGGGAAGTTCCTCGCCTGCTCCACCTACCCGGCCTGCAAGGGGTCGGGCCCCTATCCGGTGGGCGTTCCCTGCCCCCAGGCGGGGTGCGGCGGGGAGATCGTCCAGCGCTTCTCCCGCAAGGGCTTCTCCTTCTACGGCTGCTCCCGTTACCCCGACTGCCGCTTCGTCTCCCGGAGGATCCCCGCCCCCGCCGCCACAGACGGAGAAAAGAAAGAGGAAGCGTCAACGCCGACGGATAAGGCATAGCGCAAAGCGCATAGCGCAAAGCGCCTCAGCCCGCCATGGCGCTCTGCGCCATGCGCTCTGCGCTCTGCGCTCTGCCATGCTTCCCGGGCTGACAGCCTACGTCGACGCCTTCCTCCGCTACCTCCGGGTGGAGCGGAACGCCTCGGACCACACCCTGCGCAATTACCGGATCGATCTCGGCCAGTTCGAGTCGTTCCTGAGCGGGGCGGGCTCCCTGGGCGCGGTCCGGGTGAAGTCGATCGACCGGATGGCCCTGCGGGCCTTTCTCGCCCACCTGCAGAAGGGCGGGGCGGGGAAATCCACCCTCTCCCGCAAGGTCTCCTCCTTGCGCTCCTTCTTCCGCTACCTCCAGCGGGAGGAGGTGATCGAGGCCAACCCCGCCCGTCTCCTCTCCCTCCCCCGCCGGGAGAAGAAGCTTCCCGCCTTCCTCGACCAGAAGGAGGTGGAGGCCCTCCTCGCCGCTCCGGATCCCCGCACCTTCCTCGGCCTCCGCGACCGGGCGATCCTGGAGACGCTCTACAGCACCGGGATGCGGATCGGGGCCCTCACCGGCCTCTCCCTCGGCGACGTCGATTTGATCGGGGAGGTCGCCCGGGTGCGGGAGAAGGGGAAGAAGGAGCGGCTTTGCCCGCTGGGGAGCTATGCCGTCAAAGCCCTCCACGAGTATCTGCGGGCCTCCGCCTCCTTCGGGTCCGCGCGTTCGCGCCCCGTCTTCGTCAACCGGGACGGGGGAAGGCTCACCGCCCAGGCGGCGCGGGACCTCCTCGACAAACACATCCGCACGGCCGCGATCGCGAAGAAGGTCTCCCCCCACGCCCTGCGCCACTCCTTCGCCACTCACCTCCTCGATTCCGGCGCCGACCTGCGCGCCGTCCAGGAGTTGCTCGGCCACGCCTCTCTCTCCACCACCCAGATCTACACCCACGTCTCCCAGGAGCGCCTCCGGAAGGTGTACGATCAGACGCACCCCCGGGCGTAAGGCGGTTTTTCGGCCAAGGACATCAGGGACGGCAAGGACAGCAAGGACTGATGACGAAGACGGTCGAGGCCAGGAAAGACGGGCCGGAGAACCGCTTACCGTCCGGGGGCGGTTATCTCGTCGTTCTGGTCCTCCTCGTATTTCTGATCCCCCGCCTCTTCGTCGCCTCCCCCGTCTGCTTCCTCGCCCTGGACGAGGCCAAATACCTCGCCCTGGCGAAATCGTTTCCCGCCCACGCCCTTTTCAATGATCAATTCTACGTCGTCCACCCGCCCCTCTTTCCGGCCGCGATCCGCCTTTTCTCCTTCGTCCTCCCCGACCACGTCTCCGGCATCCTCGTCTCGCTCCTTTCGGCCCTGGCCGCCTTCGCCCTGACGGCCCGCCTCTTCCACCTTTTCGGCAAGGACTGGCGGTGGGTAGCCGTCGCGCTCCTCCCGCTCGCCGTCTCCCCCCTCCACATCCCCACCTCGCGCGTGATCTACAAAGACTCCCTCTTCTTCGCCCTCTTCCTCGCCTCCCTCTACTATTTCTTGCGCGGCCTCGCGGGGGGTCCCCGCGCCTCCTACCCGCTCGCCGCCGCGGCATCGGCGCTCTGCGCCCTCACCTCGGATCTCGCGGCCTACCTCTTCCTGGCCTTCCTCCTCGCCTGGTTCCTCCTCCCCCGCGCGAGGGGCCGGGGGAGGGGGCCGCTCCTCCCCCCGCTCGCCCTCCTCCTCGTCCAGTCCGCCTGGATCGGCGTCCGCTGGCGGATCTTCAGCCAAAACGAGTTCTACCCGGCGGGCGTGGACGGCCTGATCGAGAGGGTGGGCGGCTGGAACCTCCGCTCGCTCCTCGCCCCGCGCTATCTTCCCCAGACGGTCCGCCTCTTCGATTTCCGCCTCGACCTCTCCCGGCTCGGGCTCCACAACAACGTCTATCCGCTGGAAGGGCTAGCCGATCTTCCCTCCGCGCTCTACATCCTGTTCTATGCCTTTTGCGCCCTATCCGCGTTGAGCGTTCTGGTCATCTCTCGCCGCGATCCGGGAGGGTCATCCTCGGCAAGCTGGGCGTTTTCCTCTCCTCCGGCGATTAGCGCCGGGGAGGGGCCTCGCCCGGCCCGGTCCGGTCTCTTCTTCTCATCGCTTCTGATCGTCTATTCCCTCCCCGCCCTCCTTCATCCCGAGCCGAGATTCCTGCTGCCGGTTCTCCTCCCCCTCGGCTACCTTTTCGCGGAAGGGGTGGAGCGCCTCGCCGGCAAGTGGATGCGCGTCGCCGCGCCGGTCCTGATCGTCCCCCTCCTGATCGCATCTCTCGCCTGGTTCGAAAGCCATCGCCGCTTCGCGCTGACCGTCCGGAAGGAAGTGGAATCCGCGCGGACGGCGGCCTATCTCGAGACCCTCCCCGAGGGGGGGATCATGGCCCAGGTCGGCTACCCGCCCGAGCTCGCCTATCTGACCGGGCGGCGAGTGGTCGCCCTCCCGCTCGAGCCGGCGGACCTGGACCGCTTCATCGCGCGCTACGGGATCCGCTATCTCGTCTACGGCCAGCGCTACTGGGCCCCGGTCGATCCCCGCTTCGCCCGTTCGATCTGGTGTTGGGAGACGATCCAGCAGATCCGCGCTCATCCCGAGAAGTACCCGCTGCTCAAAACCGTCGATGAAACCTACGGCCCGGGCGAACGTCCAGACCGTGTCTTCATCCATTCCGTTTCGCTCGGGACGATCCTCCCGGATCGCCCCGAGCGAAACGGAAGAGGACCTTCATAGGGGCAACCATCAGCGGAGCCAACATTCGATGAAGGGAGGAACGTTCCCATGAAAAGAGCGAGGAAGGCCATTACCCTGTCGCTAGTCGCGGCCGCGATCGCCGGCTGCGCCTCTCCGAAGCCGGAGCGGGAGACGCTCGCCCAGGTCTCCACCCTGGACGCGGTCCTGGCCGGGGCTTACGACGGAGCGGTGACGATCGGCGCCCTGAAGGGGATGGGGGACGCCGGGATTGGGACCTTCCACGCCCTGGATGGCGAGATGACGGTCTGGGAGGGGGAGGTCTACCGGATCGGCTACGACGGGAAGGCCGCGGTCGTCGGCGATGCAGCGACCACGCCCTTCGCCACGGTGACCTGGTTCGACCGCGACCTCGAGGTCGCCCTCCCTCCGGGGACGACCTTCGCGTCGCTCCCCGGGCTCCTGGACCGGGCCCTTCCGTCGCCGAACCTGTTCTATCTCGTGGTCATCCCGGGCCGGTTCGCCTACGTGAAGACGCGTTCCGTCCCGGCCCAGGTCAAGCCCTACCCGCCTCTCGTCGAGGTGACAAAGCGGCAGTCGGAGTTCGAGTTCCGCGACGTCGAGGGGACGCTGGTGGGGCTGCGCTGCCCCCCCTTCGCCCGGGGCCTGAACCTGCCGGGCTACCACCTCCATTTCCTGACCGCCGACCGAACGGGGGGAGGGCACCTTCTCGACTTCACCCTGGCGGAGGAAGCGACCGCCGGGATCGACGCCACGCCCGAGCTGAAGCTCATCCTGCCCGAGGGGAGCGCGGAGTTCGGCGCGGCGGACCTGGGGAAGGACCGGACGGAGGAGATGGAGGCGGCGGAGCGCTGAACTGCGAATTGCGAGAATTTCTCCAGCTGAGAGATGTAATACAGCG
>CAZOYW010000012.1:27061-62007 GCA_964584165.1 uncultured bacterium
GAGCGCTGAACTGCGAATTGCGAGAATTTCTCCAGCTGAGAGATGTAATACAGCGTCGCCCCAAAGAGAGCGGCGCTGCAAGCCTGGATCTGCCTGCGCTGTGCTATTCGCGCAATTCGCGAAATTCGTAGTTCAATTTAGGTGGTTTCGGTCAGGTCCCAGACGAAGGCCTTGATCCCCTCGGCGCGGAGGCGCTCGCGCAGGGCGCGGACGCAGGCGAGGAGCTGGGCCGTTTTCTCCTCGTCCCCGGCCACGAAGAGGACGTTGTTGAGCCCGGGCCAGATGTCGTTCCCCATGTGGGTCCCAGAGGCCGTCCCCCGGCCGTGCGCTCCCTCGATCTTGGTGTAGTTCTGGAGGGCACAGCCCTCCAGGACCTCCATCACCTCGTCATCCATCGCCTCGTTGAAGCAGATCATCACCATTTTCATTTTCGGATTCCCCCTTCAGTGCCATGGTTGCTTCAGGAAAGTTCAGCGCTCGTGCGGCCGTGCCGTTTCCACTATCGCGGGGGAATCCGAAAATGAAAAATCGGCCGGGATCCGAGAGATTGGCGGCGCGCCATCGGTTTCCTTCGTGTCCTGGTGCCTTGGTGGTTCAAGCTTTTCTTTTTAAGTGGGACTCGAAGATGGAGTAGAGCGTCGGGACGAAGAGCATGGTGATCAGGGTGGAGACGGTGAGCCCGCTGATCATGGTGACCCCCAGCGGCTGCCAGGTCTCCGACCCCTGGCCGCTGGAGAGGGCCAGGGGGAGGAGGCCGGCCAGGGTGGTGATCGTGGTCATCAGCACCGGCCGGAGGCGCTCCTTCCCGCCCACGGTCACCGCCTCCCGCATGGAGAGGCCCCGGGCCCGCAGGATGTTGATGTAGCTGATCAGCACGATGGCGTTGTTGACCACCACCCCCATCAGCATGACCAGGCCCAGGAAGCTGATGATGGAGAGGGTGGTCCCGGTGAGGACGAAGCCCACGATCACGCCGACGAAGGTGAAGGGGATGGCGAACATCACGATGAAGGGGTCGAGGAGCGACTCGAACTGGGCCGCCATCACCATGTAGACCATGGCCACGCCCAGGAGGAGGAGGAAGAGGAGGTCGCGGAAGGCCTTGCCCTGTTCCTCGGACTCGCCCCCGAAGTTGACCATGACGTTGGGGGGGAGGGTGAGCCGGGCCACCCCCGCCCGGATGTCGGAGACGACATCGCCCAACGAGCGCTCGAAGGTGTTGCATTCCACCACGACCATTCGCTCCCGGTTCTGCCGCTCGATCTCCACCGGCCCGACCGTCTCGACGACCCGGGCCACGTTTTCGAGGGCGATCTGGCGCTGGGTGAAGGGAGAGACGACCGAGAGGGAGGTAATGTCCTCCGGGGAGGTCCGGGATCCCTCCTCGAGGCGGACGACGATGTCGTAGGTCTCACCCTTCTCCCGGTATCGCCCGGCGGTGGAGCCGTCGATGAAGGCCTCCAGGGAGTCGGCGACGGTCTTCATGTTCAGTCCCAGCGCGGCGGCCTTCTCCCGGTCCACCCCCACCCGCAGCTCGGGGCGCTTCAGTTCCCGGGTGACGGCGACGTCGACCGCCCCGGGGACCTTCTCCATGATCTGGCGGATCTCCTCGGCCACGGCGTCGGTCTCGGCAAAGGAGTTCCCCAGGATCTCGACCTGCACCGCCTTGCCCCCGCTCCCGGTGATGATCCGGCCGATCGGGTTCCCGGTGGAGACGTTGGTCTTGAGGACGCCCGGGATCTCCTTGATCCGGTTCCGCACGTCCTGGGCGATCTCCTCGATCGGCCGTTCCCGCTCGGTCTTGGGGACGAGGCGGGCCCGCACGGAGACGACGTGGGAGCCCGAGGCGCCGCCGAAGATCGCCCCCAGTCCGCCTTCCGCCTGGCCGCTGCGGACGTTGAGGAAGCGCCGCTCCGGGACGCGCTCGACCATGATCGCCTCGATCCGCTTCGCCACCCGGTCGCTCTCCTCCATCCGGGTGCCGATCGGGAGCTGGACGGTGGCCTGGAGGTCGCCGGAGTCCTCCTCGGGGGCGAATTCGCTCCCGATCAGGGGGACGAGGAGGAGGCTCAGGAAGAAGACCGCGGCGAAGCCGATGACGACCGTCTTGCGGTGCCGCAGAGACCAGTCCAGGGCGCGGGAGTAGGCGGCCTCCCAGGAGGAGAACCAGCGCTCGAAGAGGTCGTAGAGACGATGGAAGCGTCCCGTCCGCGCGACCCGCTCTCCCCCGAGCAGCTTCGAGCAGAGCATCGGGGTGAAGGTGGCGGCGGTGAAGGCGGAGGCGATCAGGGTGACGGTGACGATCATGGCCAACTCCGTGAACATCACCCCGACCACGCCGCTGATGAAGAGCATGGGGAGGAAGACCACCACCGTGGTGGCGGTGGAGGCCATGATCGAGAGGAACATCTCCGAGGTCCCGAAGATGGCGGCCTCGGAGGGGCGCTCGCCCCGGTCGCGGTGGCGGACGATGTTGTCCACCACCACGATGGCGTTGTCCACCACCATCCCCACCGCGATCGTGATCGAGGAGAGGGCGATGACGTTGATCGTCCGCCCGGAGAGGAAGAGGTAGATGAAGGCGATGAGCAGCGAGAAGGGGATGGTGAGGGCGATGATCAGGCTGGGGCGGAAGCGGCGGAGGAAGAACCAGACCACCAGGATGACCAGGACCGCCCCCACCCAGACGGTGGAGGCGAGCGACTTGAGCGAGTTGATGATGTCGTCGGAGGAGTCGTAGATGACCGAGAGCTCGACGTCGGGGGGGAGGGCGGGGGCGAGCTCGGAGAGCTTCGCCTTCACCCGGCGCGCCACCTCGACGGTGTTGGTGCCGGTCTGCTTCTGGACCATCATCCCCATCCCGGGGCGGAGGTTGGTCCGGACGACGTCGGTCTTCTCGCGGAAGCCGTCCTCCACCCGGGCGACGTCCTTCAGGTAGATCAGCCTTCCCGCGTGGGAGCCGACGATGACCAGGTTCAGCTCGGCGGGGTCGGCGAACTCGCCCGGGACGCGGACCAGGAAGTCGCTCAAGCCCGACTTCAGGTTGCCCGCGGGCTGGGTGATGTTCTCCTTCTTCAGGACCTCGATGATGTCGAGGACGGAGAGCCCGTAGCCCTGGAGCCGCGCCCGGTCGATCCAGACGTTGATCTGGCGGCGGAGGCCGCCGTTGAGCTGGACGGTCCCGACGCCGGGGAGCTGGCGCAGCGCGTCCCCTACCTTCTTATCGATCAAATCGTAGAGCTCGGGGTAGGAGCGCTCGGCGGTGATCCCGACGAAGAGGATGGGCATCATCGCGGTGTTGAACTTGAAGATGAAGGGGGCCTCCATCTCGTCGGGGATGTCGGGGAGGTAGCGCTTGGCCAGCTCGATCCGGTCCCGGATGTCGTTGGAGGCCTCGTCCAGGTTGGTCCCCCAGATGAACTTGAGGGTCAGGACGGAGACCCCCTCGCGGGAGCGGGAGGTGATCTTGTCGATCCCCGGGGTGGTGGCGAGCTGGTTCTCCAGGGGCTCGGTCACCTTGATCTCCACGTCCTCGGGGCTGGCCCCGGGGTAGGTGGAGACGACCGAGATCGCCGGGGGCTCGATCTCCGGCATCATGTCGATCCCCAGGCGGGAGAGGGAGTAGAGGGCGATGATGATGATCGCGGAGAAGATCATCAGGTTGGTGATCGGTTTGCGGACGCCGAAGACGGGGAGGTTCATAAAATATTTCCTTCGGAAATATTTTAAATTGTTCCGAATTGGAAGGATTTATCCGGGGAGGCTGATCCTCCCGGAGACAAAGTTTTGTGCATTACGCTTCTCGTCCCAGTCCCGAGCTTGAGCGAGGGACGGTCGTCCCTCGTCCCAGTCTTTGGCCCGGAAGCTTCCGGGCCAAAGACGATCGTCCTTCGTTCATTTCTCCGCCCCCGGCCCCGCCGCGGCGGAGTTTTTATCGGTCCGGACGCGGTCCCCGTCCTTCAGCCGCTGCTGCCCCATCACGATCACCGTCTCGGCGCCCTGCAAGCCCTCCACGACCTGGACCCGCGCTCCCTGCTTGAAGCCGGGGACGATCCGGCGCAGGCGGGCCGTTTCGCCTTCCACCAGGAAGACCACCGCGTCCGGCGCCCTTCCGACGATCGCCTCCTGGGAGACGGTCGGGACCTGGGGGAAGGTCCGGGCCACGATCTTCACCCGGGCGAACATCCCCGGCTTCAGGCGGTGGTCCGCGTTGGGGATGGTGATCTCGGCCGGGGCGGTCCGGGTCTCGACGTCGAGGACCGGGCTGACCTGGGTGACCGTGCCGGGGAAGGATTCCCCGGGATAGGCGTCGACTCCGATCGAGCATTTCAGACCGGGGGAGAGGAGGGGGAGGTATTTCTCCGGGACGTCCAGGCGGACCTCGGCCTCGTCCAGGTCGACCACGGTGGCCACCGTGGTCTGGGGGGTGACGGCGGTCCCCAGGTCCACCGGGATGCGGCCGATCACGCCGGAGAGGGAGGACTCCACCGGAGCGGTCTCGAAGGTGAAGCCGACCTCGTCGCGGTCGATCAGGGCGATCGTCTCGCCCTTGGCGACCCGGTCGCCCTCGTTCTTGAGCTTCTGCACGATCTTCCCGGTCACCCGGGGATAGATCTCGGCCTCGTCCCGGGCCCGGATCGTGCCGACGTAGTCGATCGTTTCGGCCAGGTCCTCCCGCGCCACCGTCTCGGTGCGCACCGTGAGAACGTCCTGGACCGTCTTCCCGGCTTTCCGGCCGCAGCCGGCGGCGAAGAGGATCAGGAGGATGGAGAGCGTTTTGGCCATCCAGGCGCAGAGGGCCCAGGAGAGGCGGCGATGCCTTCCCGGGGGAGCGGCGTTCCCGCAGCGATCTCCGGGGATCAACGAATCGGGCCGGGGACGGCCCTCCCACAGAGGGCCGGGGGAAGATGCGATTTTTCTCACGTTTTACTCCTCGATTTGGACGTAGTTCTTGGTCAGGGTCAGGCCCTGGGAGCGGTCGAAGGTGATCTGGGCGAGCGAGTAGTCGAGCCGGGCTCGCAGGTAGTCGAGCTCGGCCTCGGTGAGCCGGTCCTGGTAGTCCAGCATGTCGTGCGTGGACACCTGCCCGGCGGCGTAGCGCTCCCGCTGCGCCTCGTAATTCTCGCTCTCCTTCGCCTGGACGGATGCCGCCGCCTCGACCTGCCGCCGCTGGGTGTCGACCGCTCGGGCGCGGTTGCGCACCTCGAGGACGATCGTCTGCTCCAGCCGCCGCAGGTTGAGAAGGGCCTGCGCCTTCTCCTGCTCCTTCTGGCGGAGGTTGGCCCGGTCGCCGCCCCCCCAGGGGACGCGAAGGGCGACGCCGGCGGACCAGTCGCGCCGGTCGCCCTCGAGGTTCTGGAAGGCCTCCTGCCAGTCCTCGCCCAGTCCGTTCAGGGCGTAGGCGCCGAAGAGATCGACCACGGGGAGGACGGCGTTCTTCGCCGTCGTGATCCGGATGTCGTAGTTCTCCAGTCCGATCAGGGCGGCCCGGTAGTCCGGGCGCCAGGAGAAGGCGTTGACCAAGGCCTCCCCGAGCTTGGCGGTCTGGACGGCGAAGCGGGGCTTCTCGATCGGCTCGATCCGCGCGTTCCAGAGGACGGGGTCGTCCACCAGGTTGGTGACGTACTTGAGCTCGTCCTCGGCCGTCTTCATCGCCGCCTCGGAGGAGATCAGGGCTTTTTCGCGCTGGGCAACGGCCGCCTCGTTCTCCAGGAGATCGACGGAGCTCACGATCCCCTTGGCATAGCGGGCCGAGTCGGCCGATAAGAGGTCGCGGGCCCGGTTCAGGGAGAGCTCGTCCAGGGCGTAGCGGTCGAGGCTGAAGATGTAGGCGTAATAGGCGGCCAGGGTCTTGGTCACCACGTCCATCGCCGTGTTCTGGAACTCGGCCGAGGAGCGGCGGAGGTCGTTCTGGGCGATGGTGATGGCGGCCCGGTTGACCTTGGTCCCGAAGCCCTTGAGGAGGGGCTGGGTGATCGTGATCGCGGGGACGGCGGTGTAGGAGGGGTTGAAGCGAAGGCCGTCGAGGTTGGTGTCGGACCGGCCGGCGGTCAAGCCGACGGTATATCCCATCCCGGTGGTGAGCTTCCCGGAGACGTTGGCCCCGATCTCCTGCTCCCGGCCGTCCAGGACCTCGGGGAGGGAGGCGGAGACGGTGGGGGAGGAGGAGTCGGAGAGGGTGTAGCCCGCGTTGAGGGCGGGCTCGAACTCGGCCTCGGCGATCGCCACGGAGTCGGCCCGGATCAGGGGGTCGATCCGCCGGATCAAGATCTCCGAGTTCTGCTTCAGGGCGTAGGCGATGCAGTCGGAGAGGCCGATCCTCAGGACGACGTCCGACCCGGCCGAGGCGATGATGGCATCGCGGTAGCCCGCGGGGAGGGGAGGGGTGGACTCGGGGATCTGTCCCCAGGCCGCGCCCGCGCCAACGAGCCACGCCCCCCAGGCGACGATCCGGATGACCGCCGGCCGAAACCGTGAACCGTGAACCGTTGAACCCTGGAACCTTCTCATCTTTTCCCGATCCCTTCCACGAAGGTGCGCATGATCTCCCGGGGGGTGGAGGCCGGGAGCCGGCGCTCCGGCCGGACCCGGATCAGCATCTGGGGATGGATGAGCCCCATCAGCTGGAGGCAGAGGCGGAGGGGATTCTCCCGCCGGAAGAGGCGATTGCGCATCCCCTCCTCGATGATCCCGGCGATCGCCTGGAGGTTGGGGAGGATGTGGACGCGCATGTCCATCTCGGGGGCGCAGGCGTCGGAGCGGTAGAGGGCGGTCATGATCAGGCGGACTTGATCCGGTTTCTGGCGGCCATAGTTCAGGTAGTGTTCCACCACCGCCTCCAGTTTCCCGGCCGGGGGGAGGGGGGAGGCGGCGATCCTCTCGATCCGCCGGTTGGACTCGGCGAAGGTCTCCGCGATCAGGGTCCGGTAGAGGCGCTCCTTGGAGCCGAAATAGTAGTAGAGGGTGGGCTTGGTGACCGCGCAGCTTTCGACGATCTCCCGGACCGAGGCGGCGGAGTAGCCCCGGGCGGTGAAGGCGTGGAGGGCGGCCCGGAGAAGGCGCTCCCGGACGTTGGTTGGCGGCTTTTTCATTTTACTTACCGGTAGGTATATACCGGGCCGGGCCTCCTGTCAAGGGGAAAAATTCTAGCGGGCGATTGCCCGCTCGAGTCGTTGGTTTTTTGTGGGAGGGGCGTCTCGCCCCGATCCAGTTTGGCCTGGATCGCGGCGGGGACGCCGCTCCCACAGGCTGGCCTGGATCGCGACGCTGGTGAATCGGGATAAGAGTCGAGAGTTGTGAATAAGCCGGGGTTTCCCTTGTTTTCCCTGGGGCGAGCGGCTATCGTTCCCGCCCATGGAGTTCGTCATCGAGGCCCGAGACCCCGCGACGCGGGCGCGGGCGGGGAGGCTCGTCCTCGCCCGCGGCGAGGTGGAGACTCCCTGCTTCATGCCGGTGGGGACGCAGGGGACCGTCAAGGGGATGACGCCCGAGGAGCTCCAAGGCCTGGGGGCGCAGATCATCCTCGCCAACGCCTACCACCTCTCGCTCCGCCCCGGGATCGAGGTCGTCTCCCGGGCGGGGGGACTCCACCGTTTCATGCACTGGGACCGCCCCATCCTCACCGACTCGGGGGGCTACCAGGTGATGAGCCTCGCCGACCTGAGGACCATCTCCCCGGAGGGGGTGGTCTTCCGGGACCATCTCACCGGCGACCTCCACACCCTCACCCCCGCCCGCTCGATCGAGATCCAGAGGAAGTTAAAGAGCGACATCCTGATGGCCTTCGACGAGTGCCCGCCTTACCCCTCCGACCATGATTATGCTTGCCAGTCGCTTTCCCTCACCCTAGAATGGGCGCTTCAATCTCGCCGCAGCCACGAAGACGGCCGGGAGACCCTGTTCGGGATCGTCCAGGGCGGCCTCTTCCCGGACCTGCGGCGAAAAAGCGTGGAGGGGCTGGAGAAGATCGGCTTTCAGGGCTACGGGATCGGCGGGCTTTCGGTGGGGGAGCCCAAGGAGCTGATGTACGAGATGGCGGACTTCTCTGCCGCCTGCCTCCCCGAGGGGAAGCCCCGCTACCTGATGGGCTCGGGGACCCCCGAGGACCTGGTCGTCCAGATCGCCTTCGGGGCGGACATGTTCGACTGCGTCCTGCCCACCCGCTACGGGCGGAACGGCTCGGTCTTCACCCCCGACGGGAAGCTGACGCTCAAAAACGCGAGGCACAAGGACGAGCACGTCCCGATCGACGAGAACTGCGCCTGCTACGCCTGCCGGAACTTCACCCGGGCCTACCTCCGCCACCTCTACCACGCGGGCGAGATCCTGGGGTTAAGGCTGGGGACGACGCACAACCTTCATTATTACTTCCGCCTGATGGCGGACGCCCGTTCGGCGATCCGGGAGGGGAGGTTCGCGCGGTTCCAGAAGGCCTTCCTGGAGCGCTACCGGGCGGGGGAAGAAGACCAAGGAGTACTGGAGTGATGGAGAATTGGAGCAATGGGTTTACCCCATCGCTCCATTACTCCACTACTCCATCACTCCTCGATTATTAACGACTAAAGGAGGATGGGATGGACCAATACATACCGATCGCGATGGCGCCGCCCCCCGGCGCGGCCAAGGAGGGGGCCGCCCCCAAGCAGGGGATCGAGGGCTTCATCTCCAACCCCATGCTCATGCTCGTTCTCCTGGGGGCCGTCTTCTACTTCCTCCTCATCCGCCCCCAGCAGCAGAAGCAGAAGGAGCAGAAGAAGCTGGTCTCCGAGCTGCAGAAGGGGGACGAGGTGGTCACCGCCGGGGGCATCCACGGCGTGATCAGCAACGTCAAGGATTCCACGATCATGGTCAAGGTGGCGGAGAACGTGAAGATCGAGATTGAGCGGACGTCGGTCACCAAGGTGGCGAAGAAGGCGTCCGGAGAAAACGGGAAGGACTAGCGCGGAGCCGAGCGTTCGTTATGGACAAGAGCCTGATGTGGAGAGTGATCCTGATCCTGGCCGTGGTCGCGGTCTGCGTCCTGGCCTCCAGCCCCCTGACCGAGCGGGACGTCCGGGAGTTCCTGAAGACCGAGGCGGTCAACCCCGACGACTCCTTCCGGGAGCTGCTCGCCGCCATGCAGAAGGAATACGACCGGGCGGCCAAGAAGGTCCCCGTTTCCGGGATCGACCTCCTGAAGGAGAAGACCCGGGAGATGGGCCTCGACCTGACCCGCTACTTCCCGGAGGCCGGCGTCGACAACGAGGCGGTCCTCAAGTACGTCAACCGCCAAACCAGGGGCAAGCTCAACCTCGGGCTCGACCTCCAGGGGGGGATGCACGTGGTCCTGGAAGTGGACGAGCTGGAGCTTCTGCGCAAGCGGGCCGAGAACGTCGACGAGCCCTTCACCGCCTTCATGGACGCGGTGAAGGAGGAGGCGCGGGGATCGACGAAGAGCGCGCTCGACGTCCTGATCGCGCGCGCCCGCGCCACCGGCTTCGACCTCACCAAGTATTACCGGCCCTACTACACCGAGAAGTACAGCCTGGACGAGAAAGCGATCGCCAAGAACGAGGATGTCTACGGCTACTTCCGCACCGACCTCGCGGCCGCGAACCTGGGGGCGCTGGAGATCCTCCGCAACCGGGTCGACAAGTTCGGCGTCTCCGAGCCCGACATCCAGAGGCAGGGCTCGGGCGAGCTCCTGATCCAGATGCCCGGCGTTCGCGACCCGGAGAAGACCCTCGAGCTCATCCAGGGGCAGGCCTTCCTGGAGTTTCGCCTGGTCGACGACAACCAGGAGGCCCTGGAGCGGGCCGTGCGGGAGAACAAGGCGCCCCCCGGCTACGAGCTCAAGGTCTACGAGAAGGTGGGCCGCTCCGGCCAGCCGGTCGAGGAGAAGATCCTGGTCCGGTCCCGGGCCGAGCTGACCGGGGAGAACCTGGTCACCGCCTACCCCGGCACCCGCTCCGACACCCGGGAGCCGATCGTCCACTTCAAGTTCGACCACAAGGGCGCCCGGGCCTTCTCCCGCCTGACCAAGGAGTACAACGCCGAGGAGAACCCGCCGGGGCGCCAGCTCGCCATCCTCCTCGACGGGAAGGTCCTCTCCGCCCCCCTGATCCGGACCCACATCCCCCAGGGGGAGGGCTACGTCGAGGGGAATTTCACCCGGGACGAGGCGACCCTCCTCTCCAGCCAGCTCTCCGCGGGCGCCTATCCGGCCCCCTTGAAGATCAAGGAGAAGCGGACGGTCGGCCCCACCCTGGGCGAGGACTCCATCCGCGAGGGGCTCCACGCCATGATCGCGGGGCTCGCCATCGTGATGGTCTTCATGCTCGTCTATTACCGCCTGGCGGGGCTGATCGCGAACGTCGCCCTCCTCCTCAACATGCTGATCATCGTCGCCTTCCTCTGCCTCCTCCCCGAGTTCCTGGGGGTCAAGGCCACGCTCACCCTGCCCGGGATCGCCGGGATCATCCTGACCATCGGGATGTCGGTGGACGCCAACGTCCTCATCTACGAGCGGATCCGGGAGGAGCTGGAGTCGGGGAAGCGCCTGGCCCGGGCGATCGCCGCCGGCTACGAGAAGACCTTCCTCGCCATCTTCGACTCCAACCTGACCACGATCATCGCCGCCCTCGTCCTCCTCAACCCCTTCAACCTGGAGTGGCTGCCGACCTCGGGTCCGATCAAGGGCTTTGCGGTCACCCTGACCATCGGCATCGCCGCCTCCATGTTCACCGCCCTGGTCGTGACCCGGGCGATCTTCGACCTCCTCACCCGCTCCCCCCGCTTCCAGAAGCTCCGGATGCTGCGGATGATGGCGCATCCCAACTTCGACTTCGTCGGGAAGTGGAAGCTGATGGCGCTGATCTCGCTCGCCCTGATCGTCGCCGGCGGGGTCTGCTTCGCCCTCCGGGGGAACGAGAACTTCGGGATCGACTTCACCGGCGGGATGCTGATCCAGCGCCAGTTCAACCGCGAGGTCAAGCTGGAAGAGGTGCGGGGGATCCTGAAGGACCTGGGGCTAGGGGACTCCTCGGTCCAGTCCTACGGGGCGGGGAAGGGGATCATCATCCGGGCGGCGGTCGACGAGCCCGAAGCGGTCGACGCCAAGCTCCGGGCGGCTTTCGCCGGGTCGATCGATCCGTCCACCTTCGAGCAGCGGACCGAGATGGTCGGGCCCAAGGTCGGCCACCGGCTGAAGATCCAGGCCCTCCTGGGGATCGCCCTGGCGCTCGTCGCCATGATGGCCTACGTCTGGCGGCGCTTCGGCTCGATCTCGTTCGCCGTCGGCGGCACCCTCTCGCTGGCCCACGACGTCCTGATCGCGGTCGCCTTCTGCACCGGCTTCTTCCTCCTCCCCCTCCGCCAGTTCAACGTCACCACCGTGGCGGCTCTCCTCACCATCATCGGCTACTCGATCAACGACACCATCGTGCTCTTCTCGCGGCTGCGGGAGAACCTGAAGCTCCGGCGGAACGAGCCGCTGGAGAAGGTGATCAACCTCTCGATCAACGAGACCCTCTCCCGGACCATCCTGACCTCGCTGACCACGCTCCTCGCGGTCCTGATGCTCTTCCTCCTCGGCGGGGAGGTGATCAACGACTTCTCCTTCGTCCTCCTGGTCGGGATCGTCTCCGGATCCTACTCCACGATCTTCATCGCCAGCCCCGTTCTCCTCCTGATGCCCATGAAGATCCGCCGCAAATAGAGAGAACGCTTACGCGCCCGCCGGTTCACAGAACCGGCCTACAAGGGCGGATTTCATGCCGTCGATAAAATAATCCGGGCCGGAGGCGGTTGCCTCCGGCCCGGATGGTGAATCCCCCGCCCCCGGACTTTCCGGGGCGACGTAGTGATCTCCGGTTACTCCCGATCATCGCCGGGGATCGTTCGATCCCCGGCGATGATCAGGGTTTGAGCACTTTCCCGGAACGGATGCAGCGGGTGCAGACTCGCAGGACGACCACCCGGCCGTCCACCCGCGCCCGGACGCTCTTCAGGTTGGGGAGGAACCTGCGCCGGGTGACGCCGGTGATCTTCCGGCCCACCCCCCCCTTGGCCTTGGCGAGACCGCGCCGGGTTATCTGGTTCCCGCTCCGGGGGCCTTTCCCGCAGATGGCACAGACCTTGGACATGGTATTCTCCTGTCGGTAGACGGCTCTTCAGGGAAAACGAGGACTTCTTCTATCAGAATAGCGATCCGGGGACAAGGCCAAAGTTGAACCATTGAGCCATTGAATCCTTGATCCGTGTTTCTTTGAAGCTTGGCTCTGATCGGTTATTATAGTGCCGGAACCCTCCCGACCGGGGTGGCCTCTATGGCCAGCGCGCCCGCAGCTTCTCCGCAAGACTCCGTCCAGTACCTTCCCGGCGTCGGCCCGAGCCGGGCGGCGCTCCTCGGGCGCCTGGGCATCGCGACCCTGGAGGACCTGATCTACTACTTCCCCCGCCGCTACCTGGACCGGCGCTCCTTCACGCCGATCGCCTCCCTCCGGGAGGGGGTCGAGGCCACGATCCGGGGGACGGTCCTCCTCACCGGCCTCGACCGGACGAAATCCGGCCGCGCCCTCTTTCGCCTGATCGTCGCCGACGGGACCGGGCAGATCGCCTGCACCTGGTTCAACCAGCCCTACCTCAAGAACAGCTTTAAGGCCGGCGAGGAGGCGATCTTCAGCGGGAAGCCCGCGCGCTACGGGAAGCTCCAGCTGGCCAATCCGGAGTTCGAGAAGATGGACCGGGAGGAGGGGGAGCGCCTCTCCGCCGGGCGGATCGTTCCCGTCTACCCCCTGACCGAGGGGCTGAGCCAGAAGCTGATGCGCTCGATCGTCCGCGCCGTCCTCTCCCGCTTCCCGGAGGGCCTCCCCGACTTCCTCCCGGAGGAGACCCGCGTCCGCTGGAAGGTCGCCCCCCTTTCGGCGGCCCTCGCCGATATCCACTATCCCCCCGACCCCGCCGCCCTCCAGGCGGCCCGCCAGCGCCTGGTCCTGGACGAGTTCTTCCTCCTCCAGCTCGCCCTCGCCCTCCGCCGGCGGCTCCTCACCGGCGGCCCCCCGGCCCCGCCCCACTCCCTGCGCACGCCCCTCTTCGACGCCTTCCTCCGCGCGCTCCCCTTCGCGCTCACCGGCGCCCAGAAGCGGGTCCTCCAGGAGGTCCGCCGGGACATGACGGGGCGCTACCCGATGAACCGCCTGCTGCAGGGGGACGTCGGGTCGGGGAAAACCGTGATCGCGGCCGGCGCCCTCCTAATCACCCGGGACGGCGGGCACCAGGGCGCGATCATGGCCCCGACCGAGATCCTCGCCCGCCAGCACCACCGCACCCTGACCGAGCTCCTGCGCCCCCTCTCCCTCTCCGTCGACCTGCTCACCGGCGGGACGACCGGGGAGGAGCGGTCCAAAGTCCTGGAGCGCATCCGGACCGGGGAGAGCGGCTTCATCGTCGGGACCCAGGCCTTGATCCAGTCCGGCGTCGAGTTCAAGTCCCTGGGGACGGTGGTGGCGGACGAGCAGCACAAGTTCGGAGTCCGGGAGCGGGCGGAGCTGCGCGCCAAGGGGATGAACCCCCACCTCCTGGTGATGTCCGCGACGCCCATCCCCCGCACCCTCGTCCTCACCATGTACGGCGATCTCGACGTCTCGGTCCTGGACGAGATGCCCCCGGGGCGGAAAAAGGTGAAGACGGCCTGGATCGGGCCGGATCGGCTGCCGCAGGCCTACGCCTTCATCCGCCGGGAGGCGGGCCGGGGAAGGCAGGCCTACATCATCTACCCCCTGATCGAGGAGTCGGAGAGCCTCGACGCCAAGGCCGCGGTCGAGCGCTTCCGCTCGCTCCAGTCCCGGGTCTTCCCCGCGCTCCGCCTGGGACTCCTCCACGGGCGGATGAAGGCGGCCGAAAAGGACCGGATCATGGGCGAGTTCCGCTCCGGCGCGATCCAGGTCCTGGTCTCGACGGTGGTGGTGGAGATCGGGATCGACGTCCCCAACGCCACCGTCATGCTGGTCGAGAACGCCGAGCGCTTCGGCCTCTCCCAGCTCCACCAGCTCCGGGGGCGGGTGGGGAGGGGAGGGGAGCAGTCCTACTGCATCCTCCAGGGGAATCCGGCGACCGAATCGGCGCTCCGCCGGCTCAAGGCGATGAAGACGATCGAGGACGGCTTCCTCCTCGCCCAGGAGGATCTGGAGATCCGGGGGCCGGGGGAGTTCTTCGGCACCCGCCAGCACGGCCTCCCCGAGATCCGGATCGGTCGGATCGTGGCCGACCCCGCCCTGATGGAGTTTTCCCGCCGCCAGGCCGCCTCCCTCCTCGAGCGGGACCCGCGCCTCGCCGCGCCGGACCTCGCCCTCCTCCGGGGGAAAGTCTACGAGCGCTACGGGAAGAAGTTCGCGCTGGGAGGAGCCGGCTAAGGCAAAACAACAAATTCCAAACAACAAATTCCAAGCAAACTCCAAATTCCAAAAAGCCAAACCCCAACAAACAGCAAAACGACAAAACCGCGAATCGGCGGCTAAGGGCCTTGTAATTTGCGTATTGTTGTTTGGGTTTTGTTTGGTGCTTGTGGCTTGTGAGTTGTAATTTTACCGAGATGAGGATCACCGGGGGAGAATATCGCAATCGCCGCCTCCTCGCGCCCCGGGGGGCGGCGACCCGCCCGACCTCCGACCGGGTCCGCCAGGCACTCTTCAATATCCTCCGGGAGAAAACGGCCGGCTCCCGTTTCCTCGACCTCTTCGCCGGGTCGGGGGCGGTGGGTCTGGAGGCCTTAAGCCGCGCCGCCCGCTCGGCGGTTTTCGTGGAGAGCTCTCCTCCGGCGCTAACCGCGCTGCGGAGCAACCTCCGCTCGCTCGGGGCCGAGGGGCGCTCGGAGATCGTCCCCGGGGACTACCGGGCGGCGCTGAAACGGCTGGCCGCGGCGGGGGAAACCTTCGACCTGGTCTTCGCCGACCCTCCCTATCGGATGTCGTCGGCCCGCTCGGGAGGAAATCCCTTGTTCGACTTCCCGTCTCTTGATATTCTTCGGCCCGCCGGCTGGCTGATCCTGGAGCACTTCGCCCGCGACCGCCCGCCGGCGGGGGAGAACTGGCAGTTGCTGCGCCGGGTCGAGTACGGCCAGACGGCTCTCTCTTTTTATTGCCCGGGGATTTCCAGAACATGAAAGAAGCGATCATCTACGCCGGTTCCTTCGACCCGGTGACCAACGGCCACCTCGACCTCATCCAGCGCGCCGCCCGGATCTTCCCCCGGGTCATCGTCGCGGTGGCCCGGAACCTGGAGAAGCGCCCCTGCTTCACGGTCGCCCGGCGCGTGGCCTTCCTGCGGGAGAGCCTCCAGGATCTCTCCGCAGTCGAGGTCGCCTCCTTCTCCGGCCTGCTCGTCGATTACGCCTCCCGCCGCCGGATCCGCCTTCTCCTCCGCGGCCTCCGGGCGGTCTCCGATTTCGAATACGAGTTTCAGATGGCCCTGACCAACCGCAAGCTCCACCCGGAGTTGGAAACCCTCTACCTGATGCCCGGCGAATCCTTCTCCTACCTCTCCTCCCGCGTGATCAAGGAGATCGCTCTCCTGGGCGGCGACGTCTCCCCCTTCGTCCCCCCCGCGGTGGCCCGAGCGCTGAAACGCCGCCGACCGCGATGAAGATCGGCCTGAAATCGATACCCCCTTCCGGGCTGAGGGTTAAGGAGACGTTCCCGAGCGAGATCCTCGGCGTCCAGGACGACCTGGTGGCGTCCGTCTCCCCCATCTCCTGCGACCTCACGCTCCACCTCAGCGGGCGCACGCTGATCGTGACCGGTTCGCTCTCCACCTCGGCCCGCCTCGCCTGCAGCCGCTGCCTGGAGGAGTTTTCCGCCCCCATCTCCGTGGACCGTTTCCGGACCGTGATCGAGGGCGTGAACCCGGAGGGAACAATCGACTTGACCGGCCCGGTCCGGGAAGATATCATTTTGTCTCTTCCCTATAAGACGCTGTGCAAGCCGGATTGCCGCGGCCTCTGCCCCCGCTGCGGCCACAATCTCAACCAGGGCCCCTGCGCGTGCGCGGGAAAAGCAGGTTGATGGGCAAGGGCTAGGTTGTTGGATTGGGCAAGGGCAAGGTTAACGGTTTGGGCAAGGGCTAGGTTATTGATCGCGGAAAGGCGGCCCATAGACTTTGCCCAATAACCAAACCAATAACCTAGCCTTTGCCCAACGTCTCGAATCGCGGGAACTACACAAGACATCGTTCGCATCAACACCGTAACGGAGGAACAGTAATGGGCGTTCCCAAAAGAAAATCCAGCAAGCGCCGGTCCCGTCTGCGCCGGCCCGGCCGGGCGGCGACGCTGCCCCGCCTGGTCTCCTGCCCCCATTGTCACGGGCTGCGTCCCGCCCACCGGATCTGCCCCCTCTGCGGATTCTACCGGGGCGCGGTGGTCGTCCAGGCGGAGGAAAAGAAGGCTTAAGGCATGAGGATCGCCCTCGACGCCATGGGTTCCGACGGGGCTCCCGCGGTGGAGGTGGAAGGTGCGATCCTGGCCGCCCGGGCCGACGGCCCGGGCCGCGAGATCGCCCTGGTCGGCGACCGGGAGACGCTGGAGCGGGAGCTGGCCAAGCACCGCCGGGTCCCTCCGGGGATCTCCGTCGTCCACGCCCCCCGGGTCATCACCATGGAGGACAAGCCGGTCGAGGCTCTCCGGCGGAAGCGGGACACCTCCCTGGGCAAGATGCTGGAGATGGTCCAGCGGGGCGAGGCCCAGGCGGCGGTGAGCGCGGGCAACACCGGCGCGGTCCTGGTCGGGGCCCGGATCGCCCTGGGGATACTCACCGGTCTCGACCGCCCGGCGATCGCCACCGTCGTCCCCGTCATCCCCTCCCTGCGGGGGGTCTCCGTCCTGATCGACTCCGGGGCGAACAGCGACTGCAAGCCTCTCCACCTCCTCCAGTTCGCGGTCATGGGGAGCGAATATTACCGCTTCATCGCCCACAAGGAGCGCCCCTCGGTCGGCCTCCTCTCCGTGGGCGCGGAGTCGACCAAGGGCAACGAGCTCACCCGGGAGGCCTACAAGCTCCTGGAGAAATCCGGCCTCAACTTCACCGGCAACCTGGAAGGCCGGGACGTCTTCATGGGCAAGGCCGACGTGATCGTCACCGACGGTTTCGTCGGCAACATCGTCCTCAAGGTGGGGGAGGGGCTGGTCTCCGCCCTCCACAAGGTGCTCATCCGGGAGATCAAGCGCCACTTCCTGCGGATGATCGGCGGAGTGCTGATGAAGCCGGCCTTCATCCGGATGGCCAAGCGGGGCGACTACAGCGAGTACGGCGGGGCTCCGCTCCTGGGAGTGAAGCACACCTGCATCATCTGCCACGGCAGCTCCCCCCCCAAGGCGATCGGCAACGCCCTGCTGGTCGCCGAGAGATTCGAAAACAACGCGGTCAACGCGAAGATCCAGGAAGCCCTGGCCGCGGTATGGAAGAAGGAGGTGTCATGAACAACGGTTCTGTCGGGATCGCGTCCACGGGCTGCTATCTCCCCCGCCGCGTTCTGACCAATGCCGACCTGGAGAAGATGGTCGAGACCAGCAACGAGTGGATCCTGGAACGGACGGGGATCCGCGAGCGCCGGATCGCCGGCAGCGAGGAGACGGTCTCCTTCATGGCCGAGCAGGCGGCCCGCTCGGCCCTGACCCGGGCCGGGATTGACCCCGCCGATCTCGACTTGATCGTCCTCGGGACCTTCACCCCGGACCAGCCCCTCCCCGCCTCCGCCTGCCTCCTCCAGGCCCGCCTGGGCAACACCCGGGCCCCCTGCTTCGACCTCTCCGCCGCTTGCTGCGGTTTCCTCTACAGCCTGGAGGCGGCCTCCCATTTCCTCCGCTCCGGGCGGGATTACCGGACCGCGCTGGTGGTGGCGGCGGAGAAGCTCTCGGCGGTCACCGACTGGAAGGACCGCAACACCTGCGTTCTCTTCGGCGATGGCGCGGGCGCGGCGGTCCTGACCAGGGATTCGGCCCGCGGGCGGATCGTCGACTCCTACCTCGGCGCCGACGGCCGGTCCTCGGCCCTGCTCGAGATCCCGGCCGGAGGCTCGACCCTGCCCGTCTCGGCCGAGGTGCTCGCCGAGCGGAAGCACTACATCCGGATGGAGGGGAAGGAGGTCTTCAAGCTCGCGGTCTCCTCGATGGCCACCGCCGCCCGGACCGTCCTGGAGCGGAACGGGCTCGGGCCGCAGGACGTCGCCTGGCTCCTGCCTCACCAGGCGAACATGCGGATCATGGCCGCGGTGGCCAAGGCCCTGAAGATCCCGGTGGAGAAGGTCTACATCAACGTCGACCGCCTCGGCAACATGTCCGGCGCCACCATCCCGATCGGACTGGCCGAGATGGACGCGAAGGGGCTTCTGAAGCCCGGCGACCGCCTGCTCATGGTGGCCTTCGGCGGCGGACTGACCTGGGCCGCCACCCTCGTCCAGTGGTGATAACCAGCCTATGCTAAGCGTGGGAACAGAGGATGATGAGTGATCAGTGATCAGAGGCCAGTGATCAGTAACTGATCACTGATCACTGATCACTGATTCCCCTATACCAGGGAGGTAGATATGGATCTAAAAGAAAAGACGGCGATCGTCACCGGAGGGGGGAGGGGGATCGGGCGGGCGATCGCGCTCGCCTTGGCCTCGGCCGGGGCGTCGGTGGCGGTCTTCGAGCGGGAGGCGGCCGCCGCCGCCGAGACGGCTGCCGCGATCGAACAGGCGGGGGGCAAGGCCCTGGCGGTTCCGGTCGACGTGACGAACCTCAAGGACGTGGAGACCGCGGTCAATAAAGTCGTTGACCTTTGGAAGCGCCTTGATATAGTCGTCAACAACGCCGGGATCACCCGGGACCAGCTCCTCATGCGCATGAGCGAAGAGGACTGGGAGGCGGTCCTGAAGGTCAATCTCACCGGCGCCTTCGCCGTCTGCCGGGCGGTGGTCCGGCCTCTGCTCAAGCAGAAGTCCGGCTGCATCGTCAACATCGCCTCGATCATCGGCTTGATGGGCAACGCCGGGCAGGCGAACTACGCCGCCTCCAAGGGCGGCCTGATCGCCTTCACCAAGTCGCTGGCCCGGGAGCTGGCCCCGCGGGGCATCCGGGTGAACGCCCTCGCCCCCGGCTTCATCGCCACCGCGATGACCGACAAGATCCCCGCGGATCTCCGGGAGAAGATGGTGCAGTCCATCCCACTGGGCCGGATGGGACAGCCCGAGGACGTGGCCCGGGGGGTGTTGTTCCTGGCCGGTCCGGACGCCTCCTACATCACGGGGCAGGTCCTGGTGGTGGACGGAGGAATGAGGATTTAACCGGAGGAAAGAAAGAGCACGCAACCGTCACCCTGTTTTCAATTTTCCCGCCGGGAAAATTGAAGGGAAAGGAGGAAGGACATGGAAGACGTGGCCAAGAAAGTCAAGGACATCATCGTGGACCAGCTCGGGGTCAACCCCGACGAGGTGACCCCCGAGGCTTCCTTCATCGACGATCTGGGGGCGGACTCCCTGGACACGGTGGAGCTGGTGATGGCGCTGGAAGAGGCCTTCGAGATCAAGGTCCCGGATGATCAGGCCGAAAAGCTGACCACCGTGGGCGCGGCCATCAAGTACATCCAGGAAAACGCCAAGAAGTAAGCGCTTCCGTCTCGTCCCGGGGGGGCGGGCGGGCCTCAGAGCCCGTCCGCCCCCCCCGGAGGGAAACGTCCAGCCGTTTTCGAGGAGGAGCCATGACCCAACGGAGAGTTGTCGTTACCGGCATCGGGGTGATCAGCCCCATCGGGAATGACCTCGCCTCCTTCTGGGATTCCCTGTCCCACGGACGGGGAGGGATCGCGCGGATCACCGCATTCGATGTCTCGCGTTTCAGTTCCCAGATCGGGGGGGAAGTCAAAAACTTCGATCCCGCCGCCTTCATCGATCCCAAGGCGGCCAAGAGGATGGATCGCTTCATCCAGTTCGGCGCGGCCGCCGCCAAGCAGGCCCTCGCCGACTCCGGCCTCGATCTGAGCCGCGAGGACTGCACCAGGATCGGCGTCATCGCCGGCTCGGGCGTAGGGGGGCTTTCCACCATCGAGCAGCAGCACAAGATCTATCTCGAGAAGGGCCCGGCCCGGGTCTCCCCCCTCCTGGTCCCGATGATGATCATCGACCTTCTCCCCGGCCAGATCTCCATGCTCTTCGGACTCAAGGGGCCGAACCTGGCCGTGGTCACCGCCTGCGCCACCTCCACCCACTGCCTGGGCCAGGGGATGTGGGCGATCCGGGACGGAATGGCCGACATCATGGTCGCCGGCGGCGCCGAAGCCTCGATCTGCGAGCTCGGCCTGGCCGGATTCTGCTCCATGCGCGCCCTCTCCACCCGCAACGACCAGCCGGAGAAGGCCTGCCGCCCCTTCGACAAGGACCGGGACGGCTTCGTGATCGCGGAGGGGGCGGGGATGCTGGTGCTGGAGGAGCTGGAGCACGCCCGCCGCCGCGGCGCCCGGATCTACGCCGAGGTCTGCGGCTACGGCGCCACCGCCGACGCCCATCACCTGACCGCCCCCGCGCCGAACGGCGAGGGCGCGGCCCGGTCGATGAAGATGGCGATGGCCGACGCCGGAGTCAATCCGGCCGAGGTCCAGTACATCAACGCCCACGGCACCTCCACCGATCTCGGGGACAAGTTCGAGACCATGGCGATCAAGACCGCCCTGGGGGATGCCGCCCGGAAGGTCGCGGTCAGCTCGACCAAGTCGATGCACGGGCATCTCCTGGGGGCGGCCGGAGCGGTGGAAGCGACCGCCACCATCATGGCCATCCAGCACGGGATCATCCCGCCCACCATCAACTACGAGACGCCCGACCCGGAGTGCGACCTGGACTATGTCCCGAACCGGGCGCGGGAGGCCGCCGTCACGGTGGCGATGTCCAACTCCCTGGGTTTCGGGGGGCATAACTCGACCGTCCTGCTGCGGAAATTCGTTTGAGGTGGATCGAGGTTGGGGGCAAAGACCCCGGGGGAGACCCGCGGCCGGGCGCTCCCCCGGGGATTCCTTTGGCGATCATCGCCCAACCATTTTCAATCCGGAGGATTGAAAAATGAATTATTTTTTTACTGAGGAGCAGCTCATGGTCCGCGACCTGGCCCGCCGGGTGGCGGAGGAGAAGATCCGGCCGCTGAGGGCCGAGTGCGACGAGAAGGCTCAGTTTTCCTGGGACGTGGTCAAGGTCTTGCGGGAGTCCGACCTCTTCGGAATCTACATCGCCGAGGAGTTCGGCGGTCTAGGGGGAGGCGTGATCGAGCTCTGCCTCGCCGTCGAGGAGATGAGCCGGGTCTGCGGCGGCCTCTCCCTCTCGCTCGCCGCCACGGCCCTGGCCACCTTCCCGATCATCCTCTTCGGGACGGCGGAGCAGAAGCGGGCCTATCTCCCGAAGCTCGCCCAAGGCTCTAGCCTCGCCGCCTTCGCCCTGACCGAGCCGGAGGCCGGGTCCGACGCCGGCTCGACCAAGACAGTCGCCCGCAAGGACGGCGACTCCTACGTGCTCAACGGGACCAAGTGCTTCATCACCAACGGCGGCGTGGCCGACATCTTCACCGTCGTCGCGATGACCGACAAGACCCTGGGATCGCGGGGGGCGAGCGCCTTCATCGTGGAGAAGGGGACCAAGGGTTTCTCCGTCGGGAAGGAGGAGCACAAGATGGGGATCCGGGCCTCCTCCACCTCCGAGCTCATCTTCGAGGACTGCCGGGTCCCGGCGAAGAACCTCCTCGGGCGGGAGGGGATGGGCTTCATCGTGGCCATGCGCACGCTCGACCAGTCCCGCCCCGGCGTCGCCTCCCAGGCCCTGGGGATCGCCCAGGGCGCGCTGGACGAGGCGGTCGCCTACGCCCGCAAGCGCCAGCAGTTCGGCCGCCCGATCGCCTCCTTCCAGGGCTTGCAGTGGCTCCTGGCGGACATGGCCACCCGCCTCGAAGCGGCCCGCGCGCTGGTCTACTGCACCGCCCGGGCGATCGATTCCGGGGAGAAGAAGTTCACCAAGGAGGCGGCGATGAGTAAGCTCTTTGCCTCCGACGTCGCCATGTACGTCACCACCAACGCGGTCCAGATCCTGGGCGGCTACGGCTACATGAAGGAGTACCCGGTCGAGAAGATGATGCGGGACGCCAAGATCACCCAGATCTACGAGGGGACCAACCAGATCCAGCGGGACGTCATCGCCTCCCAGCTGATCAAGGAAAGCGCGAGCCGGAAAACGTGAACGTTACTAAAGGTTACTAAGGGGTTACTAAAGGGGGTTACTAAGGGTTGCCGAACCGCCAGCGCCCTGCCGCAACCCCCAGTAACCTTTCTAGTAACCTTTAGTAACCTTTCTAGTAACCCCCATGCCCTCCCCCGTCGCAGTCCTCCGCACCGCCCCCGAGACGGTCCTCGACGACTACGCCCGGCTCCTCGACCTGGCGGGGCTCGCCCGGGCCCTCGATCCCTCCCGGGAGACGATCCTCAAGGTCAACGTCTCCTGGCACGTCTACTACCCGGCCTGCTCCACCACTCCCTGGCAGCTGGAGGGGGTGATCCGTTATCTGCTCGCCAAGGGCTTTTCCGCCGACCGCCTGATCGCCGCCCATAACCGGACCGTGGTGGTGAGCGACCGGGTGGGGGAGGTGAACAACAAGCAGCGGCCGGTCCTGGAGAAATACGGGATCCGGACGGTCTACCTCAACGAGCCGGGCGTGGAGTGGGTCCCCTACACCCCCCGCCGGCCATTCCGGGTCCTGGAGTGGATCTTCCCCGACCGGGTCCGGATCCCCTCCCTCTTTATCGGGCGGAACATCATCCATCTCCCCACCCTGAAGACCCACGTTTTTACCACCATCACCGGGGCGATGAAGAACGCCTTCGGGGGGCGCCTCTCGGAGCGGCGGCACTGGACCCACGCCGTTATCCACGAGACCCTGGTCGACCTCCTCCAGATCCAGCGCGATATCCATTCCGGGATCTTCGCCGTGACCGACGGGACGATCTCCGGTGACGGCCCCGGCCCGCGGGCCATGGTCCCCCACATCACGAACTTGATCCTCGCCTCGGCCGACCAGGTGGCGATCGACGCCGTGGCCGCCCAGTTGATGGGCTTCGACCCGCTTGCCCTCCCCTTCATCCGGCTCGCCCACGAGGCGGGGCTGGGGGTCGGCGATCCGGCTTCCATCCCGATGGCCGGAGACGACGTCTCGTCGGTGAACCTCCACTTCCGCACCGCCGACACCTTGGCCAGCCGCGGCCAGAAGGCGATCTACCACGGGTGCCTGAAGCGCTTCGAAAACTTTCTCCTCCGGACCCCGCTTGTCCCCTGGTCGTTCGCTGCCTCGCGCCTCTACCACGACGCCTACTGGTTCCCCTGCCACGGGAAGCAGCGGGTCGAGGCGATCATGAAGAGCGGGTGGGGCAAACTGTTCCAAAAATACTGAAGTTGATGGGTAAGGGCTAAGAAGTGGGTTTGGTCGATGGGCAAGGTGGATGGTGGCGGTCCATCGAACCGCCGATTCCATCTTTGAACCATTGCTGGGGAGAGAACTCCGAATGGAAATTGTAGTGTGCATAAAACAGGTCCCCGACACCACCGAGGTGCGGATCAACCCGGAGACCAACACCCTGGTCCGGGAGGGGGTACCCAGCATCATCAACCCCTTCGACCTCTATGCGATCGAGGAAGGGGTGCGGATCAAGGAGAAGCACGGGGGGAAGGTGACCGTGATCAGCATGGGCCCCCCCCAGGTCGAAGCCGCTCTCCGGGAGGCGATCGCCCTGGGGGCGGACGAGGCGGTCCACCTCTGCGACCGGGCCTTCGCCGGTGCCGACACCCTGGCCACCTCCTACGCCCTCGCGCAAGGGATTCGGAAGCTCGGGGCCTTCGACCTGATCATCTGCGGGAAGCAGGCGATCGACGGGGACACCGCCCAGGTCGGCCCGGGGATCGCGGTCCACCTCGGCATCCCCTCGATCGCCTTCGTCAAGGCGATCCCGGAGATCGGGGGAGGGAAGATCCAGGCCCAGCGGATGACCGAGGAGGGCTATGAGACGGTCGAGGGAACGCTTCCCCTCCTCCTCACCGTGGTCAAGGACATCAACCAGCCCCGCCTCCCCTCCCTCAAGGGGAAGATGAAGGCCAAGAGACAAGAGATCAAGCGCCTCGGCGCGGCCGAGATCGGGGCCGAGGAGAAGCGGATCGGCCTGGACGGCTCGCCCACGCAGGTCGTCAGGGTCTTCTCGCCCCCGGCCCGGGCGGGCGGAAAGGTTTTTACCGGAGAGGCGGGAGCGATGGTGGACCAGCTGGTGGGGGAACTCGAGAAAAACAAGTTAGTATAAAAGCAGGTTACTAAGAGCAGGTTGCTAATGAACTGGTTACGAAGAGAAGGTTACTAGAGGTTGCTAGGGACGGCAATCGTTTGTAACCTTTAGTAACCATTAGTAACCTGTTCTTAGTAACCGGCTCTTAGTAACCAGTGTCTTCGGAGCTCTTATATGTCCATCGAAGTCATCGCCGACAAATGCGTTGGCTGCGGGCTCTGCCTGAAGTCCTGCCCCTTCGGGGCGATCGAGCTCGACGAGGGGGTGGCCAGAATCAAGGACAACTGCACGCTCTGCGGGGCCTGCGTCGACTCCTGCAAGTTCGAGGCGATCGTCCTGCGCAAGGCGCGCGGCGCGGAGGGGGCGCTGGACGAATACCGCGGGGTCTGGGTCTTCGCCGAGCAGAAGCAGGGGAAGGTTCAGGGCGTAGCCTTCGAGCTCCTGGGGGCGGGAAGGAAGCTCGCCTCCGCCCGCGAGGCCTCTCTCTCCGCCGTCCTGATCGGGGGGGGCTCGGAGGCGGAGGCCAAGAGGTTGATCGCCTCCGGGGCCGACCGGGTTTACCTGGCCGAGCATCCGGGTCTTGCCGTTTTCCTGGAGGAACCCTACGCCCGCCTCCTCGTCCGCCTGATCCGCGAGAAGAAGCCGGAAATCGTCCTCACCGGAGCCACCGCGATCGGCCGCTCCCTGATCCCGCGGGTGGCGGCGGAACTCGCGACCGGGCTGACCGCGGACTGCACCGGGCTCGAGATCGACGTCGAGAAGGGGCTGCTCCTGCAAACCCGCCCCGCCTTCGGCGGCAACATCATGGCCACCATCATCACCCCGTCGCACCGCCCCCAGATGGCCACGGTCCGCCACAAGGTGATGAAGGAGGCCGTCCCCGACCCCGCCCGCGCCGGCGAGATCGTGCGGGTGGCGGTTTCCGACGCCGACCTCGCCTCCCGAACGCGGCTCCTTGCCTCCGTGGACGAAGCGGCGGCGACGGTCAACATCACCGAGGCGGACGTGATCGTCTCCGGGGGGCGGGGGCTCAAGGGGCCCGAGCATTTCGCCCTCCTCACCGCCCTCGCGCAAGCCCTGGGCGGGGCGGTGGGGGCGTCCCGAGCCGCGGTCGATGCGGGTTGGATACCTTATTCCCACCAGGTAGGCCAGACCGGGAAGACCGTCCAGCCGAAGATCTACATCGCCTGCGGGATCTCGGGGGCGATCCAGCACCTGGTCGGGATGCAGTCCGCCGAAACGATCATCGCCATCAACAAGGACCCCGAGGCGCCGATCTTCAAGGTCGCCACCTACGGCCTGGTCGGGGACGTTTTCGAGGTGGTGCCCCTTTTGACCAAGAAGCTCCTGGATAAGAAGAAGGGATAAGACCTCAGTCGATGGCGGAGCGGTGCAAGGTGTAATGAACTGAGAGCAGAGAGCGCTTCATCACACCTTACGCTTTACACGCCCCCCCTCGTGTCGTATATTCCTCCTCTTCCGCGTCCTTGCCCGCGGAACGAGCTACCGCCATGTACATACTCGGCATCTCGGCCTTCTACCACGATTCGGCCGCCGCCCTGGTCAAGGACGGCGAGATCGTCGCCGCCGCCCAGGAGGAGCGTTTCACCCGCATCAAGCATGATTTCAACTTCCCCCGCCGGGCCATCGAGTATTGCCTGAAGGAGGCCGGGATCACGATGGCCGACGTGGAGTACGTCGGCTTCTACGACAAGCCCCTCCTCAAGTTCGAGCGGATCCTCGAGACCTATCTCTCCTACGCCCCCCGCGGGATCGCCTCCTTCCTCCAGGCCATCCCCCTCTGGCTCAAGGGGAAGCTTCACATCCGGGAGACCCTGGCCAAGGAGCTCAACTTTTCGGGCAAGGTGATCTTCCCCGAGCACCACGAGTCCCACGCCGCGAGCGCCTTCTTCCCCTCGCCTTTCGCCGAAGCCGCCTTCCTGACCGTGGACGGCGTCGGGGAGTGGACGACCACCTCCTACGGGGTGGGGAAGGGGAACCAGGTCCAGATCCTTGGCGACATCCACTTCCCCCACTCGCTCGGTCTCCTCTACGCCGCCTTCACCTACTACTGCGGGTTCAAGGTCAACAGCGGCGAATATAAGCTGATGGGGCTCGCCCCCTATGGAGAGCCGAAGTACGCCGGCCTGATCCGGGAGAAGCTGATCGACATCAAGGAGGACGGCTCCTTCCGCCTCCGCCTGGAGTATTTCGATTACGCGGCGGGGTTGGCCATGGTCGGGAAGAAGTTCTGCGATCTCTTCGGCGCCCCGGTCCGGCGCCCCGAGAGCGACCTCACGGAGCACTACATGGACTGCGCCCGTTCGATCCAGGACGTGACCGAGGAGATCCTCCTCAAGATGGCCCGCCATCTCCACCAGGAGACGGGGATGAAGAACCTCTGCCTGGCCGGGGGGGTGGCCCTGAACTGCGTCGCCAACGGGCGGATACTCCGGGAGGGCCCTTTCTCGGAGATCTGGATCCAGCCCGCCGCCGGCGACGCGGGCGGGGCCCTGGGCGCCGCGCTCTTCATCTGGCACCAGTATCTCGGGCACCCCCGGAAGGCGGACGGCCGGGTCGATTCCCAGAAAGGGTCGTACCTCGGACCGCGCTTCGACGGGAAGCGGATCGAGGCCTTCCTGAAGGAGATCAAGGCCGACTACGAGTTCGTCCCGGACGAGAAGATCCCCGACCGGGTCGCCTCCCTGATCAAGGAGGGGAACGTCATCGGCTGGTTCCAGGGGCGGATGGAGTTCGGCCCCCGGGCGCTCGGCTCGCGCTCCATCATCGGGGACGCGCGCTCGCCCGAGATGCAGTCGATCATGAACCTGAAGATCAAGTTCCGGGAGTCCTTTCGCCCCTTCGCCCCCACCGTGTTGCGGGATCGGGTGAGCGAGTTTTTCGAGACCACGTCGGCCAGCCCCTACATGCTGCTCGTGGCCGACGTCCGCCGGGACAAGCGCCTCCCCCAGCTCTGCGCCTCCGACCTGGAGTGCCGCCTGGAAGAGCAGAAGAAGCTCCTGGTCAAGGAGATGAACGACCTCAAGGAGGTGGGACGGGAGGAGGACGCTCGCAAGGTGGAAAAGGTGATGGCGAAGCCGGAGTACCTGAAGTTCCGCTCAATCATCCACCACCCCCGCTCCTCGGTCCCCGCCATCACCCACATCAACTATTCCGCCCGCCTCCAGACGGTGGACCGGAGGGACAACCCCCTCTACTACGACATGATCCAGGCCTTCGCCGGGATGACCGGCTGCCCGGTGATCATCAACACCTCCTTCAACGTGCGGGGCGAGCCGATCGTCTGCGCCCCGGAGGAGGCTTTCCGCTGCTTCATGCGCACCAAGATGGATTATCTGATCCTGGGGAATTACCTCCTGGACAAGAGAAAGCAGAAGGAATGGAAGGAAACCTTCGACTGGATGAAGGAGTTTCAACTTGATTGATTACAAATTTCCCCGCGGGACGAAGGACGTCCGCTCCTTCGCTCTGGTCCTCCCCGCCGCCCTGATCCTGGTCTGGGGGATCCTCTTCCTGGGCCTCCTCCGGGGCGGCTGGGGCGGGGGCGGGCAGATCGCGGTCTGCGCCGCCGGCCTCCTGCTCTTCCTCTGGGGGCGGATCTCCCCGGATACCCTGAAGCCGGTCTACGTGGGCTGGATGTACCTGACCCGGACGGTGGCCTGGCTCCTGACCACGCTGGTTCTGGGGCTGGTCTTCTACCTCGGTTTCACCGCGGTGGGCGGCCTGATGCGCCTCTTTGGGCGGGATCCCATGGAAAGGAAGCTCGATCCCGCCTCCGCTTCCTACTGGCGCCGGCGCCCCCCCTATCGGTTCGACCGCGCCCACTACGATCGTCAATTCTGAGTCGGCCGCGGAGCGGCCGACTCAGAATTGACGAATGATTCGGCGGAGTATAATCTAATCCGGAGTGAGGCGCCGAACGAGGGGCCGCGCCCAGGCGAGCGAACGAACATTAATATTCCGGAGGAATATTTATTATGCAGGCCGGGCTGATCAAGGAATTCTGGGATTTTCTCCGGGTGCGGAAGAAATGGTGGCTGCTCCCGATCATCGTTCTTCTCGCCCTGCTCGCCCTGCTGGTCTTCCTGACCAGCAATCCGGCGATCTCCCCCTTCGTTTACACCTTGTTCTAAGCGATCCGGAGGATCGCTTAGAACAAGGTGTAAACGAAGAATCGCGAGCCGAAGATCATTCCCCCGGGCAGGGCGTTCCCTCTGCCCGGGGCAAGACATGTCCCATCTAATCCATAAAATATTCCGAAGGATAATTTTATGTATTTGAAGAAGCTCGAGCTGAACGGCTTCAAGTCCTTCGCCGATAAGACGTCTCTGAGCATCCTCCCCGGCGTGACGTCGATCGTCGGGCCCAACGGCTGCGGCAAGACCAACATCGTCGACGCCATCTCCTGGGTGCTGGGCGAGCAGAGGGTCCGCCTCCTGCGCGGCACGCGGATGGAGGACGTCATCTTCAACGGCACCGCCTCCCGCCCGCCGGTCGGCATGGCCGAGGTTTCGCTGACCTTCGACAACGCCGACGGGAAGCTCCCGGTCGAATACTCCGAGGTGGCCATCTCCCGCCGCCTCTTCCGATCCGGCGAGAGCGAATACCTGATCAACGCCCGTCCCTGCCGCCTGCGCGACGTCCAGGACCTCTTCCTGGGAACCGGCCTGGGCTCGCGCTCCTACTCCCTGATCGAGCAGGGCCGGATCGACCAGATCCTCCGCTCGCCGCCGGAGGAGAGGAGGATGCTCCTCGAGGAGGCGGCCGGGATCAGCAAGTATCGGGCGAAGAAGGAGGAGGCCCTGCGCAAGCTCGAGTCCACCCAGAACAACCTGCTGCGGGTGGACGACATCATCCGGGAGGTGAAGCGGCAGCTCGCCCAGGCCGAGCGCCAGGCCCGCCACGCCGAGGCCTACCGCCTTTGCCGCGAGCGGCTGCGCGAGGTGGAGATCCGCCTGGCCCGCCTCCGGCTCGACGGTTTCCGGGCCCGGATCGCGGCGGCGGAGGGGGAGAAGGCCTCCTGGCAGGAGAAGGTCGCCGCCCTGGAGAAGGAGGTTCAGGAGGTAGAGGCCGCGGTCGCCGGCCTGCGCGATTCCTGGCGGTCGCGGGAGGACTCGGCCGGCCGCCTCCGCGGCGAGGTCATCCGCCGCCAGGCCGAGATGGAGAACGCCCGGCGGCGGCGGGAGATGAACCGGGAGCGGATCGGCGAGCTGGCTCGAGCCGCCGAGCGGTTCGCCCGCGAGAAGGAGGAGATCGCACAGGCGCTCGCCGCCGCGCGCGGCGAGCAGGAGACCGAAACGGGCGTCCTGAACGAGCTTTCCGCCCGGGGGGGGGAGCTCGCGTCGCGCTGGGAGGAACGGGAGGCGGCGTTAGCCGAGCTCCGTCGCCAGTCCGAGGCGGCGGAGAAAGCGCTCGCCGCCGCTCGCGACCGCGCGCTCGAGGTCTCCCGCCTTACCGCTCACGCCCAGAACGAGCTTCTCTCCCTCCAGACCGGAGGCAAGGATCTGCTCCTCCGGCAGCGCAAGCTGGAGGTGGAGCTGGAGAAGCTCTCCGCCGAGGAAGGGGAGCTCCGCAACGAGCTTCACGCCCTCACCGTCTCCGGCGACGAGCTGGAATCGTCGCTGCGGGATTCCGCCGTCCGAGCCGAGGAGAAAAAGGCCTCCGCGGCCCGCCGGGAGGAGGCGCTCTCCCGGCTCCGCGCCGAGGCCGAAGAGATTGGAGGGGCCCTCAAGGAGAAGGAGGGCCGTCGCGAAGCTCTGGCCGCCCGCCGGCGCGAGGAGGCGGAGGGGGATGCGGGCACCCTCGCCCTCCTCGCCGCCCGCCGGGAGGGCGACGGGCTGCTCGGCCGGGTTTCCGACTTCGTGCGGGCGGATCCCGGTTATGAACGGGCGGCCCGGGCGGCGCTCGGGGAGGCTTACTCGGCGCTGGCGGTGGAGACCTGGCCCGCGGCGTTGGCCCTGCTCGCCGCGGCCCGCGCGCTGCCGGCCGGCCCCTGCAAGCTCCTCGTCCTTTCCGCGCTCCCCGCCGCCGATCCCGCCGCGATCTCGCCCCTCCCCTCCGCCCTGCGCGAGCATCTTCATTTCTTCCCGCCCCTGGCGGGGCGGGAGGAGGCGCTGCTCCAGGGGGCGGAACTGATCCCGGACCTCTCCGCACTCTCCGCGCCGACCCCCGTCGCCGCGGTCACCGCCGCCGGCGAAACCTACTCTCCCCCCGCCCTGTTGCTCTGGCCGGGGGCGGCGGCGGCCGGGGAGGGGGAGCTGGAGAGGCTTTCCTCCGAGATCGAGGGGATGGCGCGCCGCTCCGAGGAGCTCCGGTCCGCCGCCGCCGCCGAGTCGGAGTCCCTGAAGGCGGAGAAGGACGCGGTGGAGGCCTCCCTTCTCCTCGCTCACCAGGCGGAGGTGAAGTCCGCCCTCCAGAAGGGCGAGATCGAGCGCTGGTCCAAGAACCTGGAGCGGACGATCCTGACCCGGGAGTCGACCGCCGCCGATCTGGCCGCGCTGCGCGCGGAGACGGAGGCCCAGGTCGGCCGGCGCCGCGAGTGCGAGGCCCGGGCCTCCGAATCCGCGGGGCGGGAGCGCGAGCAGGCCTCCCTTCTCGCTGAAGCCCAGACCGCGCTGGAAGCGCTTCTCCCCCGGGTCAAGGCCGCCGAAGCGGAGACGGTCGATCTCAAGATCGCTCTGGCCGCCTGCCGGGAGAAGAAGGACGCGGCCGCCGCCCGCCTCCGCCGCCTGGCCGAGGATATCGCGGCCCGCGGGGAGCTCCTCTCCGCCCGGGAAAGCGAGCGGAAGGAAGGGGAGGCGCGCTCGGCCGCCCTTCTCGCCGAGAACGAGGAGATCGAGCGCTCCCTCGCGGAAATGGCCCGGCTCGGCGAGGAAGGCGAGCGGGCGCTCCGGGCCGAGGAAGAGGCCGCCGAGGCCTCCCGCCGCGCCCACGAGGAGAAGGAGAAGGAATACCACGATCTGCGCCCCCGCTTCCAGGAGCTCCAGACCAGGCTCTCCGAGCAGGAGACGCGGCTCCTGGAGCTCAAGCTCAAGGAAACGGGGGAGACCGAGAAGATCCGGGAGAAGTATTCCGTCGAGCTCGACGCCGTCGCCCCCGCCGCCGAGCCGGTCGAGGAGGAGGTGATCGCCCTGGAGGCGGAGACCCTCCGGAAGAAGATGGAGGGGATGACCGACGTCAACCTGGGCGCCCTCCAGGAGAAGGAGAGCTACGAGTCCCGCTATCAGCACCTGACCGAGCAGAAGAAGGATCTGGAGGGGGCGCGGGCCGACATCGAGGAGGCGATCAAGACCATCAACCTCACCGCCCGCGAGCGCCTCCGCGAGACCTACGACAAGGTCCGGGAGAACTTCCGGGCGCTGTTCGCCGAGCTCTTCCAGGGCGGCCAGGCCGACCTCATCCTCCAGGACTCCCCGGACATCCTCGACGCCGGATTGGAGATCGTGGCCCAGCCGCCGGGGAAGCGCCTCACCCATCTCACCCTCCTTTCCGGGGGCGAGCGGGCGATGACCACCATCGCGCTTATCTTCTCCCTGTTCATGGTCCAGCCCAGCCCCTTTTACATCCTGGACGAGATCGACGCCCCGCTCGACGAGGCGAACATCGGTCGTTTCGTCATCCTCCTGAAGCACCTGGTCAAAACCTCCCAGTTCCTCATCATCACCCACAACAAGCGCACGATCCGCGAGGCGGACATCCTCTACGGGATCACCATGGAAGAGTCGGGCGTTTCCAAGGTCGTCTCCGTGAAGCTCAAGGGGAGGGACAAGGAGGAGGAGCCGCCGCCCCTGAGGGAAGTGAGTGTGGAGGCGCCGCCCGCTGACGAGCCCCCGCCATCTGAGCCGACCGCGGAAAAGCCTCCGCCCGCCGGGCCGACCTTATAGGTCCTCTAGGTATTATAGGTCCCATAGGACCTATAATACCTAGAGGACCTATTGTTTTCCTCCCCCGGGCTGTGCTATAGTATCTCTGCATCTTCGGGGCAGGGTGATGCGCCGCCTAAAGCGCGGCGCAAAATCCCGACCGGCGGTGGTCCCCCGGCGGTTGGTTGCCGGGGGCGAGCCCGCGAGCCCCGACGCCGCCCTCAGGCGGCGTCGGGACTGAACCGGTGAGAAGCCGGTGCCGACGGTATAGTCCGGATGGAAGAAGATGGATGTCGTCCGCGTCCGCCCGCCCCGGAGAGAGAGCTCTCCGGGGCGTTTTCTTTCTCCCCGCGGCCAGCCGCGGGGAGAAAGAAAAAGTGAACGAAGGATGATAGCGATCCGCAGTTCGCGGTTTCTCTTGATCCGGCCATGAACGACATCGACTCCATCGCCAGCCTTCTCGGCGACCTCAAGGCCGGGAAGATGGTCGTCCTCATCGATGACGGCGCCCGGGAGAACGAGGGCGACCTGGTCATGGCCGCCGAGAAGGCTTCAGCCTCCGCCGTGAACTTCATGATCACGCGCGGGCGGGGGCTGGTCTGCGTTCCGCTCGCCGCGGAGGCGGTCGCCCGTTTCCGCCTCTCCCCCATGGTTCGGGAGAACCGGGAAGCCTTCCAGACCGCTTTCACCGTGTCGGTGGACGCGGCCCAGGGGGTCAGCACCGGCATCTCCCCCCGCGACCGCTCCCGGACCATCCGGGTCCTCGCCGATCCCGCCTCCGGCCCCGACGATATCGTGACCCCCGGCCACGTCTTCCCCCTGGCGGCGCGCTCCGGCGGCGTCCTGGTTCGCGCCGGCCACACCGAGGCGGCGGTGGACCTGATGCGCCTCTCGGGCCTCCAGCCCGCGGCGGTGATCTGCGAGATCATCAACGACAACGGAACGATGGCCCGCCTTCCCCAGCTCTTGCGCTTCAAGCGCTCCCACCGCCTCCGCCTGGGGACCATCGCCGACCTGATCCGTTACCGGCGGCAGACCGAGACGCTGGTGGAGGAGGTCGCCGCCACCGACCTCCCCACGCCCTTCGGGATGTTCCGGGCTCGGGCCTTCAAGTCGCTCGTGGACGGCTCGGTCCACCTGGCCCTGGTCCGGGGCGAGGTGGCGGGGGCCGGCGACGTCCTGGTCCGCGTCCACTCCTCCTGCCTCACCGGGGACGTCTTCCGTTCCTACCGCTGCGACTGCGGCTTCCAGCTCGAGGAGGCGATGAGGAGGATCGCCCGGGAAGGGCGGGGGGTCGTCCTCTATCTCGCCCAGGAAGGGCGGGGGATCGGCCTGGAGGCGAAGATCCGGGCCTACGGACTCCAGGACCGGGGGTTGGACACGGTGGAGGCCAACGCCGCTTTGGGCTTTCCCCCCGATCTCAGGGAGTATGGGATCGGAGCCCAGATCCTCCGCCAGCTCGGGCTCGTCTCCATCCGCCTTCTCACCAACAACCCGCGCAAGGTGGTGGGGCTTAAGGGCTACGGCCTGCGCCTCGCCGGGATCATCCCCCTCCGGGTCCCCCCGACCGAGCACAGCCGGCGGTACCTCGAGACGAAGAGGAGGAAGCTGGGGCACAAACTATAAAGTTACGAGAAGTTACGAAAGGTTACGAGAGGTTACGACAGGTTGCACGTTACACGTTGCACGTGTAACGGCGATTATCCAGTCACCAGTCACTAGTCATTAGTCACCAAAAGGAGGCATCGCCATGAAGATTTTCGAGGGCAAGCTCGACGCCACCGGCTTGAAGTTCGCCGTCGTGGTCAGCCGTTTCAACGAGTTCATCACCAAGAAGCTCCTGGAGGGGGCCCAGGACGCCCTCCTCCGCCACGGGGCCCGGGAGGAAGACATCGCCGTGGCCTGGGTGCCCGGGGCCTGGGAGATCCCGGCCGCCGCCCGGATCCTGGCCGAGGGGAAGAAATATTCCGCGGTGATCTGCCTGGGCGCGGTGATCCGGGGCAGCACCCCGCACTGGGAGTATATCGCCGGCCAGGTCACGCGCGGGCTCTCCGCCGTCGGCCTGGAGACGAAGGTCCCGGTGGCTTACGGCGTGATCACCCCCGAGACCCTGGAGCAAGCGATCGAGCGGGCGGGGACAAAGGCCGGGAACAAGGGCTTCCAGGCGGCCATGGCGGCGATCGAGATGGCCAACCTCTTCAAAACGCTGAAATGATGTAGTCCGGCGCGCGGACATGAATGTCCGCGCCTACGGAGCCTTAGGGGGCGTTCGTAGCCGCGGACCTTCAGGTCCGCGGAATGAAGGGAAGGGAAGGGAAACGGGAGCGACGTATGCGCAGACGACAGGCCAGGGAGATCGCGCTGCAGTTCCTCTATGGCTTCGATCTCAATCCCCGCGAGATCGAGGACGCCCTCGGGGACCTCTGGAAAAGCTTCCATGTGCGCGGGGAGGATCGGGTCTTCGTAGAGGAACTGGTCCGGGGGACGCTGGCCGAAAGGGATCGGCTCGACGGTTTGATCCGGAAGCATGCCCTGCACTGGGAGTTCGACCGGATCGCCCTGATCGACCGGAACATCCTGCGGCTCGGCCTCTACGAGCTCTCCTGCCGCGCCGACATCCCCCCCAAGGTCGCCATCAACGAGGCGGTCGACCTGGCCAAGAAGTTCTCCACCGACCAGTCGGGAGCGTTCGTCAACGGGATACTGGACCAGGCGCGGGGAAAGGGGACAAGGCTGAAGACTGAAGGCTGAAGGC
>CAZOYW010000012.1:62017-68065 GCA_964584165.1 uncultured bacterium
AACAAACGGAACTACTATTACATTTGTAGAATCGAAGGCTGAAGGAAAAAATATGCAAGGCACCACTGAACTACAGATAAGGACTTGGCAGCCTATCACCTGACACCTGGCACCTGACGCCCGACACCATCACCATATGAGATTCGCCGACCTCCATGTCCACACCACCGCCTCGGACGGGGCCTTTACGCCCGAGCGCCTTCTCGCGGCGGCCGCCCGCCGGGGGTTGGCCGCGGTGGGGATCACCGATCACGACTCGGTCGATGCTCTCCCCGCGGCGATCGGCCTCTTCGAACGCTGGGCGGTGGAGACCGTCCCCGGCGTGGAGCTTTCGGTCGAGCACGAGGAGGCCGAGCTCCATATCCTGGGCTACTATCTGGACTACGCGGACCCCGGTTTCCGGAGCGAACTCTCCCGCCTGAAGCAGGCCCGGGAAGTCAGGGCTCGGGCCATGCTGGAGAAGCTGGCCGACCTCGGCTTCCCGCTCAACCTGGCCGAGCTTCTGCCGGGGCAGATGACGGGGACGGTCGGCCGCCTCCATATCGGCCAGGCGCTCTACCGGGCCGGCCATGTCGCGACCGTCCAGGAGGCCTTCGCGAAATTCATCGGAAAGAAAGGGCCGGCCTATGTTCCCAAGCCCAAGCTCGGTCCGGAGGCGGCCCTCGGCCTGATCCGCCGCCTTGGCGGGGTGCCGGTCCTCGCCCATCCCGGGACACTCGGGAGGGACCATCTCATCCCCCGCCTCAAGGAATGGGGCTTGCAGGGGATCGAGGCGTATTACCCCTCCCATTCGCCGGAGGAGACCGAGCGCTACGTCTCCCTGGCCAGGAAGTGGGAGCTCCTCGTCACCGGCGGATCGGACTGCCACGGCCCGAACAAGAGCGAGATCCTGCTCGGGGTGGTCTCGGTCCCCTACGAAATCGTGGAAAAGTTGAAAAAGCAAGCGAACGAAAACCAGAGGGGGCATGAGGTTTGAGGCTTGGGGTATGGGGCCAACAATCCCACTCCTCATACCTCATCCCCCATATTTATGTCCCTCGACCTTCTCTCCGCCCTCTCCCGCACCCGCGCCGCCGTATCTTCCGCCTTCTCTCGCCTGGCCGGGGGAGGGGGGGAAGGGGAGAGCGCCTGGGAGGATTGGGAAGCCGCGCTGATCCAAGTCGACGTCGGAGTCGGTTTGGCCTCCCGCCTCGTCGCCGGGGCCCGGCGGGTCGCCCTTGATTCCCGCCTCCGTTCCCCCGCCGCCTCCCGTCTGATCGAGGAGGAGATCGTCCGCCTCCTCGCTCCCCATTCCCGCCCTCTCCTCCGCCCCGCGCCGCCGCCCCGGGTCGTTCTCGCGGTCGGAGTCAACGGCACGGGAAAGACCACCACGGTGGCGAAGCTCGCCTATCGTCTCGGCCGAGGGGGGGAGAGCGTTCTGATCGCCGCCTGCGACACCTACCGCGCCGCCGCCATCGAGCAGATCGAGATCATGGCCCGCCAGGCGGGGGCCGATCTCGTCAAGCAGGCTTACGGCGGCGATCCGGCGGCGGTGGCCTACGACGCCCTGCAGTCCGCCGTCGCCCGCGGCTTCGGGACGCTGGTCGTAGACACCGCCGGGCGCCTGCACACCCGGAACGACTTGAAGGAGGAGCTGAAGAAGATCGTCCGGGTTCTCGCGCGCGCCCGTCCCGGCGCCCCCCACGAGGTATTTCTCGTCCTGGACGGCGCGGTGGGGCAGAACGGCCTCAAGCAGGCGGAAACCTTTGCCGGAGCCGTTCCCCTGACCGGCGTGATCGCCACCAAGCTCGACGGTACGGCGCGGGCTGGGATTGTTCTCGCCATCCAGGAGGCCCTGAAGGTCCCCGTGGTGGCCCTGGGGACGGGGGAGGGGATCGAGGACCTCGTTGACTTCGATCCCGTCGCCTTCGCCCGCGCGCTCCTGGGCTCGGATCAGCAATGATAGTGATGGACCGCGACGAATATTTCATGGCCCAGGCCCTCCGCCTCGCCCGCCGGGGCGGTCGCGCCGTTCGCCCTAACCCCCTGGTCGGAGCGGTGGTGGTGAAGAACGGCCGCTTGATCGCCTCCGGCTTCCACGCCCGCTTCGGGGGGCCGCACGCCGAGGTCGTGGCACTCGACCGCGCGGGCTCCGCGGCCCAAGGCGCCACCCTCTACGTAACCCTGGAGCCCTGCTCGACCTATGGCAAGACTCCGCCCTGCACCGACCTGATCCTCTCCCGCGGGGTCCGGAGGGTGGTGGTCGGCTGCCGCGATGAAAACCCCCTCCACCGGGGGCGGGGCGTACGGATCCTGAGCGCCGGCGGCCTCAAGGTCCGCGAGGGGGTGCTGGAAAGGGAGTGCGCGGAACTGAACCGCGACTTCTTCGTCTGGGCCGCCCGGGAGCGCCCGTACGCCCTCTTGAAGCTCGCTCTCACCCTGGACGGGAAGATAGCGGACGCGTCCGGCCGTTCCCGCTGGATCAGCTCGGCGGCGAGCCGCCGCCTCGTCCACCGCCTCCGCGCCCGCTCCGACGCGGTGCTGGTCGGCGCGAACACGGTGATCCGCGACAACCCCCGTTTGACCGTCCGAATGGGAAGCCGCCCCCGCGCTCTTCTCCGGGTCGTCCTCGACAGCGCCGGACGGATTCCTCCCTCCGCCCGTATCCTGTCCGGAGCCGCCGCCTCCCTGACGATCGTCGCCTCGACCGCGGGGCTGAGGGAGGCGAAAAGGCGACGGATCGAATCGCGCGGGGCGACCTGCCTCATCCTCCCCTCCCGGGGGGGGAGGGTCGAACCCCGCGCCCTCTTCCGCCGCTTGGCCGGGATGGGGATCATGCGGCTCCTGATCGAGGGGGGAGGGGAGACCGCCGCCTCGCTCCTCGAAGCCGGTCTGGTCGACGAGGTCCACCTTTTCTACTCTCCCCGGATTCTGGGCGGCAGGACGGCGGTCCCGGCGGTGGGGGGGAGGGGGTTTCCCAGCCTGCGCCGGGCGGCGCAGATCGGAGACGTCGTCGTCCGCCGCGTGGGGGGGGACGTCTACCTCCGCGGCCGGATTTTTCACCGGGAAAAGGGCGAGAGAATCAAACCACGAATCTCGGGAATCCTCACGAATCTGCACGGATGATGTAACATGATCAAACCTTTGAGATTCGTGTAGATTCGCGCCTGCGCGCTGAAGCGCTACGGCGCGCAAGCGCGAGATTCGCGGTAAAATGGCCATCCGAGGCCGGAGGCGGGCGATGTTCACCGGGATCATCAGGGAGATCGGGAGAGTCGAGAAGCTCGCCGGGGGTCGGCTCGCCATCCGCGCGCCCGGGATCGCCTCCGCCCTAGAGCCGGGCGAGAGCGTGGCCGTGAACGGCGTGTGCCTGACCCTGGTCGCACGGGAGGGGGGGAGCCTGGCGCTCGATGTCCTCGACCAGACGCTGAGGGTGACGAACCTCGGAGAGCTCCGGGCGGGCGACCCCGTCAACCTGGAGCCCGCCCTGAGGGCGGGCGACGCGCTGGGGGGGCACTTTGTCTCCGGACATGTCGACGGGGTGGCCCGGGTGGTCTCGCTCGCCGCGGAGGGGAGGGACCGCGTCCTCAGCGTCGCCCTCCCTCCTCCTCTCCGGGCGGGCGTGGTCTTGCGGGGTTCGATCGCGCTCGAAGGCGTGAGCCTGACCGTGGCCGGTCTCCGGGGGGACGAGGCCTCCGTCCACCTGATCCCCTTCACGCTCGCCCGGACCAACCTGGGGACGAAAAAAACCGGGGCTTCCCTGAACGTGGAGACGGACCTCCTGGGTAAATACGTCTCCCAATTCCTCACCGGGGCGCTGACCGCCCCGGAGAGGAATTGGGAAGAGAAGTTGCGCCAGAGCGGTTTCCTGTGAGGAATCCGGGAAACACGCGGTTTGATGGTTCAAGGGTTCAGCGGTTGCCGAATGAGGTTTAACCGTGAACCTTGAACCCTGGACCGTGAACCCCGAACCGTGAACCGTGAAGACCGGAAACCTGTTCTCTCCCGGATCGGGGGACATCCGATCGGTTTCTTCCTGCTCCTCTCCTTGGCCATCCACGTTGCGGGGATGGGGATCGCTCGCCTGAGGCAGTCCCGGATCGCCGCCGTCCCCACGCCCTCCCTGCGCGTGGAGGTCTTCGAGATCCCCGATCCGGGAGAGGAGGGGCGGGAGGAGGCGGCTGCGCTGCCTCCTCCCGCGCCGCCCGCCGAGGAGGCTCCCCCAGCTCCTCCGGCGGCCGCGCTACCCCCTCCCCCCGCCGAGGCCGCGCCCCCGGCTCCGCCCCGGGAAGAGGAGACCGCGCCACTTCCGGAAGCGCCTCCCGAGCCCGCTCTGCCGCCTCCGACGCGGGAGGAGGCCCTTCAGGCTTACGCCTGCTGTCTCGCCGAGGCGGTCGAGAGGGCGGTGACTTTCCCGCCCCTGGCCTCGCAGATGGATCTCGAAGGGTCGGTGATCGTCTCCTTCACGCTCGACCGGAGCGGTGCGCTCCGGGAGTGCTACATCCCCGCGGGGGGGGAGTCGTTCTTCTCCGCCTTCAACCTGGAAGCCCTGCGGGCGGTGCGCGCCGCCTCTTTCGCCTTCTCCTCCTTCCCCGAGGGGATCGAAGAGGAGTCGCTCTCCTTTCGCCTCCCGGTCTCCTTCGTCCCGAGCCGGCCCGGGAAATGATCTCCGCGAGTCGGCGCGAATCCCCGTGAATTCTCGCTTCTCACTTCTTACTTCTTACTTCTCACTTCTTACTTATTTCTTATCGTGTATAATGCCCCCGCTGCGGCACCAAAGTTATCCCTAACCGAAGGGAGGTCGATAACCCGTGTCTAAGGTCGTTTTAAAAAAGGATGAGCCGGTAGAGAAGGCGCTCCGGCGCCTCAAGAAGAAGATGGACAAGGAGGGGATCGTCAAGACGCTTCGCGCCCGCCGGCATTACGAGAAACCGAGCGAGAAGCGCCGCCGGATCCGCCGTTCCGGGAAGAGATAGGTATATCGATCAGGGTCAGGATGTGGGTTTGGTTGATGGGTCAGGTTAGTGGTGTGGGACCGCCCGGCCGCACCATATACCTGACCCATTGACTAGACCGGCATCTTGCCTCTCTCCCATCTACTATGTTTTCCATATCGACGGTCTGGAACGCCTGGCGCCACAGCTCGGCCCAGGCGATGGCGCAGGAGCTCGCCGCCTTCTCCTGCGAGGCGATCGAGCTGAGCTTCACGCTCCCCCCCGATCTTTTCCCCGGCGTCCTCGACCTCGCCCGCTCCGGCCAGGTCCGGGTTTCCAGCCTCCACAACTACTGCCCGCCTCCCCTCTTCCCCCACTCCGGGCAGATCGGACCCGACAGCCCCTCCCTCTCCAGCCGGGACGACCGGGAGAGGACCTGGGCGGTCCGCCAGACGATGCGGACGATCGACGCCGCCCGGGCGATGAAGGCCCGGGCGGTCGTTCTCCACCTGGGGAAGATCCCTCTCAAGGACGCGGGAAGGAAGGTCCTCTCCCTGGCGGTGGAGGGGGGGAACGGAGAGCGCCTCCGCGCCGCGCGGGACTCCTATCTGCGCCAGCGGGCGAAGCTGGCGGGTTATCACCTGGAGGAGGCGGTGCGCAGTCTGCGGGCCCTCGCCGCCCACGCCGCTTCCGCGGGGGTCCTCCTCGGCGTGGAGAACCGCTATTTTCTCGAGGAGGTTCCTTCGCTGGACGAAGTGGGCGTCATCCTCGACCGGGTGGACTCGGCCGCGGTCGGCTACTGGCACGATATCGGCCACGCCCAGGTCAAGGAGAACGCGGGTCTGGAAAGGCACGAGGAATACCTGAGGCGATACGGGGACCGCCTGATCGGTATGCACATCCACGACGTGGTCGGGGCGAGCGACCACCGCGCGCCGCTGCTCGGGGTCTTCGACTACGGGCTGGTGAAGGACTTTCTGCGGCGGGACGTCCTCAAGGTCTTCGAGATCCACCCTTCCGCCGCCCCCGAAGAGCTGCGGCGGGGGATCGCCCATGTCCGGAATCTCGCGGAGGGAGGAAACTAGTTAACATGAAGGCCGTTCCTCCTGGAGAGAGTAAGCTCTCTCTGGGAACA
>CAZOYW010000013.1:0-6403 GCA_964584165.1 uncultured bacterium
CATTTCAAACCGCGAATCGCGCGCTTGCGCGCCGTAGCGCTGCCGACTCCGCCAGAGTAGCCTTGGGCTACGACGGCCGGATCAGCGCGCAGGCGTGAATCATCGCGAATGGGCCGGGGCGCCATGCGCTATGCCCGAGTAGCCGGGCTGGCCCGTTATCCCCGACTGAACGGGCTTTTCCCCGGAGGGGAATTGTGGTAACTAGAACGGTCCAACACGCAGGCAAGGAGAACGAGATGAGCAAGGAAACGATCGTCGGAAACGGCACCGTGATCACGCTGGGCGAAACCAACCGGGTGATCGAGAAGGGCGCCGTCCTGATCCGGGACGGGCTGATCGCCGCGGTGGGGAAGGACGCCGCGGTCCGCCGGCGGGCCCCCAAGGCGAAATACGTCGACGCCGAGGGGATGCTGATCATGCCCGGCTTCATCAATTGCCACCACCACCTCTACAGCACCTTCGCCCGCGGCCTCTCCCCCAAGCCGCCCGCCCCCTACACCTTCGTCGAGATCCTGGAGCGGATGTGGTGGCCCCTGGACAAGGCGCTCGAGAAGGGCGACCTCTTCTACAGCGCGATCATCCCCCTGATGGACTGCATCAAGAAGGGGGTGACCGCGATCATCGACCACCACGAGAGCCAGGGCTACCAGGCGGGGTGCCTGGACGAGCTCGGGAAGGCGGTGGAGGCGGCCGGGATCCGGGGTTCGCTCACGCTTGGGATCTCCGACCGCTACGGGAAGGGGGAGGAGGGGATCGAGGAGAATATCCGCTTCATCCGGAAGGTCAAGGCCATCCCCCCCTCGCCGGAGAAGCTCCTCTCCGCGATGTTCGGCCTCCACGCCGCCTTCACCGTGGAGGACGGGTCGCTGGAGCGGGCGGTGGCGGCGGCGGACGAGCTCAAGGTCGGCTTCCACACCCATGTGGCCGAGGCCGCCTCCGACGAGGAGGCCTCGGTCTCCCGGCACGGGATGCGCGTCCTGGAGCGGCTCCGCCGCAAGGGAGCGCTGGGGCCCAAGACGCTGGCCATCCACTGCGTCCACATCAATGAGGCGGAGATGGAGATCCTGAAGGCGACCGGGACGGCGGCGGTCCACAACCCGCAGTCGAACATGAACAACGCGGTGGGCGCGGCCCCGGTCCTGGAGATGCTGGCCAAGGGAATCCTGGTCGGCCTGGGATCGGACGGGATGACCTCCAACATCTGCGACGAGGTCCGCTGCGCCAACATCCTCCACAAGTTCGCCAAGCGCGACCCCCGGGTCGCCTTCGTCGAGTCCTGCCAGCTCCTCCTCGCCAACAACGCCCGGATCGCCTCCCGCCAGTTCGGTCTGGAGCTGGGGGCGCTCAAGGAGGGAGCGGCCGGGGACGTGATCGTGATCGACTACACGCCCCCCACGCCGCTCCACGAGGGGTCGTTCCTGGGGCACTTCCTCTTCGGGATCTGCGGCGCCCCGGTGGACACCACGATCGTAGCCGGCCAGACCCTGCTTCGGCACCGGAAGCTCACGAACCTCGAAGAGGAAGAGCTCTCGGCCCGCTCCCGGACGCTGGCGAAGAAGTTCTACAAACGGTTCTAGAACAGAACATATCTCATTTATCATTTGTCATTTTTCAACTAACAAGTGGCCCGGCGATTTTGACCCGCCAACTTGATAAATGGAAAATGACAAATGATAAATGAGATATGATCTGGTTTACTTCCGCCACTTCTCCGGGATCGCGGCGGTGGGGGGAAAATCGACCTTGTGCCGGTTCAGCTGGATGCGCCTCAGGATGGCCCCCACCGTCTCCGGGGGGAAGCCCGCCGCCACCAGCTCGTCGTCTCCGAGCTTCTTGTCCAGGTGGAGGTGGAGGAAGCGGTCGAGGAGATCGTAGCTGAAACCCATCTCCTTCTCGTCGGTCTGCCCCTTCCAGAAGCCGGCGCTCGGCGCCTTGTCGAGGATCATCCGGGGAAGCGAGAGCGAGTAGCCGAGCTGGCGGACCTCGCACTTGAAGAGCCCCCCGATCGGCTCTACGTCCGCCCCCCCGTCCCCGAACTTGGTGAAGTAGCCCAGGGCGAGCTCGGTCCGGTTGCTTGTCCCGAGGACCAGGGCGTCGTGGAAGGAGGCCCAGTCGTAGAGGATGGACATCCGCTCCCGGGCCATCTTGTTCCCGCGGCGGAGGAGGCTGGCCCGGGGGAAGTGGCGGAAGTAGGCGTCGATCATCGGCGTGATCTCGATCGTCTTGTGCCGGATCTGGAGCATCCGGCAGAGGTGCTCGGCGTCGCGCGCCTCCTCGGGAGGGGTGGTGTGGTAGGGAAGGATGAGGCCGATGACGCGGCGGTGGCCCAGGGCTTCCCGGGCCAGGGCCGCGGTCAGGGCGGAGTCGATCCCGCCGGAGATCCCCAGGATGACCTTCTCCTTGCCCGCCTTTTCCACCCGCTCCTGGATGAACTCGGCGAGATACTTCTCCACCTTCCAGGCGTCGATCTGGGGGAGTTCGGTCATGATAACCTCCGGCGGGAAAGAGTAGACGGTCGCCGGCGAGATGTCAAACGGTCTCCGGCGCCGCGGCCCCGGCGATCGGACGGATCGGTCGAATCGGACCGATCGGACCGATAAACCGAACCCGGCCGGTCTCGTAAGGCCTCAGTCGCGCGGTGTCCGCCCGCGCCCCGAAAATTTCGGGGCGCTCTGGAGTGCGGCGCCTGGGCGCCGCTTTAATATCGCGCTGACACGTCGGAGCGATTCACAGCGGCCTCGCGCCGCCGCAGTCCAAACGCGCCATCCGCACGGATACGGCGGAAGGCGAAAGAGAAGGCAACGTCTCCTCGACTCCGATTGGGCCAGGCCAGTCCGCCACCGCGTAACTGAGGCCTTACCCGGGCTCCGCCTTCCGGCTTTCCGGCCCTTCGCGCTCGTGATAAAATCGGTCTAAAACCGCGCCCGAGCCGGGCGCGGGAGGAGGCAGTCCCATGGTCCCCGAATCGGTCATGAAATCGCTGTCCGTCTCGACCCCCACCCGCATCGTCCTTTTGGTCATGGACGGCCTGGGCGACGTTCGCCAACAGGGGAAGACGCCCCTGGAGGCGGCCCACACGCCCGTCCTCGACCGCCTGGCGGCGGAGGGGACGCTGGGCTTGAGCGACCCCATCGCCTCCGGGATCACGCCGGGCTCCGGCCCCGCCCACGTCTCCCTCTTCGGCTACGACCCCATCCGCTACCAGATCGGGCGGGGAATCCTGGAGGCGACCGGGATCGAGATGAAGCTCGAAGCCTCCGACGTCGCCACCCGGGGGAATTTCGCCTCCATGGACGGCGAGGGGCTGATCACCGACCGCCGGGCCGGGCGGATCTCCACCGAGAAGAACGCCGAGCTCACCGCGCTCATGAGCGCCGCCATCCCGGAGGTCCAGGGGGCGGAGGTCATCCTGCGCACGGTCAAGGAGCACCGCTTCGTCGCGGTCTTCCGGGGGAAGGGGCTCGACCCCCGGGTAAGCGAGACCGATCCCCAGGCCCTGGGCAAGAAGAGCCTTCCGGCCTCTCCCCTGGTCCCGGAGGCGGCGAAGACCGCAGCGGCGGTCAACGAGTTCATCGCCCGGGCCAACGCGACGCTTCAGTCCCACCACCCCGCCAACACCCTCCTCCTGCGCGGCTTCTCCTCGCCCCCGACCATCCCCCAGATGCAGGAGCTCTACAAGCTCAACCCGGCGGCGATCGCCACCTACCCGATGTACCGGGGACTGGCCCGCCTCGTCGGGATGACGATCCTCCCGACCGGGGAGACGGTGGCGGACGAGTTCGAGACGCTCCGGAAGAACTGGGAACGCTTCGACTTCTTCTTCGTCCACGTCAAGAAGACCGACTCCTACGGCGAGGACGGGAACTTCGCGGCCAAGGTCAAGGTGATCGAGGAGGTGGACCGGCTGCTCCCCCGCCTCCTCGAGCTCAAGCCGGACGTGCTGGCCGTCACCGGGGACCATTCCACCCCCTGCCTGCTCAAGGGCCATTCCTGGCACCCCAACCCCTTCCTCCTCTCCTCGCCCTTCGTCCGGGTGGACGAAGCGGAGGCCTTCTCCGAGGCCCAGTGCCTCCGGGGCGGGCTGGGGCGATTCCCGGCGGAGGAGGCGATGGCGCTTCTGCTCGCGAACGCGCTCAAGCTGGAGAAGTTCGGGGCCTGAAAACTCCCCGGGGCGCTTCCGCACCCCGGGGAGTTTTCAGGTTTGTTCGCAATCGATGGTCGGGGGTCGAAGATAGCGAAAACCGTTGGCGAAGATTGCTCAGTTGCGTCCGGGGAGGCAGACGCAGCTTACGGATCGCGCAAGATGCACTCGGGACGGAAGGAACCGCTCGTATGACCGGGGAGAAGAGAGCGCAATTCTGGGAGAAGGCGGAGGGCGGCAAGGTCCGCTGCTCGCTCTGCGCCCATCGCTGCCTGATCGGCGAGGGGAAGCGGGGGATCTGCGGGGTGCGGGAGAACCGCTCCGGCGTCCTCCGCTCGCTGGTCTACCGGAAGGCGATCGCCGCCCAGGTCGATCCGATCGAGAAGAAGCCGCTTTTCCACTTCCTCCCCGGCACGCTCTCCTACTCCGTGGCCACGGCCGGCTGCAACTTCCGCTGCCTCAACTGCCAGAACGCCGACATCTCCCAGATGCCCCGGGAAGAGGGGGCGATCGCCGGGCGCGACCTCCCCCCGGAGACCGCGGCGGAGGAGGCGAGGCTGCGGGGCTGCCGCTCCGTCTCCTACACCTACACCGAGCCGACGGTCTTTTTCGAGTATGCCGCGGAGATCGCCGCCGCCGCGAGAACCCGCGGGCTCAAGAACGTCTTCGTCACCAACGGCTACATGACCGCGGAGGCCCTGGAGGCGGCCGCCCCCTGGCTCGACGCGGCGAACGTGGATCTCAAGTTCTTCCGGGATGAATCCTACCGGACGATCTGCGGGGCCCGCCTCCAGCCGGTCCTGGAGACGATCGCGGGGATGAGGAAGCGCGGGATCTGGGTGGAGGCGACCACCCTGGTCATCCCCGGGCACAACGACTCGGACTCCGAGCTCGGGGAGATCGCCTCCTTCCTGGCTTCGGTCGGGAAGGATCTTCCCTGGCACGTCTCCGCCTTCCACCCGGCCTATCGGCTGACCGGCGCCGACCGTACGCCCGCCGCCACCCTGGGGCGGGCCCGGGCGATCGGCCTAGCGGCCGGCCTCCGCCACGTCTACACGGGTAACCTCCCGGGCGACCGGGGGGAGAACACCTTCTGCTCCCGCTGCGGGAAGGAGATCGTTTCCCGCTGCGGCTTCCAGGTGACGGGGATGTCGCTCCGGGGGGGAAAATGCGCATTCTGCGGCGAGGCGGCGGCGGGGGTGTGGGAGTGACTACGGCCGGGCGAAAAAATATGCGCTTGGGATCAATGGACGGTATGGACGGTATGGACGAAATGGACGATATGGACGCGGCCGGGCCCGGCGGAAGACTTCCACGAATTTGCACGAATCAACACGAATGAACCCGGTCTAGCCCGGCGGGCGATCACCCCCGATGGATCGGGGCAGGAAGGATCGCCCCTACGGAATTTCAACCGCGAATCTTCACGAACATGACAATCCGCGGACAGCTCTGGGCGGCGGCGGCGATCCTGGCCGTCCTCGCGGGGTACGGATGCGGAGGGGAGCGGGCCGCCCCGCCCCCCGTTGCGGTGGTCAACGGCCATGAGATCGCGGCGGCCGATCTCGAGAGGGAGCTGGCCTCCCTCTCCCGCCCGCCCACCCCCGCCGAGAGGCGGCGGGCGCTCGGGCTGCTGATCAACCGCCGACTCCTCCTGGACCAGGCGGAGAAGGAGGGGATCGAGAGCCTTCCGGACGTCCAGGCGGCTCTTAGGTCCCAGCGCGATGCGCTCCTGATCGACCGGCTCCTGGAGAAGCATTTCGGCCCGGCGCTCTCCGTCAGTCCCGACGAGGTCATCGGGTTCTACCGGTCGAACCCCGACTTCTTCGCCCTTCCGGAGAGACGCCGGATCCGGCAGATCGTGACCGCGGAGGAGTGGGAGGCCGCGAAGATCCAGGAGCGGCTGATGGCGAACGGGGATTTCCGGACGCTGGCCCAGGACCACTCGATCCTGCCTCCCTCTGCCCGGGTCGGCGATCTCGGCTACGTCGTGAAGAAAGACCTGGATCCGCTCCTTGCCGGGCCCGCCTTCAGTCTCGCCACCGGCGCCGCCAGCTCTCCGATCCAAAGCCGCCTGGGATATCACGTGCTCGAGGTCACGGACATCCGCCCCTCGCGCCAGCTGTCTTTCGCCGAATCGTCCGGGGCCATCCGGAATTACCTGACCGTCTCCCGCCAGGAGAAGCTGATCGGAGGCTGGCTCGCCGAGCTCAAGGCCGCCGCCGAGGTCGAGGTCCCGGGGGAGCCGGGAATGATCTCAGA
>CAZOYW010000013.1:6503-67668 GCA_964584165.1 uncultured bacterium
TCTCAAATCTCAGATTTCAGAAACTGGCGGGAGGGAGTGATCTCAAATCTCAGATTTCAGAAACTGGCGGGAGGGAGTGATCTCAAATCTCAGATCTCAGATCTCAAATTTCAAATCTCAAATCTCAAATCTCAAATCTCAGATCTCAAATTTCAAATTTCAAATCTCAGATTGCAGATCTCAAATCTCAGATCACAAAACCCAAATCGCGGAAATTTGAGGTTTGAGATCGGCGGCGGCTTCCGGCAGTATGGAGCCGGCAAAACGCTCAGCGAAACCGAAGGAGACCGACGATGATCGAGCGTCCCAAAAGCGAGTTCGAAAAGAAACTGGACCAAGAGCTGTTGGAGAAGACCAGCGGCCCGTCGCGCCGGGCCGTGGAATACCTCCTCCGGGACAAGGCCCTGGAGGCCCTGATGGGTTTCTGCAACGTGGTCTCGATCGAGCGGATGGGTTTCAACGACCACGGCCGGGTCCACGCCAAGATCGCCACCCTGAACGCGCTCAAGATCATCGGCCTCCTCCATGACGGCGGGATCGAGCCGAACCTGGTCAAGGAAGGGGTGGGCTCCTACGACGACGCCCGGCTGGTGGTGGCGGTCGCCGGCTTCCTTCACGACCTGGGGATGTCGGTCGGCCGGCAGGAGCACGAGATCCACTCGGTGGCGGTGGGCGACCCCTTCCTCCTGGGGGCGCTGCGCCACGTCTACGACGACGAGTCGTTGATCTTCGTGCTCCGCTCCTACATCTTCGAGTGCATCATGGGGCACATGGGCCATCTCAAGGTAAGTTCGATCGAGTCCGGGATCATGCTGGTGGCCGATGGCTGCGACATGGAATACGGCCGGGCCCGGGTGGTCTCCAAGCGCCGCCGCGAGCCGCACGTGGGAGACATCCACGCCCACTCGGCGATGAGCGTGACCAACGTCGACCTGATCAAGGGGGAGCAGAAGCCCCTGCAGATCTTCATCCAGATGAAGGACGCCACCGGGATCTTCCAGGTGGAGGAGATCCTGATGGGGAAGATCGCCCACAGCGCCATCCGCCCCTACATCGAGCTCTCGGTCCAGATCGGGAACGAGCCGAGGATGTACTATCTTAAGTGAGAAAGCGCATCCCGCGGGCCGCGTTACGCCGCGAGACTGAAGGGTGGGGGCGGCGAGAGAGGTGTAAAGTGAAGGGTGTAAAGTGTAAGGTGTAAAGTGTAAGGGAAAAACCTACCCCCCTCTCCCTTTCCACATTACGTCTTACACGTTGCACGCGACACTGCGCGGTCGCTCAGCAGCGCAGCTCCGCCAAGATGCGTTCGGACGGGAAGCAATGACCGAATACTCCTCCTACTTCGTATCCGACGCCCATCTCGGGCTCTCCTACCCCGGCTGGGAGGGGCGGGAGGAGGCCCTGATCTCCTTCCTCCGGGCGATCGCGCCGGGGGCGGAAGCGCTTTTCATCGTCGGCGACCTCTTCGATTTCTGGGTGGAATACCGCTCCACCATCCGGCGGGACTACTTCGGCGTCCTGCACGCCCTCCGGACGCTCGTCGAGGAAGGGGTGGCCGTCCACTACCTCCGGGGCAACCACGACTTCGCCCTGGGGAATTTTCTCTCCGAGACGATCGGGGCGCGGGTCCATGCCGGCCCGGCGGAGGTCTCCATCCAGGGGAAGAAGGTCTACCTCCGCCACGCCGACGGCATCCGCCGGGCGGAGTCGCTCTGGCGCCTCCTCGACCGGATCCTCCGCTCCCGCGCCGACCAGTTCCTCTTCCGTCTCCTCCACCCCACGCTGGGGATCCGGATGGGAGAGTTCTTCTCCGGGCTCTCCCGCCGCCAGATGACCCATCCCCCTTCCGAGGCGATGCTTCAGGAATATCGCGACCTCGCCCGTTCCCGGCTGGAGGGGGGGGATGAGATCGTGGTCTTCGGTCACACCCACGTCCCGGAGCTGATCCGCTTCGGGCGGGGAGTCTACTGCAACACCGGGGCCTGGCTCGCCCGCCGCAGCTTCGCCCGGATGACCGGGGGGGAGATCTCGCTCTGGGAGTACCGGGAAGGGGGAAAGCCGGTTCCGATCCCGGAGCGGGCTGAGCTTGGCGGATGAATTCCACGAATTGACACGAATGAGCCGGGGCGCTATGCGCTATGCCCTATGCGCGCAGTTGGGGCTGGCCGGGCCCGGCGGGCGATCACCCCCGATGGATCGGGGCAGGAAGGATCGCCCCTACGGCATTTCAAACCGCGAATCGCGCGCTTGCGCGCCGTAGCGCTGCCGACTCCGCCAGAGTAGCCTTGGGCTACGACGGCCGGATCAGCGCGCAGGCGCGAATCGGCGCGAATGGCCCCGACTCGGCGCGCGGAACTGAAGGTCCGCGCCTACGGAAACGCCCCGGCGCAGTTCATGGATGTCCGTAGCCGCGGACCTTTAGGTCCGCGGAGGGGAGAGGGATTGGGTTTAGACCGTGCGCCCTTCTCCCTCCTGCCTTTCCTGCCCCCCCTGTCCCTCCTGTCTTTCCCGCCGAATTGAATTCTGATACGATCAGCTCCGATGAGCACGAGCGATCTTCCTCACTCCGACGCCCGGGTCGTCCTCTCCGGCTCGCTCACCGACTCCGAGGGGGAGAGGCTTCTCCGGGAGATCGAGGAGCTCCTCGGCCGCGGGGAGAGGCGGATCGTGCTCGACTTCTCGAGGGTCGGGACGATCGACAGCCGGGGCGGGGCCTGGCTCTCCCGGGCGGTCCAGCGCGCGCGCGCCGCCATGGCGGAGGCCGCGATCACGGGGGCGAGCGGCCGGGTGGCGGAGTTCATCGAGCTGATCCGACCGTCCTTCGCGCCGCCGCCCGCCGTCGTCCGCCGCCGGGGCGGGTTCCTGGAGCGGCTGGGGGAGGGGGGGATCGCCTTCTGGAAGGAGATTTTGGCGGCCGGCGAGCTGGTCGTGGACGCGCTCTACTGGTCGTTCATCGCTCCCTTCGAAGGGCGGGGCGTGCGCTGGAAGGGCCTCTGGGGCGAGATCCACGAGATGGGCTGGCGGGCGATCGGGATCGTTTCCCTGATCAACTTCCTCCTCGGGGTGGTGATCGCCATGCTCTCGGCGGCCCAGCTCCGCCTCTTCGGAGTGCAGATCCTGGTGGCCTCCCTGGTGGCGATCGGCTTCGCCCGGGAGCTCGCGGTGGTGATGACCGGGATCGTGGTCTCCGCCCGGACCGGGGCGGCGATCGCGGCGGAGCTCGCCACCATGACCGTGTCCGAGGAGATCGACGCGCTCAAGGGGATGGGGCTGAACGTGGCGAAGTTCCTGGTCGCCCCCAAGGTGCTGGCCATCCTGGTCGCCATGCCCATCCTCACCTTCCTCGGCCTGGTCACCGGCGTGGCGGGGGGGTTCGCGCTCGGGATCTTCGCCCTGGGCTTCACCGCCGATCGCTGGTGGTCGCAGACGATCCAGGCGGTCAGCCTGAACGACCTGATGCAGGGGTTCGTGAAATCCTTCATCTTCGCCCTGATCATCGTTATCGTCGGCTGCTACCACGGCCTCAAGGTCAGCGGCGGCGCCCGCGGGGTGGGAATCGCCACCACCCGGGCGGTGGTCATGGACATCTTCCTGATCGTGGTGGCGGACCTCTTCTTCGCCAGCCTCTTCTACTTCACGTCATGAGCGAACGTAAAGCCGTCATCGAGGCGCGCAACCTCCTCACCCGGTTCGGAAACCGGGTGATCCTGGACCGCATCTCCTTCGACGTCTATCCGGGGGAGATCCTGGCCGTGATCGGCCCCTCCGGCTGCGGGAAGACGACCCTCCTGCGCAACCTGACCGGGCTCCTTCCCCCCAACGAGGGGGAGATCCGTTTCTGGGGGGAGGAGGTCACCCGCCTGGACGAGGACGGGCGGGCCCGGCTCCTCCGGCGGATCGGGATCTCCTTCCAGTCCTCCGCGCTCTTCAACTCGATGAGCGCGGAGGAGAACGTGGGGCTGCCCATGGAGGAGTACGGGCACATGGACCGGGACCTGATCTCGTCCCTGGTCCGGATGAAATTGAGCCTGGTCGGCCTGGGGAGCTCGGGGCGCGCCATGCCCTCCGAGCTCTCGGGAGGGATGAAGAAGCGGGTCGGCTTCGCCCGGGCGGTGGCGATGGACCCGGAGATCGTCTTCTTCGACGAGCCGACCACCGGACTCGACCCCATCACCGCCGCCGGCCTCGACCAGCTGGTCCTGGACTTGAGGAAGCTGATGAAGTGCACCATGGTGGTGGTCACCCATGACTTGAAGTCGATCCACGCCGTCGCCGACCGGGTCCTGATGCTGGACCGGGGCAAGATCATCTTCGACGGCGCCGTAGCGGAAGCGGAGACGAGCCCGCAACCCCGCCTCCGCCAGTTCTTCGAACGCAGGCCGGACGAGGCGATCGAGGACTTGGCCGCCGCCGGCCCATCCGGAGGCAACTGATGGCGACGCACGCGGAAAAGATCAAGGTGGGCGTTTTCCTGCTCTGCGGAGCGGTCCTGGTGGCGGGGGTCTTCACGCTGGTCTCCTTCCGCAACCGGACTCCCACCGTCCCCTACTACGTCAAGTTCCAGGAGTCCGTCAGCGGACTGAACAAGGACTCCCAGGTGGTCTACCAGGGCGTCCCGGTGGGGAAGGTGGAGGAGATCGCCGTGACGGCCACGAACGAGGTGATGGTTACGCTCGGCCTGGACCAGCGGCGGGTGACCCTGCGGGAGGGGACGGTCGCCACGCTCGACATCTCCTCCCTGATGGGCGGGGCCCAGGTGGAGCTCTCCGGGGGAGATTCCGCCGCGCCGCCGCTCGAACCCGGCGCCGTCATCCCCTCCCGCCCCTCGATCATCGCCAATATCTCCTCTTCCCTGCCCGAGATCCTCAACGACATCCGCGACCTCCTGGCCAAGCTCAACCAGGGGCTGGGCGACCTCAACACGGAGCGGCTGGGCAAGATCGTAGGCGGGGTGGACGACGCGGTCGCCGCCGCGCGGAACGCGATCGACGAGATCGTCGCCTTCTTCCGGACCACCCGGGGCTCGGTGGTCAACATGGAATACGAGGTCTCCCGGACGATGCAGGCGGTGCGGGAGACCGCCACCGAGGCCGCCCAGGCCTCCCGAGGGCTCAAGGACGATCCGTCGGCGGTCTTCTGGGGGAAGTCGGAGCCGGAGAAGCCTTACGCCCGCTGAGCCCGGCCAAAGATATCCACGAATTTTCACGAATTAGCGCTAATGGGGCCGGCTTAGCCCGGCGGGCGATCACCCCCGATGGATCGGGGCAGGAAGGATCGCCCCTACGGCATTTCAACCGCGAATCACGCAGATCGTTAATAGCGAGGAGAAAGACATGAAAAGATACGCCGTTTTCGTGGTTCTCTGCGCGGCCGGGATCTCCTGCCGCTCGGCCGGGCTGCCCACGAAATACTACCTCATCGACACCGACCCAACGGTGACCCGCGCGCCGGTCCAGCACCCGCTCACGGTCGGGATCGGGAAGATCCGCGCCCCCTCCCGCTACCGCGACCAGATCGTCTATAGGTCTTCGCCCTACGACCTCGGTTTCTACGAATACAGCCGCTGGGCCGAGCCGCCCGACGAGATGGTCCGTCGCGCGCTCAAGAACATCGCCGGCCGCTCCGGCCTTTTCCGGAGGGCGGACTTCTCCGATCTCCTGCCCCCGGGGATGGCCGACCTGATCCTGGAGGGGGAGATCGTCGCCTTCGACCAGTCCGTCGAGGGGGAGAAGACCTACGCGGTCTGCGAGCTCAGTCTCTTCCTGCTCGCCGCCGCCAACTCGTCCCCGCTCTGGACCTTCACCGCCTCGAACGAGGTTCGCCAGGAAAAGGAGGGCGGCTTCCCGGAAGCGATGAGCGCGGCGGTGCGAGAGGCGATCGAGAATGCGCTCCTGGATCTGGATCGATCGGGCGTTCTGGGGAAGACAAAGAACAGTAATCAGTGAACAGTAATCAGTAAGAACGCTTTTTCGCGCGATCCGGGCGATGATTGCTGATCGCTGATTACCGGTCACTGATCACTGATTACTGATCACTGATTACTGGTCACTGATCACTGGTTACTGGTCGCCGGTCATTATGCTTGATCTTCCCCGATACCTCCTCCGGACCTACCCGCGCCTTCAGTCCGCCCCGATTTTCCTCCCGAGGGACAATCCCACCTTCGGCAATCCGCCCTTTGCGGAAGCGGACGGGAGGGTGCTGATCGTCCGCCTCTCCCCCTTCCGCGACGCTTCAGCTTCGCTCGCCCATCTCTTCCTCTTCCGGGAAGCGCGGCGGGCCTTTCCGAAGGGTTTCATCGATCTCTCCTTTTTCCCCCCCGCGGCCGACCGCCGGGTCTTCGACCGGGAGGGCGTCCCCTACCTCTTCGGCCTCCAGTCGCTCCGCCCGGCGGATGAGTTCGAGCTCCTCCTCGTCTCCAACTCCTGCCTCCTCGAGCTCGTCAACCTTCCGCTCGCGCTCCTGCGCTCGGGGCTCCCCCTCCGGTCGGGGGAAAGGGACGACCGCCACCCCCTGGTCATCCTGGGGGGATCGAACGCCGCGGCGGCGGGGGCGATCGTGGAAGACGACGGGGAGAGTTTGGTCGACGGGATCTTCTTCGGCGAGGGTGAGGAGCTGGTCGGAGAGCTCCTGGAGTCGTTCCGGGGGTCCCGGGGGAGGGAGCGGCGGAGCCGCCTGCGGGCGGCCGCGGAGCGCGTCGGCGCTTTCTGGGCGGCGGGGAAACTTCCGGAGAAGGGGGTAGAGAAGGCGGTGGTTAAGGGCGATCACGAGGATCGCCCCTACGGCCCGGCGGATGATGTCCACAAATCGACACGCTTGCCCGCCGTAGCGCGGAGCGCGAAGGCGGGAATAGGCGCGAATGACCCCGACTTTAGCTTGGCGAATGAACTACGAATTTCGCGAATTTCACGAATTAAGCCGGGCTTGGGGCCGGAGGCCCCTCCCGCCTATCCCGTCCTCAACGGGGAGGAGGCGGGAACAACGCGGCTCGCCATCTCCCGGGGCTGCCCCTTCTCCTGCTCCTTCTGCTTCGAAAGCTTCGACCGCCGCCCCTACCGGGAGCTTCCCGGGAAGGAGGTCCTCAAGTCCGCCCTCGAACTGAAGCGGCTCTCCGGCGCGCGGCGGCTGGAGGCGATGTCCTTCACCTTCAACGCCCACCGGGAGATCTTCGATCTTATCTATGGCCTGAACGCGCTCTTCGACCGCGTCGGCTTCAAGTCGCAGCGGATCGATCTCCTCGCCTCCCGCCCCGGCCTGATCGAGGCCGAGGTCGCGGCCGGGAAACGCTCCTTTACGCTGGGGATAGAGGGGGTGAGCGAACGGCTGCGCCGCCTCCTCAACAAGCCCCTCCCCGCCCGGGCGATCGCGAAAGTCCTCTCCGAGCTCCTCGGGCGCCGGGTCCGGGAGATCAAGCTCTTCTACCTCCTCACCGGCCACGAGGGGCGAAAGGACCTCGGCGAATTCCGGGAGTTCGCGGCGTCGCTTCAGTCCCGGCGCGGGGGAGATGGCGCCTCGACCCGGGTGATCTTCAGCTTCGGCTACCTGGTCCGGATGCCGTTCACGCCGCTCCAGTTCGACCGCCTTTTCCTCGAGGCCGGGGAGTGGAAGGCGATCGTCGCCGCGGTCTTTTCCGCCTGCGCCGCTTCCGGATTCGAAGCCCGCCTGGCCATGGGGTGGGAAGACTACTGCGCCTCCCAGGCGCTCGCCCTGGGCGGCGGGGCGCTCCTGGAGGGACTGGTCGGACTGGCGCGGCGGGGGATCTGCTACGACGGGACCTTGAGCCGAGGGGGGTGGGAAGCGCTCCGCGGCCACCTCGAGCGGGAAGGGATCTGGAACGGCCCTTTCCGGGAGGAGAAACTCTCGGGCTATCGCTTTCCCCTCTTCCCCCTGCACGGCGCGGTCGCGAATGATCGTCTCCATCGGGAGTATCTCCGGTCAAGACGGATGGAGGAGCGGGAGGAGAGGCCCGCGCCGGTCGGCCCGGACCCCGGTCCGGACTACCGCGAAGGACTTTTCCGGCTGATGCGCGAAAAAGACCGGCAGCCTCCCGTCTATTTCCGCGCCCGGCTGGGGAGGGAGTTCGCCGGGCTCGTCCCCGAAGCGGCGGAGGCCCTCATCCTCCGGGCGATCTTCGCGGCGCGGCCGGCCCTCGCGAAGACCGTCTTCTCGGCCCGGGAGGCGCTTTTCTCCGCCCCGGAACTGGGGGGGCGCTTCGCGGGGGTCTGGGGGGAGACGGTGATCGGGATCAGGGCCTCGGCGATGGACGATATGGACGGCATGGACGATATGGACGCCGGCTCGCTCAAACTGACGGGACGAGCCAAAGACTTCGAGCCGGGGAAGTTTAGGCGGGCGGAAGTGGCCGTCGGGATCGGGGAAGGGGATAGCGGGGAGCGGCGGCGATTCGAGGAGCACCTGAAGAAATGCCGGATCGCCTTCCACCTGGTCCGGGAGGAGGGGGGATACCGCCTCAAGGTCGCGGAGAAATCCCGGAAGAACCTTCTTTACGAGGGGCGTTTCCGGGAGGGGAAAGGGTTCGCGGCCTATCTGGCCTGCGGGACGCGGTTCGACCTATCCGGCCTCCTCTCGGCCCTGATCGGGGGCGGCCATCCCGGGGCGGTCGGGGCGGAGGTGAGGGCGGTCGAATGGTGAGGGGCCTGGCCCGGCGGGCGATCACGAGGATCGCCCCTACGGCGTTTCAACCACGAATTTTCACGAATTAGCACGAATGGGCCCGGCCTGGCCCGGCGGGCGATCACCCCCGATGGATCGGGGCAGGAAGGATCGCCCCTACGGCATTTCAACCTGCGAATCGCGCGAATACAAAAATCGGGCCGACGGGAGGCTCTCGCCTCCCGTCGGCCCGATTTTTTACTTGTTCACCTGGTAGGTGACGTCGCCCTTCTCGAAGAAGGCGATGATCTGCTTGGCCGCCGCGACCCCGGCGTTGAAGTTCGCCTCCGAGGTCTGGGCTCCCATCTTCTTGGGGGTGAAGAAGCAGCGGTTCCCGTCGCAGGCGACCATCTCCTTCTGGTTCGCGGGCGTGATGTCGGAGGCGTACTTGATGTCCGGCCGCTCGGCGTAGATCTTGAGGAGGCCGGCCTCGTCGACCACCTCGGCTCGGGCGGTGTTGATCAGGGCGGCGTTCTTCTTCATCCGCTTCATGAGATCGTAGGTGATCGAGCGCTCGGTCTCCTTGACAAGGGGGACGTGGAGGGAGACGTAGTCGGACTTCTCGAAGATCGCCGGGAGGGGCGCCGCCTCCGCTCCCGCCTCCTTCATCTTCGCCGCCGGGACGAAGGGGTCGCAGGCGAGGATCTTCATCCCGAAGCCCTTCCGGGCGATCTCGCCAACCCGCCGGGCGACGGCGCCGAAGCCGTCGAGGCCCAGCGTCTTCCCCGAGATCTCGGTCCCGGACTTGCCGCTGTACTTGCCCCGGGCCATCATGATCATCATCCCGATCGCGAGCTCGGCCACGGCGTTGGCGTTTTGCCCCGGGGTGTTCATGACCACGATCTGCTTCGCCTTGGCCGCGACGCAGTCGACGTTGTCGTAGCCGGCGCCCGCCCGGACCACGATCTTGAGGTTCTTCCCCGCGGCCAGGACGGCGTCCGTCACCTTGTCGGAGCGGACGATCAGGGCGTCGGCGTCGGCGACGGCCGCGAGGAGGTCGGCCGGGTTGGTGTAGCTCTCCAGGAGCTTCGCCTCGTAGCCGGCGGCGGAGAGGGTTTTGGCCACGGCGTCGCGGGCGGCCGGGGCGAAGGGCTTCTCGGTGGCGATTAGAACTTTCTTGCCCATGGGAACCTCCTTGCGGGGAAAGTGATCAGTAATCAGTGATCAGTTATCAGTTTCGGCTATCCGCAAAAATCCGCGTCAACCGCGGTTTCTCCTTGCCGGGGAGTTTTAGGAGTTGGCGGACTCGAACTTCTTCATGAAGGCGACCAGGTCCTTGACCCCGGTGAGCGGGAAGGCGTTGTAGATCGAGGCGCGGCAGCCTCCGACCGAGCGGTGGCCCTTCAGCCCGACGAAGCCGGCCTTCTTGCTCTCCTCCAAGAACTTCGCCTCCAGCTCCTCGGTCTTCAGGCGGAAGGTGACGTTCATCGTCGAGCGATCGGCCCGGGCCGCCGTCCCCCGGTAGAAGCCGGTGGCGTCGATGACCTCGTAGAGGAGGCGCGCCTTCTCGTTGTTGATCGCCTCGATCCCCTTCAGCCCCCCCTGCTTCTTGAGCCACTTCAGGACCAGCCCCAGGATGTAGATGGCGAAGACCGGAGGCGTGTTGTAGAGGGAATCTTTCTCGACCTGGGTCTTGTAGTTGAGCACGGTGACGATGTTGTCCGGGCATTTCGAGAGGAGGTCCTCCCGGATGATCACCAGCGTCACGCCGGCCGGCCCCAAGTTCTTCTGGGCTCCGGCGTAGATCAGGGCGAAGCGCTTGGGGTCGATCACGCGGCTCCCGATCTCGGAGGACATGTCGGCGAAGAGCGGCACCGCTCCGGTGTCGGGGAAGGCGTTCCAGCGCGTCCCGGAGATCGTCTCGTTGGTGGTGATGTGGACGTACTTCGCCGAAGGCGAGAGCTTGAGCGAGGGGAGGGCGGGGATGTAGGAGAAGTTCTTGTCCTCGGCGGAGCCGGCGACGTTGACGGTCCCGAAGCGCTTGGCTTCCTTGATCGCCTTCTTCGCCCACTCGCCGGTGTTGACGTAGTCGGCCGCTCCGCCGGCGAGGAAGTTCATCGGGATCATCCCGAACTGGAGGGAGGCCCCGCCCCCCAGGAAGATGGCCTTGTAGCCGGCCGGGAGGCCGAAGAGGTCCTTCAGGTCCTGCTGGGCTTCCAGGTTCACCGCCTCGTAGTCCTTGGAGCGGTGGCTGATCTCGAGGATGGAAAGGCCTTTCCCGCGGAAGCTCAGCAATTCCTTTTGGGCCTGTTCCATGACCTCGAGGGGCAGGATCGCCGGGCCGGGGTTCAGGTTATAGGGGCGTTCGGGCATGGCTTTACCTCCTTTTCGCCAGGTGTTCGTTAGTCGATCAGGTTATAGCGGTTGATCAGGAGTCCGGAGAGGATCTTGGGGAAGAAGTCGGTCGACTTCTGGGGCATCTTCTCCCCCTGGCCGGCCACTTCCTTGACCTGCTCGGCCCGGGTCGGGTTCAGGTAGAAGGCCATCTGCCCTTCCCCCTTCTCCACCGCCGCGGCGGCCTCGGCGGCCGAGCGGTAGTAGCGGACGTTGGTCTGGGCTTCGAGCTTGGCGGCGTCGATCCCGAGGATCCCTTCGAGGATGAGGGTGTGGAGGAGGGAGACGTCGAGGGACTTCCAGGCCGCCGAGAAGGCTCCGGGAACGATGGTCTCGGGTTTGCGGTCCGCCTTGAGGGCGAGGAGGCGGAACTTGCCCCCGCCCTGGAAGCCGAAGACATGATTCGGTTTCCCCTTCTCCAGCCCCGCGAGCAGGGCGTCGAGATTGGCGGCCTCGGAGAGGGAAAAGTTCTCTCCCAGGCGGCGGAGGAGGCCGTCCCAGTCCACCGCCTTGAGCCCGAAGACCATCCGGTGGGTGGGGAGGATGGTCAGCCCCGCGTCGTCGAAGTTGACAAAGGTCATCATCGAGTTGTTGAAGTTCTCGCTCCCCGGCGCGCATTTCCGCCCCGCCGCGCGCATCTCGTTGCGGTAGTTGAGCGCGGTCTCGTAGCGGTGGTGGCCGTCGGCGATGAAGAGGGGCTTCGGCTTCATCTCCTCCGCTACCGCGGAGACGATCTCGGGGCGGGTGACGATCCAGAGGCGGTGGACGACCTTCGCCTTCTCGGAGTCGTCGGTGAAGTCGAAGACCGGCTTCCCCTCCGCCCCCTTGCCCAGGAGGAGGTTGACCCGGTTGGCGGGGTCGGGATAGAGCATGAAGATCTGGCCGAACTGCCCGCCGGTGGCCCGGGTCAGGTTCAGGCGGTCGGCCTTGGGCCCGGCCAGGGTCCGCTCGTGGGGGATGATCCCGCCCTTCCCGAACTCCTCGAGCTCGGCCACCGCGATCATGCCCCGGCGGGTCCTGCTCCCCCCGGAGGGGAGGGGATAGGTCTCGTCGTAGACGTAGAGGGCGGGGACGGTGTCCTGCCGCAGGGTGCCTTCGGCGAGCCAATCCTGAAAGAAGGCCCGGGCCCGGGTGTAGACGCTGTTCTCCGCCGTGTCGTTGGGGAAGGTCTCCCCCTTGATGATCCGGACGATGTTCTTGGGGTGCCGGCGGTAGTAGATCTCGCGCAGACGCTTGTCGATCTTGTCGTAGGGCTGGGCCACCACCTTGGCGATGTTGCCCACCGCCTTGGGGTCGTAGCGGATGCCTCGGAAAGGATGGATTACGGCCATGATAACCTCGCGTTCGGTATTTTGCCGGTTGCCCGGGCGATGCGCATTGCCGACGGATAAGGCAAGGGTAAGGTTAACGGTTTGGTCGATGGGTGAGGGTTAGGTGTAGCCTGGCCAGCCCCGCCGCGCCTAACCCTACCCCACTTACCAGACCATTAACCTTGCCCTGACCTATTCCCTCAGTATCTTCCGGTGCTCTTCCAGGATGTAGGGGGTGAGGAAGACGATCACGCCCTGGCCGTCGCGGATGTCTTCGAAGAAGGCGGTCTGCCCGCTCTCGACCAAGCCCCGCGTGTTCAGGCGGTAGAGGCGCCAGGCCTTCGCCTTCGGGTTCCCGCCGACGTCGACCGTCGGCGCGCCGGGATACTGGGAGGGCTCGCCGTAGAAGAATACCGCCACTTCGGAGTCGAGGTGGAAGGCGATCTGGTTGTTCTCCAGGACCTCGGGCCGGACGGTGCAGCGCGAGCCTTCCCAGGACTCGAGGTCGGACAATCCGGCCGTCTTCGGCCCGGCGCCGGACGAGACTTCGGGGATCGAGGAGATCGAAGACTGCTCGCCGCTCTGGGTGATCCACTTGCGCATGAAGAAGACCCGGGCGTCGCCCTGGGTGCGCAAAAAGTCCATCAGCGGCTTGAACTGGTCGAGGCGCAGGGTCCCGAAATGGATGTCCTCGGGGACCGTCTTGAGATCCCGGGTGTCCTCCCAGATCGGGGGAAAGCGGAACTGGTCGACCCGGGTCTGCTCCACGTTCTCGAAGTCGACGTTCTTCTGCTTCTCCGGCGGGACGCTTTTGGTCATCGGCTTGAAATCGAGGCGGTAGCGGGCCCGGTCGGAGAGGGGGAAGGCGCCGGTGGTGGACTCCTGCCCCTTCAGGTAGATCTTGAAGAGGTCCCACTGGATGCCGTCGGCGAAATCGGGCTTCAGGTTGATGGTGACGATCCGCTGTTCGAAGAGCAGGGGGACGGGCTTGGCCTCCGCCGCGAAGAGCAGGGCGGGGGCGAGCAACCCGGCGGCGATCGCCGCGATGACCGTGGTCCTTTTCATGCTTCCTCCTTGTCAAGCGTTGACCGGACGGATAAGTTAATCATAAAACAGCCGCCCGGCGGCCGACAACTATTTTTCATCCGATCCGGGGCGGATCGGATGAAAAACGCATGGATCAAAAGTTTATGGCTTCCAGAGATCGGAAGGGAGAAGGAGCTTCGCCGATCGTCCTCACCCTCGCCCTGGTCATCCTCGCCGGCTGCGCCTCGGCCCCTTGCGCCCGGGAGATTTTCGAAGCGTCCTCCCCCGATCTCTCCCCCCCCCAGCGGCAGGATCTCCTGGAGACGCTGGAAGTCGTATCTCTCGTCGAGGATTACCTCTCCGCCCTGGAAGCGCGGGACCCGGAACGGCTCGCCCCCCTTCTCTCGGAGGGGTTCTACTACGGCGAGCACGACCGGGACTGGTTGCTCGAGAAGACCGCCCGCGAGCTCTTCCGTCCCTATGCCGCCCTCCGGGCGTCCGCCTCCGGTCTCCGCCTGACCGTGGTGAGAAACGAAGCCCTGCCCTGGCTCCGGCAGGAGGCCTTCGACCGCCTGGACGGCCCCTGGGGGGATCGGACGTTCGGACGGCCCTATCGCGTCTCCGTCCGCTCCCCCGCGCCCTTTTCCGTTCTGATCCCGTCCTCTCCGCCCCCCGCCGCCTCTCCCTCGTCCGGCGAACGGTCCGCCCCCGCTCGTCCCGCCCCGGTCGCCGTGGCGGTGGAGTTCGTGGAGGACCCGGCGGTGGCGGCGCCGATGGGCGAGGCGTCCTTCCGCCTCTCCCTGTCGGGCCGGCGGGAGGGGGGAGGGGAGGTGGCGGTGGAGGCGAAGACGGTCCTCCTCCTCCAGAAGGAGGAGGGGGAGTGGAGGATAGTATCCGTAGAATGAAGCAAGGGTTCAGAGGTTCACGGTTCAACGGTTCGCGGATCCAACCGTTGAACCCTTGAACCGTGAACCCGGAACCTTTTCCAGAGAACCTATTTCCGCCTTTTCATAGCGCCAGTATTTTACTAAACTCGTATGTCTAATTGGTGAGGTTACACCCATGCTTCCCTGCGATCGAGTGATGGCCATCATCCGGGGCGACGCCCTTCCCGAGCTGGTCCTGAAGGGAGGGGACGTGGTCAACGTCTTCTCCGGCGAGATCTACCGCGCCGACGTGGCGATCGACTCCGGGCGGGTGATCGCCCTGGGCGAGTTCAAGGGCCAGTCCGAGGCCGACGCCTCCGGCCGGGTGGTCAGCCCCGGTTTCTTCGACTCCCACGTTCACATCGAGTCCTCGATGGTCACCATCCCCGAGTACGCCCGGGCCGTGGTCCCGCGGGGCACAACCACCGTGGTCATCGACCCCCACGAGATCGCCAACGTCATGGGCCTGGACGGGATCAAGTACATGCTCAAGACGAGCAAGTACCAGTTTCTGAACGTCTTCGTCATGCTCTCCTCCTGCGTCCCGGCGAGCAACCTGGAGACCTCGGGCTCGGAGCTCCGCGCCGTCGATCTCTTCCCCTACATCGGACAGGAATGGATCCTGGGATTGGGGGAGATGATGAACTTCCCCGGTGTCCTCGCCTGCGACCCGGAGGTGATGGACAAGCTCAAGCTCTTCCAGGGGCAGGTGATCGACGGCCACGCCCCCGGCCTCACCGGCCGGGCCCTCAACGGCTACGCGGCGATGGGGATCCATTCCGACCATGAGTGCACCACCGCCGAAGAGGCGCGGGAGAAGATCCGGCTCGGGATGGCGATCATGATCCGCGAGGGGGGCACGGCCAAGAACCTCCTCGAGCTCCTCCCCGCGGTCACCCCCGCCACCCTCTCCCGCTGCCTCCTCTGCTCCGACGACCGCAATCCGGCGGTCCTCCTCAAGGAGGGGCACATCGACTTCATGATCGCCAAGGCGATCCGGGCCGGCCTCGACCCGGTTTCCGCGATCCGGATGGCGACGATCAACCCCGCCCAGTATTTCCACCTGAGGGACCGGGGGGCGGTCGCCCCCGGCTACATCGCCGACCTCGCCGTGCTGGACAACCTGAAGGACTGCCGGGTCCTCGAGGTCTACAAGAACGGCCTCCTGGTCGCCCGGGATGGGCGGATGACCCGGGAGCCGCCCGACGCCGGGCGCCGGGACGTCCTCCGGGGGTCGATCAACATCCAGTGGCTGAAGGAGGAGTATTTCCGGATCCCGGCCCGCGGCCGCCACGTCCGGGTCATGAAGCTGATCCCGGACCAGATCATCACCGAGGAGCTGATCGTGGAGCCGACGGTGCGGGAGGGGATGGTGGTCGCCGACCCGGAGCGGGACATCCTCAAGCTCGCCGTGGTCGAGCGCCATCTCGCCTCGTCCAACCTCGGGCGCGGCCTGGTCTCCGGCTTCGGCCTGAAGCGGGGGGCGATCGCCTCCTCGGTCGCCCATGACTCCCACAACATCATCGTGGTCGGGACCAACGACGCCGACATGCTGGAGGCGGCGGTGAAGATCCGCAAGATCCAGGGCGGCTTCACGGTGGTGGTGGACGGCAAGCTGGTCGGCCAGCTCCCGCTCCCCATCGCCGGCCTGATGAGCGACCAGCCGCTGGAAAAGGTGCGCGAGGAGCTCGACCGGATCACCGCCTTGGCCCACGAGCTGGGGGCGCTCCCCCGTGAGCCCTTCATGGCCCTTTCCTTCCTCGCCCTCCCGGTCATCCCCCGGCTCAAGCTCACCGACCGGGGACTGGTGGACGTGGGGCAGTTCAAGCTGGTGGACATCTTCGTCGACTAACTGCAACAGATTGCCACAAAGGCGCCAAGGCACGAAGGAACACGAAAGAATATTTTTAAGCGCGCGCTGCCTGCATCCGTCGGTACGATAGCCAGATCCTTGGTGTTTCTTCGTGTCTTGGTGTCTTGGTGGCGAAATTGGCCAGGGAGCCGGAAGGCTCCGGAGGAGAAGAGAATGAAGAAATACAAGATCGTCCTCGGCGAGCGGGAGATCCCCCAGGCCTGGTACAACATCCAGCCCGACCTGCCCGCGCCCCTCTCGCCCCCCATCCACCCCGGGACGGGGAAGCCCGTCGGCCCGCAGGACCTCGCGCCGATCTTCCCGATGGAGCTGATCAAGCAGGAGGTCTCCCAGGAGAAATGGATCGAGATCCCCGACGAGGTGATGCGGGTCTACAAGCTCTGGCGCCCCAGCCCCCTCCACCGGGCCTTCAACCTGGAGAAGGAACTCAAGACCCCGGCCCGGATCTACTTCAAGAACGAGTCGGTCTCTCCCGCCGGATCACACAAGCCCAACACCGCCGTCCCCCAGGCCTACTACAATAAGAAGGAGGGGGTGAAGCGGCTGGTGACCGAGACCGGGGCCGGCCAGTGGGGGTCGGCGCTGGCCTTCGCCACCTGCCTCCTGGGCGGGATGGAGTGCACGGTCTACATGGTCAAGGTGTCCTACCAGCAGAAGCCCTACCGCAAGTCGATGATGCGGACCTGGAAGGCGACGGTGCACCCCTCGCCTTCCCCCCTCACCAACGCCGGCCGGCAGATGCTGGAGGCCGACCCGAACTGCCCGGGGTCGCTGGGGCTCGCCATCTCCGAGGCGGTGGAGGACGCGGCCACCCATGACGATGCCAAATACTCGCTGGGTTCGGTCCTGAACCACGTCCTCCTCCACCAGACCGTGATCGGCTTGGAGCTCCAGAAGCAGCTCGATCTCGCCGGGGAGAAGCCGGACGTCATCACGGGTTGCGTGGGCGGGGGTTCCAACTTTGCCGGCTTGGTCTTCCCCTTCGTCCCCGAGAAGCTTAAAGGGGGTAAGGTCGAGCTGATCGGGGTGGAGCCCGCCTCCTGTCCCACGCTCACCCGCGGGCCCTTCCGCTACGACTTCGGCGACGTGGCCAAGATGACGCCGCTGCTCAAGATGTACACCCTCGGCCACTCCTTCATCCCCCCCTCGATCCACGCCGGCGGGCTGCGCTACCACGGCGCCGCGCCGCTCTTGAGCCTGCTCGTGAATAAGGAGGTCGTGAGCGCCCGCTCCTACTTCCAGAACGAGGTCTTCGAGGCCGCCGTCCTCTTCGCCCGGACCGAGGGGATCCTCCCCGCGCCGGAGACGGCCCACGCCATCAAGTGCGGGATCGAGGAGGCGAAGAAGTGCCGCGCCACCAAGGAGGAGAAGTGCATCGTGATCGGCTTCTCCGGCCACGGCCACTTCGACCTTGCCGCCTACGAGGCCTACCTCGACGACAAGCTCGAGGATTACGCCTACCCCCAGCACATGATCGAAGACGCGCTCAAGGAAGTGCCGGCGATCCAGGAGTAGGGAAGGCAGATAAACCCCAGGTTCCATGATCAATGCTCAAGGGTTCAAGCGAAGCCTTGAGCCTGGAACCCTCGATCCTGGAACCCTTGAGCATTGAACCGTAACCCGAAAGACAGTGATCAGTGATCAGTTGTCAGTGATCAGTGATCAGTGACCTGTAATCAGTGAAGGAGTTACTTTCCGGCAACGAGGCGGTGGCCCGGGGGGCCTGGGCGGCGGGCGCGGCGCTGGGGACAGGCTACCCCGGGACGCCCTCCTCCGAGATCCTGGAAACGCTCGCTCTCCTCCCCGGGGCGAATGCCCAGTGGTGCGCCAACGAGAAGGTGGCGCTCGAGGTGGCCTCGGGGGCGGCCTGGACCGGGGCCCGCGCGCTCGTCACGATGAAGCACGTGGGCCTGAACGTCGCCGCCGACCCCCTCTTCACGCTCGCCTACACCGGAGTCCGCGGCGGCCTGGTCGTCGCCGTGGCCGACGACCCCGGCCTCCAGTCCTCCCAGAACGAGCAGGACTCCCGCCACTACGGCCGCGCCGCCAAGCTCCCCGTCCTCGAGCCCTCCGACAGCCAGGAGGCCTACGAGTTCACCCTCCTCGCCTTCCGCCTCTCCGAGGAGTTCGACCTCCCGGTGATCCTCCGCCTGACCACGCGGGTCTCCCACTCCCGCTGCCCGGTGCAAGCGGAAGGGAAGCGGGCGGCGGCGAAGGCCCCCGCGCTCGTCAAGGACGCTCCCAAGCAGGTGATGATCCCGGCCTACGCCCGCCGGCGCCACGTCCTCCTGGAGGAGAAATTGCGCCAGCTCGCCCGCCGCGCCGAGACCCTGCCGATCAACCGGGCGGAGAAGGGGAAGGGGGCGCTCGGGATCATCACGTCGGGCATTTCCTATCAGTATTGCCGGGAGGCGGCGCCCTCCGCTTCTTTTCTGAAGCTGGGGATGGTCTATCCTCTGCCGCGGAACAAGATCAAAAATTTTGCGCGCGGTTCGCGCAAAATTTTTGTGGTGGAGGAGCTCGACCCCTTCCTGGAGACCGAGATCAAGAGCTTCGGCCTCCCGGTCCGGGGGAAGCGGGAGGAATACGGCCTCGGCGAGCTCAACCCGGAGCGCGTCCGCGATCTCCTCGCCAACCGCCCCGAGCGTCCGCCGCCCCCCTCCCATCTCCCCCCCCGCCCGCCGATGCTCTGCCCGGGCTGCCCTCACCGCGCCGTCTTCGCCGTCCTGAAAAAGCTCAAGCTCTTCGTGACCGGCGACATCGGCTGCTACACTTTGGGGACGCTCCCCCCGCTTTCCGCCCTCGACACCTGCCTCTGCATGGGGGCGGGGATCGGCCAGTCGGAGGGGATGCGCCGGGTTCTTTTGCCCGCGGCCGCCCGGAAGGTGGTCGCGGTGATCGGCGACTCCACCTTCATCCACTCCGGGATCACGGGCCTCGTCGACCTCGTCTACAATGGAAACGGCGGCGTGGTGATCATACTCGACAACCTGACCACGGCGATGACCGGCCTGCAGGGCCACCCCGGGACGGGGACCGGCCTCCACGGGCGGCCGGCCCGCCAGGTCCGGCTCTGCGAGATCTGCCGCGGCGCGGGGGTGAACCGGGTCAAGATCATCGACTCCTACGACCTCCCGGCGCTGGAGGCCTACCTCCGGGAGTCGCTCCCGCTCGACGAGACCTCGGTCCTGATCGCCCGCGCCCCCTGCCTCCTCCTCCGCCGCCATGAGAAAAAGCCGGCCCACCGAGTGAAGCACGACCTCTGCCGCTCCTGCACGCTCTGCCTCCAGATCGCCTGCCCGGCGCTCGTCCCCTCGCCCGAGGGGCGGCCTTCGATCACGGCCGCCCTCTGCTCGGGCTGCGGGGCCTGCGCCCATGTCTGCCCCGCGGGGGCGATCGGGGCGGGGGCGGATTAGGGTTACTATAAAAGTTACTAAGGGTTACGAGAAAGGTTACTAGAGGTTGCGACGGCCCCACCGTCAACTGTCAACCAACCCTCGTGAGCTCCAAATTCCAAACTCCAAACTCTAAACTCCAATCAGTGGCCAGCGTCGTCTTCGCCGGCGTGGGCGGACAGGGTGTCATCCTCGCCGCCCGCCTCCTCTCCTCCGCCGCTCTGCGGGCCGGGCTCGACGTGAAGTCGAGCGAGGTCCACGGGATGGCCCAGCGGGGTGGATCGGTCACGGCCCAGGTCCGCTTCGGGCGGCGGGTCTTCTCGCCGCTCGTCCCCGCGGGCGGGGCGGACTACCTCGCCGCCCTGGAGGAGCTGGAGGCCCTGCGCTCCGCCCCCGTCCTCTCTCCCCGGGGGACGGTGATCCTCGTCCGCCGGCGGATCCCCCCGGCGACCGTCCTCTCCGGGGCGGCGCGCTACCCGGAGAACGCCGCCGAGACGCTGCGCCTCTTGGGGCTCCGGGTGATCGAGGTGGAGCCGAAGGCGATCGCGGCGGCCGCCGGAGACGAGGCCTTCGCCAACGTCTTCGCCCTGGGCGCCCTCTCCAGTCTTCTCGATTTCCCGGGAGGGATCTGGGAGGAGACGCTAGCCGCCGCGCTGCCCGAGCGGAAGCGGGAGGAGAACCTCGCCGCCTTCGCCGCCGGGGCGGCCCTGGCTCAAAAATAACCGCGAATCTCGGGGAAATCTTCGCTAATCCGGCCGTCGTCTGGACCGCATTTCCTGATCCATCCCAACAATCCGCGCCCTGCATTCGCCGCTCCGCCGGTTTTGATTCGTGAAGATTCGCGCGATTCGTGGTTAAATATTTTTGTCCCGGTGTGTCTTCGTGGCATAATCGGCTGGTCTAATCGCGAGGAGGATCATGATCTGGAACGAAAAGTTCGAATGCCTGCCCCCCGATCGGCTCGCCGCGCTCCAGCTTGAGCGCCTGCAAGCGCTGATCGCCTACGTCCTCAAGAAATCCCCCGTCTATCCCGCCAAGTTCAAGGAGGCGAAGGTCGCCGCGGGGGACGTGAAGTCCCTCGCCGACATCAAGCGCCTCCCCTTCACCCGCAAGACCGACCTCCGCGACACCTACCCCTTCGGGATGTTCTGCGTTCCCGCCCGGGAGGTGGCGGAGATCCACGCCTCCTCCGGAACCACCGGCAACCCCACCGTGGTCGGCTACACCCGCAGCGATCTCAAGCTCTGGGGGGAAGTGATGGCGCGCACCCTCTGCGTCGCGGGGGTGGTCAAGGGGGACATCGTCCAGAACGCCTACGGCTACGGCCTCTTCACCGGGGGGCTGGGGTTTCACTACGGCGCGCTGGAGATGGGCATCCCCGTCCTCCCCATGTCCTCGGGCGTCTCCAAGCGCCAGCTCAAGCTGATGCATGACTTCAAGACCACCGTTCTCGCCTGCACGCCCAGTTATGTTCTCTACCTGGGCGAAGAGGCGAAGGAGGAGGGCTACAACCCGAAGGACTCGCCCGTCCGGATCGGGATCCTGGGGGCGGAGCCCTGGAGCGAGAACATGCGCCGGGAGATCGAGTCGATCTGGGGGATGCAGGCGCTCGACGTCTACGGCATGTCCGAGATCATCGGCCCCGGCGTGGCTCAGGAGTGCGGCGAGAAGAACGGGCTTCACATCTACAGCGACGTCTTCTTCCCCGAGGTGATCGACCCCAGGACCGGGGAGGAGGTCGGGGAAGGGAAGGACGGGGAGCTCGTCATCACTACCCTGACCAAGGAGGCCCTCCCCCTGGTCCGCTACCGGACCGGCGACATCGTCTCCATCGACCGCTCCCCCTGCCGCTGCGGGCGGACCTCCCCCCGGATCAGCAAGATCAAGGGGCGGACCGACGACATGCTGATCATCCGGGGGATCAACGTCTTCCCCTCCCAGATCGAGGCGGTCCTCCTCCAGGTGGAGGGGACGAGCCCGCACTACCTCCTGGTGGTCGACCGGGTCAAGGGGCTGGACACCCTGGAGGTCCAGGTCGAGGTCTCCCCGAAGGCCTTCTCCGACGAGGTTCGGAAGATGCAGGAGCTCAAGGACAGGATCCGCCACGAGATCCAGGGCGTCCTCGGGATCGTCGTTGAGGTCAAACTGGTCGAGCCGAAGACGATCGAGCGCAGCCAGGGGAAGGCGAAGCGGGTGATCGATAGAAGAAAAATATAGGGTGGAGTAATGGAGTAGTGGAGCGATGGAGTATTGGGATGTAGTCCATATTTTTCAGTACTCCAACACTCCAATACTCCAGTACTCCCTTCCCTCGGGGGGCATCAGACTATGAACGTGACACAGCTCTCGATTTTTCTGGAGAACCGCTCCGGACGACTCGCCGAGGTGACCGAGATCCTGGGCCGGAACACGATCAACATCCGGGCTCTCTCGCTCGCCGACACCTCGGACTTCGGCATCCTCCGGGTGATCGTCAACGATCCGGACAAGGCCGCCGGGATCCTCAAGAGCGAGGGTTTCACCGTTTCCGAGACCGAGGTGATGGCGGTCGAGGTCGAGGACCGCCCCGGGGGGCTCGCCGGGGTGCTGAAGATCCTCTCCACCGAGTCGATCAACGTGGAGTACATGTACGCCTTTCTGGAGAAGCGGACCGAGAACGCCCTGATCATCTTCCGGATCGAGGAGATCGGGCGGACGGAGGCGATCCTCCGGAAGCACGGGATCAGGCTTCTGTCGGGGAAGGACCTCTATAACCTATAAGGCAAAAGTAAAAAGGCAAAAGTAAAAGCTGCAAGGCGCAAGCGAAACGGGCTGGAGGCATGAGGTTTGGGGCAGGACGCAACATACCTCATAACTCATGCCTCAGGCCGATGATGAAGGAGGGATGGGTATGAAGAAATTGCTGGTCGCCGCGGCCACGGTCGTCGCGGTCCTCGCCCTGGCCGGGGGGCTTTTCGCCCAAGACGCGGCCCAACCCGCCGCCGAGAAGCTCGAGCCCTACAAGGTGGGGGCGATCTTCGCCATCACCGGGGGCGCCTCCTGGCTCGGCGAGCCGGAGCGGAACACCGCGGTCATGATCACCGAGTCGATCAACGCCGCCGGCGGGATCAACGGGCACCCCCTGGAGCTCATCGTCGAGGACACGGTGGGCGACGAGGCCAAGACCGTGACCGCGGTCAAGAAGCTGATCGAGAAGGACCAGGTGGTCGCCATCATCGGCCCCTCCCGCTCCGGGACCTCGATGGCCGTCGTCCCGATTATGGAGGAGGCGAAGGTGCCGCTCATCTCCTGCGCCGCCGCCGAGGCGATCGTGGTCGGCGAGAACGGGAAGCAGCGCCCCTGGATCTTCAAGACCCCCCAGAAGGACTCCGACGCCGCCCGCCGGATCCTCGGCCACATGAAGGGGAAGGGGATCACGAAGATCGCCATCATCACCAGCACCGAGGGGTTCGGGGCGGAGGGGCGCAAGCAGCTTCTGAAGCTCGCCCCGGAGTACGGGATCGAGATCATCGCCGACGAGACCTACGGGCCCAAGGACACCGACATGACGGCCCAGCTCACCAAGATCAAGGCCAGCCCCGCCCAGGCCCTGGTCAACTGGACCATCGTGCAGTCCGCCCAGTCGATCATCTGCAAGAACATCAAGCAGCTCAACCTCGCCATCCCCTTCTACCAGAGCCATGGCTTCGGCAACATCAAGTATGTCCGGGCGGCGGGGGCGGCGGCCGAGGGGATCATCTTCCCCTGCGGCCGGCTGCTCGCGGTGGAGAGCCTCCCCGACGACCACCCCCAGAAGAAGGTCCTGGCCGCCTACAAGGACGCCTACGAGAAGAAGTTCCAGGACGACGTCAGCACCTTCGGCGGCCACGCCTACGACGCCCTCTGGCTGGTGATCGACGCCCTCCGCCAGGCCGGCCCGGACCGGGCGAAGGTCCGAGAGGCGATCGAGAACACCAAGGAGTTCATCGGGACCGGCGGGGTCTTCCACTTCTCGCCCGACGATCACAACGGGCTGGCCGCCGACGCCTTCGAGATGCTCACCGTCAAGGACGGCAAGTTCGTGGTCCTGAAGGATTAGGCTCTTTGCCCTTCGGCAGCGCGCCGCAGCCCCATCCCCCCGCTCAGTTGGGGGGGATGGGGCTGTCTTTATAGAAGAGGGGGATATATATATAAAATAGGGTTCTCTTCCGTTTTGTGTGGGTTATTTCACGGGGAGCGGCAGCCTGCTCTGAGCTGGTCGAACGGTCTCGCCGCGATCCGGCCCTCGCCGGGCTTGTGGGAGCGCCGTCCCCGGCGCGATCCGAGCTGGCCTGGCATCGCGCCCAGAGGGCGCTCCCACAAACTCGCTTATGATCGCGCTTGCCCTCGCCGGGCCTGTGGGAGCCCCGATCGAAGCGAAGACTCGATCGGGGCGATCCGAGCCAGCCCGGCTCGGGGCAAGAATGCCCCTCCCACACAATTCGGCGTCGACCGCCAATTTGCCCACACGAAACGGAAGAGAACCGAAAATAGTCATTGCCGCGAATCCAACTTGTATATCTAAAGGCAGGGTTTTATATTGCATGATCTGGGACGATACCCCGGGAAACCTCCGAGAGACGAGATAATCAGTCCATGGGCACCCAGATCGCGCAGTTCCTGGCCAGTGGGATCTCGCTTGGCGCCATCTACGCCCTGGTGGCGGTGGGTTTCACCATCATCTACAACGCGACCGGGGTGATCAACTTCGCCCAGGGGGAGTTCGTCATGCTCGGCGGCCTCTTCGCCGCCACCGCCACCGCCGCCGGTCTCCCCCTCCCGCTCGCCATCCTCCTGGCCGTGCTCGCGGTGACGGCGGTCGGGATCCTCTTCGAGCGCGCCGTGATCCACCCCCTCCGCCGGGCCTCGGTGCTGGCCATGATCATCGCCACCATCGCCGGGTCGATCCTCCTCAAGGGGATCGCCATGTTCGTCTGGGGCAAGGAGACCTACTTCCTGCCCTCCTTCTCCGGCGACGCCGCGATCTCCTTCCTGGGGGCGGCGATCCTCCCCCAATCGCTCTGGATCGTCGGGATCACCGCCGTGGTGGTGGCGGGCCTCTCCCTCTTCTTCCACCGCGCCCTCCTGGGCAAGGCGATGCGGGCGGTCGCCGCCAACCGCTCCGCGGCCCGCCTGGTCGGGATCAAGACCGGGAACATCATCCTCCTCGCCTTCGCCCTCTCGGCGGCGATCGGCGCGGTCGGCGGGGTGATCATCACGCCGATCGCGCTCATGGACTACGACCGGGGCTCGATGCTCGCCCTCAAGGGCTTCGCGGCGGCGGTCCTGGGCGGGATGGGGTCCTTTCCGGGGGCGGTGGCGGCCGGGATCATCCTGGGGGTCCTGGAGTCGCTGGGGGCGGGGCTCCTCTCCTCCCACTACAAGGACGCGATCGCCCTGGTCATCCTGCTCATGATGCTCTTCCTCCGCCCGGCGGGGATACTCGGGTCGAAAGAAGCCAGCAAACTGAAGGAATTTTAAATTTGAGATTAAAATTTCAGATTTCAGATAAAGATAACCAAACCTCAAACCACAACTCACAAAAAACAACTTACAAACAAATTACAAAACCCAATATACAAACCTCGCTGCGAAGCCGTTTTTGTGATTTGTATTTTTTGTTTTTGCTTGGGATTTGTTGTTTGTGATTTGGAGTTGTTGATCTGAAGTTCGGCGATAACGATGAAATCCAATTATCTCGCGCTGCTCGCCCTCGCCCTGGCGATGGCCCTCCTCCCCTTCGCCCTGAGCAGCTCCTACTACCTCAGCATCCTGGTCTTCGTCGCCCTGCACGGCCTGATCGCGACGGGCTTGAGCCTCCTCATGGGCTACGCCGGCCAGATCTCGCTCGGCCACGCCGCCTTCTACGGCCTGGGCGCCTACGCCTCCGGCCTCCTCACCACCCGCGCCCACCTCCCCCCGGTCCCCGCCGCCTTCCTCGCCTGCCTCTTCACCTCCGCCGTCGCCTTCCTCCTCGGCGTCCCCGCGCTCCGCCTCCGCGGCCACTACCTCGCCATGGCCACGCTGGGGTTCGGCGAGATCGTCTACGTGGTGATGAACGCCTGGACCGGACTCACCGGCGGCCCCTCCGGTCTCGGCAGCATCCCCCGGCTGCGCCTCGGCGGCTTCGTCTTCGACACCGATCTCAAGTTCTACTACCTCTCCTGGGCGGTCCTCCTCGCCGCCCTCCTCGCCTCCCTTCACCTGATCCATTCCCGGGTCGGCCGGGCGTTAAGGGCGATCCACTCCAGCGAGACCGCCGCCGCCTGCCTGGGGATCGAGATCGCCCGCTACAAGGTCGCCGTCTTCGTCCTCTCCGCCGCCTGCGCGTCCGTCGCCGGCTCCCTCTACGCCCATTTTGTCACCTTCGTCAGCCCGGAGTCGTTCGGGATCCCCTGCTCGATCCTCGTCGTCACCATGACCGTGCTCGGGGGGAGGATGAGCGTCTGGGGGGCGGCGCTGGGCGCGGCCATCCTCACCCTCCTGCCCGAGACGCTGCGGGCGATCAAGGACTACGACATCCTCGCCTACGGGGCGATCCTCCTTCTGGCGACGGTCTTCCTCCCCCAGGGGATCTTCGGGGCGCTCGCCGCCCTCTTCCGCCGCCGCGCCCGCCCGGCCTGAACGGACCATGGACCCTCTCCTCGAGATCGTCGGACTAAAGAAGAGCTTCGGCGGCTTATCCGCGGTCGGCGGCGTCTCCTTCGCGCTCGCCCCCGGCCGGATCAAGTCGGTGATCGGGCCCAACGGAGCGGGCAAGACCACGCTCTTCAACCTCCTCTCCGGCGTCTTCCCGCCCGATCGGGGCCGGATCGTCTTCGGAGGGAAAGAGATCACGGGGCTCCCTCCCCACGCCATCGCCCGGCTGGGGATGTCCCGCACCTTCCAGATCACCCAGGTCTTCAAGGAGATGACCGTGGCCGAGAACGTGATGACCGGAGGCCACCGCCTCGGCCGGACCGGCTTCCTCTCCGCCGCCTTCCGCCTCCCCGGGGTGCGGCGGGAGGAGGCGGAGTCGGCGGAGCGCGCGCTCGGCCTCCTGAAGGAGGTCGGACTCGAGGGCAAGGCCGGCTCTCCGGGTGGCTCGCTCCCGCTCGGCCAGCAGCGGCTCCTGGAGATCGCCCGGGCGCTGGCCTCCTCGCCCCGCCTCCTTCTCCTCGACGAGCCGGGGTCCGGGCTTTCCCGCCGGGAGCGGCAGGAGCTGGTCCGCCTGATCTACCGGATCCGCGACTCCGGCGTCACCGTCCTTTTGGTCGAGCACGACATGAACCTGGTCATGGACATCTCCGACGAGGTGGCGGTCCTCGACTACGGGCGGAAGATCGCCGAGGGGCCGCCCCGCCAGGTCCGGAACGATCCCGCCGTGATCGCCGCCTACCTGGGCGAGGAGGCGGCGGAGGAGGCGTCATGCTCCGGGTAAGAAACCTCTCCGCCTGGTACGGCCAGGCCCTGGCCCTGAAGGGGGTGACGCTCCACGTCAACCCCGGCGAGATCGTGGCCCTGATCGGGGGGAACGGGGCGGGGAAGTCCACCCTCCTCGCCTCGGTGGCCGGCGCCCATCCCTCCCGGTCCGGGGAGATCCTCTTCGAGGGGCGGGCGATCGCGGCCCTCCCGGCGGAGGCGGTGGTGGCCCGCGGCCTCTCGCTCGTCCCGGAGGGGCGGCAGATCTTCGCCCCCCTCTCCGTCCTCGACAACCTTCTCCTGGGGGGCTTCCTCCGCTACCGCGGGCGGGGGCGGAGGGCTTTCCCGAACGACCTGAAGCGGATCTGGGAGGTCTTCCCGGTCCTCGAGGAGAGGCGGCACCAGCTCGCCGGGACCCTCTCCGGGGGCGAACAGCAGATGCTCTCGATCGGCCGGGCCCTGATGGCCCGGCCCCGCCTCCTCCTCCTCGACGAGCCCTCGCTCGGGCTGGCCCCGCGCAAGGTGGCGGAGATCTTCCGGGTCATCGCCGGCCTGGCCGGGAAGGGGACCACCATCCTCCTGGTCGAGCAGAACGCCCGGGCCGCTTTCGCCATCGCCTCCCGGGCCTACCTGATCGAGACCGGGCGGATCGTGATGGAGGGGGCGATCCCGGATTTCACCGGCAACCCCGAGGTGCAGCGGTCGTACCTGGGGAGGGGATACAAGGAGATCTGGGAATGATCCCAGATCTCCCATCTCAGATCTCAAATCTCAAATCTCAAATTTCAAATCTGATCTCAGATCTCAGATCTCAAATCTCAAATTTCAAATCTGATCTCAGATCTCAGATCTCAAATTTCAAATCTGATCTCTGATCTCAGATCTCAAATCTCAAATCTCGAATTTCAAATCTCAAGGTGAGTCGGCGCTTGAGCCGATTCGCCACCTTCAGGCCCAGGGACGCGATATGACGATCTGGAATCCTCGTTTCGAGAAGCTCGCCCGGGAGGAGCTGGAGCAGCTCCAGTTGGAGCGCCTCCAGTCCACCCTGAACCGGGCGAACCTTCACGTCGCCTACTACCAGAAGGTCTTCGACCGGGAAGGGATCGTCCCCGAGGCGGTGGCCAACCTCGCCGATCTCCAGAAGATCCCCTTCACCGACCGCTCCACCCTCCGCGCGGCCTACCCCTACGACATGTTCGCCGTCCCCCTGCGGGACGTGGTCCGGCTCCAGACCTCGGCCGGGACGACGGGCGAGCCGATCGTGGTCGGCTACACCCGCAACGACATCGCCCACTGGACGGAGCTGACGGCGCGCCTCCTCGCCGCCGCCGGCGTCGGCGCCGAGGACGTGATCCAGATCGCCTTCGACTACGGCCTCTTCCCGGGCGCGCTCGGGATGCACCACGGGGCGCGGGCGATCGGGGCGGCGGTGATCCCGGTCTCGGCGATCGGGGTCGAGCAGCAGATCCGCCTCCTCAAGGACTGCCGCTCCACGGTCCTCGTCGCCCCCCCCAGTTACGCCCGCCGGGTGGGCGCGGCGCTCGCGGAGGCGAAGATCGACCCCGCCGACCTGCGCCTCCGGGTGGGCGTCTTCGGCGCCGAACCCTGGCCGGAAAGCCTCCGGCTCCTCCTGGAGGGAAGCCTGAACCTCAAGGCCTTCGATTTTTACGGGCTCTCCGAGATCTTCAACCCCGGCGTGGCCGGCGAATGCGAAGCCCGTAACGGCCTGCACATCTTCGAGGATCACTTCATCCCCGAGGTCATCGATCCCCAGACCGCCCGGCCCCTCCCGCCTGGAGAGGAGGGGGAGCTCGTCCTTACCTCGCTGACCAAGGAGGCCTTCCCCCTGGTCCGCTACCGGACCGGCGACATCACCTCCCTCCTCGGCGGCCCCTGCCCCTGCGGGCGGACGCTTCTCCGGATGGCCCGGGTGAAGGGGCGGACGGACGACCTGGTCTCCGTCCAGGGGGTCAGCGTCTTCCCCTCCCAGGTCGAGCAGATCCTGGCCCGGATCGAGGGGTGCGCTCCCCACTTCCAGATCCGGGTCGGGAACGAGGAGGGGAAGGAGGCGGTGGAGCTCCGGGTCGAGATCTCCCCCGCCGTCTTCTTCGACGAGATGCGGCGGCTCCAGGCGCTCCGGCAGACGATCGCCGGGGAGGTCCTGCGCGAGCTGGGGCTCACGGTCACGGTGAAGCTCGTCGAGCCCCGGTCCCTGCAAGGGGGCGCGGGGAAGTCCCCGCGCGTGATCGACTCCCGGAAGGGGGGAGGGGACGGTTTTGGTTAGGATTGCTTCGCCCCCTTCGCTCCGCTTCGGGTCCTCGCGATGGCATGCCCAAATTATTCTGGACTGAATTGCCCAACCGTACCCTATACTCAGGCGATGCCAAGAAACCCCGTTAGATACTGGGACGAGGAGATCGAGACGCTGGACCGCCGGTCCCTGGAGCGGCTCCAGACCGAGCGGATTCAAGCCACGCTGCAGCGGGCCTCCCGCTCCGATCTCTACCGGGGGCTCTTCGCCGGGCGGAGGATCCGCCCGGACCGGATCCGCTCCCCGGCCGATCTCCGCTCGCTCCCCTTCACCACCAAGGACGACCTCCGCCGGGCCTATCCCCGGGGAATGCTGGCGGTCGACCAGCGCCGGGTGGTCCGGATGCACGCCTCCTCGGGGACCACCGGGCAGTCCACCGTCATCTATCACACCGCCCGGGACATCCGGCACTGGACGGAGCTGGTCGCCCGGTCCCTCGTCATGTCCGGAGCGACGGCGGCCGATATCTTCCAGAACATGATGAGCTACGGCCTCTTCACGGGGGGGCTCGGGCTCCACTACGGGGCCGAGCGGATGGGGATGATGGTCATCCCGGCCGGGGGCGGCAATACCTCCCGCCAGATCCAGCTGATGCGCGATTTCGCGACCACGATCATCCACATCACGCCGAGCTACGCCCTCCACGTCGCCGATGTGATCGCCGACCAGGGGCTCACCCCGGACGACTTCAAGCTCCGCCGGCTCGTCTTCGGCGCCGAGCCCTACTCGGAGGCGACCCGCTCCAAGCTGGAAAGGTGCTTCCGGGTGACCGCCTACAACTGCTACGGACTTTCCGAGATGAACGGACCGGGGGTGGCCTTCGAGTGCCGCCAGAGCGAGGGGATGCATGTCTGGGAGGACAACTTCGTGGTGGAGATCATCGATCCCGCGACCGGCGAGCCCCTCCCGCCAGGGAGGAAGGGCGAGGTGGTCTTCACCACGCTCAACCGGGAGGCGACGCCGCTCATCCGCTACCGGACCCGCGACCTGGCCCAGATCATCGAGGAGCCCGACTGCCCCTGCGGGCGGCGGATGCGCCGCCTCTCCCGGATCCTGGGGCGGACCGACGACATGCTGATCATCCGGGGGGTGAACGTTTTCCCCAGCCAGATCGAGCACGTCCTGATGAAGATCCCGGAGGTGGGCTCCAACTTCCAGATCCTGCTCGATCGGGTGGAGAGCCTCGACCGGATGACCGTCCGGGTGGAGATCTGCGGAAAAATGTTCCGGGGCGGCGTCTCCGAGCTCCGGGCCCTCAAGGGCGCGATCCAGCATTCCCTCCGGGAGGAGATCCTGGTCTCGTCCGACGTGGAGCTCCTGGAGCCGGGGACTCTTCCGCCCAGCACCGGGAAGGCGAAAAGGGTAATCGACAATCGCGCGATCTGAGCCTTTCCCCCGCCTGGGCAATGGCTCGGATTTCGCGAAAGATATTGACGCGCAAGGGGTTTTATCTATAATGGCCGACGGATAGACGAGGAGGGAGAGTCCGGTGCCTCACCAAGTCGCGGTCTTTGTCGAGAACAAGCCGGGGAAGCTGGAAAAGATCACCGGAGTTCTCTCCGCCCGCCGGATCAACCTCCGCGCCATCACTATCGCCGACAACGGCGGCTTCGGGGTGGTGAAACTCCTGGCCGACGACCCCGAGGGGGCCCGGGCCGCCCTGACCGCGGCCGGCCTGGCTGCGGCCCTCAAGGAAGTGGTCGCGATCGTCGTTCCCGACCGCCCGGGCGCCCTGCACGCGCTCTCCTCCATGCTCAACCGCCACCGGATCAACGTCGAGGACGCCTACGGCTTCGTCCTGGCCAGCGGGAAGAAGGCGGTCTTCGTCATCGAGGTGAAGGATCCGGGGAAGGCGGCAGCCCTGCTGAAACGGGAAGGCTTGTCCCTGCTCGCCGACAAGGATTTGTATGCCCTTTAAATTCCGCCGCGCGGCGGAATTTAAGTTCAGATAGATGATCAACGAATGGTCGCAAGACCAAGGAGGAGCGTGATGAAGAAAGCGTCGCTGGTGATCGCCGCGGCCCTGCTCGCCCTGCCGCTCACGGCCCGGGCGGGAGTTCTTGAGGACGCGGTCGGCGGCCCGGAGTGGCTGAAGTATGGTTTCGACGAGCGGTTGCGCCAGGAGGATGTCTTCTACTCCCCCCGGGGCGCGGTCACGAACACCGACTTCGTCTACAACCGCATGCGCACCCGCCTCTTCGCCGGCCTGACCCCGGTCAAGGAGGTCGAGGCCTACCTGCGCTTCACCAACGAATACCGCTACTATTGGGAACCGCGGCACAACGTCCACGTCCTGCGCGACGAGGTCATCCTCGACAACGGCTATCTCGCGATCGTTAAGCCCGCCGACCTTCCCGTCTCGGCCAAGCTCGGCCGCCAGGACCTGGCGTACGGCGAGGGCTTCCTCATCCTCGACGGCGGCCCCAACGACGGATCCCGGACCTCCTACAGCGACGGGGGCAAGTTCACCCTGGAGGCGGCGGACAGCATCTTCGACGCGCTCATCTTCTACAACAAGGGGACCCAGCCCTTCGCCATCGACGAGGCCAAGGATTTCCGGATGGACGACCAGGAGGTCGGCCTCTACGGCCTCTACGCCACCAACGCCACCCTCCTCGAGAAGCAGAAGATCGAGGCCTACTACCTCTACAAGAACGGGAAGAAGAGCGTGCTCACCGCCGCCGGGACGCCCAAGTTCCCGGATAACGAGATCCACATCCTGGGCGCCCGCCTCTCCGGCGACCTCACCGACGAGCTCAACTACGCGGGCGAGGCGGCGGTCCAGCTCGGCGAGTGGGGCGAAGAGGACCAGCGGGCCTTCGGCGGCTACCTCTGGGGAACCTACAAGGTCCCGGGTTGCCCCCTGAAGAGCGCCCTCACCTTAGGCTACACCTACCTCTCGGGCGACGACCCCGACACCGACCGCCACGAGGGCTGGGACCCGATCCTCTCCCGCTGGCCGAAGTGGAGCGAGCTCGTCCTCTACACCCTCATCCCGGAGGACGGGGTGGGCTACTGGACGAACCTCCAGATCCTGAAGCTGGGCTACGGGATGCAGCCGGTCGAGAAGCTCGCCATCAACTTCAACCTCCAGTGGTGGTTCGCCGAGGAGAACCCCTTCCTGGCCGCCAACCCGGACTTCTTCTCGGACGGGAAGACCCGCGGCCTCAACCCGCAGGCCAACATCAAGTACAAGTTCACCGACTGGCTCGCCAGCGCGGTGATCTTCGAGGCCTTCCAGCCGGGGTCCTACTACGAGGACGAGGTGGCCACCCAGTTCTTCTCGCGCTGGGAGTTCATGGTCACTTTCTGATTCCGGAACTGGAATCAGAAAGTGAGGGAAAAAGCCGGGCGGGCCCCTTCAGGGCCCGCCCGGTTTTTTGCTGCCCGGCCTGTAGGCCGGTTCTATGAACCGGCGGCCGGGCCCGTCGCGCCCGATCATAGATCGGGCCTACAGAAGCGGCCGGGCCTGTCGCGCCCGATCATACCTGCCCCGACAGCCGCTTTCCCTTTTTAAACATTTTGTCGGGGGATCGGGCCAACCGCGGCGTCCCGGCGGATTTGGCTGTTATTTCTGCCCCGCGGGAAATATAATTTCCAACATAGGAAAATAAACTCTTCCCGCCGGCGTCGGCGGGCGGGGTGAAAAAAGAAGGAGGCAAGGATGAAACAGATGACTGCGGCACTGGTCGCGGCGGCGCTCTTGGCGCCGCTACCCCTCTTCGCCCAGTCCTCCGCGATCCTGGGAACGGAGGACTACTTCGCCGGGGCGCTCCCCCCTCCGGGCTTCCACTTCATCGACTACCTCGCCTACTACACCGCCGACGAGCTCAAGGACTACGACGGGAAGAAGGTCCCCCTCGACTTCGAGCTCGACGTGCTGGCCGACGTCTTGAGGCCGATCTTCGTCTCCGACATCGAGGTCCTCGGGGCTTCCCTGGCCTGGCACGCGGTGATCCCGGTCGTCTACCAAGCGACGAAGGTGAAGGATTTCGGGGCGAGCGACTACCAGTTCGGTCTGGGAGACATGTACTTCTCCCCCTTCCTCCTCGGCTGGCACTCCGAGCTTTTCCACTGCGTGGCCGGTCTCGACATCATCGCCCCCACCGGCCAGTACGACCGGGAGGACTTCGCCTCCATCGGGAACAACCACTGGACCTTCGAGCCGGCGGTCGCGGTCTCCCTGATCCATCCCGACGGGTTCGACGTCGACCTGAAGCTGATGTACGACATCCACACCAAGAACACGGACGACGACGACGGCTCCGGGGGGAAGCAGGACTACCTGTGCGGTCAGCAGTTCCACCTGGACTACAACGCCGGCTTGGCCGTTCTCGACCAACTCCGCCTGGGCGTTTGCGGCTACTACCTGATCGGACTTCAGGACGACGAGATCGACGGCGAGAAGGTCGAGGACTCCAAGGAGCAGGTCTTCGCGGTCGGCCCCTCGGCCCTCCTCGGCCTCTCCCCCGCGTTCAGCCTCACGGCCAAGGCCCAGTTCGAGACCTACGCCGAGAACCGCCCCCTGGGGGCGATGTACTGGCTGAAGGCGGTTGCTAGTTTCTAAGGACAAGGAATTCGGCAAAAGAGCAAAAGGTTACGTAAGGTTGCGTCAGGTTACGCAGGGTTACGTAGGGTTACCCGAGACAAAGCAAAGTTGCGGGAGGTTCCGTAACCTCGCGTAACTTAGGTAACCTTGCGTAACCTTACGTAACTTATTGCCGAACAGGGATGGCTTATCCCGCGCGCTTCCCGGACGGGAAGTGCGCGGGATAAGCTTTTATTGCCTCCGAAGGAGGCTTCGGGATAGAATGCCCTCCCTTCATCCCGGAGCATCCAAGGAAAGGACGACTCTCATGGCCGATACCAAACGAGCCCTGGTCACCGGCGGGGCGGGCTTCCTCGGCTCGCACCTCTGCGAAAGCCTCCTCTCCCGGGGCTTTGAGGTGGTCTGCATGGACAACCTCCTCACGGGCTCCGTGGGCAACATCGAGCACCTCTCCGGGAACACGCGCTTCCGCTTCATCAAGCAGGACGTGACCGAGTACCTCTACCTGGACGGCCAGCTCGATTTCATCTTCCACTTCGCCTCCCCCGCCAGCCCCATCGACTACATCAAGTTCCCCATCCAGACGCTCAAGGTCGGCTCGCTCGGCACCCACAAGGCCCTGGGGCTGGCCAAGGCCAAGGGGGCGACCTTCCTCCTCGCCTCCACCTCGGAGGTCTACGGCGACCCCCTGGTCCACCCCCAGCGGGAGGACTACTGGGGCAACGTCAACCCGATCGGCCCCCGGGGGGTCTACGACGAGGCCAAGCGCTTCGCCGAGGCGATCGCCATGGCCTACCACCGCTATCACGGGGTGAACACCCGGATCGCCCGGATCTTTAACACCTACGGGCCGCGGATGCGCGCCCGCGACGGGCGGGTGGTCCCGGCCTTCATCTGCCAGGCCCTGGACGGCAAGCCGCTCACCGTCTTCGGCGACGGGACCCAGACCCGCTCCTTCTGCTACGTCTCCGACCTGATCGAGGGGATCTGCGCGCTCGCCTTCTCTTCCGAGGCGGAGCCGGTCAACATCGGCAACCCCCGCGAGATGACCGTCCGCGAGTTCGCCGAGCTGGTGATCCGGCTCGTCGGCTCCTCCAGCCGGATCGAGGCCAAGCCGCTCCCGGTGGACGACCCCCGCATCCGCCAGCCGGACATCTCCAAGGCCAAGCGGATCCTCTCCTGGCAGCCGAAGACCCCCCTGGAAGAGGGGCTCCAGAAGACGATCGAGTGGTTCCGAAATCATCGGGGATGATCCGCGAACGCCTAGATGTTAAAAATCGGGGGCGGCTCGATCTTGATAGGAGATATCTAAGGAAACCAGGAAGCCAGGAATATTGAATTTTATTCTCCTGGTTTCCTGGATTCCTAAGATAGATCCACGGGTTGGCCCGGGAAAATCGCGAGGGATATCTGATGAAAAGCGCCATCCGCAACTGGTCCTGGCTGATCGTTTTGGCCTTCACCGCCGCCCTCTCCCCGCTCGGGGCGCGGGGGTCTCCGAGCCCGGCGCCGACCCCGGCCGCCCTGCCCACCCCCGCCGCCTCCGTGGACGAGGCCGAGTCCGCGGGCATCTACAAGAACCTCGAGCTCTTCGCCTCGGTGATCGAGATCGTCCGCAAGCACTACGTCAAGGAGATGGAGCCCCAGGAGCTGATCTACGGCGCCCTCCACGGCCTTTTGGGCTCGCTCGACCCCTACAGCCAGTTCATGGAGCCCAAGGACTACAAGGAGATGAAGGTCGAGACCAAGGGCGAGTTCGGGGGTCTGGGGATCGAGATCACGGTCCGGGACGGGATCCTGACCGTCATCACCCCGATCGAGGACACCCCGGCCAGCCGGGCCGGGCTCCAGCCGGGCGACAAGATCGTCAAGATCGCCGAGGAGACGACCAAGAACATCACCGTGAACCAGGCGGTGGAGAAGCTCCGGGGCAAGCCCGGCACCTCGGTTCACCTCACCATCCTCCGGGCCGGGGAGAAGGAATTCCTGGAGTTCGACATCGTCCGGGACGTGATCCAGATCGTTTCGGTCAAGGAGACCCGGATGCTCCCGGACTCCATCGGCTACGTCCGCCTGGCCCAGTTCCAGGAGAAGACCGCCGAGGAGTTCGCTCGGGCCCTGGAGACGATCGAGAAGGAGAACCCCCGCGGCTTCATCCTCGACCTCCGCTACAACCCGGGCGGGCTCCTCTCCAGCGCGATCGCGGTGGCCGACTGCTTCCTCCCCGCGGGAAAGGTGATCGTGCAGACGGTGGGGCGGGAGGACCGGGTGGAGATGGAGGTCAAGGCGACCGGGGGCAAGAAGTTCCCGGAGGTGCCCATGGTCGTCCTGATCAACGAGGGGTCGGCCTCCGGCTCCGAGATCGTGGCCGGGGCGCTTCGGGACAACCAGCGGGCGGTCCTGGTCGGGGTCAAGAGCTTCGGGAAGGGCTCGGTCCAGTCGGTCCTGCCGCTCCGCGACGATTCGGCGATCCGGCTCACCACCGGCCACTACTACACCGCCTCCCACCGCAAGATCCAGGACGAGGGCATCCCCCCCGACATCGAGGTGGAGATGACCCCGGCCCAGAAGAAGGCCTTCGTGATGAAGAAGTACCTCGCCCTGGAGAAGGCGGAGAAGGAGGCGGCGGAGAAGGCGAAGGTGGAGGGAGGCGAGGCCGCCGCGCCCACTCCCGCTTCCGCCCCCACCCCCACCCCCACGCCCGCCGTCTCCGCTTCGCCGGCCGCTGCCGGCGCCGACGAGGATTTCGACCTCCTCGAAGACCTGACCGGCCTCGCCGGGAAGGAGAAGAAGAAGGCGGCGGAGGAGGAGACGGCCGACCCCCAGCTCCGCAAGGCGGTGGAGACGATCAAGACGATCCTCCTCTACCGGGAGTTCCAGGAAGCAGTGGATGCGGATTCGTGATCCGCGCCAACGCCGCCCTCGGCCCGAGCGGTCGCTGGGTCGGGTTAATGGTACGGCTTGGCTCACCCTCCCCTTGCCCCGCATGAGAATTCCCGTGCGGCGACGGCTGTTTGCCCCGTGCCTGGCCGCGGCGTTGCTCTGCTCCTGCGCCCGGCGGCAGGAACTCCCTCCCGCCCACCCCGGGGCGGCGGAGGCGGAACGGGCGATCGCCGTCGTGGAATCGGTCCTCTCCGTCTTCCTCTCCCCCGTCTGGCCACAGCGGCGGGTTGTCCCGGAGGAGGGGGATCGCCCGGCGGCTCTGATCCAGCCCCTCCCCCTCTCCTCTCTCGCCTACCTCCCGCGGCTCCTGCCCCGTCTCCGGGAGAGCCTCGCCGCCGCCGGCTTCCCGGCGGACGAGGGAGCGTCCGCCGCCTCCACCCTGGCCGTCTTCCTCCCCTCCGGGGGCATCCTCCGCTACGACTTCAGCCAGTCCGTGGCCGGCCGCCTCGCCCTGGTCATCGACGACGTCGGCCGCTCCCCCGCCGCCGCCGCCCGCCTCGAGGGGCTGGATTACCCCCTGACCCTGGCCATCCTTCCCCGCCTCCCCCATACCCGCGAGTGGGACGCGCTCGCCCACGAGCACAGCTACGAGGTGATCCTCCACTGCCCCCTCTCCGCCCTCGACCCCGGTCTCGACCTGGGCCCGGGCGGGATCGCGGACGACCTCCCGCCCGAGGAGATCGCCGCGATCCTGCGGAAGGATCTCGCGAGCGTCCCCCACGCGGTGGGCGTGAACAACCACATGGGCTCGGCCTTCACGCTCCTGACCGAGCCGATGCGCGCTTTCCTGGAAGAGCTGAACGACCAGGAGCTCTTCTTCCTCGACAGCCTGACCTCGCCCCGGACGGTGACCCGGGCCCTGGCCGAGGAGACCGATATCCCGACGGCGGCGCGGGACGTCTTCCTCGACCACGAGAACACCGAGGAGTTCATCCTGAAGCAGATCGGCTCGGCCGCGCGGCGGGCGCTCAAGAACGGCCGGGCGATCGCGATCGGCCACTACCGGCCGCTCACGCTCCAGATCCTGGAGAGGGAGATCCCCGCCCTGGCGGGGGAGGGGGTGCAGATCGTTCCGCTCTCTGATCTGATGCCCGGGAGGGGGGAAACAAGGGAATAATAGACCGATGCTGATACTCGGCATTGAGACTTCCTGCGACGAGACCTCGGCCGCCCTGGTCGAGGACGGCCAAAGAATCGTCGCCGACCTCGTCTCCACCCAGAACGAACTCCACCGGCCATTCCTCGGAGTCGTCCCGGAGATCGCGAGCCGCTCTCACCTCGAGGTCCTCTTCCCCCTGGTCGAGCGGGTCCTCCGGGAGGCCTCCGTCGGCCGGGAGCGGATCGACGCCGTCGCCTACACCCGAGGGCCGGGCTTGATCGGATCCCTCCTGGTCGGGACGGGGGCGGCCAAGGCGATCGCCTACGCCGGGGGGAAGCCCCTGGTCGGGGTCCACCACCTGAAGGGGCACGTCTACGCCGCCCGCCTCGAGGGGGCGGAGTATGAGTTCCCCCTGGTCGCCCTCATCGTCTCGGGGGGGCACACCTCGCTCGTCGCCGCCGAGTCCTGGGAGAGGGCGTCCGTGATCGGGCAGACCCGCGACGACGCCGCCGGGGAGGCCTTCGACAAGGCGGCGAACCTCCTCGGGCTGGGGTTCCCCGGCGGCCCCGCGATCGACGCCGCGGCGGCGCAAGGGGACCCGAAGCGCTTCGCCCTCCCCCGGGGGATGCGGGGGAGCGGCGACCACGACTTCTCCTTCAGCGGGATGAAGACCGCCCTGCGCCTCCTGATCGAGAAGGAAAGAGCGAGGGGAGGGGAGGTCCCGACGGCCGACCTCGCCGCCTCCTTCCAGGCGGCGGTCGTGGACATCCTGATTCGGAAGCTTAAGCGCGCGGCGGAGGAGACGGGAGCCCGGACGGTCGTCATCTGCGGTGGGGTGGCGCGGAACCGCCACCTCCGCCTTCGGGCCGCCGCGGCCTTCCCCGCCGGCGGTCCGCCGCTCTTCATCCCCTCGCCGGCCCTCTGCACCGACAACGCGGCGATGGTGGCGGGGGTGGGGTTCCTGCGGCTTAAGGCCAATCTTACCGACGACTTCTCGGCCGACGCCGATCCGGGACTTCCGTGGGGAGAAGGGCTTTTCTGAAGACGGTATGCCTGTAGAAAAGAGGGTGTTAGGTGGGCGAGGAGGGTTGATAGGTCAGGGTTAGGAAGTGGGTTTGGTAAATGGGTCGGGGTTAAGCTAATGGTCTGGTCGATGGGTTAAGTTAAGGGTGCGGCTTGGCTCACCAGCTGCCTTACCCATCCGCCTTCATAACCTTTGCCCATCGACTGATGTCTGCTATGCCGTTCACCGACAACCCCTTCGGCGTGATCACGGTCATCCTGGCCGTGGCCGCGGGGCTGGCTGCGCTCGGCTACCGCTTCCGCCAGCCGCTGATCATCGCCTTCCTGGCCGCCGGGATCCTGGTCGGCCCCTCCGCGCTGGGCCTGGTCGAAGGGCCCGGAGAGATCGACCTTCTCGCCCACATCGGGATCTCGCTCCTCCTCTTCGTGGTCGGCCTGCGCCTGGACGTCGGGATGATCCGGACGGTGGGACCGGTGGCGCTGGCCACCGGCCTCGGCCAGGTCCTCTTCACCTCGCTCCTGGGCTACGCCATCGCCTCCCTCTGCGGGCTCCCCCCCGTCTCCGCGGTCTACGTGGCGGTGGCGCTCACCTTCTCCAGCACCATCATCATCGTCAAGCTCCTCTCGGACAAGAAGGAGATCGACTCCCTTCACGGGCGGATCGCGGTCGGCTTCCTGATCGTCCAGGACATCGTCGCGATCCTCGCCCTGATCGCGCTCACCGCCTTCGGCGGGGAGGCGCCGGCGGGCCGTTCCTTCACCGTCCAGGCGCTCCTGATCGCGGGGAAGGGGATCGGCCTCCTCCTGCTGGTCTACCTCCTGATGCGCCGCGCGCTCCCGTGGCTCATGGCCTACCTCGCCCGCTCCCAGGAGCTCCTGGTCCTCTTCTCCATCTCCTGGGCGATCGCCCTCTCCACGGCGGCCGAGATCCTCGGTTTCAGCAAGGAGGTGGGGGCCTTCTTGGCCGGCGTCTCGCTCGCCTCGACCGAGCAGAGGGACGCCGTGGCCGGGCGCTTGACGGTCTTAAGGGATTTCCTCCTCCTCTTCTTCTTCATCGACCTCGGCGCCCGCCTCGACCTCGGCCAGTTTCGGGGCGAGCTTCTCCCGGCGGGCGTCCTCTCCCTCTTCGTCCTGGTCGGGAACCCCCTGATCGTCATGGTCATCATGGGGGCGATGGGCTACCGGCGGCGGACCGGCTTCATGTGCGGCCTGGCGGTGGCCCAGATCAGCGAGTTCTCGCTCATCCTCGGGGCGCTCGGCCTCCGCCTCGGCCACATCGCCCCCTCCGACATGTCCCTGATCACCCTGGTCGGGATCATCACCATCTGCGCCTCGACCTACCTGATCCTCTACTCCGGCCCGATCTACTCCCTCCTCTCGCCGCTGCTCAGGATCTTCGAGCGGAAGAACCCCTTCCGGGAGGGGAAGGAGGACTCGCTCGCCCATCCCGCCGGGAGAGACCTGACGATCCTGGTCGGTCTCGGATCCTACGGGAGCGAGCTCGCCGGCCACCTGATCCGCCGGGGGCGGCCGCTTTTGGCGGTGGACTTCGATCCCCGGGCGGTCGAGCGCGGGCGGCGGAAGACGATCGCCGCGGTCTACGGCGACGCCGCCGACCCCGAGGTCCTCGCCCTCCTCCCCCTGCGGCGGACGGGCTGGGTGGTCTGCGCCGTCTCCGACCCCGCCTTGAACCTCGCTCTCCCCCGCCTGCTCCGCGCGGCCGGTTTCGCCGGGCGCTACGCCGCCTCCGCCCGCGACCATTCCGAGGTGCCGCGCCTCAGGACCTCCGGGGCCTACATCGTCCTTAGGCCCTTCAGCGACGCCGCCGAGCAGGCCTCCGAGGTCCTGACCGGGGCGATGCAGGCCCTGCCGGTCTTCGCCGACTGGCCGGCCGCGATCCAGGAGATCTCGCTGCGCTCGGGGTCGGTCTTCTCCGGCCAGGCGATCCGGGAGCTCCCCCTCCGGGACGAGCTGAACGTCACGGTCCTCGCGGTGAGCCGGGCGGGGCGGATCGACTTCGACCCCCCGCCGGACTTCGTCCTCTACCCCGGCGACCGGGTGGCCCTCCTGGGGGCGCCGGAAAACCTTCCGGACGCGGTCGAGCGGATGGGCCGGCGGGAGGAGGGGGGGACCGAGTCCGCCTTCGCTTCCGGGGAGGTGGAGGTCGCCCCCGGCTCCCCGGCGGCCGGCCGGAGCCTCAAGGAGATCCGGTTCCGCGACCGCTATGGGGTCTCCGTGATCGGGATCCGCCGGGGCGAGGCGAGGATCGTCTCCCCCGGCGGGGGGGAGACGATCCGGGCCGGGGATCGTCTGGTCATAGTCGGGAAACCCGACCAGGTGGGCCGCCTCCGGGCCGCCGGCCTCGCCTGAAGGGGAAGGCCTCAGTTATGCGGTGGGGCCGGGCCCGATCGAAATCGAGGCGAAAACGCCCTTGCAATCGGCCGGCCGTTCTGCATAATGAGCCGATTTATCTCCGACGATCCCCTGGGTCGGCGAAGATGGATCGGGCGGATGGTCCCGGAGAAAGGGAGAGAATGTCCGTCCAACTCATTCGCATCCGAAAGGGCAGTTGACGCTTTGAGCACCGCTACGCTTTCCCCTGTTTCGACCATGGCCAAAAAAATTCTTCTCGTTGACGATGACCCGTCCTTCGTCGCCATGCTCCGCTTCCTTTTGCAGGGCGAGGGTTACGAGGTGGACGCCGCCTACACCGGCGAGGAGGGGCTCGCGAAGATCAGCCAGTCCCCTCCCGACCTGATCGTCCTCGACGTCGCCATGCCCGGTTTCGACGGTTTCAAGGTCTGCGAGCTGGTCAAGTTCCGGGAGGACACCCGGCAGATCCCGGTCATCTTCCTCTCCTCCCACGACCTGATGAGCGACTTCGACAAGGCCTTCTCTCTCGAGGCCGCCGAGTACCTAGTCAAGACCGAAGATCCCGGGAAGCTGATGGCCCGGATCCGCAAGCACCTTCAATAAGAGTCGATGGGCTAGGGAGAGGAAGTGGGACTGGTGAAGGGGAGAGGTGGATGACGGGGCTCGATCTCCCGAGCCATCTCCCTTACCCATCTGCCAGTCCCACTTCTTGACCGTAACCCATCGACGCTTTCTCTCCGATCCCCGCCCGCCTATGAAGAAGAAAGCCCGCTCTTTCGCCAGCGGCCTCCACGGCCACGCCGGGACCGAGGCCCTCCTCGCCGCGATCCCGGACCTGATGTTCCGGCTCAGCCGGGAGGGCGTCTTCCTCTCCTACAAGGCGGACCAGCGGGCGGACCTCGCCTTCTCTCCCCAGCGCTTCCTGGGCAAGAGCGTCCGCGCAGTGATGCCGGGGGAGGTGGCCGAGACGACGTTGCGCCACATCCGCCGGGCCATCGCCAGCGGTCGGGTGCAGACCTTCGAATACCGCCTGATCCGGGGCGAGAAGACCTTCACCTGCGAGGCGCGGATGGCCCGGAGCGGGCCGGACGAGGTCCTGGTCCTGGTCCGGGACATCAGCGAGCGGAAGGAGGCCGAGGAGACGCTCTCCCAGTCCGCCTTCTTCTACCGCACCCTTTTCAACCTCTCCCCGAGCGGGATCATCCTCGCCGACCGCGAGGGGAAGATCATCGAGGCCAACCCGGCCGTCTGCCGCTACGTCGATTTCCACCGGGACGAGATCATCGGCCTCCACCTCCACCACCTGATCCACCCGGACGACCGGCCGGCCCTGGAGCGCCACCTCTACCGCATCGTCGCCGGCCGGACCGTCAAGACGGTCCTGAAGGGTTTGCGCAAGGACCGCTCCTCCTGCTGGCTGGGGATGAGCGCCAAGAAGTTCGTCCTCCCCGACGGCCGGGACGGCATCCTTCTCCTCGCCTCCGACATCAGCGAGCGCGTCTCCGCCGAGGAGGACTTGCGGGACTCGGAGGAGAAATACCGCAGCCTCTTCGAGCTCTCGCCGGTGGGGGTCATCCTCTTCAACCCGGAGGGGGAGATCGTCTCGGTCAACGACCGGGCCTGCGCCATCTCCGGCTGGGACCGCAACGAGCTCCTGCGGCGCTCGATCCGGGACATCGTGCCGGGGAAGATCGCCGACGATTTCCCCCGCCTCTTCCGGTCCCTGCGCCGGCAGGGCCGCCTCTTCCTGGAGTCGGAGGGGCGCCGCCGCGGCGGGGAGGTCTTCCCGATCGAGCTCTCCATCACCCTCTTCCGCTGGCGGGGGGAGGAGCTGGCCCAGGTGCTGGTCAAGGACATCACCGCCCGCCGCCGGGCGGACCGGGAGATCTCCATGCTCGCCCAGGCCCTGAAGTCGATCAGCGACGCCGTCACCGTCACCGACATGGAAGACCGGCTCCTCTTCGCCAACCAGGCTTTCTTCGACATCTACGGCTACTCCCCGGATGAGGTCCGGTTGCGCCCGATCAGCCTGATCCGCTCGCCCCGCAACCCCCCGAAGCTGGTGCGCGGGATCCTCCCGGGCACCCTCAAGGGGGGCTGGCGGGGCGAGCTCTTCAACCTGAAAAAGGACGGCACGGAGTTCCCGGTCGCCCTGGTCACCTCGGTGGTCAAGGACGAGCGGGGAAGGCCGATCGCCCTGATCGGCGTGGCCCGCGACGTCACGGAACGGAAGAAGTCGGACGAAAGGCTCCGGCGGGCGACCGACGAGCTGGAGAAGAAGAACCGGGAGCTCGAGGATCTGAGCCAGCTCAAGTCCACCTTCGTCTCGGTGGTCTCCCACGAGCTGCGCACGCCGCTCGCCTCCATCCGCCTCGGGCTCGCCCAGATCCTGGCCGGGAAGCTCGACGAGCGGACCGGGCACGACGTCCTCGCCCTCTCCCTGGCCGAGGCGGAGCGGCTGATCCGGATCATCAACAACCTCCTCGACATCTCGGCGATCGAGTCGCGCCGGATCGTCCTCCACAACCAGCCGGTGCGGTTCGCCGCCCTGGCCGAGAAGGCCCTGGCCTCCCTGCGGGCGGAGGCCGCGCGGCGGAAGGTGGCGCTGACGCTGAAAGCGGGGAAGATCCCCGCCATCACGGGCGACCCGGACCGCCTGGAGCAGGTCCTGATCAACCTGGTCGGGAACGCGGTCAAGTTCACGCCCGCGGGCGGGGAGGTCGCGGTCGAGGTCCGCGCCACCCCGCGCGACCTCCGCGTCCGCGTCCGCGACACCGGGATCGGGATCGCCCGGGAGCATATCCCGGAGCTCTTCACCAAGTTCAAGCAGTTCGGACTCCCGCCGGGCGGCGGGGAGCGGGGGAGCGGGCTCGGTCTCGCCATCACCCGGGAGCTGGTCGAGCTCCACGGGGGGAAGATCGCGGCCCAAAGCGCTCCGGGGAAAGGTTCCACCTTCACCTTCACCCTCCCCCGGAGACAGCCTGAGAGAACACCGTCGGCCCAGGGCTGATGCCTTGACATCGCGCGACATGATGATATGATGTTAGCATGAGAACTACTTTGACCATAGACGATGACGTTCTGGATCGCGCGCGGTCGCTCGCGCGCAAGATCAGCGCGCCCCTCCGCGGCGTGATCAACGATGCCCTGAGGGCCGGTCTGGACGTGGTCGAGAAACCGGCCCTGGTCCGGCCCTATCGAACCAGCCCGAGCCGGATGGGCTTGAAACCGGGCAAGAACGTCGATAACGTCCAGGAACTGCTGGCCCAGATCGAGGAGGAGTCCCATCGGTGATCCTGGTCGACGCCAATATCCTGCTCTACGCCGAGGATGAACTCAGCCCCTGCCATGCCGAAGCCCGCGCCTGGTGGGACGGCCAACTCTCCGGGACCTCTCCCGTCGGTCTTTGCTGGGAGGTCATCAGCGCCTTCATCCGCATCAGCACCAATCCGCACGTCTACGACCACCCCCTGGCCCTCGGCCAGGCGATCGATCGGGTGCGGAGCTGGCTCGACCAGCCGTGCGTTAGCCTGGTCGTTCCCACCACGCGCCACTGGGCGTTGTTCCGAAAACTCCTCGTAGAAGGCCAGGCCGCCGCGAACCTCGTCACCGACGCCCAGATGGCGGCGCTGGCCCTGGAACACGGTTGCGAGCTCGTCTCCACCGACGCGGACTTCTCGCGCTTCCCCGGCCTGCGCTGGCGCAATCCCTTGAAGCCCTGAGAAGTTTGGAATTTTGATGTTGACGCCGGGGCTAGGGGCTGCTAGAGTACCGCCCGAATCTGAGGTTTCGGCTCAGTCGGTTTCTCCCTCGTTGTTTATCGCCGCGCTGCTTTGCCCTGCGGCGATAAATAAAAATACAAAACCACAACCCCTAGCCATCACCCCCGCGCAGTTTTAGTTGGTCGCTCCCTCCGTTTTTCCGCCGTCTCCCCGCGGTTTCATGAAAAAATTTCTTTTGATCGACGGTATGTCCACCGCCTACCGGGCGTTCTATGCCATCCGGGGTCTCACCACCTCCCGGGGCCAGCCGACCAACGCCGTTTACGGCTTCATCCGGATGCTGAAGAAGATCCTCAAGGAGTACGGGCCCGACCACGTGGCGGTGGCGGGCGACTCCCGGGGGCCCACCTTCCGCCACCAGAGGTTCAAGGACTACAAGGCCACCCGGAAGCCCATGCCGGACGACCTCTCCTCCCAGATCCCCCTTATCCGGCGGGCGGCCGAGGGCTACGGCATCCCCTGGATCGCCGCCCCGGGCTACGAGGCCGACGACATCCTGGCCACGCTCGCCCGCCGGGCGGCGGAGGCGGGGTCGGAAGTCTACATCCTGACCGGCGACAAGGACCTCCTGCAGATGGTGAACGACCGGATCCGGGTGATCAGCCCCCACGGGGAGGGCACCCTCTTCGACGCCCCGGCGGTCCGGGAGACCTACGGGGTCGATCCGGAGCGGATCCCCGAGATCCTCGCCCTGATGGGCGACGCCATCGACAACGTCCCCGGCGTCCCCGGGGTGGGGGAGAAGACGGCGGTGGCCCTGATCCGCGACCACGGGACACTGGAGGGGGTCCTCGCCCACGCCGCCGAGGTGAAGAACGCCCGGGTGCGCGAGAGCCTCACCCGCTTCGCCGACCAGGCCCGGGTCTCCCGCGAGCTCACCCGCCTCGACACCGCCGTCCCGCTCCCGGCCGATTGGGAGGAACTCGCCCGCCGGGAGCCGTCCTGGGACGCGCTGCGCGACCTCTTCCGCGAGCTCGAGTTCTCCCAGCTTCTGGCCGAGCTCCCCCCCGAGAAGCAGGAGGAGGTGGCCTGCGAGATCCTCTCCGGGGAAAAGGCCCCGGAGCGCTTTCGGTCCCTGACCGCCGGGCTTTCCGGGTGCGCCGTCGCCTGCGACATCGCCCCCGGCCATTTCCGGGACGCCGGGCTCAACGGCCTGGCGGTCTGCCGGGAGCCGGGGAAGGCCTTTTACCTGGAGCTCTCCGGGGAGGAGAGCGTCCGTGCCGCCGCCGATCTCCTGGGCGATCCCGCGGTCGCCAAGTCCGTCCACGACGCCAAGGCCGCCGCCCACGCCTGCCTCAACGCCGGCTTCGCCCTGCGCGGCGTGGCCTGGGACGGCCTCCTCGCCTCCTACCTCCTGAACCCCTCCCGTCCGGACCACGGGCTGGACTCCCTCGCCCGCGAGCACCTCTTACGGGCGCTGCCCGTCTCCGCCCGGGACGGCGAGCTCGGCGAGCGCGACTCTCGCGCCCGCGCCGCCGCCGCGTCCGCCTCCGCCGTTTTCGAGCTCCGGGAAAAGCTCCTGCCGGTCCTCGAATCCCATGGACTTGCCCCCCTGCTTCGGGAGATGGAGATCCCCCTCTCCGCGATCCTGGCCGGGATGGAAAGAGCGGGGATGGCGATCGATCGGGGGAGGCTGGAACAGATGTCCGCCCAGCTCGCCGTCCGACTCGACGGCCTGGCCGGGGAGATGCGGGAGCTGGCCGGGGAAGATTTCAACCTGAACTCGCCCAAGCAGCTTGCCCACATCCTCTTCGACAAGCTTCAGCTCCCGCGGGGGAAGAAGATCAAGACCGGCTACTCGACCGACGTCAAGGTCCTGACCCGGCTCTCCGCCGTCCACGAGCTCCCGGCCAAGATCCTCGCCTTCCGCCAGCTCTTCAAGCTGAAGTCGACCTACGTCGACGCCCTCCCCGCCCTGGTCAACCCCCGGACCCTCCGGATCCACTCCACCTTCCACCAGGCGGTGACCGCGACCGGGCGGCTCTCCTCGGCCAACCCGAACCTCCAGAACATCCCGATCCGGACCGAGATCGGGAACGAGATCCGCAAGGCCTTCGTCCCCCGCCCCGAGGGGACGATCTTCATCGCGGCCGATTACTCCCAGATCGACCTGCGGGTCCTCGCCCACCTCTCGGAGGACCCGCTTCTCCTCGAGGCCTTCGCCCGGGGCGAGGACATCCACGCCTTCACCGCCTCCCAGATCTTCGGCGTCCCGCTCTCCGGGGTGACCGAGGAGATGCGGCGGAGGGCCAAGACGGTGAACTTCGGGATCATCTACGGGATGGGCCCCTTCGGCCTGGCCGAGGACCTCGGGATCAGCCAGAAGGAGGCGGAGCTCTTTATCCGCGAGTATTTCCAGAGATACCGGGGCGTCGAGGCCTATATCCGCTCCTCCCTGGAGGAGGCGAAGAAGAAGGGCTACGTGGTCACCATCTTCCAGCGCCGCCGCTACCTGCCGGAGCTTATGAGCGAACAGGTCAACGTCCGCCGTTTCGGCGAGCGGACCGCGATCAACACGCCGATCCAGGGCTCGGCGGCCGACATCATCAAGCGGGCGATGATCGAGATCGACCGCCGTCTCGCCGGCGAGCCGCTCTCCTCCCGCCCCCTCCTCCAGATCCACGACGAGCTCCTCTTCGAAGGTCCGCCGGCCGAGGCGGCGCGGCTCGTCCCCCTGGTCCGCTCCGCCATGGAGTCGGCGGCCGAGCTCAAGGTCCGCCTCAAGGTCTCGGTGAGCGCGGGAAAGAGCTGGGGGGAGATGGCAGAGTGGAAGGGTGAAGGCGCATGAAGGGGCCCTCCGCCCAGCGCCCCTGGAGGATCGGGCTCACCGGGGGATTCGGGACGGGGAAGTCGACCGTGGCCGCCCTCTTCGCCGCCCGCGGGGCCTTGGTCGTCGACGCCGATCGCCTCTCCCGGCGGACGCTCCGGCGCGGGACGGCCGGTTACCGGGAAGCGGTTAGGGCCTTCGGGCCCGGGATCCTGGACCGGGCGGGGAGGATCCGGCGGCGGGCGCTCGCCGCGGCGGTCTTCGGGAAACCGCGGCGGCTCCGGCTTCTGAACCGGATCGTCCATCCCCCGGTGATCCGGGAGCTCAAGAGGGCGCTCAGAAGGTCCCGCCGGCCGGCGGTGGGGGTCGTCCCGCTTCTCTACGAGGCGGGGACGGAAGCGCTCTTCGACCGCGTGGTCGTCGTGGTCGCCGACCCCGCGACCGTGGTCCGGCGCACGGCGGCGTCGCGGCGGATGACGCCGGAGGAGATCGCGCGCCGGCAGGCGGCGCAGCTTCCGCTCGGGGAGAAGGCGCGGCGGGCGGACTACGTCGTCGACAACAATGGGAGCCTAGCGAACACCGAGAGACAGGTCGAGAGGATCTGGAGAGATCTGGGATCTCAGATCTGAGATCTCAGATCTCAGAAGCCGCTGGGCGGCGGCGGAAATCAAAACTCACGAACCGCCGCCCGCCGGGCGGCGAAAATAACAATTCACAAATAACAAATCACAAGCAAAACACAAAACCCAAAATCCAAGGAACAAAACGGAGGCCGGACGGAAGACGGGTTGTTTGCAGTTTGTAATTTGGGTTTTGCTTGGAGCTTGTGGTTTGTAAGTTGGGATTTGTAGTTTGGAAGTTGGAATTTGTATTCCAGCGGCTGGCAGGTCGCTGTTTAAATTCAAATCGAACTTACGGATGCAAGATCAAGGAGGTGTCTGATGGCCCTGTTGGATAAACGGAGAAGAAGCAAGACCGCGGCGGCGGCCGCCCCGGTCAAGCCGGCGGAAACGACGTGCGCGGCGCCGGAGGAGAAGGCTCCGCCGCCCCCCCCGCCGGCCCCGTCGCCCGCCCCGGCGGCCGCGGAGATCGACGACACGACCCCGGCCGTCCGGACCCCCCAGGACGTGGACATGGTGACGCTGCAGAAGATGAACGTCCCCGAGCTGATGAACATGGCCCGGGGGCTCAACATCGAGTCCGCCCGCTCGCTCAAGAAGCACCAGCTGATCTTCGAGATCCTGAAGGTCCGGGCCGAGCAGAACGGCCACATGTTCGGGGGCGGCGTCCTGGAGACCCTCCCCGACGGCTTCGGATTCCTCCGCTCGCCGCTTTACAACTACCTGGCCTGCAACGAGGACATCTACGTCTCCCCCTCCCAGATTCGCAAGTTCGATCTCAGGAACGGCGACACCGTCACCGGGGAGATCCGGCCGCCCAAGGACCGGGAGCGCTTCTTCGCCCTGCTCAAGGTGGAGGCGATCAACTACGACACCCCGGAGATCTCCAAGACCAAGTCGTCGTTCGATAACCTCACCCCCCTCTACCCGAACCGGCGCTTTATCCTGGAGACCACCCCGGACGACGTCTCGATGCGGGTGATGGACCTCCTGACCCCGGTGGGGAAAGGCCAGCGCGGGTTGATCGTAGCCGCGCCGCGGACCGGCAAGACCATGCTCCTGAAGGGCCTGGCCAACGCCATCCTGGCCAACTCCCCCGAGGTGAAGATGATCGTGCTCCTGATCGACGAGCGTCCGGAGGAGGTGACCGACTTCGAGCGCAGCGTCCACAACGCCGAGGTGGTCTCCTCCACCTTCGACGAGAATCCGGAGCGGCACGTCCGGGTGGCCGAGATCGTGATCGAGAAGGCCAAGCGCCTGGTCGAGCACGGCCACGACGTGGTCATTCTGCTCGATTCGATCACCCGCCTGGCCCGGGCCTACAACACCCTCCAGCCCCACAGCGGCAAGGTGCTCTCGGGCGGGATTGAGTCGAGCGCCTTGACCAAGCCCAAGAAGTTCTTCGGAGCGGCCCGCAACGTGGAGGAGGGGGGATCGCTCACCATCATCGCCACCGCCTTGATCGAGACCGGCTCCAAGATGGACGACGTGATCTTCGAGGAGTTCAAAGGCACCGGCAACCTGGAGCTGAACCTCGACCGCAAGCTGACCGAGAAGAGGATCTTCCCCTCGATCAACATCGAGAAATCGGGGACCCGCAAGGAGGAACTCCTCCTCCACAAGGACGAGCTGCAGCGGATCTGGCTCCTGCGCAAGGGCCTCTCCTCGATGTCCCCGACCGACGGCATGGAGCTCCTGATCGGGAAGCTGAAGAAGACCAAGACCAACGCGGAGTTCCTCATGTCTTTGAAAGTGTAGAGTCCCCGGAGGGGACTCTACGCTTTCAAAGAGTTGGAATCCGCACTACAATAGGTTGTCGCATCGGAAGATCGCATGGTGCCCAGGAAGGCCGTCCGATCGAGGAACAACCTTAAAATATTCCGGAGGAATATTTTAAAATGAAGGAAAAGATCCATCCCGACTACCGGGAGACCACCATCGTCTGCGCCTGCGGCGAGGTGATCCGGACCCGGGCCACCCGCCAGAACATGAAGGTGGGAGTCTGCTCCAAGTGCCACCCCCTCTTCACCGGGAAGCAGAAGCTCGTCGACACCGAGGGGCGGGTGGAGCGGTTCAAGAAAAAGTACGCCAAGAAGCAGTCGCCGGCGTAGGTCGCACGACGAAGGGAGTCTTGTGGGAGGGGCGTCCCCGCTTGCCCCGATTGCTGTTTGTCGGGGCAAGCGGGGACGCCGCTCCCACATTTTCGCAGACATGGTCTCCGCGGCCGATAATACAAAGCATCCCAATCAGGCTCCGACGCTCCCCGGCGTCCTGCTCGATCTCGCGCAGCTCCGGGCCGACCTGGAGAAGGCCCGGGCCGAGATGGCCGTGCCCGGCGCGATCAAGAACGCCGCCCGCTTCAAGGCCCTGGCCCGGGAGTGCTCCCGCCTGGAGTCGCTGGTCTCGCTCCGCGAGCGCCTCGGACAGACCGCCGCGGAACTGAAGAAGAACCGCGAGCTCCTGGAAGCCTCGTCCGCCGAGGCGGACTTCTCCGCCCTGATCCGGGAGGAGATCTCCCGCCTGGAAGGGGAGGAGCGCCAGATCTCCGGCGAGATGGAGGACCTCCTCATCCCCCCCGACGAGCAGGACTCCCGGAACATCATCGTCGAGATCCGGGCCGGGACCGGGGGGGAGGAGGCCGCCCTCTTCGCGGCCGACCTCTTCCGGATGTACGCCCGGTACGCCGAGGACAGCGGGCTCAAGGTCGAGTCCCTGAACACCGCCTCCTCCTCCCACAAGGGGCTCAAAGAGGTGACCTTCGCGGTGAGCGGGAACGACGCCTACCGGAGGTTCAAGTTCGAATCCGGCGTCCACCGGGTCCAGCGGGTCCCCGAGACCGAGGCGCAGGGCCGGATCCACACCTCCGCCGCCACCGTGGCCGTCCTCCCCGAGGCCGAGGAGGTGGAGCTCCAGGTCGACGCCAAGGACTTGCGGATCGACACCTTCTGCTCCTCCGGCCCGGGGGGGCAGTCGGTGAACACAACCTATTCCGCGGTCCGGATCACCCACCTCCCCACGGGGTTGGTGGTCTCCTGCCAGGACGAGAAATCCCAGCACAAGAACAAGGCCCAGGCGATGCGGGTCTTGCGGGCCCGCCTGATGGAACGGCAGCGGGAGGAGCGGGAGAAGGAGCTCTCCCGCCAGCGCAAGGAACAGATCAAAAGCGGCGACCGCTCCGACAAGATCCGCACCTACAACTTTCCCCAGAACCGGGTGACCGACCACCGGATCAACTTCTCCCTCTACCGCCTGGAGGAGATCGTAGCCGGGGACCTCGGCGAGCTGGTCGGGAAGCTTCTCGCCTGGGAGCGGGAGGAGAAGCTCAAAGCCCTCGCCCGTCCCGCCGGCGCCGGCTCCGCGGGTTCGTAGCCGCGGACCTTGAGGTCCGCGGGCCGGGGCGCGCGGGTATCACGGGATGTCTAATCTGAAAGAGAACCGGCTTGGCGCCGCGACCGTCGCCGAGGCCCTCCGCCGGGGAGAGTCCTTTCTCCGCGACCGGGGGACCGAACGTCCCCGGACGTCCAGCGAGCTCCTTCTCGCCTCCGCCGTCGGCCTTTCCCGTTCCCGCCTCTTCCTCGACCTCCGCCGCTCCCTCGCCGCGGGGGAGGCCGGTTCGTATGACGCCCTGCTCTCCCGCCGCGCGGAAGGAGAGCCTCTTGCCTATCTGATCGGTTCGGTCGGCTTTCACGACTTGGAACTCGCCGTCGGCCCGGGCGTCTTCATCCCCCGGCCGGAGACGGAGGTCGTCGTCGAAACGGCGCGCCGGTGGTTCCCCGAGCCCTCGACGCCGCGGATCCTCGATCTCGGCTGCGGATCGGGGGCGATCGCCCTCGCCCTGGCCCGCGCCCTGCCGGCGGCCTCGATCTTCGCCTCTGATCTTTCTCCGGAAGCCCTCGGTTTCGCCCGACGCAACGCTTCGGCCCTGTCCCTGGGGGAGCGGGTGGAGTTCCGGGAAGGGGACCTCTTCGCTCCCTGGGGAGAGGAGTTCCGGGGGAGTTTCGACGGAGTGGCCAGCAACCCTCCCTATATCCGGCAGGGGGAGATCGCTGATCTCGCGCCGGAAGTCTCCCGCTACGAGCCGCGGTTGGCCCTCTCCGGGGGGGGGGATGGCCTGGCGGTGATCCGGAGGATCGTCTCCGGCGCCCCCGGTTATCTGCGTCCCGGCGGCCGTCTGATCTTCGAGATCGGCGCCGACCAGGGCGAAGTCGCGTCCGCGCTCTGCCAGGCGCAGCCGGAGTTCGAGGAGGTATCGGTGCTAAAAGACCTCGCCGGCCATGACCGCGTGGTCACGGCGAAAAGGTTAGATCGGAGGAGGCGCTAGCGAGTTGTGGGAGGGGCATTCATGCCCCGATGCCGGACCGGCCCGGATCGGAACACCGGGAGAGCACAACCGCTTGGCAAAGAGGACGGTTCCATTGTTTCGGGCTCGACATTCCAGGGCTGTCGTGGCTGAGTGCGGGGGTTGCACAATCGAGATGGAATGAATCAGGTGGATCGGGTAATATAATTTTCGGGAGATAAGCCATGGTACTGACGGCGATCATCCATAAGGAAGAGGAATGGTTTGTGGCCGAATGCCCTGAAGTGGGCACAGCCAGCCAGGGGAAGACTATCGAAGAGGCGGTGGCCAATCTTAAGGAAGCCACCGAACTCTATCTTGAGGAATTTCCTTGCCGCTCTCCATCTCATCCCATCCTGACCACGTTTGAGGTCCCGGCACATGTCTGAGTTGCCGCGCCTCTCCGGCCAAGAGGCGATACGGGTCTTCGAGCGTCTCGGGTTCCGCCAAGTCAGGCAGAAGGGAAGCCACGTCGTCCTTAGAAAAGGCGCCAGGGGGTGCGTCGTCCCCCTCCACAGTTCCCTCGCCCCAGGCACCCTCCGGAGTGCCGTTCGACAAGCCGGCCTCACCGTCGAGGAGTTTGTCGAAACCCACAAGAACGGATAGCGCGGACCAGGCCCTCCAGCTTACCCCGCCGCGCGCGTCCCAACCAGCGGCTGGAGCCTGCGGCCCTGCGGATCGGGAAAAGCATGGACAAGATCGAGATCCTCGGCGGCGTGCGCCTTTCCGGCGAGGTGACGATCGGCGGGGCCAAGAACGCCGCCCTCCCGATCATGGCCGCCGCCCTCCTCGCCCCCGGCCGCTCGGTGATCCACAACGTCCCGCGCCTTGAGGACGTCTCGACCATGCTCAAGATCCTCTCCGCCCTGGGCGCCCGCTGCGAATTCGTCGGCCCTTCCACCCTCTCCATAGATGCTACCGAGCTGACGAGCCAGGCCGCCCCCTACGAGCTGGTCCGGAGGATGCGGGCTTCGGTCCTGGTCCTGGGGGCGCTGCTCGGGCGATCGGGCCGGGCCGTGGTCTCGCTGCCGGGGGGCTGCGTGATCGGTCCCCGCCCGGTCGACCTCCACCTCAAGGGGCTGAAGGGCTTGAACGCGCGCATCAGCCTCGCCCACGGCTACATCGAGGCCGAGGGAACCGAGCTGCGCGGCGCCGAGATCGATCTCCGGGGGAGTTTCGGCTCGAGCGTGGGGGCGACCATCAACGTCCTCCTCGCCGCCGTCCGGGCCCGGGGGAGGACGGTCATCCACAACGCCGCCCGGGAGCCGGAGGTGGCCGACGCCGCCGGTTTCCTTTCGGCGCTGGGGGCTTCCGTCTCCGGGGCGGGGACCTCCCGGCTGGTCGTCGAAGGCGTGGAGCGGCTGCGGCCGGCGGAATACGAGATCATACCCGACCGGATCGAAGCCGGGACCTACCTGGTGGCGGGGGCTCTCGCCGGCGGGGAGGTCGCCCTCCGCGCCGCGCGCCCCGAGCACCTGGAAGCGGTGATCTCCGTCCTCGTTTCCTCCGGGGTAGCGGTCGAACGCTCCCCCGGACGCCTGACCGTCCGGGGCGGGGGAGGGCGGCAGGCGGCCGCGGTGGCCACCGCCCCCTATCCCGCATTTCCCACCGACATGGCCGCCCAGATCCTCGCTTTCCTTTCGGTCGTCCCGGGCACGAGCCGGGTGACGGAGACGGTCTACACCGACCGCTTCATGCACGTCCCCGAGCTCAACCGCCTGGGCGCCCGGATCGCCCGGGAGGGGGATTCGGCCGTGGTCCGCGGCGTCCCCGCCCTCTCCGGCGCGCCGGTGATGGCCTCGGACTTGAGGGCTTCGGCCGCCCTCGTCCTGGCCGGTCTGGTCGCGAAAGGGACGACCCTGATCAACCGAGTCTACCATCTCGACCGGGGCTACGAGCGGATGGAGGAGAAGCTCCGGGGGTTGGGGGCGAGGATCAGGAGGATCAAGTGAGGAAACGGTGTCAGGTGCAAGGTGTCAGGGAAACAATCTCCCGAGTCTGACACTTATAAGTCAGTCCAGAATAATATCGACACGTCATTGCGAGGAGCGGAGCGACGAAGCAATCTCTTATCGCGCACCAGGTTGGGATGGCCTCGTCCCCCTCGCTCCGCTCTGGGTCCTCGTAATGATGGCATGTCTATATTGTTCTGGACTGACTAATAACACCTGACACCTAACACCTAACACCTAACACCATCCGATGTTCGACGCCATCGCCAACCGGTTTCAGACGATCTTCCGCTCTCTGCGCGGATGGGGGCGGATGAGCGAGGAGAATATCTCGGAGGCCCTGCGGGAGATCCGGATCGCCCTCCTCGAGGCCGACGTCAACTACCGGGTGGTCTCCGAGATCCTCCGGGAGACCGAACGGGAGGCGATCGGGGGGAAGGTGGCGGCCTCGATCACGCCGGGCCAGCAGCTGATCGGGATCTTCCGGGACAAGCTCGTCCGCTTCATGACCGATCCCGAGCCGGGGCTCCGCCTCGCGGGCTCTCCCCCCGTGATCATGCTCCTCGGCCTGCAGGGGGCGGGGAAGACCACCGCCGCCGCCAAGCTTGCCCTGAGATACCGGAAGCAGGGCCAGCGGCCGCTCCTGGTGGCCGCCGACGTCCGCCGGGCGGCGGCCGTCGAGCAGCTCGTCGTCCTGGGGAGGAGGGTGGGGGTGGAGACCTACGCGCCCCGGTCCGGATCGGTTTCGTCGATCGTTCGCGAGTCGCTGGAGCAATCCCGCGCCGGGGGACATACCCTGCTCCTCGTCGACACGGCCGGCCGGCTCCACGTTGACCCGGAGCTGATGGCCGAGATCAAGGATCTCAAACGGGAGTTTGCCCCCAGCGCGGTTCTCCTCGTCCTGGACGCGATGACCGGCCAGGACGCGGTCAACGTCGCCTCCGCCTTCGACCGGGAGGTGGGGATCGACGGGGCGGTGCTCACCAAGCTCGACGGCGACGCCCGGGGCGGCGCGGCGATCTCGCTCCGGGCGGTCACCGGCAAGCCGGTCAAGTTCGTGGGCGCGGGCGAGCGGCCGGAGGACTTAAGCGAATTCGATCCCGCCCGGATGGTCTCCCGCATCCTGGGGATGGGAGACGTCCTCTCCCTGGTCGAGAAGGCGGAAGAAATCGCCCAGGAGGAGGCGGATCGGAGGGAGGAAAAGGGGCGCCGGCGCGAGTTCACCCTGGAGGACTTCCGCCGCCAGATGAAGCAGTTCAAGCGGATGGGTTCCCTGGATTCGCTCCTCGACGCGCTCCCGGTCGCCTGGCGGCGGAACGCGGACGGGGAGGGGGAAGCCCGCTTGAAGAGGATGGAGGCGATACTCGATTCGATGAGCGGGGAGGAGAAGGAGCGCCCCGAGATCATCGACGGGAGCCGCCGGGTCCGGATCGCTCGCGGCAGCGGGACCACGGTGCCGGAGGTAAACCAGCTCCTGAAGCAGTTCCAGGCCGTCCGCAAGATGATGGCGGCCGTGAAGTCGGGGAAGCTGCAGCCCGGCAAGCTGCCCTTCCGCCTGCCCGGAATGCAGCAAATATAATGTGAGAGGGAGTATTCTTGCCCCGATTAAGTCCGGCTTGGATCGGGGCAAGAATGCCCCTCCCACAACCCGCTCTCGCGCGTGGTCCATGTCGGTTGGTGGGAGGGACATTCCTGTCCCGATTCGCCGCGCGCCGGGCGACGATTGGTATTGACTCTAAGGAAGTCTGGCATAAACTTTATCGGCTGAAGGTGCAAAATCAAGGTGCATAACCCAGGAGGTGTATTTTGGCCGTTGTCATCAGATTGAGGAAGGTGGGGGGCAAGAACAAGCCGAGCTTCCGGATCGTGGCGACCGATATCCGCAGCCCGCGGGACGGGCGTTTCCTGGAGATCCTGGGCCACTACGACCCCGTCCGCGGTCGGGACTCGGTCACGGTGGACGCCGAGCGGGCCCGCTTCTGGCTCGGCCGGGGCGCGCTGCCCACCCGCACGGTGCATAACATATTCAAGAGGCTCAAGGTCTCCGCTTAAGGCGGGGCGGATTGCACCCGGGCCCGGGGCGCCGGTCGGCGCCGCCCGGGGACACGTCGGTCACGACCAGGACGCGGGACGCTTCCAGGAGGTAAACAGGTATGGGAATGAAGGATCTCATCGACTACGTGGCCAAGGCAGTGGTGGACAACCCCGACCAGGTGAACGTCACCCAGATCGACGGGGAGTCCACGGTGGTCTTCGAACTGCGGGTCAACCGGCAGGACGTGGGCAAGATCATCGGCAAGCAGGGGCGGACCATCAACGCCATCCGCACCCTTCTCAACGCGACCGCGGCCAAGGCCGGCCTCCGGGCGATGCTCGAGATCGTCGAGGAAGGCAAGCCGAAGGAATAACCGGCGGGCGAAAGGTCCGCTGCATGCCCGCCTCCGCGCTTCAGATCGACGTGATCGCCCTTTTCCCCGGGATGTTCTCCGGCTATCTCGGGGAGAGCATCCTGAAGCGGGCCCAGGAAAAAGGCCTGGTCTCCATCCGGATCGTCAACCTCCGAGATTTCTCCCGCGACCGCCATCGCACCGTAGACGACACCCCTTACGGCGGCGGATCGGGGATGGTCCTCAAGGCCGATGTCCTCTCCGCGGCGGTGGAGTCGGTTCGCCGGGAGGGGAGCCGGGTGATCCTGCTCTCGCCCCGCGGCCGGACCTTCACCCAGGCTGCGGCCCGGCGGCTGGCGGACGGGAAGCATTTGATCCTGGTCTGCGGGCACTACGAGGGAGTGGACGAGAGGTTCCGGGAAACCCTGGTGGACGAGGAGATCTCGGTCGGGGACTATATCCTCACCAACGGGGCGTTGCCGGCGCTCACGGTGATCGACGCGACGGTCCGCCTTGTCCCCGGCGTCCTGGGCGATCCGGAGTCCTGCCGTGACGAATCGTTCGTCACCGGGAGGCTGGAGTATCCCCAGTACACGCGACCTCCGGTGTTCCGGGGGATGACGGTCCCGGAGGTCCTCCTCGGGGGCCACCACGGCGAGGTCGAGCTCTGGCGGAAGCGGCAGTCCTTGCTGATCACCCGGCGCTGCCGGCCGGATCTTATCGCGGCGGCCGACCTGACCGCCGAGGAGAAGGCTTGGCTCGAAGAATGGGAACAACCAAAAGGGAAAAAAGATGAACACGATCGATAAACTGGAGCGGGAGGGTCTTCGCCAGGACATTCCGGAGTTCCGCGTCGGGGACACCCTGGAGATCCAGGTCAAGATCATCGAGGAGGGGCGCGAGAGGGTCCAGACCTTCTCCGGCGTGGTGATCGCGCGCTCCGGGAGCGGCATCCGCCAGACCGTCACCCTGCGCCGGGAGTCTTTCGGGAAGGGCCTGGAGCGGCGCTTTCTCCTGCACTCCCCCCGCCTGGCCGGGATCGAGGTCACCCGCAAGGGATCGGTCCGGCGCGCCAAGCTCTATTATCTCCGCCAGAAGAAGGGCAAGGAAGCGAAGATCAAGGAAGTCAAATAATCATGGGGGAGAGCAGTTGCTCTCCCCCATGATTATATGCAATTCCACGGAGATCTCGGTGTAGGCCGCTTCTCCGCCTCCGCCCAGGCTTCGGCGGACAGGTGTGAAGCGGCGTCAGGCCAGTCGCGCCCCGACAGAGTCGGGGCCTGCATCGGCGGCCGTGTCCAGCCACGCATTGTCGGCCGGGAAGGGCCAAGGTTATCACCGGCAAACCGCGGTGAAGCGGCATTCTCAACCCGGTGGTCGCGTTAACCCGGGCGGTTTCTGGCCATTCCCCCCCCGTCTTCTTGCCCGGGAGGAGAGGTGCCGGAAGCGGGGATTCGCCCCGGTGGCCGGCCTCGACGAGGCCGGCCGCGGGCCGCTCGCCGGCCCGGTGGTGGCGGCGGCGGTGATCCTCCCTCCCGTTTTCTCCCTGTCCGCGGTCGTCAGGGATTCCAAGAAGATGTCGCCCGCCCAGCGGGAGAGGGCCTACGACTGCCTCTCCGCCCTGCCCGGGATCGCCATCGGGGTCGGTCTGGCCGACCGGGAGGAGATCGACCGGATCAACATCCTCCGGGCCACCCGCCGCGCGATGGCGCGCGCGGTCGCCCGACTCGACCCCCTCCCGGTCTTCCTGCTCATCGACGGCCTCCATCTTCCGGAGGTCGCCCTTCCCCAGGAGAAGATCATCCGCGGGGAGGACGAGAGCCTCTCCATCGCCGCCGCCTCGGTCATCGCCAAGGTCGTCCGCGACCGGATAATGACGGAGATGGACGCGAAATACCCCGGCTATGGTTTCGCCCGCCACAAGGGCTATGGAACCAAGGCGCATCTGGAGCGCCTCCGCCGCCAGGGGCCGTCGCCGATCCACCGGCGCTCCTTCGCCCCGGTGCGGGAACTGGGCTGACGGGCGGTTGCCAGCCGCTTCGGCCCCGTCGCGTCCTGTAGGCCGGTTCTGTGAACCGGCGGCCGTGCCTGTCGCGCCCGATCATAGATCGGGCCTACAGAACCGGCCGTGCTCGTCGCGCCTTGTAGGCCGGTTCTGTGAACCGGCGTCAGGCTCGTCGCGCCCCGACAGAGTCGGGGCCTGCATCGGACAGGCGTGAGCCGACGGTGGGGTTCCATGAAGCGCCGTCGGCCGGAACTACGATGACCGAGGAGAGGAGACAACTGGGAGCGTGGGGTGAGGAGAGGGCGGCGGAGTATCTCCGGCGGGAGAAGGGCTTCTCCATCCTGGAGAGAAACTACCGCTGCCCCCTCGGCGAGATCGATATCGTCGCCGACGATGCGGGCGCGCTGGTCTTCGTGGAGGTGAAGACCAAGGGGAGCGGGGATTCCATCGCTCCGCAGGCGTCGGTGACGCCGGCCAAGCAGAGGCAGGTCGTCCGGGTCGCCCGCTGGTATCTCAAGGCCAAGCGGCTGGCCTCGCCGCGCTGCCGCTTCGACGTCGTCGCGGTCACGCCGGCCGCGGGCGGCCTCCCCGAGCGGATCGACTACTTCCGCGCCGCCTTCCGGCCTTGAGGGGAGGAGGGACGGTGTCAACTTGTCAACTATCAAGTTGACAAGTTGACACCGTCCCTCCTACCGGGTAGCGGGGATGTCTTCGGACGTGCCGTAGTAGACGCGGGTGGTCAGGCGGACGGACCAGAGGTTCTCCATCCCGCGGAAAATCCCCAGCTCGGCCGTCCCGTCTCCGTCGTAATCGCCGGGCCGCGGCCAATCGTAACAGTTTCCGAAATAGAGGCGGGTGAAGTCCCGGATCGCCCAGAGGCCCGAGCAGGAACGAAAGACGGCGGCCCGCGCGGTTCCGTCGCCGATGAAGTCGGCGGCGACGGGCCAATCCTCGCTCCGCCCCAGGTAGAACCGGCTGACGCCCCGGACCGCCCAGAGCCCTCCCTCCGCTTCGCGGAAGACCGCGGCGTCGATGGCGCCGTCTCCGTCGAAATCGGCGGAGACCGGCCAATCTCCCATCCCGCCGAAGGTCAGGCGGCTGACCATGCGAATCGCCCAGAAACCGCTGTCGGCGCGGAAAAGGGCGGGGTCGGCAAATCCGTTCCCGTCGTAATCGCCGGGCACGGGGACGTCTCCGACCGTCCCGAAGAAGAACCGAGTGACGCCCCCGACCGACCACAAGCCGCTCCCCGGCCGGAAGATCCCCGCCCGCGTGACGCCGTCGCCTCCGTAGTCCCCGGAGACCGGAATGTCACCCGCCATTCCCAGGCGGAACGAGGTGAATCCCCTGACCGCCCAGTAACCGTCGGCCGGACGGAAAACGGCAACCTCGGCCGTGCCGTCTCCATCGTAGTCCCCGGAAGCGACCGCGGCCTGATACGGAAGGATACTGGGTCCGCAGGTCGGCGTGGGAGACGGAGTCGCGCTGGGCGTGGCGGTCGGCGTGGGCGACGCTGTTTCAGCCGGCGTGAGAGTCGGGGAGGGCGTTGGGGTCTTGGGCATCCAGGACGAAGGCGAAGGGCTGGGTGAGGGTTCGGCAGTGGGAGTGGCGGACGGCGCCGGAGTCGGTGACGCGGTCTTGGTCGGCTCGGCCGTCGGCGTGGCGGACGGTTCCGGCGTTGGTGATGGCGTCTTCGTCGGCTCGGCGGTAGGGGTAGCTGATGGTTCCGGCGTCGGCGATGGCGTCTTCGTCGTCTCGGCGGTAGGGGTAGCCGACGGTTCCGGCGTCGGCGATGGCGTCTTCGTCGGCTCGGCGGTAGGGGTAGCCGACGGTTCCGGCGTGGGCGAAGCGGTCTTGGTCGGTTCGGCCGTCGGCGTCGCCGAAGGTTCCGGTGTGGGCGTGGCGGTCTTGACTGGGGTGAGGGTTGGCTCGGGAGTCGGGGTAGTCGTTTTTTGCGGCGTCAGTGTCGGCGCAGGCGTGGGCGAGGAGGTCTTGGACGGCGTGAGAGTCGGGGCGGGCGTTGGAGTCTTGGGCATCCAGGACGAAGGCGAAGGGC
>CAZOYW010000014.1:0-64108 GCA_964584165.1 uncultured bacterium
GTGAACAACCGGCTCAGGTCGACGCCGGTGCCGATGACGCCGTGATCGCGCGCCCAGGTGCAGAGCATCTCCCCCGAACCGCTGCCGAGGTCGAGCATCCGAGTCCCCCTCTCCAGCCGCAGCGCCGCGCCGAGAGTGGCGAGCTTTTCGGGCGTGATCGGGTTGTGGATGCGGTGAGCGCTTTCCGTGATGTTGAATATCCGTGGGATGTCCATTGCGGAATATCTCCTTGCGTGAGAAGCAATCCCGCCCGCTGTCATTGAGAGTCCCGATAAAAGCGTCCAGCTTTTATCGGGGCGAAGCAATCCCGACCTATCACGCCATAAAAACCCCTTCCCGCCCTCCCCGTTGGATTTCGTTCGTTCCGAGAGGCCCCCGAGACCCCCTGAATCCCAACGGGATTCCGCCTTCCAGCCCGGGGTTGCGCCAGAGGCGCTACCCCGGGTCAATGCCCCCCTCCCCCGACAACCCCGAAGGGGTTGCGTCCGCTCCGGTCCCCGTCCCGGCCTCGTTATGTTCGCCCGGCACCGGGTTTGGCCCGTCGGGCGAGGTCGTAGTCGACGGTTGTAGGGGCGAACTTCATGTTCGCCCGGCCCCGGGTTTGGCCCGTCGGGCGAACACCCCCGATAGATCGGGGCAGGCAGGTTCGCCCCTACGGGCGGGGCTGTAGTCAACGGTTGTAGGGGCGAACGGGCGGCGGCGGAGCCCCGACGGACCGGCCCGTTTTCCGGGCCGGGACGGCGTTGGCCCCAGCCGCTGATGGGCCGCGCGCCAGCGCGGCCCGGAAGCGGATGGGTACAGCCGCCGCCCGATGAGCCGACGCGCTTGCGCGTTGGCTCATCGCCGCGAATCATGATTTTAGCTCGATAGCGACAAATTTTGGAAGAATTCAGGTTTTTCGCCGCAGCGGGTGTCCGCGGCAGCCGCTGGTTCGAGGGTGCGCGGCGGTCCAAGAACGACCCGGCTCAGGAGCGCGGCTTGTCCGCTTCGCCGGGAGCCGATGATCGGGCATGGGTTTCGCGGGCGAAATGCTCGGCAAGGCGCACCAGGGCTTCGGACGCAGTCCGGATGCTTTTCTCGCGGCAGGACACAACTCCCGCGTTGTAGTCTCCCCCGGCACACGGAATCCCGAGGAAGCAGACGTTTCCCAGCTCTTCTCCGTAGACATCGCACTCGTCCGCGTCGGCGATCGGATCCGGGCATCCTTCATACAGCGCATAGGATAGCCCTTCGAGAGCCTCGCTGACAAACCGGCGCATCCGAGGCGACCGGCATTTTTCGATCGTGATATCGCGCTCGGTCACCGTTCCGGTGACGTCCACAACCACGACCACATCGTCGGGCGAAAGGGTCTTCCGCACCTCGCAGGCGCCTTCCATGGCCGTCTCTTCGCCATACGTCAGCTCAATGCGAAGCGAATCCGAGGTCATCCGACCGCTGAAATACGCACTCATCACCGCGTGAACGCCCGCGAAGTTATCGAGATGCCCCACGAACGCATCGTTCTCGCGGATCAATCTGTGGGAACGAAAGCCGGTATCCGCATGGCAGGAGATAACGAGTTGAGGTTGTCTGGGATTCTTCACGCTAGTAACCAACGGCGCTGCGGATCGGCGGCGGGCGCGGAGGCGGGGGCTTGACCGCCGTAGCTCGGACTTGTCGGAGCGATTGCGGTTGATCGCCGCAGGACCGTGGGCTCCATCCGCCGCCCGATGAGCCGACACGCTTGCGCGTCGGCTCATTGTCGCCCATCTGGCGCACGGGTACCGCGTCGCCAGCATGGGTTGGTTGTGCCCGATCATTTCTTGAACAGGGCCGAATGGGTTCCCATGCGCTCGAAAATCAATCGGTCGCCATCAACCTTGTAAATGAGCAACCAATCGGACTCGATATGGCAGTCCCTTCGCCCGGAGTAGTTACCCACCAACCGGTGATCGCGGTGAATCGGGTCGAGCGGGCGTCCTGCGACGAGTGCTCGAGCGATGATCTTGAACTTCTCGACGTTCTTTCCGCGGCGGATCGCCAGCTTGAGGTCCCGCTCAAACTGCCGCGTATAGACAGGGGTGTACATCAGATGCCCAGCCGCTTAAACATATCGTCAGCATCCTTGCACAGCACAAGGTCTCGTCCGGCATCCGTGGAGTCAAAGGTCCGGCGGGTTGTCGCGGTTGGTACCGCGACATCGAAAGGCAACCCGTCGCGCAGTTCGACCTGGCGGTAGAAGATCGTGATCGCCTGAGTCGGATTCAGCCCCAGCTTACGAAACACCCCCTCGGCGCGATCCTTCAGCTCCGGCTCCAGCCGGGCTCTCACAGTCGCTGTTTTGCTCATGGCACGTCTCCTTGTCCGATCCTGAACGTAGCACAATCGGGCTACATCCACAAGCGATATCTGCGTCATCCTTCTTGGCCCAACGGGCGGCGGCTAAGCCTCGACGGACCGGCCCGTTTTCTGGGCCGGGACGGCGTGGGCTCCAGCCGCTGATGGGGCGCGCGCCAGCGCGGCCCGGAAGCGGATGGGTATAGCCGCCACCAGATGAGCTTGAGAGAAACCGCCCGCGGCTTCTCCATAAGCTCGCCGACGCGGCTCGCCGGTTACTTCATCTTCAACGTGTCCCGCTCGGCTTGTATACCCCAGGCCAAGTAGAGCTTCGCGAGGCTCTGATAAGGCACGTCGCGCTTGTTGGCCAAGATCTTCAATTCGTCGAGCAAGCCTTCCGGCAGCCGGATCGAGATGGATTTCAACGACGGCCGCAAGTTGGGAAAATATGCCCGTCTTGCTTTTGAAACATTAAAGAAGTCGAGAGGCGAATGCACGGACCAGAACTCTCTTTCCTTGTCCTCGCTCGCGAAGACCCGCTTACTCTTGGATGGCTTCTTCATAAAACAGCCTCTCTTTCTTGCTCATGTCTCGGGCCGAGATGATTCTCAGTTTCTTCCCTCGGATCGTGTAGACTGCCACCAGCAGTCTTCCTTTGTCCGTTCGTCCAAAAGCCGCGAACCTCTCTTCCGCGACAGAGTGCTTCGGATCGTCCAGGATAATCAGCGACTCATTGAAAAACATCTGCTCGCATTCCCAGTTCTCCACCTTGTGCTTGAGGTTCTTGTCCCTGTTGCCGACGTCCCATTCAAACTCAGCGAATGCGGGGTATTCTTTATGCATATACATAATGTATATCTATGGGATATACCTGTCAAGAGCAGATAATCGACCCTCTAGTCGAACGGGCGGCGGCTGAGCCCCGACGGACCGGCCCGTTTTCTGGGCCGGGACAGCGTTGGCTCCAGCCGCTGATGGGCCGCGCACTAGCGCGGCCCGGAAGCTGATGAGTGCAGCCGCCGCCCGATGAGCCGACGCGCTTGCGCGTCGGCTCATCGCCGTGAATCATGATTTTAGCTCGATAGCGAAAAATATCATGAATTCATTCGTTGGGGTTATCCCTGGTTGAATCCGATGCGTCTTGGCTTTGGGGGAGGCTTGGGATCCATGAGCTGCTTTATCGCCTCGACCATGACCAGGATCTGGTCGTCGTGATCGGAGAGTTTGCGTTCGAGTTGGGCGATCTTGCGGGCAAGCTCCCGGTGCCCAGCGATGACTTCGCGAAGTTGCACGAAGGCCCTGACCACGAAGATGCTGACTTCTACGGCTTTGGAAGAATTCAGGACGCTGGCAGCCATGATGGCCCCATGTTCGGTAAACACGAAGGGAAGGGCCTTGGAAAACTTGAGTTTTGAGAGGTGGTCGCAATTTGCGATCACCTCGGCTTTTTCGTCGGAGGTAAGTTGGAACATGAAGTCCTCGGGGAAACGATTCCGGTTGCGTTTGACTTGCTCATTCAGGCGTCGAGTCGGAACACCGTAAGCCTCTGCGAGGTCGGCATCCATGATTACCTTGATCCCGCGAACCAGCAGGATCCTCTGCTGGATTGTACCAACCCTGATTATTGACGTAGGCTTTGCCATGTCATCCCCATTTGGTTTCAGGAGGTGATCGCAATTTGCGACCACCTTGGCAACTCAAGATCCAAGACCCCAACTGGCGGCGGCTGAGCTCCCGGCCGAGAGGGGGAGGCTTGACCGCCCTAGCTCCGAGTCGGAGCGAAGGCGGTTACCCGCCGGAAAACCATGGGCTCCAGCCGCTGATGGGCCGCGCGCAAGCGCGGCCCAGAAGCGGGTGGGTATAGCCGCCGCCCGATGAGCCGACGCGCTTGCGCGTCGGCTCATCGTAGAGCTCACCTGCTTTTACCCGCCGCACGGCGGGTAAAAGTCGGGTGGAGCGGTTGGTTAGGTGATTTAAATACAAGAAGCCGGAATAATAAAGCAAAGCCCTGTTAAAATAATGTGCCCCGTGGCTAAAATCACCAAAGCAACGATTAGTCGTCCCTTGAGGTTGGCAAGGCCTAAAATAGCTCCATAAATTGGAAACTGTAATAAAGATAGAATGGTAACAAGAATATCGTAAGTTGAAGTCAGCCAATATTTATTAATGCCGCCAAAAATCATAGTTATTCCAGCATAGGGGAAAAGCATTCTAGCCAAGATATAATTACCGTGACCATAACCTGCGGAAAGAAAACCTAAGAAAAGCAGCACGGGAGTAATAGCAAGACAAATCAGCAAAGGTTTCCAGAATCTAATCATTCATCTCACCTAACGGGCGGCGGCTGAACCCCGACGGACCGGCCCGTTTTCCGGGCCGGGACGGCATGGGCTCCAGCCGCTGATGGGCCGCGCGCCAGCGCGGCCCAGAAGCGGATGGGTACAGCCGCCGCCCGATGAGCCGACGCGCTTGCGCGTCGGCTCATCGGCAAGAGTCAGGCGCGCCGTCAAGCGTCGCCGGCACTCCTTGGTTCGGCTGTGTTGTTTCCAAGCTCCGCTAGAATCTTATCAGAGTCATCAACGTCAACAACGATGCGCGTGTATTCTGCATCCTTTAAATCGAACACCAGTGCGCCCTTGCCAAAATGGATGTTCCAGAACTCCTTTCGACCCTGCCCATAATACGTGCCGGCAACGATGATTCTCGGTAATGCAGTGCCCGGGCAACGAAACCACGGTGGCACGAGCTTGCCGTCATGCCTGTAAACTTTGCTGATCGAGTTTTTGGGGATGGCGAGTGAACCCTTAAACGACCAGATCTTGTCCCAACCGATAATCTCAATGCGAACCACATTCTTTGAGATGGTAAGCTTGTTCATAAATTCTTCCTCTTCGCCCAACGGGCGGCAGCTGAGCCCCGACGGACTGGCCCGTTTTCCGGGCCGGGACGGCATGGGCTCCAGCCGCTGATGGGCCGCGCGCCAGCGCGGCCCGGAAGCGGATGGGTACAGCCGCCGCCTGATGAGCCGACGCGCTTGCGCGTCGGCTCATCGCCTGCGCTCAGGCGCGCGGCTTGTCCGCGTCGCCTGCAGCGCTTTGTTGGCCAATATGTTGCCCGAAATTTGTATCTAGGGCGACCTTCTCAACTGCTTGATCCCCCCAAGTCTGCAACAGCAACCAGTCGACGAACTCCTTCATAAACGGGCAGACTTGGGGATCCTTGGCCCAGATCGTTCCGTGAGCCATGAGTGCATTGTAGACACATCCACCCCCGCATAGGCTGATATACGGGCATGTATGGCACTCGGACATATTGAAAGGATGTCTCCTCGCCCATTCCCGGAAAGCGGGCATATCGTCAATCTGTACGGCGTCCCGAATATCCCCTGCGAAATAGTGGGAAGTATTCGCAAGACTGTGACATGGCCCGATCTTGCCGTCTGGTAACACGACTAGTTGAGCTGCCGAGGCACCGCAATCGCGGAACCTTATGCGTCCGGCGCGGAAATCGCTGAGGCGTCTATAGACGAACGCCTCCGTTGCTCCAGCAGACTCTAGGCGCGAATACGTCTCGAGGATTTGTGATGCTGCATCGGCGGAGGAGACCCAGGAAGCATTGCTCCCGTGAGACGGGAAATACGGAATCTGGAACTCAATGAAGCGGGCACCGAGTTCATTGAGGAAGTACTCCCCGATGCGGGGAAGCTCTGATACGTTGTGCTTTCCAATGGTTGTCGATATGCCCACAGACAGCCCCGCATCACGATACCTGAGAAAGCTCTTAACCACTTTTGCGTGTGTGTAAAGATGACTTTGTGGCCCAATGCGAGCGGCATCGTGGTTGTGCTGTAACCCATCTATGGAGACACAGACGCCAACATCATTTTGGCTGAAGAGAGGAAGCAACCCCGGATCGAAGTGATAACCATTTGTGATGATGACTGTGTGGATTTGCTTGGGACATTCTGAATCATAGCGGACGCTCGCTATCTCCGGTATCAGGGCCTTGAGCAGCGGTTTGTTCAGCAGTGGTTCGCCCCCGTAGAAGGTGATCCTTGCCTCTGTCGGCTTGTGTTCATCAAGGTACTGATGGAAGTACCGCACTGCGTGCCTGCCAATGTTGACTGGCATTCGACGATCGGCACGGGAATTGCTAGCATTTGCCCCAAGCACCACGCAATACTTACACCGGAGATTGCAGGCAAAGGTGGTGATAAGGTACATGGAGTTCAGGCGGACATCGTCAGAAGGTGCGTGCGACGTCAGCCACTGTTCCTCAAAACCAGACTCGACCAAGATGTTCTGCTCCCGAAGGTAGCTGAGCGCAACCGGAGGAATCTTGCTGTAACGGGAGGCCCGCACGAGTTCCCAGAGGTGATCTGGCAGGAATGCGAGACCATGCTCAAATGGACTGTAGATGCCGACATACGAATCGGACATCTTGAGAACATGTAACTGCCGACAAAGTTCCATAGCAAAATCGAGCAGCGAGTTTGCGGGGAGGATTGGGTCTGCAACGCGAGGACGAGACATTGCAGACCCTCCCCATCTCCGGTTGGTCCGCTATGCCTCCTTGCTGCACATAATGTACTTCAGGGCAACCGACCCCTTCTTCTGGTCGAGGAGGTCGGCGGTCTCCTTGAGCGTCAGTTCTGCGCCCTGGACGCTGCACATGATGTACTTCAGGGCGACCGGACCGCTCGGCTTCGCTGCCGCCACGGCTGCCTCCTTAGAACACATGATGTACTTGAGTGCGATCTTCTTTGGCATGTACTTCACCTCTCTTTCTCCCGGATTGTTGTCGGCACGGGCACTCCGGGTGTGCCACGTCCCGCGTCCTCTTGTCAAATGGCCAACGTGCGGCGGCTGAGCCCCGACGGACCGGCCCGTTTTCCGGGCCGGGACGGTGTGGGCTCCAACCGCTGATGGGCCGCGCGCCAGCGCGGCCCGGAAGCGGATGGGCATAGCCGCCGCCCGATGAGCCGACGCGCTTGCGCGTCGGCTCATCGTTAGCGCTGAGCCGCGGAGTTCCCCCCGGGGACTCCGTCGGCTCTAGCGCCTGGTTCGGTCCTGTTTGGTTGATCTCTTGCCGATTGTTGCGCCGATTCCGGAAATGGCAACAGGAACAAGCCAGAACATGCAGTAGGACACAAGGACACCACCGAAGGCCATGAACTCCTGGCGAATGAGGAAGTAACCACCCTTAACGATGGGATGGTCGATGAACAACAGGATTGCGCCCGACAAAGCAGACTTCCAGATTCCGAATCCACCAAGGGATGCGAGCCGCCATCCAGCAATGACCCAGAGCGCGATGCGAATCACATTGAACATGATGTCTCCAGTTGGGTTGGGCAGAAGGCCGTAGAGCGGTGCCAGCAGGGCATTAACGACCGTTGCGGCCATCGGGATTGCCAGAATCTGGAAGTACTTCTTCATCTTTGGACCGAACGGGCGGCGGCTGAGCCCCGACGGACCGGCCCCTTTTCCGAGCCGGGACGGCGTGGGCTCCAGCCGCTGATGGGACGCGCGACAGCGCGGCCCGGAAGCGGATGGGTACAGCCGCCACCCGATGAGCCGACGCGCAAGCGCGTCGGCCCATCTTGTTTGTATGTAGATTTCTCGATTCGCCGGGGCCGCGCAGCGCCGGGTGGCTTAATATGCCGCCAATGGGAGGAACAGTCAAGAATTACCTGCGGATTTTCCTGATGGTATTTCGCGGGGCCGAACAAAGGCTACCCATTCGAGCAGACGCCCGACCTTTTCCCGGCTGAGATCGGCGGCCAAGTGGGGATGGCAGTAGATGTTTACGACCGACAAGGCGGCCGTCAACCCCCGGGATGGCAAGATGCGCCGTTGCCATATCTACGAGAAATACCTACCGGAGGCTGATTTGGCTAACCGACTTGAAATCCGCCCGGCGCGATTTTCTCGCCCCGCGGCCCTGTCCCGACGTATCCGTCGGGATGATTATTATGGCGCTAAATATGGGAAATCAGGCTCTCTCCCGTTTCATGGGTGGATTAACGGATATGCGGACAACTCCTGTCCGATCGGACACGGTTTGTCCCTTTTTGATCGGGGAATGAAGCAGCGAAAAGACGGGCGTCAGGCGACGAGTTGATGATCGGGTGGACAGGAGGGGCGGCCTCGGAGGGAAAAGATAACGTGGAGTAATACTTGAAATCCGCCCCGCGCGGCCCGACGCGCGGGGCGGATTTCAAGCGGGTGAAGGGAATCGAACCCTCGTAGCCAGTCCTAGGGATTCACGGACTTGCGGAGCGTCAGCGAACGCAAGTCCGATGAAGCCCTTGGATCCCGATGCGCAGCATCGGGACTTGGCGTCTTGCCCTAGAGCGGGTGAAGGGAATCGAACCCTCGTAGCCAGCTTGGGAAGCTGGAGCTCTGCCATTGAGCTACACCCGCATACACGCGCACCAAACGAAGCGGACCTCGTAGCCAGCTTGTCTTAGGGATTCACGGACTTGCGGAGCGTCAGCGAACGCAAGTCCGATGAAGCCCTTAGATCCCGATGCGGAGCATCGGGAGGAAGCTGGAGCTCTGCCATTGAGCTACACCCGCACATTATTTTCCTGCCCATCGGCCACGCCGATGGGCAGGAAAATAATGTGAATTGCCGCCATCCCGGGAATCTCCTATCTTCCGAGAGCGCATCCCGCCGCGCCCATTTTTTGATCGTTCCCCCCGGGAACGATCAAAAACAAGATAGGTCTTTAAAACGCTGGTAGCGCGACACTATATCAGCCTTCCGGACCCGCCGCAAGCGGTTCAGGGAGAAATCCTCGACCGCGAAGGAGGCCATCACCGAGCCGTAGATCACCGCCCGCCGGAGGACGGCGGGGGCGAAGCAGCCCCGCCGGGCGATGTAGCCCACGCAGCCCCCGGCGAAGGTGTCGCCGGCCCCGGTCGGGTCGACCACCTTCTCCAGGGGGAGGGCGGGGGCGCAGAAGGCATCCTTCCGGGAGAAGAGGACGGCCCCGTGTTCCCCCTTCTTGATCACCACGAAGCGGGGTCCCATGGACAGGAGGCGGCGGGCGGCCCGGGGAAGGTTGCTCTCCCGGGTGAGCTGGCGGGCCTCCGCGTCGTTGATGAAGAGGAGGTCCATCCGCTCGATCGCCTCCTTCACCCGGTCGGGCTTGATATTGATCCAGAGGTTCATCGTGTCCCCGGCGACGAGCTTCGGCCGCTTCAGCTGATCGAGGACCTCCATCTGGAGGACCGGGTCGATGTTGGCGAGAAAAACGCAGTCGCTCTCCTTCCACTCCTCGGGGAGGCGGGGGTGGAAGGACTCGAAGACGTTGAGATGGGTGAAGCTGGTCTGGGCCTGGTTGAGGTCGGAGAGGTAGGAGCCGCCCCAGCGGAAGGTCTTCCCCGGGCGGATCTCCAGCCCCCGGGTGTCGATCCCCTTCGATTGGAGCAGCTTCAGGTGGGCGGGGGAAAAGTCCTCGCCCACCACGCCCACCAGGCGCACCGGGGCGAAATTGCTGCAGGAGACGGAGAAGTAGGTGGCCGAGCCCCCCAGCATCTCCTCCCGCTTCCCGTGCGGGGTCTCCAGTGTGTCCAGGGCCACCGATCCCACGACCAGCACGTTCATGCGATGTCCATCCCTTCCTTTTATCCCAGCATTGCCGCCGTGTAGGCCCCAACTGCGTTGGGGCGTCATAAACGCCGGTTCACAGAACCGGCCTACAACTTCGACCGAGACAATCTAAACCCGAATAATAAAAATCCGCCTTCCGAAAACGGCCCTTCCGCCGCGGCGGGGACATGGAATCCCGATTACCCCTTCCCGAGATGCCCCTCGAGGATTTTTATAGCGCAGAACTCGGAGCACATCGAGCAGTAATCCTCGCCCTTCGGGGCGGCGCCCCGGTAGCGCCGGGCGCGCTCCGGGTCGAGCGCGAGCGCGATCTGGCCCTTCCAGTCGCGGGAGCGCCGCCGGCGCGACATCTCGTCGTCCCACTCCCGCGCCCCTCCCCTCCCCCGCGCCACGTCGGCGGCGTGGGCGGCGATCCGGGAGGCGATCACCCCTTCCCTGACCTCCTCCTCGCCGGGGAGGCTTAAGTGCTCGGAGGGGGTGACGTAGCAGAGGAAGTCCGCCCCCGCCCAGGCCGCCAGCGCCCCGCCGATGGCGCAGGCGATGTGGTCGTAGCCGGCGGCGACGTCGGTGGGGAGCGGCCCGAGGACGTAGAAGGGGGCGCCGGCGCAGATCTCCTTCTCCAGACGGACGTTGGCCTCGATCTGGTCGAGGGGGACGTGGCCGGGACCCTCGATCATCACCTGGACCTCCGCCGCCCGGCCGCGGGCCGCGAGCTCGCCCAGGGTGATGAGCTCGCGGACCTGGGAGGGATCGGTCGCGTCGGCGAGGCAGCCCGGGCGGAGGCCGTCGCCCAACGAGAGCGTCACCTCGTGGCGGCGGGCGATGGCCAGGACGTCGTCGAACCGCTCGTAGAGGGGGTTCTCCTTCCCGTTCGCGATCATCCACTCGAGGAGAAACGCCCCGCCCCGGGAGACCACGCCCAAGAGGCGCGGGTGCTTCCGGATGGTCTCCAGGACCGCGGCGTTCACGCCGGCGTGGACGGTCATGAAGTCCACCCCCTCCCGGGCCTGCTCCTCGATCGCCCCCAGGATGGAGTCGGCGGTCATCGCCGTGATCCGCCCCTTCTCCCTCCCCGCCCGCAGCGCCGCCTGGTAGATGGGGACGGTCCCCAGGGGAAGCTCCGAGGCGGCGAGGAGGCGTCGCCTCAGGCGGTTGGCGTCTCCGCCGACGGAGAGGTCCATCAGGGCGTCGGCCCCCGCCGCCGCGGCGGCGCGCGCCTTGCGGAGCTCGGCGCGCGGGTCGGCCCGGGAGGGCGACATCCCGATGTTGGCGTTGACCTTGACCGAGAGCCCCGCCCCGATCCCGCAGGCGCGCGCGGGCTTCCGGTGGCGGTTGGCCGGGACGACCACGGTCCCCGCGGCGAGGCCGCGGAGGATGGCCTCCGGCGCAACCCCTTCCCGGCGGGCGATCCGCCGGATCAGGGGGGAGACCAGGCCTTTTTTAGCTTCCGCGATGATTCCCATCTTCAGAGTTTCTGGCAGGACTCGAGACCCCGGCGGGCGGACTCGAGACCCGGACGGATCTCGAGCGCGCGTCCGAATGAGTCGGCCGCCTCCTCCCGGCGGCCGAGCCCGGAGAGGGCTATTCCCAGGTCATTATAGGCGAAGGGGTCGGAGGGGCTCAAGGCGATTGCCGTTCGCAGGGGTTCGAGCGCCTCGGCCCATCTCCCCTCCTGGACGAGGACGGCCCCCAGGTTGGCCTGGGCACGGGCGAAACGGGGGGCGAGGGCGATCGCCCTCCGGAACTCGGCCGCGGCACCGGACGGGTCGCCCGCGGACTGGAGGACCAGGCCGAGGTTGTTGTGCGCCTCGGCCAGGTCCGGGCGGTAATGGAGGGCGGCGAGGAAACGCTCCCGGGCTCCGGCCCGCTCCCCCCGGCGGGCGAGGAGGACGCCCGACTCGTTGAGGAGGACGGCGTCCGCCGGGTCCAGGGCGAGGGCGAGCGAGTAATCGAAAAGCAAACGGGACTCCTCGTCCCGTGCCGCCGACTCCTCCGGAGAGAGGGGGGCGGGGCGGCGGCGGTAGACCAGGCGGCTCCTGATCATTGTCTCCGGCGCGTAGTGACGGTGCAGGTATTCCCAGAGGTCGCCGTAGCGGCCGATCGGGTAGTCGCCGTAGCCCAGAGCGTGGGAGAGCGAACCGTCGACGACGAAGAGCGGGCGGTTCCGCTCCAGGTCGCCCAGGAGGAGATCCATGACGCCGGGGGGCTGGAAGGCCTTCTCCGGCGGGGCGGTGGGGACCTTGCCGGCGGCAAAGTCGGCGACGAGGAAGCGGGAGGCGGCGGGGCGGCCGGAGTAGAGATAGACCTCGGGGAGATAGCCCCAGGCGAAGACGGCGTCGGCGGGGCCGGAGGCGGAGCGGATGAAATCGGCCACCTCCCGGTTCTCCCGAAAGGGATCGAGGGCCACGGTCACCGGATCGAAACGCCAGCGATACGACCAGGCGGCCGAAGCGAGCGCGAGGAGAACCGAAACCCCGACGAAGGCCGGGCGGAGAGAGGCCGGGCGACCGGGGGCGGAGAAGATCCGGAGGAGGCGCCCGAACCCCGCCCCGGCCAGGACGGCGAAGGGGGGGAAGACCTGGATGAGGTAGTGCGGGATGAGGCGCTTCCCCAAGGCGGCCCCGGCCGCGGAGAAGATCCCCCAGAGAAGGAGGAACCCTCTCCCCCGGACGATCCCGCCCGGGCCGCCGAGGACGATCCCCGCCAGAGCCAGCACCCAGAAGAGGGGGTTGGGGATGACCGCGTCGGCGGCCATCCGCGACCACGATCGGAGCGCCTCGCCCCAGGGGACGGAGCCCGAGTAGGCGAGGCCGTAGGTCCAGGACCAGAAGACGAGTTCGGAGAGGGTCCTTTGGATTTGGAAGAAGAGGGCGCAGCCGAAGAGCGCCGCCGCCAATCCGGCGAGTATCCAGCCGACCCGCGCCGCCGAGCGCCGGACGCCGCCGGGGCGGAAAAGACCGGAGAGGGCGGAAAGGAGGAGGGCGAAGGCCATGGTGAAGCCGGGCTGCTTGAAGAGACCACCCAGGCCGGCGCAGGCCCCGGCCAAAAAATACTCCCGGCCGCCCCCCCCGGCGGACTCCTCGCCGCGCAGGAAGAACCAGGCGGAGAGGGAAAGGGGGAGGATCATGAAGATCTCGCGGTTCGCCGCCACCATGTCGGAGGGGAAGAAGGTGGCGCTGAAGACGGCGTAGAGGTAGCCCGCGGCCCAGCCGGCGGCCTCTCCCGCCGTCCGCCGGGCGATCGCCAGGATTAGGGCGGTCACGGCGAGGGTGGCGGCGATCCCGGCGGCCTCGGCGGCCTTCACCCGGGCGGGGCCGGAAGCGGGGAGGAGGTAGTAGAGGGCGTGGAGGAGCGGGGGCTTGTCGCTGATGATCTCCCGGTAGAGGAGCCTCCCCCCTCGCATCTCCTCGGCGGCGACCGCGAGATAGACCTCGTCGATGGAAAGAACCGGGAAGGAGACGACGGGGGGGAGCCGGAGGAGGAGGGTGAGGACGAGGAGACCGACGGAGAGCCAGACGGCCCGGCGCTTCATCAACGGTCCAGCGCCCGGCGCAGGGCGGCGACGGCGACCGAGACGGAACCCCCGGCGAAGGCGGCCGAGATCACCGCCACGCCGGAGGCCCCCGCGGCCAGGGCCTCGGAGAGGTTGTCGGCCGTGATCCCCCCGATCGCCAGGACGGGGAGGCGGACGGCGCGGACGATCCCGGAAAAAACGGACCGGTCGAGCGGGCGGATATCGGCCTTGGAGGAGGTCGGGAAGAAGGCTCCCGCGCCGAGATAGTCGGCCCCCGCCGCCTCGGCGGCGCGGGCCGCCTCCAGTGTCGAGGCGCTGACCCCGACGACGAAGCCGGCGCCGCCCAGGCGCCGGGCCGCGGTCGCGGGGAGGTCGCCCTGCCCCAGGTGGACGCCGGAGGCGCCCGCGGCGAGAGCGATATCCAAACGGTCGTTGACGACGAGGGGGACTCCCGAGCCGTCGAGGGCCTTTCGGATCGCGCAGGCGACCTCGAGGAAATCCCGCGCGGAGGAGGTCTTGTCCCGGTATTGGATGAGATCCGCCCCGTTCTCCGCCGCGGCCCGGGCGGCGGCGGGGGCGGAGCGGAGATCGACAAAGGCCCGGTCCAGGATGACCTGGAGAATGCGTTTCCGGATTGCCATATCCGTTGTCCGGGGAGGATTGCGGTCCGACTCTCGTGGGCCCCGATCAAATCTCCGATTCGATCAGGGACGCAATCCTCATCGATCCGGATCGGGGCAGGAATGCCCCTCCCACACTAAGCTGGCGGGGTATTTCAGGCCGCCAGAAGAGAATACCCCGATCTTCCGCGGAATGGGCTAACGGGCGGACAGACGGGCAGCGAGGCGGGTCGTGGAGCGGCCGGGGACGAGGGGGAAGACGACGATCCGCCCTCCCGCCGCCCGCACCTCTTCCCCGCCGACGATCTCTTTTGCCTTCCAGTCCCCGCCCTTGACCAGGACGTCGGGGAGGAGGGCGCGGATCAGGGCGCGGGGCGTGGACTCGCCGAAGACGACGACGTAGTCCACCGCCCCGAGCGCGGCCACGACCTCCGCCCGCTCCGCCTCCGGGACGAGCGGGCGGCCGGTCCCCTTGCCCAGCGAGCGGACCGAGCGGTCGGAGTTCACGGCGACGACCAGGACGTCCCCGAGCTTCTTCGCCGCCTGAAGGAGCCGGACGTGGCCGACGTGGAGAAGGTCGAAGCAGCCGTTGGTGAAGACCACGGTCTTCCCCTGGCGCTTGATACCGCGGACCAGGCGGACCAGGGCGGGACGGGTCTGGATCTTGCTTCTCATAAGCGTTCAACCGTCTTGGACCGAACCCCATTCCCGGAGACTGACGGCGACATCGGGGAACTCTCGGAGCAGATCCCGATCGGACGTCAGAAGCTTTATTCTCAGATCCTTCGCCAGGGCGACATACTCGCAGTCATAGGCGGAGCAGTTCGATCGGGCGACACAGTCCATGACTAAAAAGGAGGGCAGAATATACTCCCGTCCGTTCATGCAATTGTGCGCGCCCTGCAAGGAGCGTTCAATATCGGCGACGGACATCTCCTTTCGACGCAGATAGCCGGCGAGGATATTCCGAAACTCCGAGCGCCAGAGTATGGGCGAAACCCAGACCGGGTCTTTCGCAAAGGCCCGGACCGCGCAGGACGTCAGCTCGCCGGGTATCCAGAGATAGGCGATGGCATTGACGTCCACCGCGATCATCGGCGGCCACGGTCCTTGGCGGCTTTCAAATCGGATTGGGTCAGATAAACCCCGAGGGTTTCCCGAACGGACCGAGCATGACTGAGCACGGCGAAGGAGTCCACCGCGGCGGCGGAGACCGTGCTGACCAGAGTAGCGATGATCTCCCGATTCAGACTGCGGCCGTGGGCGCGGGCGCGGTCCTTGAGCGTCCGATGGACTTCCGCGGGCAGATCCTTGATCGTGATCGTAGCCATACCGCAACCATAACACAACCATCGCGGATGTCAACGAGCCCGCATGATTCATGAAGATCTTTCGATCTTCACGAATAATTCTAGACCGGCTTATTCGGGAAAGCCGTTGGTTTTCCCGAATAAACCGGGCTAGGCGAAGGCGGATTCGACCAGGTCGCAGAGGATGTGGTAGACGACCGACTGGCACTCCTGGATGCGGGCGGTATCGGCGGCGGGGACGACGAGAGCGAGGTCGACCTCCGGCTTCAAACTTCCCCCGTCGCGCCCGAGGAGGGCGAGCGTGAAGACCCCCGCCGCTCGGGCGGCTCGGGCCGCTTCCGTCAGGTTCCCCGAGTTGCCGCTGGTCGAGATCAGGACGAGAACGTCCCCCTTCCTCCCCAGGGCCTCCACCTGACGGGCGAAGACCCGCGCGAAGGCGTAGTCGTTCGCGAGCGAGGTGAGGATGGAGGTGTCGGTGGTGAGGGCCACCGCCGAAAGCGCCTTCCGCTCGCGCTTGAACCTCCCGACGAGCTCCGCGGCGATGTGCTGGGAGTCGGCGGCCGATCCCCCGTTCCCGCAGACCAGGATCTTCTTCCCCTTTTGGAGCGCCGCGATCAGGATCCGCGCCGCGGCAGCGATCTGGGGCGCGAGGGATTTTAGTTTCTCGTGGGCGGCGATGGACTCGTCGATGGTTTGAAGGATAGCCTTTTTCATCAAAGTCGTTCCTTGAGGCGCCGCTTCGCAGAAGCGGCCTACATTCTTTTCTTCTAAAACCGGGCTCGCCCGGTTTCAGAAGAAAAGACGGGCCTCCTCGTAAAAGGCCGGCGGCACGGTGCGGAGCTTCCCCACCGCTTCGGTGAGGGAGACGCCGACGACCTCGTTGCCCTTCAGGCTCACCATCTGCCCCCACTTCTTCTCCCGGACCAGCCCCGCCGCCGCCAGGCCGAAGCGCAGGCCGATGACGCGGTCGAGGGCGCTGGGGGCCCCTCCCCTCTGGAGGTGGCCGAGGATGACCGAGCGGGCCTCCCACTTCAGGGCCTTCTCCAGCTCCTGCTCGAGCTGCTTCCCCACGCCCCCGAGCTTGACGTGGCCGAAGGCGTCGGTGGACTTGTCCTGGGTCACCATGGCGTCGGTAAGCTCGACCCCCTCCGCCACCACCACCATCGCCGAGGTCCGCCCCAGGTCCTTCTTCCTCTTCAAAATCGCCGCGATCTCGGCCACGGACATCTTCACCTCGGGGATGATGGTGACGTCGGCGGCGGCGGCCATCCCGGCCCAGAGGGCGATCCAGCCGGCGTGGCGGCCCATCACCTCCACCACCATGATCCGGCGGTGGGACTCGGCGGTGACCCGGAGATCGTCGATCGCCCGCATCGCGATGTTGACCGCGGTGTCGAAGCCGAAGGTCCGGTCGGTCCCGGAGAGGTCGTTGTCGATGGTCTTAGGGACCCCGACCACCGGAAGCTTGAAGTCGTCGTAGAGCTTGCGGGCCACGCCCAGGGTGTCGTCGCCGCCGCAGGCGATCAGGGCGTCCAGTCCCAGGGCGGCGAAGTTGTCGCGGGCGGTCTGGGGCCCGTTCGGCTTCTTGTAGGGGTTGGTCCGGGAGGAGAAGAGGATGGTCCCCCCCCGGGTGGCCAATCCCTCCGCCCGGGAGGGGTCGAGGACGACGGCGTCCTTCTCCAGCAACCCCGCCCAGCCCCGGAGGATCCCCAGGACCGAGGCGCCGTCCGCCTTCGCCTGGGCGATGACGCCGGCGATGACCGCGTTCAACCCGGGGGCGTCGCCCCCGCCGGTGAGAATGCCGATCTTCTTCACGCGAATTCTCCTTTCCGTTGTCTCATCGGTAACAAATCTTGGAGCTATCCCCTTTCCCCGTCAGTCTTCTCCGTCTCCGCGGGGGGGACGGGCGAAGCCGGCGACGGCCGAATCTTCGCCACCGTGATCTGGACCCCGGCGACGTTCTCGATCCCCAGGAGCTCCTGGAGCTGGGCCTTGATCCGGTGCTGGATCGCCTCGGTCAGCTCGGGGATGTTGGCTCCCTCCTCCAGGACCGTCTCCAGGACGATCTCCACGCCCGCCCCCGGCCGGGGGATGATGATCGGGCGGGCTTTCAGCACCTCGGGGAAGGCCTGACCGACCCGGCGGACGAACCCCTCGATGGTGTGGAGCGCGATGGCCACCTCCCCGTCGGGGTTCTCGAAGGCGACGTAGCGCCCCCGGCGCATCTCCGCCACCTTGAGGAGGGCCGGGACGAGGCCGAGGAGGAGGAGGAGGAAGCCGGCGAGGAAGACCCGTTCCGGGGTCAGATAGCCCGGGAGGAGGCGGAGGAGCTCGGCGAAAAAGGCGCCCCGGGCGGCCAGGATCAGGGCCAGCCCGAAGGCGAGGAAAAGGGCGCAGTGGAGGGCGACGAAGATCTTACGAGCTAAGTGCATAGGCAACTCGCAGTTTCAAGATTTTCCGGCCTATCCCACCCCGATCCCCAGGTGCGTGTCGAGAAAATCGGTCCCATAGGCGCCGCGCAGGAAGGCGGGATGGTGGACGATCCGCTTGTGGAGAGGGATGGTCGTCTTCACCCCCTCGATCTTGAACTCGGAGAGCGCCCGCTCCATGGTCCGGATCGCGGTGGCCCGGTCCTCCCCGAAGGCGACGAGCTTCGCCATCAGGGAGTCGTAGTAGGGGGAGATGGTGCAGCCCGGGTAGATGTGGGTGTCCACGCGGACGCCGGGGCCGCCGGGGAGGTGGAAGGTCCCGACCCGCCCGGGCGAGGGGATGAAGCCGTGGAACGGGTCTTCGGCGTTGATCCGGCACTCCAGGGCGTGGCCGCGGAAGCGGATGTCCCGCTGGAGGAGGGCGGCCTTCTCCCCGGCGGCGAGCCGGATCTGCGTCTTGACCAGGTCGATCCCGGTGACCACCTCGGTCACCGGGTGCTCGACCTGGATCCGTCCGTTCATCTCCAGGAAGTAGAAGTTCCCGGCCTGGTCGAGGAGGAACTCGACCGTCCCCACGCCCACGTAGCCCACCTCCCGCACCAGGCGGACGGCGAGCCTTCCCAGGGTGTTGCGCAGGGAGAGGTCGACCAGGGGCGAGGGGCACTCCTCCAAAAGCTTCTGGTTCTTCCTCTGGATCGTGCAGTCCCTCTCCCCCAGGTGGAGGCAGGTCCGGCGGCGGTCGGCCAGGACCTGGATCTCGACATGGCGCGGGCGCTCCAGCATCTTCTCGATGTAGATCCCGGGGTCCCCGAAGGCCGCCTCGGCCTCGGCGCGGGCGTTCAGGAAGGCGCTGACCAGGGATACGTCGTTGTGGGCGCGGCGGATCCCCTTCCCGCCCCCGCCCGCCACCGCCTTGATCATCACGGGGTAGCCGATCTGGCGGGCGGTCTCCAGGGCCTGCGCCTCGGTCGAGAGCACCTGGTTGGAGCCGGGGATGACCGGGAGGCCCAGCCCCTCGGCCAGGGCCCGGGTCTTCTGCTTGTTGCCCAGCAGCTCGAGCACGCGGTGGTCGGGGCCGATGAAACGGATGTTGCAGCTCTCGCAGATCTCGGCGAAATGCGAGTTCTCGGAGAGGAAGCCGTACCCCGGGTGGATGGCGTCGACGTCGGCCACCTCGGCGGCGCTGATGATGTTGGGGATCTTGAGGTAGCTCTCGGCGCTCGCGGAGTCGCCGATGCAAATCGCCTGGTCGGCGAAGGAGACGTGGGGCGAGTCCTGGTCGGCCCGGGAGTAGACGGCCACCGTCTTGATCCCCATTTCCCGGCAGGCGCGGACGATCCGGAGCGCGATCTCGCCCCGGTTGGCGATGAGGATCTTCCCGAACATCATACCCGGACCCGGAAGAGGGGCTGGCCGAACTCGACCGGCTGGCCGTCCTTGACCAGGACCTCGACGATCTCCCCGGCCACGTCCGCGGTCACCTCGTTCATCACCTTCATCGCCTCGATGATGCAGACCACGGTCTCCTTGGCCACCCGGGCCCCGGCTTCGACGAAGGGGGCGGCGTTGGCCGCGGGCGACCGGTAGAAGGTCCCCACCATCGGGGAGACGATCGCGGCCGTGTCCGGCGCCGGGGCGGCGGCGGGCGGCGCGGCGGGGGCGGGCACCGGAGCGGGGGGCGCCGGGGGCGGCGGAGGCGCTTCCGCCCCGCCCTTTTTCAGGCGGATCTTCACCCCGTCGGCTTCCCATTCAAACTCGCGTAAGTTCTCCTCCTCCATCAGGCGGAGGATCTTCTTGACCAGGTTGAGATCCATCTCTTTCACCTCGGGACCTGCCTTCGGTCGTTTCATGCGATCACCGGAAGGATATTATACCAGAACAATGCGATCGTCGTCATCCCGCGCGGTCCGGGTCAAAACCTTCCCGCCCCGGGACGCGACCAGGACCGTGTCCTCGATCCTCACCCCTCCCCAGCAGGGGATGTAGACGCCCGGCTCGACCGTCACCGCCATCCCCTCGCGGAGGATCGCCTTCGAGGATCCGCTCAGCCGGGGGGACTCGTGGATCTGAAGACCGACGCCGTGGCCGAGGGCGTGGCCGAAGCAGGCGTCCCAGCCGCCCCGGCGGAGGACGGCCCGGGCGACCGCATCGACATCCGCGGCCTTCGCTCCGGGAACGAGCGCGGCGATCGCCGCCCGCTGGGCCTCCCGGACCGCGCCGGCGACGGCCGCGAAGCGGCGGTCGGGCCCGTTGAGGAAATACGTCCGGGTCAGGTCGGAATGGTAGCCGTCCAGGGCCGCGCCCAGGTCGATCAGGAGGAGGCCGCGCCCCCGGATCGGGCGGCGGCCGGGGATCGCGTGCGGCTCCGAGGAGTGAGGGCCGAAAGCGACGATCGGGTCGAAGGCCTCCCTCCCCCCCGAACTCCGGATCCGGAAGACGATCCGGGCGGCCAGCTCCGCTTCGGTCATCCCCGTTCGCAAGCCAACGAGCGCATCGTTGAGCGCCCGGACGGCGAGGCGGGAAGCGCGGGCGATCCGCGCCGATTCGAGCGGGTCCTTGACCGTCCGCATCTCGCCCGCCCAGTCGCCGACGGGGAGCAGCGCGCGCTTCCCCAGGGCCGCCTCGAGGGCGCGCCAGGAGCCCCGGGGGATCGCCTCCCCCTCCAGACCGATCCGCCGGAGGCCGGACCGGCGGCAGAAGGCTGCCGTCGCGCCGGAGAGCCCTTCGCTCCCCGCCTCCCGGACGCGAACGGCGGGGCCGGCCTCCCGGGAAGCCTGCTCCCGGAAACGGAAGTCCGTGAAGAGGACGGCGGAGCGGGAGGAGACCAGGAGCCAGCCCGTCTCCCCCCGGAAGCCGCTGAGATAGGAGACGTTGGCCGGCTCGACCGCGAGAAAGCCGTCCAGTCCCGCCCGGTTCATCCGCGCGCGCAGGCGGCGGCGGCGGACGGCGTAATCCATCGTCATATCCTCCATCGACCCGACCGAAGAAAGCCGCGCCTGCCTGCCGGCAGGGATTACGCGAATTTTGATCAGCCGCGGCAACGCATCCCGGGCCGGAAATGCGAAAGTTAGCGTCTGCCTTACAGCTTTCGCCGGTGCGATTTCTTCGGCGGGCGGGCCAGGGCGATCGCGGCTTCGAGGCCCAGGAGGTAGCTCAGGGGGCCGAAGCCGGAGACCTGGCCCCGAACCACCGGCGCGACCAAGGAGGTGCGGCGGAACTCCTCGCGGGCATGGATGTTGGAGAGGTGGACCTCGACGGCGGGGAGACGGACGGCGGCCAGGGCGTCCCGGATCGCCACCGAGGTGTGGGTGTAGGCGGCCGGGTTGATCAGGATGGCGGCGGCCGACTTCCGGGCGGCGGCGATCGCCTCGACGATCTCTCCCTCGCTGTTCGACTGGAGGATGGAGAGCGACACCCCCCGGCGGGAGGCGAGCCGGACCAGCTCCCGGTCGATGGAGGCGAGGGTGGTCTTCCCGTAGACGCCGGTCTCGCGCTCGCCGAGGAGCTGGAGGTTGGGGCCGTGGATGACGAGAATCTTGATGGGAGGGTTCAAGGGATCAAGGATTCAAGGGTTCAAAGGTTCGGCGGTTCAACCGTTGAACCGCGAACCGTTGAACCCCGAACCTCCTCATGCCTTGGGACGCTCCGCCTCGTCGATCAGCATCACCGGGATGCCGTCGCGGATGGAGTAGATGAGCCCGCAGCGCTCGCCGCGCTTGAATTCCCTCGTCTCGGGGGACTCGTCCCGGCAGATCAGCTTCTGGTTCTTCTCGTCGTAGGTGAGCGACGACTTGCAGGCCGGGCAGGCGAGGATTTCCAAGAGTTCCTTGTCGATCATACGGACCTCCGAGGTGGTGTCGGGTGTCAGATATAACGTGTCGTTCTCTCGTACACGTTCTCGTTCGCGTCCACGTTCACGAGTCCGTGCCCCGGTATGATTACGTGAACGTGAACGGATACGCGCACGAGAACGAAAATGTCAGGCGCGCAGCATTATATACTCCCGCACCGCTTCTTGCCAAGGGCGCATCGTGAGCCCGGTGAGCGTCTCGTAACGCTGGAGGCTCAGGACCGACCAGGACGGGCGGCGGGCCGGGCGGTTGAGCTCGGCGCTCTTCGCCGGGCGGACCTCGGCGGGGATCCCCGCGACGGCGACGATGAAGCGGGCGTATTCGAACCAGGAGCAGTGACCCCGGTTGCTGAGGTGCACGGTCCCCTCCGCCCCGGCCCGGACCAGGGCGGCGATCCCGCGGGCCAGGTCCACCGCGTAGGTGGGAGAGCCCTCCTGGTCGTCGACCACGGCGAGCTTCCCCGTCTCCCGGGCGCGGGCCAAGATGGTGTCGGGGAAGTTCCTCCCCCCCCGCCCGAAGAGCCAGGCCGTCCGGACGATCAGCCCCCTCCCCCCCGCCGCCCGGACCGCCTCCTCTCCCGCCAGCTTGGACTCGCCGTAGACGCTGAGCGGCCGGGGCGGATCCTCCTCGAGGTAGGGGGAGCCCTTGGCGCCGTCGAAGACGAAGTCGGTGGAGAGGTGGACCAGCGCGGCGGAAGCCTTCCGGCAGGCCCGGGCGAGGTTCCCCGCCCCGAGGGCGTTGACCGCGAAGGCTTTCTCCCGCTCCGTCTCGCACCGGTCAACGTCGGTGTAGGCGGCGGCGTTGACCACCCAGCGGGGGCGGTGGGCGGCGAGCACGGCGGCGACGGAGGCGGGAGAGCGGATGTCCAGTTCGGGGAGGTCGGCGCCGGAGACCGCGCCCAGGGAGGGGAGGATCTCCATCAGCTCGCGGCCGAGGAGGCCGCGACATCCGACGACCAGGATCGGGCCGAGATCAGCGGTGGCCATACTGCCGCTGGTAGTAGGCCTTGAACTCGCCGCTTTTCAGCTTCTCCCACCACCAGCGGTTGTCCCGGTACCAGGCGATGGTGGCGGCGAGCTCGGTCTCGAAGTCGTGCGCCGGCTGCCAGCCCAGCCGCTTGAGCTTGCCGGAGTCGAGGGCGTAGCGGCGGTCGTGCCCCTCCCGGTCCTTGACCCGGCGAATCAGGGTTGCCGGCTTCCCCAGGTACTTGAGGATCTTCGCGGTCAGGTCGCGGTTGGCGAGAAGGTTACCCCCGCCGATGTTGTAGACCTCGCCCCGGACCCCCTTCTCGATCAAGAGGTCGATCGCCCGGCAATGGTCCTCGACGTAGAGCCAGTCGCGGACGTTGAGGCCGTCGCCGTAAAGCGGGAGGGGGACGTCGTCGAGGGCGTTGGTGACGAAGAGCGGGATGACCTTTTCCGGGTACTGGCGGGGGCCGAAGTTGTTGGAAGCGCGGGTGACCACCACCGGGATTTGGTAGCTCGCGAAGTAGGAGTAGGCGAGGCGGTCGGCCCCGGCCTTGGAGGCGGAGTAGGGGTTGCGGGGGAGGAGGGGATCGGTCTCGACGCTGAAACCCTCCGCCACCGAGCCGTAGACCTCGTCGGTGGAGATCTGGACGAAAACCCCCGCTCCCTGCCGCCGCACCGCCTCCAGGAGGACGTAGGTCCCGTAGACGTCGGTCCGGATGAAGTCGTCGGGGTTCATCAGCGACCGGTCGACGTGGGTCTCGGCCGCGAAGTTCACCACCACGTCGGGCTTCTCCCCGAAAGCCTCGGCCACCGCCTGCGGGTCGGCGATGTCTCCCTTGAGGAAGCGGTAGCGCGGGTCCTGCTCGACCTCCCGGAGGTTTTCGGGGTTGCCGGCGTAGGTGAGCTTGTCGAGGTTGACGACCCGGTCCTCCGGGTGGGCCCGGAGCCAGTAGCGGATGAAGTTGGAGCCGATGAAGCCGGCGCCCCCGGTGACGAGAATGGTTCTCATGCCGTATCCTTTGTCGTATGAACGCTCGAATCGGTAGCGCGGCGCCACCGGCCGACCGAAATCGCCCGCGACCAACCGCGCCGCGCGCTTTCTTTAAAATGTCCCGGCCCGGACGGGGCGGGACATTTTAAAGACGGTTGGCCCCGCTGGCGGCGACGAGTTGGTTGACCCGGATCAGGCTGGCGATGGAGGAGCCGGCGTCGGCCCACCAGCCATCCAGGATGTCGTAGGTCATCTTCCCGTCTTGGATGTAGAAGTTGTTGACGTCGGTGATCTCCAGCTCCCCCCGTCCCGAGGGCTTCAGGCGGCGGATATAGCGGAAGACTTCCGGGTCATACATGTAGATCCCGATCACCGCGTAGCGGCTGGGCGGATCCTTGGGCTTCTCGATGATCTTCTTCACCTTCTCTCCCTCGATCACCGCCACCCCGTAGTCCTGCGGGTTGTCGACCTCCTTGAGGAGGATCTTCGCCCCCTCCTTCTGCTTCTCGAAGGCCCGGACCGCCCGGACGATGTTCTTCTCGATCAGGTTGTCGCCGAGCATGACCAGGACGCGGTCGCCTTCGGAGAAGTGCTCGGCGAGGGAAAGGGCCTCGGCGATCCCCCCTTCCCGCTCCTGGTAGGTGTAGCTGATCTCCTTGAGGCCGAACTCCTTGCCGTTCCCGAGGAGGCGGAGGAAGTCGCCGGCGTTGTTCCCCCCGGTCACGATCATGATGTCCGAGATCCCGGCGTTAACCAGGGTCTGGATCGGATAGTAGATCATCGGCCGGTCGTGGACCGGGAGGAGGTGCTTGTTGGTGATCTTGGTCAGGGGGGAGAGCCGGGTGCCCAGCCCGCCGGCGAGGATGACTCCTTTCACTATATTTTCTCCTTTAGGCGCACTTGTCTTCGAGACAAAACACTAGCGGTCTTTTCTTCCCCAGTGGTAGGGGATGGAGTTCTGGTGGGGATCGGTCCGGAACTCGTCGCCGGGATCGTAGAGATGGTCGGGGAAGTTGATCACCATCGCTTCCTCCTCGCTCGTGCACTTGAAGCCGTGGGTGACCCCGGGCGGGATACGGAGGAGGATGGGGTTGTGGACCCCCAGGAAGAACTCGTTCACCTCCCCGCGGGTAGGGGAGCCCTCCCGGTCGTCGTAGAGGACCACCTTCATCATTCCCCGGACGACCACGAAATGGTCGGTCTGCTTCTTGTGGTGGTGCCAGCCCTTGACCACTCCGGGGTAGGCGGTGGTCAGGTAGGCGTAGCCGAAGCGGCGGAAGAAGGGGTCATCGGAGCGGAACATCTCCATTACCCGACCCCGCTCGTCCGGGATGGGCTTGAGCTGCTTGACCGTGACTCCGTCGATCATGTCCGCCCCTCCCCGGCTCCGCCCGCCGCGCCCGGAGAGGCGATCTCACCGCGGTGGAAGCGAAGCTGGTCTTTCAGGATGTAGATGACCCCGCCGACCAGCGAGGCCGCCAGGGAAACGAAGTAGAAATTGAGCGAAAGCATCAGCGCGTGCCTGTCCGCCACGCTTTGCGCCACGGAAGGGATCTCCCCGGCCGGCTTGAGGCAGGCCAGGGAGCCGAAGAAGAGGACGAAGGCGGCTTCCCGCGTCCCCAAGCCCGAGAAGGAGATCGGCAGCGACATGATAACCGAAATCGCGGGTATAAACAGGAAAAAATACCTCAGGGGGATGGGCGGGATCGTGTTCCGGAAGACCAGCGAAATCAGCCAGGAATCGAAGACGATGATCACCCAGATCACGCTGGAGATGAGGAGCGTTTTCAGGAGAACCGAGCTCTGGCCGCGGTAGACGCAGAGGGCGTCGTGGACGTCCGTGATCTTCCTCCGGAACGCCTCCCAGGGGACGCGGGTGGTCAGGGCCCGAAGCAGGCGTTCGTTGAAAACGACCAGGAAGAACAGGATCAGGCCGGCGGAAACGCCGACGACGATCAGCCACACCAAGGCGGTTTCCTTCGGCTTGAGCGCCGACGCGAGCTCGCCCGCCCCGAAGAGGAGGGAGACGAGCGCGACGACGCACATCCCCCCCATGCCCATCAGCCGGTCGACCGCGACCGAGGCCAGGGCGGCCGGCCCCTTCCCCGTGAAGCGGGAGAGGTAGTAGACCTTGACCACGTCCCCCCCCACGGTCGAGGGGAGGAAGCTGTTGAAGAACATCCCGATCATGTAATACATGAAGACGCTCGGAGAGGAGAGCCTAACCCCCTGGGCGCGGAGGAGGAGCCCCCAGCGGAAGGCCCCGGCGGCGAAGAGAGCGGCCATGACCGCGACCGCGGCCAGGAGGGCCCAGAGATCGGCCTGGGCGTAGTAGCTGGGAAGCTGAGCGAGCCCCCCGTTGCGGCTGATCTTGGAGAAGATGTAACCGAGCAGGGAGAGGCCGATCGCCAGGCGGAGGAGGAGGAAAAGGCGCTGTTTCAAGGCCGAGGTCATGGGCTTGCCAAGGGAGAGGACTATACTCGAAAGCGGGGTGGAGACAAGAACAAAAGGTTACGGAAACCCCGGCCGGAGGCAGGGATATGCGAAGAGCGGCCAAACTTGCGATATCCGCGCCAGCGGTAACTTTATGTATCCCCACGTAACCTTGCGTAACCTCACGCAACCTCATTTCCAGCGGAGCGCCTTCCTCCGGAAGCAGTAGACGATCCCCCCCCAGGCGGCGGCAGCGTTGAGGAGGCAGAAGGTGAAGGCGGGGGAGAGGAGGCGCGAGGGACGGCCGCGGAGAACGGCCTCGAACCAGCCGGCCGCGGCGGCGAGGTAGAAGATCGCCTGGGGGAGGAAGGCGTGACGGGGCCAGGCCGGGGAGAGGGCGCTGGAAAGTAGCGCCAGGACGAGAGCGAACGGGACGAGGAGGCGGAAGAGCTTGTGGGAGATCATCCCAACCGCGACCGGGGAGCGGAAGGGGTCGAGGAGCCAGGGGGAGCGGGCGAAGGCCTGGTAGTTGCCGGCCAGCGTCCTCGCCTTGCGCCGGAATTCCCGCCGCCAGTCGGCCGCCTCGGTCTCGAAGGCCCGGGCGGATTCGACGAAGGCGATCTTGCGCCCCCGCCGCACCGCCTCCAGGGGGAGGAGAAAATCGTCGAGGATGGTGTCGTCGGGGAGCGGGCGGAAAAGCTCCCGGCGCAGGGCCCAGATCGCTCCGGTCGCCCCCAGGCAGGAGGAGAGGGCGGATTCCCGCCGGCGCATCGCCTTCTCCATCCGCCAATACCAGTCGACCCTCACCCCGCTCACCCCTCCTCCCTCCTCCCGGAGGACCAGCTCGCCGCTGGCCGCGCCCACCGCCGGGTCGGCGAAGGCGGAGGCGAGCCGCGCGAGCGCCTCGGGCGCGAACAGGGCGCTGGCGTCGGTGAAGACGACGATCTCGCCGGTCAGCTCGGGGACGGCGCGGTTGATCGTCCCCATCTTGCCGCGGTGATCGGGGTAGTCGAGGAGGCGCAGACGTCGGTCGCGAGCGGAGAGGACGACGGCGGCCGTCTCATCCCGCGAACCGTCGGAAGCGACCACGACCTCCAGCGCGCCGGGATACGGGAGGCCGAGGGCGTTGGCGATCTTCGTCCCGATCAAACGCCCCTCGTTCCGGGCCGGGACGAGGAGGGAGACCGACGGCCAGCGCGCCAGGTCCGGCGCGGACGGGGGGCGGCCGCGGGCGAGGAGAAGCAGACCCAGCGGATAGAGGAGATAGGTGTAGGCGATGAACGCCGCGGAAAGGATGAAGAGCTCGGTCATGGCTCGCGGGGTCTTCCCGCCAATGTTAGACGCTTGACAACTTCCTCGCCCTCGAACAAAATGAGAAGATATTATACCACCTATTAAAGGAGACCGACTATGCCCACGAACGCCAGCGCCGCCCCGGCGGCCCCCGCACCCGCATCTGATTCCGTCCCGCCGTCCGGGCCCGCGGCGCGCGGACGAATCATCATCGCGACGGCCGGGGGGCTGCTCGTCGCCGCGGTCATCTTCCTCTTCGTGCAGTACCGGACCACGTCCGCCCGGCTCGAGAGCGAATCCCGGCTGCGGGAATCGGCCGAGCTCCGGGTCAAGGCCCAGGAGGATGCAATCGCCCAGCAACTCGGCCAGATCAACCGCCTGGAGAACCAGCTCCAGGATACCGAGACCAAGCGCGCCGAGTTCCAGACGCGGGTCGGCGCCCTGGAGAAGGACCAGGCGATCCTTCAGAGCCGCCTGGCCAGCGTCGAGGAATCCCGGAGCAAGACCGAAGAGCGGCTGGCCGAGGAACAGAAGACCGTGGCCGATCTCCAGCAGCGGGCGAGCGCGGACCGGGAGAACCAGGCCAAGCTCCTCTCCCACATCGATCGCCTGATGGGGGAGAGGGACTCGCTCCAGGAGAAGCTCAACGCCCTGGAGGCGGGTAAGCCCTCCAGCGGGACGGTCGCCCTGCCCGAGGTGGTGGTGAGCGACGGCGAGAAGTCCCGCCGCGGCCGCGAGGGGACGGTCATGGCGGTCAACCGGCGCTACGACTTCGTGGTCTTCAACCTTGGGGAGAAGGACGGGGTCAAGGCGGGGAGCCGCTGGGACGTCCTCGAGAACGGGAAGCCCGTCGGCGAGGTGGTGGCGCGGCGGGTTCTTCCAACCATGACGGTGGCCGACGTGGATACCCGGCGGACGCGGTCCGCGTTGAAGAAGAACGCCGTCGTCGCGCCTCATGAATAGGAAGAAGATCGCCCCCCTCTCCAAGGAGGCCCTGGTCGCCCTCTCCCTGCTGGCCGACGCCGCCCTGGTCGTCCTGGCCGACTTCACCGCCTTCGTCGTCCGCTTCGGCTTCGCGAAGGGGCCCCTTCCCCGGGTCAACTTCACCGCCTACCTGCAGATCCTCTTCCCGATCATCGTCCTGCGCCTCGCCTGCCTCTATTCCTACGGGCTCTACGACAAGCCGAAGTACCGATCCTTCTACGACACGGTCCTGAACGCCATCAAGGCGGTCACGGTCAGCACCCTGATCATCATCGTGGTCGCCTTCTTCGCCCGCTCCTTCGCCTACCCCCGCCTGGTCATCCTCCTCTCCTGGCTGATCACCATCCCCTACATCATCGTCTGGCGGCTCATCACCCGCAAGCTGATCAACTGGATGATGGGGAAGGACTACTTCGTTTCCCACACCCTGATCGTGGGGATGGACCGCGAGTCGCAAAGGCTCGCCACCCGGGTGGTGCGGGAGGCCTGGATCTCCCGGCGCCTGGTTGGCTTCATCGAGGTCGAAGCCGGGGAGGGACGGTCGGTCGGGGACGCCTTCCGGCTGGGCACCCTCGAGGACCTTCCCCGGATCATCGAGGAGCACGCCATCGACGAGGTGGTGATCGCCTCCGCGCGGCTGCCCAAGGAGAAGATCCTCCGCATCATTTCCCTCTTCGGGGGGCACGACGTCATCTTCCGGATCATCCCCAATCTCTACGAGGCAATCATCGGGTCGATGGCCTCCTTCCCCACCGAGCGGGTCCCCCTGATCAGCCCCACCGTCTCCCACAAGCACCTCCGCTACAAGGAGCTCAAGCGCCTCCTCGACACCGGGGGCGCGGCCTTCTTCCTGGTCGCCTTAAGCCCGCTCTCCCTGATCATCGCCGCCCTCATCCGCCTGACCTCGGGGGCGCCGGTGCTCTACCGCCAGCAGCGGGTGGGCCTCCACGGCAAGGTCTTCACCCTCTTAAAGTTCCGGACCATGGTCCGGGAAAGCGAGCTCCACGGCCCCGAGTTCGTCCACGAGAACGACCGGAGGCTCACCCGGGTCGGCCGGATCCTGCGCCGTTTCCACCTCGATGAGCTCCCCCAGCTCTACAACGTCATCCTTAACGACATGTCCCTGATCGGCCCGCGCCCCGAACGTCCTTACTTCTACAAGGAGCTGGTCCAGGCCATCCCCTTTTACGCCGAGCGGCTGGAGGTGAAACCCGGGATCACCGGCTGGGCCCAGGTAGTCTACGGCTACGCCTCGACGCCGAAAGAGCACCAGGAGAAGTTCCTCTACGACATCTTCTACATCGAGAACATGTCCTTCGCCCTTGACCTTCTCATCGCCTGGAAGACCCTGGGGGCGATGATCCGGAGCTGACGGCGGCGCGCCGGTCTCAAAGACCCGCGCCTACGGGAGAATACGGCCTTAGGGTTCGTCGCCGCGGACCTTGAGGTCCGCGGGCCAGGCCCGCAGGAAGTCCCGGATCGCGCGCTCCCCCTCCTCGGTTTCGAATTCCCCCTCCACGGAGAGGCGGACGAGGAAGGCGGGCGCGGGCCGCCCGAGGAGGCGGCCGAGGACGATCCGGGTCTGGCTCTCCAGGTAGCCCGTCACCGCCCGGCCGCCGCAGAGGTACCAGTAGTAGACCAGGCTCCGCCCCGCCGGCCCGGCGGCCAGGAAGCGGCGGGCCCGGAAGGTCCCCCCCCGCCCGTCCGGGAGCTCGGCTTCCCCTTCCTCGGTGAGCTCCGTGGCCCCCCCGACGAAGCAATACTCCGGCGGATGGAGGGCCGCGCGGTCGCCGTCGGCGGAGACCAGGTAAAGGTTTACCGCGCGTCCCGGCGCGCGGTACTGCCGGAAGACCAGGGGGGCGCCCAGGGCCGCGAGGCGATCGGCGGAGACGGGGAGTTCCACGGCCTCCCACCCGGCGGCCCGGACCGGCCAAGAGCCGTCCCGCGGCGGGGCGGCGGCGGAAGGGCCGCGGACGAGCCGGGCCAGCAGGGCCGTTCCGGCGAGGAGGATCAGGCTGAGGTGGAAGGCGGTGGAGCGGGAGAGCGGATGAGCCATCGGAGCACCCGAAGGTAACAGAGGAGACTGGCGGCGTAGACGCCCACGCCGAGGGCGATGTGGTAGCCGCCCCGCACGGCGGACGGCCCCAGGAGCTGGCGGAGGACGATCAGGAGGGCGACCCGGAGGGCGTTGGCGACCGGCGCGAGAGCGAGGGCGGCGAAGACGGCGGCGAGCCGCCGGAGCGGAGAGAGCGGGAAAAGGTAGGCGCAGACCCCCCCGACGGCGCCGAAGGAGATCAGCGACCTCAGCCCCGCGCAGGGGTCGCCGATGGCGAGCGGTTCGCCGGGGGGAGCGGCGGGGAGGACGACCTGGAATCCGCTCAGCCAGGCCTCGATCCCGAGGAGGCGGACCAGGAGGAGGGCCGAGCGGACCGAGGCTACCTTGAGACGGAAGGCGAGGGCGATCACGGCGAATCCGGGGAGGGGGATGAAGAAAATGAGGAGGAGGAGGGGCCCGAAGAGGACGCGGGTCCTTCCCAACCCCCAGTTGAGAAGGCTCAAACCGGCGAGGACGGGGAAGAGCGACCAGGCCGCGAGGAAGTTGATCCGGAAAGCGAGGCCGAAGAGGTTCAGTGCCAAGCCGGCGGCGAGGAGGGGGAGGCCGGCCCGGGAGGGGAGGACCGGCGCGGCCGTGAGGGCCGCGCGCCGGGGCCAGAGGAGGAGGGCGATCGCGGCGAGGAGGAGCCAGCCGTGGGTGTAATAGGAGTCGGTCTCGCGCACGGCGGCGTTGATCCAGACCGCCGAAGGCCAGTAGAGAGCGGCCAGGAGAAGAACGAGCGCCGACAATCCGAGCGCCGTCGCGGCGGGTCCTGGAAGACGGAACGGTCCGGAGTACGGTTTCACGGCAGGAACCACCGGTGGCGCAGGCGCAGCGCTTCCCGGACCTTCTCCCGGCAATAGATCCCCATGAGACGCGCGCCAGCGCCCCGGACGACGGCCCGGAGATCGTCCGGGGCCATCCCCGCGCGGACGGGGTAGCGCCGCCAGCGATAGGGGTCGGCCGCGGGACGGTTGGACCCGGCGCGGGAGGTGCAGAGGCCGCGGTAGCCCGCGCGGCGGACCAGTCCCGGGAGGGACGGGGGGAGGCAGCCCCGCGGGAGGGAGAAGAAGGCGACTTCCCGGCCCAGCCCCTCCTCCAACCGCCGCCGGGATTCGGCGACCTCGCGCCAGAGTTCGGCCTCCGGCCTCCCGACCAGGAGGTCGTGGCTCAGCCCGTGGGACCCGATCTCCATCCCGGCCCCCGAGAGCTCCCGGAGGTCGTCCCAATCCATCATCCCCTCGCTCCCGATCAGGGAGACGGAGGCGAAGAAAGTCGCCCGGCAGCCGAACTCCTCGAGGAGCGGGAAGGCGACGGTCAAATTGTCCTTCCAGCCGTCGTCGAAAGTTAGGACCGCGGCCCGGCGATTCCCCTCCCCCCGGGAGAGGAGATAATCGCTCAGCGTCGGCGTCCCGATTCCCTCGTCGCGGAGCATCCCCAGGAAGGACCGGAAGCCGTCCGGAGCGAAGCGGTAGCCCGGCGGGCCGGACTTCTCGCTGACGCTGTGGAACATCAGGAACGGGACTCTCATGGCTGGAACAGCATAGTAACCGCTAATCTCGCGAATCCTCGCTAATGGCGAAGCCCGGGTGATGACCGCCGCCGCGAAAAGCGAGCGGCGGTGATGATACTATCGAATGCGCTCAGGATCGGGGCAAGAGCAATTTCCCGAAATCACGCTATTCCGTGAAACGGAAGAGCGTGATTTCGGGAGGGCAGAGGAAGCGAATCGGGTAGGGCTTCGACCCGATCCCCCGGTTGACGTAGAGCCAGCCCTCCCCGAGGCGGTAGAGGCCGCGGAGATAGGGCGAGCGGCCGTAAGCGGAGAGGAAGCGCCCCCAGCCCGGGAGGCCGACCTGCCCGCCGTGGGTGTCCCCGGAGACGACCAGGTCGGCCCCCCCCTCGATCAGGGCGGGGGCGAGGTCGGGGCGGGCGGAGAGGACGATCAAGGGATCGGAGGCCGGGATCCCCTCCAGGGCGGCCGGGATTTCGCCCCCTCCCTCGTGATCGACGCCGGCCAGCCAGAAAAAGCCCTCGCCGGCGCCGAGCTGGATCTTCAGGTTCCTCCCCCCGATCAGGGAGAGGCCGGACCGCTTCCAGTCCTCGGCGAAGCCTCCCCCCCGGAGGTAGGCCCGGTCGGCGTTGCCGATGACGCCGTAGCACCACATCCGGACCTGGAGCCGCGAGACCAGGCGGGCGACCAGGGGGGAGGCGGCGGCGGACTCGACGTAGTCTCCGGTGAAGAGGACGCAGTCTGGGCGGAGACGGTTGATCCTCGCGATCAGGCTCCGTTCGCGGAAGCCGATCTCTCCTTCGAGGTGGAGGTCGGAGACCTGGACGATCCGCCGGTCCTTAAGGACGCGGGCGAGGGTGGGATCGCGGATCCGGACGGAGTTAACCACCGGCCAGTTCGGCTCGATCACCAAGGCGTCGAAAAGGATGAATCCCGCCGCAAGGACGACCGCCAGACCGAGCAGGGCGGCCAGAAGTAGGAATTTCGTCGAGCCCGGCCTCATGGGATACCACCGGCGGATGAGGGCCCGGCCTCCTCGGTTAGAATCGGGAGAAACGCCGCGGGAATACCAACGGCAACACGCACCGGTCTCCCCGAACCTTCATCGCAACGGCACTGCCTCGGGTTCGGGATCAAACCGAATAGCCACCGGGGCCGCCGGCGGCGGAACCGGCGGCTATTCGACGGTGAGCTTCCCCACCTCCCAATCCCGGATCTCGGGGTTGGTGTAGGGCTCCTTGATGTAGTCCTCGGGGAAGGTCGGCTGGATGATGTTGGTGACCTTCTTACCGTCCTCCTCCCAGGTGGCCACCTTGACATAGTCCAGCCCTCCCCCCTGGGTGTCGGCGATGATGTAGAGGCCGGCGCGGACCACGTAATTCCCCGGGGGGGAATCCACGCCGATCATCAGCGGGCCGGACTCGACCGCGACCTCCTGGTTCAGTGCCCAACTCCGGATCGGGGGATGAAGTGGGGCGTCAACGCCGATGCTCCCCTTCCCGTCGAACTCGCGGTAGATGTGGACGAACATCTTGTGGGGGGGGAAGAGGGGGGCGGTGAGCTTGAAGACGGGCGAGAGCTTGAAGACCTCGCCCCGCTTCACCCGGTTCGGCCCGTCGATCCGGACGAAGCTGACCGACGGCTCGCCGGTGGGACCGCCCCGGGAGCGGAGGCGGAGGAGGGAGAGGTAGAAGCTGAAATCCGCGGTGGGGGACGGGATGAAGATCTTCAGGGAGCTGATCGCGGAGATGTTGACCGCCCCGCCCGCGTCCACCATGGAAACGACCTCCCGGACCGTCTGCCCCCCGGTCAGCCGGATCTCCTTTTTATAGAGCCTCCCGGAACGGTCGTTGATCTGGAGGATGACCCGCCCCGGCTGGGCGCCGGGAAGACCGCCGAGCACGATCTCCAGGGAATCGTAGGCCAGCCAGTCGGCGGAGAAGGGGCGCAGGGCGAAGTAGTTTTCCAGAACGATCCCCGGGTACTCCCCCTCCGGCTTGATCGTGACCAAGGCCTTCGACTCCTCCCCCTCCTCAAAGCGGGAGATCGTCGCCCCCCGGGGCTCCCAGTAGATCAGGTCCTCGTCCTTGGCGAAGGTGACCAGGTCGAGCTCGGTCGGCACGGCGGCGGCGACCTCCTTCTTCTCCGCCGCCTTGACCGCGATCTTGCCCACGACAAAGTTCTTGATCTCGGGGTTGGTGTAGGGCTCCCGGACGAAGCGGACGCCCTGCTCGTTCGCTTCGATCGCCATCAGCCCCGTCTTCACCTCGTAATCGCCCGGATCGAGATCGCCGGGGATGACCAAGCCGAACGGCCCGGCCTGGACCACCTGTCCCACCTCCCAGCGGTTGGTCGGGAGGCGGGGGAAGAAATCGGCGTTGACGCGGACTTCGTTCTGACCGGAGGGGACGAGGTGAAGAAAGACCTTCTCCGGTGTCTCCACCGGCGCGGTGAGCTGGAAGAAGGCGGAGCCCCGGAAGAACTCCCCCTGGGAGGCTTGCGTCTGCAGATCGAAGCTGACGAAGGAGACCCGCGGCGAGCCCTGCCGGATCACGGTCTCGGCGGGGGCGGACGGGGCGGCGAGAAGGGCGGCGAGGACGCACCAGGCGAAATGTCGGAACACGGTTTTCATCCCGTCATGGAATTATGCCACTGAAACCCAAAGGCACAAAGACAAATACAAACTTACCTCCCCCCCGTCCCTCCTGGCGTCTTCGTGTCTTTATCGCTGACTCCGGCCGGGACAGCGACGCGGATCTCGCTCACGGAAAAGCCCTCGATCTCCGGGTTATCGTAGGGCTGGAAGTAGTATTGGAGCCTCCCGGCGACCTCCAGGGGATGGGCGAGGGCCGCCTCCAGGCTGTAGGTCCCAGGCGGAAGGTCGGCCGGGAGGGCGACCTCCACCGGTCCGACCTTCATGAGCCTCCCCTCCGGCCATTGGCTGGTCGGGAGGGGGGGCGGGATCTCGGCCAGGGTCCGGACCTTCCCCTCCCGGCTCAGGCGAAGGAGGAGGACGTGGTCGGAGCCCAGCGGCCGGCGGGCGATGAAGTAGAAGGAGCCCCGGAGCGTCTCCCCGGGGATGGCGGAGGAGGGGAACTCCAATCCCATGAAACGGAGGAGTGCCGCCGCCGGCTCCGGGCGGGCGGAGGCGGGGAGACCGACGCCGGTGTAGTAGAGGACGGTCTCGGAGGAGGGCTCCCAGAGAAAAAAATTGAGGTAACCGACCTTGCTGGCGTCGATCCTCTCCGCGATCTGGCGGATGGGGATCTCGATCCGGCGCGACTGGCCGGGCTCGACCTTCTCCGCCCGCTGGAAGCTCGCGCCGTTGGTGTCCTTGACCTTGACCTTGAGATCGACGGGGAAGGCCTGGGGGTTGAAAACGGTGAAGCGGAAGACTGAGGCCTCCCGCCAGTCCATCGTCGGCATGGTGTCGTCGGTCCAGAGAAAGCCGGGCGACTGGGAGGGGTAGTAGGTCACCCGGGCCCATTTCTCGGGCGAGGCGAGTGGGCTTTCCACGATCTCGAAGCGGCTGGAGGCGGCCACCCAGATCTCGGCGTCCTCCGGGCGGGAGAAGTCGCAGAGGAAGCCGGCCATGTTCTTGGCCTTGACCCCGGAGACGATCGCCACCGGCTCGCGCTTGAGCTTCCTGATCCAAGACGGGAGCTGGACGATCCGGTCCTTGAGAAAAAGTCCCAAGACCAGGAGAATCAGGGCGAGCCAACCGGCGGTCATGATCCGGTTGATCCATGTTTTTCGTGTGGTTTTCACTCTCGAATGGTTATTATAATACGCTTTCGGATCCGATTTTCGCAACCGGAGAGTGGAGAACAACCCTTAACCTGTTGACAGTCCCGCCGCCGATGCTATCATTGGCGCAAAGCCCCCGGCGCCGGCGGCGCAGGGAGGAGACGCCCACGATGCGCTTGGTGTACCTGACCATAATCGCCCTCGCGGCTTCCTCGGCGCGGGTCCGGGCCGAAGGGCCCGATTCCCAGGAGATCGCCGACCGCGCCGGGCTGGAGAGCGTCTGGAACCGCTCCGGGCGGACGACCCGGGTCATCGACTACCCCTTCAGCCCCCGCCCCTGGGTTTACAGCGGTCCCGACCTCCGGGAATGGGGCAACCAAGGCTACATCTTCATCAATCCCCGGATCCGGGAGCGGGCGCGGCCCCTCCCCGCTCCCACTCCGGCCGAGGAGCTGACCGCCGCCGGGACACTCGAGGCGGAGGAGATCGCGCGGATGCTCGAGGAGGAGAAGGCCCGGCGCCTGGCCTTGGAGTCGGAGATCAAGGCCGCCCGGGAGGAGCTGGCCACTGCCCAGGCGCAAGACGAAGACCAGGCGGCCAAGATCTTGATCCTGGAGAAGCAGATCGAAGACTTGGAGAGTGCTCAGGGCGCCGCGGCGGCCGGAGGGACCGGCGCGGAGGGCGCGGCGGCCGCCGCCGGACCGAGCCTGGAGAAGATGGACTCCTACCCGGTCGGCAAGGACCAGTCCCTCTGGTCGATCGCCGGGCGTCCCGAGGTCTACGGGAACCCCTACAAGTGGCTCCTCCTCTACCACGCCAACCGCGACCAGATCTTCGACCCCGACCTGATCTACCCCGGCATGATCCTGCTCGTCCCCCGCTACAAGGACCTGGAGGTCTTCCCGCCCCCTCCGGCCGAGGGGGCGGCGGTCTCGGCGGCGGGAGGAGAGGCGGCGGCCCCGAGCCCGGTTGCACCGGAAGCGCAGACGGCGGAGGAGCCTTCGGCGCCACCGGAAGCAGCCCCCCCGGCGCCGGAAGCTCCCCTTCCCTCGCCGGCGGCTCTGCCCTGATCACTGACCACTGATTACTGATCACTGTTTATTTTGAGTCTTTTCTCTCCGGGAGACATGAGCCCAGTGATCCGGCACCGCACAGCCCTGCCAATCCTCTTCGCCTTGGCCCTCCTCCTGCCCTCCACCCTCCCCGCCCAGCAGAGGGCGGACGAGGCCCAGGTGGAGACGGCGCTCCAACAGAAGATCCAGTCCATGCTCGACGTCCTGGTCGGCCCCCAGCGGACGATCGTCGACGTCGACGTCACCCTGCGGGACACCGTCACGGCCTCCGAGGTCTCGAACCGCGTCCGGGCCCTCACTTCTCTTCCCGGCGTGCGCACCCGGACGATGGAGGACGCGGGGACGGCCGCCGACGGGGACCTCCTCGAGCCCCTGATCTCGAGCCGCCATATCCTGGTCCAGGCCGATGAGAAGCTCGCCCCCGAGCTTCTCGAAAAGATCAAGACCGAGGTCCCCCGCTGGGCCCGGATCAACCCGGCCCGGGGGGACACCTTCAAGCTGGAGCCAATCCCCTGGCGGGAGATCGTCTCCCCCCCCTCCGCCACCCAGCAGAGCTACCTCCTCTACTCCATCCTGGCCATGGTCGTCCTCCTCATCCTGATCGCGGCCATCTACTTCCCCTTAAGGAAGCTCAAGATGCCAGAGACCGCGCCGGCGCCGGGGGCGATCGGCGCGCCGGCCGCCGGGAAGCTGCCGGGCGAGGAGGGGGCGGGCGGGCCGGTCGAGGAGGAGAAGCGCAAGCAGCGCTCCGAGGAGCTCGAGGAGCTCAAGCAGGTCTTCGCCGGCGCCGCCAATATCGACCAGAGCGGCGTCCTGGAGGAGATTCGGAACATGATCGAGAAGGGGCTCTCGCGCACCCCCGCCCAGATCGACTCCATCCTGGAGGAGATCAAGGACATCCTCTCCAAGACCCCCCAGGAATCGGACACCCTCCTCACCGAGATCCGGGACACCCTGGCCGACATGCTGGAGGCCCAGAAGAAGCTCACGGCGATGGGCGGCCTGGGCCCCGGAGCGGGGCCGGGGGGAGCGCCGGCCCCCGGCGCCCCGGCCGCGCCCGCGGCGGCCCCCGCGGCCCGGCCGGAGGCGGCGGGACGGGCCGGCGGTTCCGACTTCGGCCCCGAGGTGGTCGAGGTCCTCGGCAACATCGAGGACCTGATGGCCCAGCAGCTGGAGAAGACGCCGGAGAGCGGGATCCTGGATGAGCCCTTCAAGTACCTGAAGACCCTGCCGCCCGAAGACGTGGTCATGCTGGTCGAGGACGAGGAGCCGAAGCTGGCGGCCGCCGTCCTCTCCCAGATCGACTCCAAGTCGGCCGCCGACGTGCTCCAGGCGGTCGAGGAGGAGAAGCAGTTCGAGATCGCCCGGGCCATGACCGGCCTGGTCGAGACCGAGGATCTGGCCGAGGAGATCAAGGACTTCCTGGAGCGCAAGCTCAAGATCGTCCGCCTGCACAAGGACTACATCCCGGTCCTCGGCTACCGGGTGCTCGCCGACATCCTTTCCTCCAGCCGCTACGCCGTGGCCCGGGTTCTCCTGGATAAGATCGAGTCCAAGAACCCGGCCATGGCCGCCGAGGTGCGGAAAAGGATGTTCCTCTTCGAGGACATCGTCACCCTCTCGGACAAGGACCTCGAGGTCCTGATCCACAACCTCCCCCGGGAGATGGTCTCCAGCGCCCTCACCGAGACCTCCGAGGAGATCCGCTCCAAGTTCCTCCAGAACATGACCGAGCGCGCGCGCCAGATGATCCAGGAAGACATGGAGACGATGAAGAAGGTCCAGATCGAGAAGGACGGCAAGGAGCTGATCTTCAACGAGGCCATGCTCGCTCTGGAGCAGAACGTGGTCGAGGAGATCTTCCGGACGGTGGACCGCAACGTGGTCAAGATGGCCCTGCGCGGGGCCTCGGAGGAGGTGCGGGAGAAGTTCTTCTCCGGGCTCACCGAGCGGGCGGTGGTGATGCTCAAGGAGGACCTGGAGGTGATGGGCCAGATCACCCGCAAGCGGGCCGACGAGGCCCAGGAAGAGGTGATGAACGTCCTGCGCAAGCTCTCCAGCAAGACGCTCGAGGCCCAGCACGAGATCATCGCCACCATCCGCAAGCTCGAGAAGGAAGGGCAGATCAGCGTGGAGCGGTTCCAGGAGGAGATGGTTTAATCCCGGAGCGGCCCCTTGGCGGGGCCGCTTCGGGATTAAGGTTGATCCGGGAAGAATATTCTCTGATCCGGCGGCGAACCTTCACCAACCGCGGGATGGGTCGGCGGCCGCGTTGCGCGGGCCATCGCCGTCGGCGCCAGGGTCAGATTCGTAGCCGCGGACCTTCCAGGTCCGCGGGCCAGGACCAGGACACGCCCATGATCAAACTCACCAGGCTCAACGGGCAGGAGATGGTGGTGAACGCCGAGCTGATCGAGCTGATCGAGGCCCGGCCCGACACCATCGTCACCCTGACCACCGGCGAGAAGTACATCGTCCGGGAATCCCCCGACGAGATCGTCGGGCGGGTCGTCCGCTACAAGCAGAGCTTCAGCCAACCCCAACGACCGGAGTAAGGGACACACATGCGCTCGGGAACCATCATCGGTTTGATCGCCGGACTGGGGATCGTCTTCATCTCCATCTTCCTTCGGGGCGGAGGCCCCATGGTCCTCCTCTTCATCGACTTCCCATCCGCCATCCTGACCGGGGGCTGCACGCTCTGCACGCTCATGGTCAACTACACCTACCGCCAGCTCTGGGACGCCCTCAAGGCCTTTCGCTACTGCCTGGTCAGAAAGATGGACACCCCGGAGGAGGTGATCGACCTCCTGGTGGAGATGGCGGTCAAGGCCCGCAAGGAGGGGTTCATGGCGTTGCGCGAGCTCTCCACCAAGGGGCGCTTCCCCCTCCTCGACATCGGCGTCGACCTGGTCGCCGACGGGACCGACCCGGAGGTGACCCGGGGGATCCTGGAGACGGTCTCCGACTACCTCCACATCAAGATCGCCAACGACGAGAAGATCTGGCGCGACACCTCGGTCTACGCCCCCTTCTTCGGGATGCTGGGGACGATCGTCGGCCTGATCATGCTCCTCAAGACCCTGACCAAGGTCGAGACGATCGCCCCCAATATGTCGCTCGCCCTCCTCACCACCTTCTACGGGGTGGTGATCGCCGGGACCTTCTGCATGCCGATCGCGGGGAAGATCCACAACTACAACACCAACCTCGCCCTCTCCCGCGAGATCATCATCGAGGGGATCGCCTCGATCCAGTCCGGCGACAACTCCCAGATCGTCCGGGAGAAGCTCCAGGCCTACCTCGCCGGCCAGCAATACTAATAAGACATGGAAGAGCAGATCCAGCCGGTCAAGGAGCACATCGTCCGCGAGCGGATCACTCCCACGCAAGACGTGGGGCTTTCCGCCCTCTGGCCCCCGGTCTGGATGACCACCTACGCCGACCTGGTCACCCAGCTGATGACCTTCTTCATCCTCCTCTACGCCCTGACCATGGTCCAGTACCCCCAGGACCTGATCGAGCTCGCCCGGGATAACCGCGAGCGGATCCTGATCAAGGCCGACGGGACCGTGGATTACCCCGATCCGATGCGGATGATCGATGACCTCCAGGTCTGGAAGGAGATCGAGCAGCTCTCCCGGGAGGAGCGTTTGGCCTTGAGCGAGATGAAGAGCCTCCAGGACATCGCCAAGGCGATCCGGGAGGCCTTGGAGAAGGGGAAGCTCGCCGAGGGGGTGAAGATCAAGATCACCGCCGAGGACGTTTCGATCATCCCCCTCGAGCAGATGGTCTTCGCCTCGGGCTCCGACCGGATCAAGGAGGGATTCCTCCCCATCCTCGACCGCCTGGCCGTCATCCTCAAGGACAAGCAGGCCTCGATCCGGATCGAGGGGCACACCGACGACACGCCGATCGACCCCCTCCACCGGGACCGCTTCCCCAGCAACTACGCGCTCTCCACCGCCCGGGCGGTCGCCGTCGGGCGCTATTTCATGGAGCGCCACGCCGTCCGGCCCGAGCGGGTCTACGTCGCCGGCTACGGCCCGCTCATCCCCGCCTCCGCCGACCCGACGATGAAGGCCTTGAACCGCCGGGTCGAGCTCCACATCTTCGTCACCTCCGAAACCACCGCAAAACCGGGCTGAGGCCATGGGCCGGAAACGCAAGAAGGAGCGCGACCAGATGGACGAGGTGGGGATCGCCGCCTTCTGGCCCCCCCCGTGGTTCACCACCTACAGCGACTTCAGCACGCTGGTCATGACCTTCTTCATCATCCTCTCCTGCATGCTCGTCCTCAAGATCGACGTCTCCGCCCTCTCCGGCCAGAAGAAGCTCGGGGACCAGACCGTCCTCCAGGATTCCTCCCAGGTCAAGATCACGGTGGAGATGAAGAGGATGATCGACGCCTACCGTCTGCTTGAGGAGCAGCAGCTCCGCGAGATGGCGACGATCACCAAGATGGAGGAGGCGGGGAAGAACATCCAGCAGTACATCCAGGAGGTAAACCTCGATGCCTTCGTCAAGGTGGAGGCGTCGAAGTGGAAGGTGAAGGTCGTTCCCCTGATGCCCTTCCTCTTCGCCCCGGCCCGGGCCGCCCTCCGCCCGGAGGCAAAGGACTTCCTGGACCGCCTGGCCAAGGTCTTCGCCGCCAACCCCGGCCAGATCCGGATCGCCGGCCACACCGACAGCCTCCCGATCTACAGCGCCGAGTACCGCTCGAACTGGGAGCTCTCGGCCGACCGGGCCGCCGCCATCATGAGGTACCTGGTGGAGGTCCACGGCCTCGACCCGCAGCGGTTCGTCGCGGTCGGCTGCGGCCCCTACCACCCGATCGCCGACAACGCCACGCCGGAGGGGCGCCGGGAGAACCGGCGGGTGGAGATCGAGATCACTCAGGAACCCAACCCGGCGGGGGCCGAGGCGGCGGGGGAAGCCGGCGGCGCGGCGGCCGGGGCGCCGGCCGCCGGAGATGCAGCGCTCTCCTCCGCGAACTGAGCGGCCGCGGTCGGCCGGGTCCAGGAGGCAGAGGCCGACGCGTGGTTCTTCCTGATCTCGAGGGCGCGGACGACCGCCCGGCCGATCTGCCAGCCCGCGAGGGCGCCCAAGAGCGCGCTCCCGACGATCACCCCCACCCAGATCCTCGCCCCGATCCTCGTCCTCTCCCGGGGAAAGTGGGAGCGGGTGGAGATCCGGACCCGCACCTTCTGTCGACCCGGCGCCGCCCCCTCGTCGTTCTCCGTCATAGCCCAAAAGCTTTCCTGGTCTTGGCCAGCTTGATCCGCAGGTACTCCCGGAGGATGAGTGGATACATCCGGGGGTTGAAGAGGATGTTCAGGGTGAGAAAGCACTCGTAGGTGCAGAAGCACTTGCTCTCGGAGATCTTCTGGCGGGCGGCGCGGGCCTTCTCCCCGAACCAGATCTTCCGGAAGTCATAGCCCGTCTCCCGCACGTTACCCAGGGTGAGGTCGGCGTGGAGCTCGCAGGGCAGCACGTCCCCGTTGGCGAAGAGGGCCGCCCCCAGGGTGCCGCCCTGGCAGGGGAGGATCATCCGGTTCTCCCGGATCACGCGGGCGATGATCCGGTGCCGGATGATCCTCTTCGCGTTGATCAGGTCGGCCAGGGGGAAGCGGGCGTAGCCCTTTAGCTCGCGCTTGCGCAAGCCCTCCTCCATCGCCCGGGCGTAGCGCTCGTAGTTCTCGATGTTGAAATACTTGGAGGCCTCCTCCATCGGCTTGCCCCGGGTGAGGAGGGTGAAGAGGGTGTCGGCGCCGAGGACCCGGGTAAAGTAGTCGTACATCTCGATAAGCTTGGCGTCGTTGTAGGCGGAGACGGTGGTCTCGATGGTGGAGGTGAAGCGGGGGTATTCCTTCTCGAGCTTCTTCAGCTCCCGGAAGGTGGCGGTGGCTTTTTCGAAGAGGCCGGGGAAGCCCCGGATCTCGTCGTGGTCCTTCCCGATCCCGTCCAGGGAGACGTCGACCATCAGGTCGAGGTCAGGGCAGGTCTTCAGGATCTTCCGCGTCGTCTCCACCACCCGCTCGGTCAGCGAGCCGTTGGTGGGGATGCCGACGTTCTGGACGCGGTTGTTGCGATGAAAGATGGCCACGATCTCGGCGAGGTCCGGGCGGAGAAACGGCTCCCCGCCGGTCGGGAGGAGGAAGAGGAAATCGTCCATGGAGCGGGAGACCTTCTCGATCTCCTCGAGCGTGAGCTGGTCCTTCCCCGGGTCGATCCCGGCCAGGAGGCAGTGCCGGCAGCGGGCGTTGCAGGCCTTGGTGACGAAGAAGACCAGGTAGAGGGGCGAGGCGTTCCGCCGGAAGAAGATCCGGGGGGCATACTTCAGGTAATTGAGTGATTTCACGGGGAGAGGGGATCGCGGATAAGAGATTATAGATTAAAGATTGTAGATTATAGCCTGGACGCCTCTTTACCTTCCGCCTTCTTGCTTTGTATTTCTTACTTCTTACTTCTCACTTGTCACTTTTGTCCTGCCCCGTCCCCGCCAAGCCAGCGCGGCGGCGAGGAGGCAGAGCCCGCCGCCGGCAAATAGCTTCTTCCAGTCCGCCGGGTGCTCGCGCGGGGACCCGTCCGCCACCTTTTCCAAGGCGACGGCGTGGATGTCCAGGTCCCCCCCGTGCTCCGCGCAGGCGCGGTGGAACACTCCCGTAATCCGCACTAAGTCTCCGGAGTGAAAATAATCGCCCAAGATCTTGATCCTTTCCACGAAGCGGAAAGGACACCAGATGCCGATCGCGCTCGCCCCGTCGTGGAGGTTCACCCAGGCGAACTGACCCCGCCGCATCGCCTCCCCCACCGCCTCCCCCCGGTACACGACCGTCTGCCCGTCCCATTCCCGGGCCCGTTCGATCAGGTCGGAGGAGGAAACCTCCGGGAGGGCGGATCGCCCGGAGAGGCAGGCGCCGACGAGAAGGAGCGGGATCGCGTTCATCTCCCCTTGACCAGCGCGACCAGCGCGGCGAGCAGGCAGAAGACCGAGATGAACTCCAGCCGCCCGATCCACATCTGCAGAATATACACCACTTTCAGGGCCGCCGGCATGGAAACCGCGGTGATCCCGCAGGAGAGCCCTACGTTGGCGCCCGCCGAGACCGACTCGAAGAGGGCCTGGAGCGGAGGGTGCCCGGCGAGCATCCCCGCCAGAGCGCCGAGGAGATAGAGCGCGAGGTAGCAGAGGACGACCATCCCGGCCGAGCGGACCTGCCGGTCGTCCAGGACAATCTCCCGGATGTGGTGGAAGGTCTCGACCACCACCGCGCTGGGAGGGAAGAGCAGCCGCTTCACGTCCTGGGCCAGGGCCTTGAAAAGGAGGCCCAGGCGCAGGGCCTTCATGCCGCCGGCGGTGGAGCAGGCGCACCCCCCTAAGCCCATCGCCGCGATCAGGCCGACCAGGGCCAGGCCGCCCCATTCCCGCACGAACTGGCGGGGATAAATGGTGCTATAGCCCGCCCCGACGTGACCGGAGACGACCTGGTAGAAACCCTTCCGGAAGAGGGCGAGCGCGCCGGGATAGACTCCTTGGCGGCTCAAGCCGGTCGCGCAGACCGCGACGGCGCCGAGGATGCTGGCGCAGAGGACCGCCACCTCGAGGTTGCGCAGGATCTCCCGGCGGTTGCCGGACCAGACCGCGTAGTGCAGCTTGAAGTTCAACGCGCCCAGAAACATCACCGAAACGGTGATCAGCTCGTAGACCAGGCTGTGGTAGTAGAGGATGTTCTGGGACTGGGGCGTGAATCCCCCGGTGTCCCAGGCGGCCATAAAGATCCAGAGACCGTGGAGGAAGGCCCGCGCCGGCGGCTGGCCGAGGCGGTATCCGGCCAGGGAGAGGGCGGAGGCGCCAATGGCCAGGTAGACCAGGCTGACCAGCCAGATGAAGCGGGCAGTGGAGCGGACGTTGGGGAAGATCCGCTCGTCCCGGGCCTCCCCGACGTAGAAGGTAAAAGCGCCGGAGACGCGCAGGAGGAAGGTGAGCGCGACCACGATGATCCCCTGCCCCCCTACGTACATCATGAAGTGGCGCCACATGTTGTGGGCGTGGGCGAGGTGGTCGAGATCGGAGGCCAGGGTGAGGCCGGTGGTGGTGTATCCGCTCATCGCCTCGAAGAAGGCGTCGAGCGGGGAGGCGAAATGGCCGGAGAGGGCCAGCGGGATCGCGGAGAGGAGGGCGGCGGAAAGCCAGCAGAGGGCGGAGATGATGAGCCCGTGGGTCCAGTTCGGCTCGCGGGCGGGGCGGCAGAGGCGGAGCAGGTAGCCGACGGAGAGGGCCGCCCCCATCCCGACGAGGTAATCCAGGGCCGCGGCGACCTCCCCGAAGGCCAGCCCGGTGGCCAGGGGGAGGAGCATGAGGGCGCCGATGCCGACCAGGATCCTCCCCAGGTAATGTCCGACGACGAGGCAGTCGCTCAGGCTCGGGCGCAGGATCATCGCAGGAACCAGTGCCGGATCGCCCCGCCGAGGAGGAAGGCCGCCCCCATCAGGAGAAGGCTGAAGGCGACCTCGACCGCGATCCCGGCCGCCCCCCGAAGGATGAAAACGGCCGTCTCCCGGGCAGGGCGGCTCATTCCGCCTCCCCCCGGAGAAGCCGGAGCATCTCCCGCTCGTTTTCCACCCGGGTCAGGGCGATCACGTCGTCGCCTTCCCGCAAGACCGTCGATCCCTTGGGGACGACCACCTCGTCCCCGCGCACGATGGAAACCAGGACCGACTCCCGGGGCAAGGCGAGTTCGCTCACCTTCCTCCCGGCCGCGGGGGAGCTCTCGGCCAGGTCGATCCGGACCAGGGAGAGCTTCCCCCGCTTGAAAACGGTCAGGGTGGCGATCTCCTCGAAGGAGACCTCCTCCTCGATCATGGTGGCGATGACCGAGGGCTCGTCCACCGGAACGTCCACGCCCAGCTCGGCGAAGGCGCGGGCGTTCCGCGAATTGTTGACCCGGGCGACCGTGCGCCGGACCCGGAAGACCTCCTTGGCCAGCTGGCAGACGACGAAGTTGTCCTCGTCGTCCCCGGTGACCGCCGCCACCACGTCGGCCCGGCGGACGTTCGCCTCCTCCAGGACCCGGGGATCGCAGGCGTCTCCGGCGGTGACCAGGAGCCCCGGGACCCGGGCGATCGCCTGGGCGACCGCCGGATCGCTCTCGATCAGGGAGACGATGTGCTCGCGCCCGGCCAAGCGCCGGGCCAGGGAGAAGCCGACGTTGCCGCCGCCGGCGATCAGGACGAACATCCCTGCCTCCTCTCCGGGTTCATCGGGTTCGCGGCCGTCAGAGGTCGAAGCGCTTCTTCACCGAGGAGAGCGCCTTCGTCTTCACCACCGCCATCAGCTTGTCCCCTTCCTCCAGGACCGTCTCCGGACCGGGGATGACCGCCTCGCCGCGGCGGATGACCGTCGCCACCAGGATCTCGCCCGGGACTCCGAACTCGCCCACCTTCCTCCCCGTCCGCGACGAGCTGGGGGGGATCTCGAGGACGCCGAGCTCGCCGGTCTCGATCAGGAAACCGGTGAAGCGCGGATCGACGATCTTGTCCCGGAGCATGGCGGCGAAGAGGACCGTTCCGCTGATGATCTGGAGGTCGTCGCTCCGGAAGATGGCCGCCCGCACCGGGTCGTAAACCCGGGCCAGGACCGTCGGAACGCGGTAGATCGTCCGGGCGATCCGGGCGGCCATGATGTTGGTGTTGTCGCCGTTGGTGACGGCGCAGAAGGCCTGAGCCCGCTCGATCCCGGCTTCGACCAGGACGTCGAGATCGAACCCGTTCCCGGCCAGGGTGATCCCGTTGAAGTTGGCCCCCAGGCGGCGGAAGGAGAGCGGGTCGCGGTCGACCACCACCACGTTGTTCCCCTCCGCCTGGAGGAGGTTCGCGAGCTCCGAACCGACTCTCCCGCAGCCGATGATGACGACGTACATAGGGAGTTCAGTGATTAGGGATTAGGGGATGGTTGATCTGAGATCTGAGATTTGAGATTTGAGATTTAAGATTTGAGATCTGAGATCTGAGATTTGAGATTTGAGATTCGAGATCTGAGATCTGAGATCTGAGATTTGAGATCTGAGTTCTCCCTCCGGGACCGATTATACGCTTTTCCCCCGGGGGAGACAGCAAGACAGGCTTTTCTCGGTTCGCCCTCCCCGCCCTCTCCCGCTTCTCCCCGTCTCCCCGTTCAGGCCAGCTCCCGGTACAGCTCCTCGTAGGCCCGGACCATCCTCCCGGCGTCGAAGCGCGCGCGCACGGAGGCGGAGGCCCTCTCCCCCATCTCCCGCCTCTCCTCCGGCCGATCGAGGAGTCGCTCGATCGCCGCCGCCAGGGCGGCGGAGTCCCGGGGGGGGACCAGCAACCCGGTTTGTCCGTTCTCGATCACGCCCGCGGCGCCGCCGACGGAGGTGATCGCGACGGCCCTCCCCAGGGCCATCGCTTCCAGGAGGGCCAGCGAGAGGCCCTCCCGGATCGAGCTCAAGGCGAAAACGTCGAGCCGGGCGACGATCTCGATCGCATCGGGGCGGGAACCGAGAAAGTGCACGTTTTCCGCCATCCCCTTCCCCTCCGCCTGCCGCGCCAGCTCCCCCCGGAGCTCCCCTTCCCCGAGGACGAGGAAATGGACGTCGCGGCGGCGGGAGAGGATCCTCTCCGCCGCCTGGAGGAAATAGGCGTGCCCCTTCTTCGGGGTCAGGGCGGCGACGATCCCGACCAGGAGCGACTCCGGCGGAAGGCCGAGCTTCCGGATCAGCTCCGGCCGGGAGGAGGCCGCGCGGAGCCGCGCGAAGTTGAGTCCGTTCTCGATCACCGCGATCCGCCCCGGAGAAACCCGGCAGCATGAGACGAGCGAATCGCGGACGGGAGCGGAGACGGCGACGATCCGGTCGGTGAAAAAGCCCAAGAGGCGGTCGGCGGACGCGCGCCAGGGACCCTTCCACTCGGAGGTGTTGTGCTCGGTATGGACGACGGCGGTCCCGGCCCCCGAGAGGCGGGCGGCGAGCGTCCCCCAGACCCGGCTGGAGAAGAGGTGGGTGTGCACGACCGCGGGGCGGAACTTCCGGATCAGGCGGATCAGGCGGAGAAAAGCGGAGAGGTCCCAGCGGGAGCGGCGGGAGAGAAGGCGCAGGGGGATGCCGGCGGACTCGATCATCTCGGCCGCGCCCCCGCCCCGGGTCAGGGCGACGACCGCGAAGGAGAAGGCGGCGGGATCGCAGCGGGAGACGATGTCGTAGAGGAGGATCTCCGCCCCCTCCCGGGGGAGGGAGTCGATGATCTGAAGGACCTTGATCTTGGGCGACCGCGTCACGACCTTCTTCTTGATTGCTCGGTTGCTTCCGTAATGTGTCGATGGGTAAGGGTCAGGAAGTGGGTTTGGTCGATGGGTGAGGTCTGAGGTGCGGCCCGGCGGCTAGGCCGACACCATCCACCTCACCCATCATCCAGTCCCACTTCCTAACCTTGACCCATCTACTATCTTCCGAAACCACGGTGTCTTCTGCCATAGCCAATGCCAGGGGTCGAAGGCTCCGGAGAGCTTGAGGCGGAAAGCGTCGTCATCGTCGTCGGCCGAGATCTCCGTCCGGGGGAGGGCAAAGGGATCAAATGATGGGCGGCAGGCGCCCGGGGCGACCGTCACCGCCCCCGCATAACCCGCCCGGGCGACCATCAGCCGGTGGCGCGGGCTGTTTTGCCCCCGGGGATAGGCGAACCAGGCGGGGGGGGCGCCGAGCTTCCCGGAGATGATCCGCCGGCTTTCGACGATCTCCCGCTCCGCCTCGGAATCGGAAAGTGCGGTCAGCTCCCGGTGGGTTATCCCGTGGGACCCGATGAGCGCCCCGGAGCGTCTGAGCTCCAAAAGAGTCTTCCAGTCCATCGGCCGATGGTCACCCCCCTTCCCCCGATAGCGGGGCAGGTCGGCCGTCCCCTCGATCAGGCCGGGAACGACGAAGACCGCTGACGGAAAACCTCGCTCATGGAGAACCGGCCAGGCGGAGGAGTAGAAATCGAAGAACCCATCGTCGAAAGTGATCGCCGCCCGGGGGCGCGGATCGGCGGGGTCGTCTCTCTCCCGCGCCGCCGAGAGGGGAACCACACGCCAGCCGGCGGAAACGAGATAGTCCATCTGGCGGGCGAAGGCATCCGGCCTGACGGAGAGGCGGTCTCCGGGGAGGTCGGCGACCCGGTGATACATCAGGACCCGCACCCCCCTTCCCCGCCGCAGGGCCCGCTCGGCCACCGCCAGCGGCCAGGAGAGACTCGGGAGGAGGACACGGGCCGCCTTTTTCAGGCCGCGCTTATCCATCTCGGAAATCCGACCTATTGGACGCCGAGTCGCCGCTCGATCAACCGTGCCAGAGAGTCCTTCAATCTGCCCACGAACCACCCGTCGTCGGTCCAGTATTCCAGCGTAAAATACCGCTTCATCTCCTCACCTCCGCCCACAAGGTAGCAGATTTTCCGGGGGCCCTCAATCATCTCCCCCTAACCACTCACCTCGCGGTAGAGCGCTTCCAGCTTCCGGCACATCCGCTCGGCGCTGAACTCCTGGAGGACCCGATCCCGCCCGGCCCGGCCCAGGGCGGCCGCCCGGGCGGGATCGGCGATCAGTCCCTCCAGCCGCCCGGCCAGGGCAACGGGGTCGGCGGGAGGGACGAGAAAGCCGTCGATCCCGTCCCGGATCACCTCGGTGTTCGCGCCGGTCGCGGTCGCGACCGCCGGGAGCCCCCGGGCCATGGCCTCGAGGAGGGCGTTGGGAAACCCCTCGGAGATGGACGGGAGGACGAAGATGTCGATCCCGGCGAGAAAATCCGGAACGGAGACGATCTCGCCCGGGAAATTCACCCGGCCCAAGAGCGCGGGGGCGGCGGCCGCCGCGCGAAGCTCCCGCTCGTAACCCGGATCGATCGCCCGGCCGCCGAGGAGGACCTCGCAGTCCCGTCCCCGTTCCGTCAGGAGGGTGAGCGCCCGGAGAAGATGTTCGAATCCCTTGACGGGGCGCAGGTTGCCCAGGGCGCCGACGACGACCCGCCGCCCGGCCGGGATGGTCCGTTCCGAAGGGGCCTCCGCCGCCTCCCGACCGATCCCGTTGTGGATCAGGACCACCCGCGCGGCGGGGGCTCGCTCGCGCCGGAGAACGTAGTCTCTGACGCCCAGGGAGTTGACGGTAATGCGGGCGGATAAGAGGTTGCCGAGCCGGTTCGCCCAGACGTGCCGCCGCTTCTGCCAGAAACCCATGTCCCGGCGGCTCGTGATCACGGGGACGCCGGCGAGAAGCCCCGCCAGGGGGGCGACGATGTTGGAAGCGAAAAGGTAGGCGTGGATCAGGTCGATCCGGGAACGGCGGACGAGCCGGGCGAGGGCGGCGGCGGCGGCGAAATAGCGCGGCCCGACCACGTTCCGAAATCCCAGCGTCTCGACCTCAATCCCCTCCGACCTCAGTTCCTCCCCCAGGGGGCCGGTTTCGAGGAGGCAGCAGAGAGCGGGCTCGAAATCCGGGCGGGAAAGGCCCTGCACAACTTGGAGGAGATGGCGCTGGGCCCCCGCCCGGACCATCTTGTCGATGACGTAGAGAATCCGTAAAGGCATTGAAATGCAGTTGCTGGGTAAGGGTTTTGCCAACCCCACTTCTGGACCCTGGCCTATTTGCCCTCTTTTTCCCTCACCCCATCCTTCGCCTTGAGGTACTCCGCTCCGCAGGCCGAGCAGACCGCCGTCTTTCCCCGGAATGCCAGCTTGACCCCGCAGCGGCAGATCCAGCCCCGAAGGCGCGCCGGGTTTCCGTAGACCAGGGCGAAGTCGGGGAGGTCGCTCGTGACCACGGAGCCCGCGCCGACGAAGGCGTAGCGCCCGATGGTGTGGCCGCAGACCACGGTGGCGTTGGCCCCGATCGAGGCGCCCCGCCGGACGAGCGTCCGGCGGTATTCGTGCTTGCGGGAGACCTCGCAGCGGGGGTTGAACACGTTGGTGAAGACCATGGAGGGGCCGCAGAAGACGAAGTCCTCCAGCTCGACGTCGTCGTAAACGGAGACGTTGTTCTGGATCTTCACCCCGTTCCCGATCTTGACCCGGGAGCCCACGTTCACGTTCTGGCCCAGGCTGCAGTTCTCGCCGATCTGGGCCCCCCCCATCACGTGGCTGAAGTGCCAGATCTTGGTGCCCTTCCCGACCCGGGCCCCTTCGTCGACGTAGCTCGAAGGGTGGACATAAAAAGAAAGAACAGCAGGAGTGGCAGGAGTGGCAGGAGAAATGGGACTAGAGACTGGTTTCTTCACTTTGGCATTTGATCCTTTTGTGAGTTCGGATTGAGTAACCAAGGCTTGGCGATAGCGCTTGAGCAAATAGATCGTCCTTCCACAAAGAGAATCGAGATCCTGATATATCTCCGAAGGATCTCGAAAATTTTCTTTCGGAGCTCTGCAGCCGACTGCCAAAAATGCCAGGCGCGGTAGCCCTGGGTCTTGTAGTTTTTCTGCGGGTTCTATTTCCCCGCCCTTCCTCTCTTTCCTACCTCTCCTGCCCCTCCTGCCCTTCCTGCCTCTCCTGCCCTTCTGTGCCTACCCTGTCAATCCGACCGGACGCCCGTTTTCCCGCATCGACCGGCCCGCGGCCTCCAGGACCCGGACCACGTCCAGGCCGTTCCTGCCGTCGGTCAGGGGGCGCTTTCCCTCCCGGACGCAGTCCAGGAAATGGGAGCATTCGGCCTTCAGGGGCTCTCCGATCTTGATCGCCGGGATATGCACGTCCCCGTAGCGCAGGTTCAGGTATTCACCGAAGGAATCGTACTCCAGGCTCTCTCCTACCCCCTTGTCGTAGATCCGGAGCGGCTCGGCGCTGTCCATGTCGTCGAAAACGATCATCTTCCGCGCGCCGACCACCGTGGTCCGGCGGATCTTGTGGGGGTCGAGCCAGGAGACGTGGTGGTGGGCGAGGACGTTCCCGGGGAAGGAGAGCCAGGCGAAGGCGATGTCCGCCACCCCCTTCTGCACGTAGGACTCGCCCCGGGCGGAGACCGAAACCGGGCGGGCGCCCACCAGGTAGAGGGCGACCGAGACGTCGTGGGGGGCGAAGGTCCAGAGGGCGTCCTCGGAGCGGCGGATCTTGCCCAGGTTGAGCCTCTGGGTGTAGAGGTAGTGGAGGTCGCCCACCGCCCCCGCCGCGAGGAGCTCCTTGAGCTTCCGCACCGCGCCGTGGTAGAGGAGGAGGTGGCCGACCATCAGGGTGAGCCCCTTCTTCTCGGCGACGGCGATCATCGACTCGCAGTCCCGGGCGGTTAGGGCCATCGGCTTCTCCACGAAAACGTGCTTGCCCGCCTCGAGGCACTGGAGCGCGATCCGGGCGTGGGTCGCCCCGGGCGTGGCCACCACCACCGCTTGGATCTCGGGCGCGGCGACGATCTCGTCCAGGTCGGCGGTCACCCGGAGGTCCGGGTAGCGCAGCGACGCCTCCGCCCGCCTTTTTTCGACCAGGTCGCAGGCGACGGCGACCCGCGCCCCCTTGATCTCCTGGAAGTTCCGGAGCAGGTTCTTGCCCCACCCCCCGACGCCGACGATCCCCAAGTTGATCATGGTTTTCTCCGCGCGGAACTGACCGGTAAGATTGGCGATGGGGCAAACCGGGGGCCGGCTACCCCCGTTTCTCCGGCTGGAAGAGGCCCGCGATCGCCGCCGCGTTCTTCTCCACGTCCCATCGCTCCTCGACCTTACGCCTCCCCACCCGGCCATAGTGTAGCAGGAGCATACGGTCGGCGGCGAGTTTTTCGATCTGATCCGCCAGGGCGGCGGGGGCCGCCTCCGGGATGGCGAAGCCGCAGGCGGGGTTCTCGATCAGCTCGGGGAGGGAGGGGAGCGGGGTGCAGGCGACCGGGGTTCCCGAGGCCAGCGACTCGATCAGGACGTTGGGGATGCCCCAGTGGATGGCGAGGACCGCGGGGAGCACGCAGAGGTCGGCCCAGGCGTAGTGAGCGGGCATCCCTTCCTGGGACTGGTAGCCCATAAACTCGATCCGGTCGCCCACCGAGCGCTCGGCGGCGAGCCGCTCGAGAGCGCCGCGGAGCGGGCCGCCGCCCACGATCCGGCAGCGAAAATCCCTCCCCCGTTCCCGGAGCAGGGCGCAGGCCTCGATCAGGGTCTCGAATCCCTTGCAGGCGAAGAGGCTCCCGACCGAGACGATCCGGAAAGGTTCTTCGCTCCCCCCCGGCCTTCCCGCCGCTACCCCCACCGAGATAGACGCCTTCGCTCCATTTTTTGCATTTGCGTAATCCGCGGAATCCGCGGTTTCGTTTTCAGTCTGTCGGATTGCCGCCTTCGGACGATATCCATCCAGATCCACACCGTGATAGACGACGTGGATCTTCTCCGGCGGCAGGTCGGGGGCGAGACCGAGGAGATGGAGACGGTTGTGGGCCGTGCAGGTGAGGATGAATTCCGCCCGCTTCATCTTATCCTTGAGCCCCGCCGTCTTGACGTGGATGTCGTGGGCGTGGCCGGTGAAGGAGAAGGGGATGCCGTTCAGGATCGAGACGGCGAGAGCCGTCCCGGCGGGATAGGTGGCCCACTGGCCGTGCACCCGCTCGATCCCGCGCTTCCTGCAAAGCGCGGCGAAATGGACCGCCTGGGGGAAGAGGGCGAGCGACTTGAGGAGGAACTCGGCGTCGGAGCGGTTGATCCGGACCGTCGCCGCGAGCGCCCGGAGGAAGCGCCGGGGCCGGCGGAGGAGCCCCCCGAGGCAGGAGAGCCAGACCCGGGGTTGGAGAAAGCCGGCGTAGACCGTCCGGGCGAGGAGCGGCGAGCTCATGCCGTGGCGGACCGGCTCCCGCCCGGCGCCTTTCAGGGACAGGATGGTCAGGTCCAGAAGCCCTTCGAGGCGGACCATCTCCCGCAGAATAAAGACCTCGTCGTAGCGGGGGAACTGGGAGAAGACGAAGGCCACCTTCGTCCGCCGGGTTGCTGCCGTCGTCATGAGAAAGGCCGTCCCTTCTGGCTCGAAGATCCTGGGATATCGAACCCTGTCCGGTGGGGGATTGTTTCCGGGCTATCCGGGGGAACTTCCGGTTCCCCCGGATAGCCCGGAGCGGAGAAGCGCCCAGTCTTCGCGGGTCAGCGCGCCGGAGGCGGCGAGGCCGGCGCCGTACACCAGCAAAGCGGCGCTGACCACCAGGGGCAGCGGCCAACCGCAACGGTCCAGCCCCCATAAAACGAGTCCCAGGGCCGCCGCCGCCGGAAGGGGGCGGAGGAGGGAAAGGGGCGCGGCGGCGGAAAGTTCGCCCTTGAGGAGGCGGAGGAAGAGCAGGAAGAGGAAGAGCTGGGCCAGGGCGGAGCCCGCCGCCGCCCCCGCCGGTCCGAAAGGGCCGGCCAGGAGATAGGCCGCCCCCGCGTTGAGGAGCGCGCCCGCCCCCATCGTCGCCGCGAAGAGGGCCTCCCGCCCCGAGGCCACCATCAGGTCGAAGAGGAGATAGTTCTGGACCATGGGGAGGGCGGCGACCCCGAGCGCCCGGACCACGCCGGAGGAAGCGGCGAAGGAGCCCCCGAAGAAGAAGGCGCAGAGGCGCGGAGCGAGGAGGACCGAGGCGGCGGCGAAGGGCAGGGCCAGGAGATAGAGGTAGCCGCGGGATCGGCGGTAGATCCGAGCGACCGAGTCAGGGTCGCTCGAGCGGAGGCGGCAGACCAGGGGGAAGAGCGCGCCGGCCAGGGAGAGCGGAACGAGCCCCTCCAGGGCCTGGAAGAAGGACGAGCCGGCGCTGTAGTAGCCGGCGGCGGCCGCTCCCGACTTCCAGTAGACGATCAGGCGGACGACGTCCTGGAAGGAGTTGAAGAAGACGGCGAGAGCGAGCAGCGCCCCCCCGCGGATCAGGCGGCGGGAAGCCGCCCCCTCCCAGCGGAAGGCGGGGGGGAAGAAGAGACGGCGCACCAGCTCCCAGGAGAGGGCGAGCTGGAAAAGGGCGGAGACGAAATAGACCCAGGCCGCCGAGGCGACCGAGCGGGCGAGGAGAAAGACCAGGGCGAGGAGAAAGAGGCTCTTCGCCGTCTTGGCCAGGGCCTCCAGCCCCATCCGCTCCCGGGAGCGAAAGACGACGGTCAGGGTGTTGGCCAGACCGGTGACGGCGTAGATCCCGAGCCCGAGGAAAACGAGCGGGAGGGGGCGGCGGCCGGGGACCAGCCGGAGCAGGAAGACGAGCGCGCAGAGGGCGACGGCCAGGGCGAAGAGGGACTTGAGGGAGAGGGCGGTCCCCACCCAGAGGGGGGTGCGGGGCGGCGCCGCGGAGGATTCCCGGATGGCGATCTTGTCCATTCCGAGCTCGATCGCCAACCCGAGGAGAGCGCAGAGGGAGAGGAGGGACCGGAAGTCCCCGTAGCCGGCGGGGCCGAGGCGGCGGGCGAGGATCGCCGCCAGGGCCAGGGAGGCCAGGAGGAGGACGACCTTGGCGGAAAAGAGGGAGAGGGCGTTGGTAACCAGCTTGTTCATGCTTTCCTAAGATGATTTTTTTCTCCGGACCGGACGAGAAAGGAGAGGGCGTAGGCGGCAAAGGCGTAGACGAACGGCATCACCGGCAGGCGATAGCGCCCTTCGGGCAGGAAGATGGAGTGGACGAGCGTGAAGGAGAGGATGCCGAGCAGGAAGAGGGCGGGCCTCCCCTTCCAGCCTCGGGAGAGGAGAGCGCCCGCGAGGCCGAGGAGAAGGGCCGACCAGAGGGCGGCGGCGAGGATCAGGGAGGGGTTGTGGCGGTCGAGGTGGTAGAACCAGGCCAGGCGGCGCAGCGAGAGGCCAAGGAAGCGGAGCGGACGGGAGCGGATGAAACTCAACGCCCTCCTTCCGTATTCCCGGCTGTAGGCGATCTCATCCTCGGTCTCGCCGAGATGGAAGGCGCCCGCCGCGATCAGGTCGTTGACCCGCACCGTTCCGCCGGTCGAGAGGGGATTGTTCGCCAGGTAGAAGTTGTTCCCTCCCTGGGTGTTGAGGGGGACGAATTTTCCGAGAAGCAGAAAGTTCCGCGCCGTCCAGGGAAGCAGGATCAGGAGGAGGGGGCAGACAAGGGAAAGAGCGCGGCGCGCTAACCCCTTCCCCCGGAGGGGCGGCCAGAGAAGGCAGGCGGCGGCGAAGGGGACGAGCGTCGGACGGCAGAGGATCCCAAGCCCCAGGAGAGCTCCGGCAGCCGGCAGGGAAAGCCCGGCGAAACCGCGCTCGGCCGAGAGGGAGAGGAGAAGGACCGCGGCCAGGAGAAGAAAAATGAAGAGCGTCTCCGTCATCAGCCGCCCGGTGTAGTAGACGGAGAGGGGATCGCAGGCCATCAGGCCGGCGGCGATCAGGCCCGCCGAGGAGGAGGGCCCGGAGAAGGCGGAGCGGACGGAGAGCCCGAGCAGGCCGCAGGAGGCGGCGCCCAGGAGGCACTGCGCGGTCCGGGCCAGGCGGAAGGAGAAAATCCCGCTCCCGACGAAGACCGCGAGGAAGGACGGGTAGAGCGGCGGGAAGGAGGCCCGGCGCCAGGGGCTGTAGACGAGCCCCTTCCCCGCGACGAAGTTGCGGGCGATGGCGAGAAACATCTCCTCGTCGGGGTCATGGGATCGCTCCGGGAGGCTCCCGGCATAGGCCAGGCGCAGCGCGCAGCCGAGGAGGCAGATCGCGAGGAGGAGGGCCGGGAAGGACGGCGCAGCGGGTCGTCTCACGTCGCTGGCCCCCGGTCTCATCGGGAGGTGAACCGCCCGAGTTCGTCCAGGAGCTCGGCGACGATCCGGCGGGCGGGCACGGTCCGGACCGCCTTCCCCCGCTTGAAGAGCAGGGCCGTCCCCTTCCCCGCCGCGATCCCGATGTCCGCCTCCTTTGCCTCGCCCGGTCCGTTGACGGCGCAGCCCATTACGGCGACGGTCACCCCGGAGAGGGAGCGGAAGCGCTCCGAAGCGAGCGCCGCTTCCACCCTCCCGACCAGGGGGAGGAGTCCGATCCGGCAGCGGCCGCAGGTCGGGCAGGAGACCAGGACCGGACCGAAGGACCTTAGCCCGACCGACTCCAGGATGAGCCGCCCCACCCGGACCTCCTCCGCCTCGGGGGCGGAGAGCGAGACGCGCAGCGTGTCCCCCAGGCCCTCCAGGAGGAGCGCGCCGATCCCGACCGCCGAGCGGACCGTCCCGGGGAGAAGGGGGCCGGCCTCGGTGATCCCGACGTGGAATGGGTAGTCGACCCGGGAGGCGAGGAGGCGGTAGGCCTTAAGCGTCGTCGGGATGCCGAAGGCCTTGACCGAGATCTTGATCTCCCGGTAGCCCGCCCGCTCGATCAGGCTGACCTCCCGGAGCGCGCTCTCGGCCAGGGCCCGGGCGGTGGGTCCCCCGTGCCGGGCCGCGATCCCCTTCTCCAGCGACCCGGCGTTCACGCCGACCCGGATGGGTACCCTCCTCTCCCGGCAGGCCGCGATCACCTCGCGGACCTTCCGGGCCGAGCCGATGTTCCCGGGGTTGATCCGGAGGCCCGCCGCCCCGACCGCCACCGAGCGCAGGGCCAGGCGGTGGTCGAAATGGACGTCGGCGACGACCGGGAGGGGCGAGCGGCGGCAGATCGGGGCGAGGGCTTCCGCCGCCGCCCCGTCGGGGACGGCGAGGCGGACGATCTCGCAGCCCGCCCGGGCCAGTCCCCGGATCCGCCGGAGGGTGGCGTTGACGTCCCGGGTGTCGGTCTTGGTCATCGACTGGACCGAGACCGGGGCCCCGCCGCCGACGGCGACCGGCCCCACGAAGATCCGGCGTGTCTTTCGTCTCTTCATCCGCGCTTGAAGAAGACCTGGAGGATGTCGTTGTAGGTGACCAGCAGGAAAAGAAGGAGGAGGAGGGCGAAGCCGATCTGGTGGGCGACCACGACCGCCCGCTCCGAAAGCGGGCGGCGCCGGAGCGCCTCGATCAGGAGAAAAAGGAGGTGGCCGCCGTCGAGAACGGGGAGGGGGAAGAGGTTGACCACGGCCAGGTTGACGCTGATCAGGCCGAGGAAGTGGACGATCTCGGAGAGGGCCTTGAGCTGTCGGGTCAGGTCGAAGATCCGGACCGGGCCGGCGAGCTCGGTCGGGCTGGCCCGGCCGACCAGGAGATAGTAGAGGAAGGAGAAGAGGGTCTCGACCATCTTGGCCGTCTCGGCGGCCCCCCGGCGGACCGCGGCCCAGCCCCGGTAGCGGACGGTGACCGCGTCCGGGTAGTAGTCGAAGGCGATCCCCGGGAGGCGCCCTTCCGCGGCCACTCCCGCGGCGAGGGTCAGGGTCCGGGGCGGGAAGGAGAAAAACAGGACGCGGCGGGGCCGCTCGACCGTCAGGCGGAGCTCGCTCCCGCAAGCGGCGGAGGCGACCGCCCCGTCCAGCTCGGCGGGGGAGACCGGACGGCCGCCGACGGCGACGATCCGGTCTCCCGGACGGAGATCGGCGGCCTCTCCCCGGGCGCGGAAATCGATCGCGAGGACCCTCTCCCCGTCCCGGCGCACCCCGGCGATGACCGGGCGCGACTCGGTTTCCACCTCCACCTCGGAAGATCTCCCGCTCTGAGGGTCCTCCACCATGAGGCGCAGCCGCTGCCCCGGCCGCGCGGCGATCTCATCCTCCAGGGCGGGATAGGGGAGGCGGCGGCCGTCGACCGAGGAGACGATCATCCCCTGGGCGAGGCCGGCGAGGGCGGCCGGGCAGTCGGTATCCTCCACCCAGGCCATCGCCCGGCCGGCGGGACCGACCCCGATCCGGGGGCGGCTGGTCCCGGGGAGGACGCGGGGCGTCGCCTCGGCCCGCCTCTCCTCTCCGTCGCGGAGGAAGACGATGGTCACGGGAGAGTCCGCCCGCGAGGTCGAGACGGCGAGGAGGAAATCCTGCCACTGGGCCGCCTTCCGGCCGTCCACGGAGACGATCTCGTCGCCGGGGAGAAGGCCGGCGGCGGCCGCGGGCGAGCCGGGCTCCACGTTCCCGATCCGCGTCCCCTGGTAGGGCTGGAAGACCGTCACCCCGATGAAGGCGATCAGGATGAAGAGGGCGAGGCCGAGGAGGACGTTCATCGCCGGGCCGGCGGCGATGATCAGCGCCCGCTGCCAGAGGGGTTTGCGGTCGTACCTCTCCGCCTCGGGGACGGCCCGGTCCTCTTCCTCCAGCTTCCGCTTCGCCGCCTCGTCGTCGGTCGGCAGGTCCTCCTGGCCGGCCATCTTGACGTAGCCGCCCAGGGGCAGGATCCCGATTCCGTATTCGGTCGGACCGGCCCGGAAGCGGAGAAGCTTCAGCCCCATGAGATCGAAGCCGAGGTAGAACTTCTTGACCCTCACCCGGCAGAGGCGGGCCATCAGGAAGTGGCCGAGCTCGTGGACGAAGATCAGGACCCCGAGGACGACGAGGAACTTGAGGACGCTCATAAGATGGACTGGCAGGGAGGACATGGGTTCAGTGACCAGGGTTCAGGGTTCAGATTTGAGATCTGAGATTTGAGATTTGAGATCTGAGATTTGAGATTTGAGATTTGAGATCTGAGATTTGAGATCTGAGATCTGAGATTTGAGATTTGAGATCTGAGATTTGAGATCTGAGATCTGAGATTATTTTCTCCCGGCACGGGCGGTGATGATTTTCTTCGCCTCCTCCCTCGCCCAGCGGTCGGCGGCGAGGATCTCCCCCAGCTTCGGCCGGGGGACCGCCCGGTGCTTGCCCATCACCTCTTCCACGACCGCGGCGATCCCCGGAAAGAGAAGGCGGCCCTCCAGGAAGGCCGCCCCCGCCTCTTCGTTGGCGGCGTTCAGGACCGCCGGCATCGTGCCCGAGGCCTTGCCGGCCGCGTAGGCCAGGCCGAGGGCGGGGAAGCGGGACCAGTCGGGCTCCCGGAAGGTCAGGGGGGGAAGACGGTAAACATCCAGCTCGCCGAGCGGCGAGGAGGAGCGGAGAGGGTAGGAGAGGGCGTAGCGGATGGGAAGCCTCATGTCGGGGCGGCTGAGCTGGGCGAGGACCGCCCCGTCTTCCATCTCGACGAGCGCGTGCACGATCGACTCCGGGTGGATCACCACCTTGATCCGCTCGAAGGGGAGGCCGAAGAGGTGGTGGGCCTCGATCACCTCGAGCCCCTTGTTCATCAGCGTGGCGGAATCGAGTGTCACCTTCCTCCCCATCTTCCAGCGGGGATGCCGGAGCGCCTCCTCCGGCCGGATCCGTCGGAAGGCGCCTTTGGGGAGGCCCAGGAAGGGTCCCCCGGAAGCGGTCAGTATGATCCGCCGGACCCGGGACGGGTCCTCCCCGCGCAAGCACTGGAAGACGGCGGAATGCTCGCTGTCCACCGGGAGGAGGGGGACGCCCTTGGCCCGCGCCTCCTCCATCACGATCGCCCCCGCCGCCACCAGCACCTCCTTGGCGGCGAGCGCCACGGGCTTCCCGGCCCGGATGGCGGCGAGCGTGGGGAGGAGGCCGGCGATCCCGGGGATGGCGGAGACCACCAGGTCGGAGGCATGGTCGGCGGCCAGCTCCTCCAGGGCGGTCTGACCCCACTTGACCGAGACCGCCTCTCCGACCTCGCCCTTGATCCGGCGCGCCGAGGCCTCGCTCTCGACCACCAGCCGCCGGGGCCGGAACTCGGCCGCCTGGCGGAGGAGGAGGGCGACGTTCTTCCCCGCGGCCAGGCCGGTCACGGCGAAGGCGCCGGGCGAGGACCGGACCACGTCGAGCGTGCTGGTCCCGATCGACCCGGTGGATCCGAGAATTACAATTCGCTTGGGCGTTCGTTTCACAGCCGGATTTTCCCGCGGGCGCGGGAATCTACGCCAACCGCGCACGCGGACATGAATGTCCGCGTCTACTCTCCACCGAAATGCAGGAGCCTGTGCATAAACCATTGCCCACGGCAATTCTAGACCGGGTTATTCATGAAAACCGTCGGTTTTCATGAATTAACCGGGCTAGAGTTTTAGCACCAGCTTCATGTAGAGGTACAGCATCGGCGCGGTGATGAAGATGCTGTCCATGAGGTCGAGGATCCCCCCCAGCCCCGGGAGCGTGGTCCCCGAGTCCTTGATCTCGCGGTCCCGCTTCAGGAGCGACTCCGCCAGGTCCCCCAGCACCGCCGCGGATCCCAGGACCAGCCCCAGGGTCAGGGCCGCCGGCCAGCTCATCCGGGAGAGGCCGAAGGCGAACTTGCCGATCACCGCCGCCGCCCCGCCGGCGACGACCCCCGCCACCGCCCCTTCCACGGTTTTCTTCGGGCTGATCCGGGGGAGGAGCTTGTGGGCGCCGTAGCGGCTCCCGACCAGGTAGGCCGCCGAGTCGTTCACCTTGACCACCAGGAAGAGGAAGAAGAGGTAGAAGCGGCCATCGTAGTCGGGGAAGCGGTCGAAGCGATAGTAGTTGATCCGGACCAGGAAGGAGAAGAGCCAGGCGACGTAGACGATCCCGGCGACGGTCGTGGAGATCCTGCTCAACGCCGCGGTCCCGTCCTTCCGGGTGATCTGGAAGACGAAAACCAGGAGGACCGCGAGGAAGAGGGCGGCGTTCATCCACTCGGGATCGATCGGGAAGGCGAAGCGGGGGATGAGGGCGCCCGGGCGGGCGCCCACCGCGGCGACGAAGGCGGCCGAGAAGACCAGGATCCCGCCGATGATCCCCACCCCCCGGATGCCGTCGGACATCCGAAGGAACTCCCGCATCCCCAGGACGACGATAAGGCCGCCGACCAGGAAGAAAAGGACCGGGGCCTCGTAGCTGATCATGACCACTCCGATCAGGACGAGGACGAGAAAGACGGCGGTCAGGAAACGGGTGCGCAGCATCTTGTCTTTGGCCTTGCCTGGTTTATCGCTCGGATCGAGATTGCTTCGTCCCCTTCGCTCCGCTCCGGGTCCTCGCAATGACACGTTGCTCGATTGTGCGCTCTGATTCGTTGGACATTTCCGGCTTCGGGTTGGCCAGGCCTCCGTATCTCCGCTTCCGCTTCTGGAAATCCGCGATCGCCGAGCGGAGAATCTCCGGCGTGAAGTCCGGCCAGAAGACTGGGGTGGGCCAGAACTCGGCGTAGGAGATCTGCCAAAGCAGGAAGTTGCTCACCCTAAGCTCCCCGCTGGTCCGGATCACGAGATCGGGATCGGGGATCCCGGCGGTGTAGAGGTAGCCGGAGAACCGCTCCTCGTCGAGGTCCTCGGCCCGGAGGCGGCCGGACAGCGCCTCCCGGACCGCCGACCGGGCGGCGTCCACGATCTCCGCCCGCCCCCCGTAGTTCAGGGCCAGGACGAGGGTGAGGCCGGTGTGGGCGGCGGTCTGCGCGATCACGTCGTCGAGCGTGCTCCGGACGTCCGCGGGCAGGTCGCCGGTCCGCCCGATCGCCCGGAGGCGGACGCGGTTCTTCCGCATCAGGGGGAGCTCGCCCAGGAGGTAGTGCTTGAGGAAGCCCATCAGCCCGCTCACCTCGCGGGGCGGGCGTTTCCGGTTCTCCAGGGAAAAGGCGTAGAGGGTGAGGTAGCGGAGGTTCATCTCGGCGCAAGCGGTGACGATGGTCCGCACCGTCTCCACGCCCGCCCGATGCCCCTCCAGGCGGTGCCATCCCCTGGCCTCGGCCCAGCGGCCGTTGCCGTCCATGATGATGGCGATGTGGCGGGGGAGTCCGGCGGGAGTGGCCGCGCTCTTCATGTGGCGCTATCGAATCTCCCGCGGCGGGTCAAGCGGCCGCGGCGGGCGAGCCCGCGTGTTTTTCCAGAAACTGGCGGGTGAGCTTGAACTCGGCCGGGCGCCGACGGGAGGGCACCTCGTACATCACGTCGAGCATCGCCTTTTCCAGCATGGCGCGCAGGGCCCGGGCCCCGGTGCCCTTCCGGATCGCCTCCCGGGCCAGGAAGCTCAAGGCCTCCTGGTCGTAGCTCAGCGTCGCCCCCTCCAGGGAGAAGAGACGGGCGTACTGCTTGAGGAGGGCGTTCCGGGGCTCGGTCAGGATGCGGACGAGATCCTCCTCCGTGAGGTCGGAGACGGCGGCCGTCGCCGGGAGGCGGCCGACGAACTCGGGGATCATCCCGAACTTGATCAGGTCCTCCGGCTCCACCCGGGAGAGGATCTCCCCCCGGGAGAGGTCCGCCGGCGACGTGGACCGGTGCTCGAAGCCGATCACCCGCTTCCCCAGCCTCCGCCGGATGATGTCGTCGAGGCCGATGAAGGTCCCGCCGCAGATGAAGAGAATGGCGCGAGTGTCGACCGCGATAAACTGGTCGTGGGGGTGCTTGCGCCCCCCCTTGGGCGGGACGTTGCAGACCGTCCCCTCGAAGATCTTGAGGAGGGCCTGCTGGACCCCCTCCCCCGAGACGTCGCGGGTGATCGAAACGTTGTCCGGGCGGCGGGCGATCTTGTCGATCTCGTCCACGTAGACGATCCCGGTCTCGGCCGCCTTGACGTCGAACTTGGCGTTCTGGAGGAGCTTCAGAATGATGTTCTCCACGTCCTCGCCCACGTAGCCGGCCTCGGTCAGGGTGGTGGCGTCGGCCAGGGCGAAGGGGACGTCGAGGAAACGGGCCAGGGTGCGGGCGAGCAGGGTCTTGCCCGATCCGGTGGGGCCGAGGAGGAGGATGTTCGACTTCTCCAGCTCGACATCGTTCTCGGAGGCGGGGGCGGCCAGCCGCTGGTAGTGGTTGTGGACGGCCACGGCGATGGTCTTCTTCGCCCGCTCCTGGCCGATGACGTAGCGGTCGAGATATTCCTTGATCTCGACCGGCGCGGGGGCGCGGGGGCGGCGCGGGGGCGCGGCGGGCGGGGCCGGAGAGGCGATCATGGTCCCGCAGAGCTCGACGCAGCGCTCGCAGATCATCCCCTCCCGCCCCGTGATCAGGCGCCCGGCCTGGGGGGGGGTGCGACCGCAGAAGGAACAGCGGGGAGGGGGGGTGGACGAAGGGGGCGAGGCGCGGGTCATTTTTCCTTCTTGCGGTTGATCACGGCGTCGATCAGGCCATACTCCACCGCTTCCTCCGGGGACATGAAGAAGTCCCGGTCGGTGTCCTTTTCGATCTTGGCCAGGGACTGGCCGGTGTGAAGGGCAAAGAGGTCGTTGATCTTGGAGCGAAGGCGGAGGATCTCGGTGGCCTGGATGCTGATGTCCGAGGCCGCGCCCTGCGCCCCGCCCCAGGGCTGGTGAAGCATGATCCGGGCGTGGGGAAGGGCGAAGCGTTTGCCCTTGGTCCCTGCGGTGAGGAGCAGGGCGCCCATGGAGGTCGCCTGGCCGATGCAGTAGGTGGTGACCGCCGGGGAGACGAACTGCATGGTGTCGTAGATGGCGAGCCCCGCCGTGACGATCCCCCCGGGGGTGTTGATGTAGAGGTTGATGTCCTTCTCCGGATCCTCCATCTGGAGGTAGAGCATCTGGGCGACGACCAGGTTGGAGACGGTGTCGTCGATCGGGGAGCCGATGA
>CAZOYW010000015.1:0-39760 GCA_964584165.1 uncultured bacterium
AGCCGCCCTCGTCGCCCACGCCGGTGGGGAGCCCCTTCCCGGAGAGGATCTTCTTCAGGGTGTGGAAGATCTCGGCCGCCATCCGCAAGCCCTCCCGGAAGGTGGGAGCGCCCCGGGGCATGATCATGAACTCCTGGAGGTCGGTGGACTGCCAGTTGGCGTGAACGCCGCCGTTCAAGATGTTGAGCATCGGGAAGGGGATGACGCGGGCCTCCTCCCCGCCGAGGAACTTGAAGAGGGGCAGCGACTTCTCGGCCGCGCCGGCTTTGGCGAAAGCGAGCGAGACGCCCAAGATCGCGTTGGCCCCGAGATTGGCCTTGGTCGGCGTCCCGTCGAGGTCGATCAGGGCCTGGTCAAGCGTGGACTGCCCGGCGAAGGACTTTCCGGCGATCTTCTTGGCGATGAGCGTGTTGACGTTACCCACCGCCTTGAGGACGCCCTTGCCGCCGTAGCGCTTCTGGTCGCCGTCGCGGAGCTCCAGGGCCTCGTGCTCGCCGGTCGAGGCGCCCGAGGGGACGGATGCCCTCCCGAAGGCGCCGGAAGAGAGGGTCAGGTCCACCTCCACGGTGGGGTTGCCGCGGGAATCGAGTATCTCACGCGCATGGATTTCCCGGATCGAACTCATCTGCTTCCTCCTTTTTCCATCATCATAGCCGCCGGGAGGGACGGTGTCAAATGCAGGATGGGCCAGAGAGGCCGGAAAGGCAGGCGGGGCAGGAAAGCAGAGAGGCGGTTTTAGTTCCGTAGGCGCGGACATTGATGTCCGCGCGCCGGGCCGACTATTCACCATTCGCCGCTCCCGCACTCGCGGAGCGAGCGATCGAGAGCCGGTTTTGGGGGAGGGGCATTCCTGCCCCGATCCATGTGAATCCGGATCGCGACAAGAATGTCGCTCCCACACTCGCGGAGCGAGCGATCGAGAGCTGGTTTTGTGGGAGGGGCATTCCTGCCCCGATCCGGGCCGGCTTACAGGAGGGCGCGGTAGACGTCGCTCTTCCTCACGCCGCGGGATCTGGCGACGAGCTTGATCGCCTCCATCCGGGAGATGCCAAGCTCCTCCTGAAACTTCTTCACCTGATCGGGAAGCGGGAGGCCGGAATCATCCGCGCCGCCGGTCTTCCCCTCCACGACCAGGACGACCTCCCCCCGGATCTCCCTTCCCCCGAGGCGGGCGGCGACCTCCGCCGTCGTCCCCCGGATCACCTCCTCGAACTTCTTGGTCAGCTCGCGGGCGACGGCGACGCGGCGGTCCCCCAGGGCTAGGCCGACGTCGCGAAGCGCAGCGGCGAGACGGCGGGGGGATTCGAAGAAGACCAGCGTCCGTTCGTCTTCGGCGAGCGAGGCGAGTTTCTTCCTCCGGGCCAGCGCCCGGGCGGGGAGGAACCCCTCGAAGGCGAAGCGGGCGGTCGGGAGGCCGGAGACGACGAGCGCGGCGAGGAGCGACGAGGGGCCGGGGACGGGGACAACGGGGATGCCGGCGGCGATCGCAGAGCGCACCAGGCGGAAGCCGGGATCGGAGAGAGCCGGCATCCCGCTCTCGGAGACGAGCGCGATCTTCTCGCCCGCCCGGAGGCGCTCGAGGAGGGCCGGGCTTCTCTCCTCCTCCTTCGGATCGTAGTAGCTCAAGAGGGGCTTCGCGATCCCAAGATGGCGGAGAAGGTTCTTCGTCGTCCGAGTGTCCTCGGCGGCGACGAGGTCGGATTCCTTCAGGACCCGGATCGCCCGGAGTGTGATGTCCTCCAGGTTCCCGATCGGAGTCCCGACCAGGTAGAGTGTCCCGTGATTCTCGACCATATTTGGCTCCGGAAACATAACGGGGCTCCGTAGACAAAGACCCATATTAACCATGAATCTCGCGAATCTTCACGAATCTCTTTCGGGGCCCGGCCGATCCCATTCGTGAAAATCCGTGGATAAATCGCCGGGCCGCGCCGGACGGCATATCAATCACGGTTTCTTCATCGCCACCGGTGGATCTTGAGGATCGGCTGGCCGTGGACCGCGATCTCGAAAACGGACCCCCGGGATGGGTTCCGGAGCGGTTCGAGATCCCTGATCGCATACATGCTGTAGTCGAAGCGAAGATAGGGATCGGCGTCGAGCTCCTCCGGCCCGAGCAGGACGAGATCGCCTCGGGCGTAGAAGCGGGCGATCTGGGGCGCCACCATGACCAGGACTGAAGAACCGGGCGGGGCCTCCCGGTTGATCCAGGCCATCCCCCGCTTGTAGGAGTTCCCCCAGTAGTCCAGGAGATAAGCCCCGAAAGCCCCCTTCGGACCGCCGACCAGGGCGTTGTAATAGACCGTGTAATCCGGGTGGAAGCTGAAGACATGGATGAATAGGACGGCGCAAAGGGCGCAGACCGCTGCCCAGCCGACCCGGCGATGGCGCGATAGAGAAGCGAGAAGGCCTTCCATACCGATTCCCGCGAGCATGCAGACGGCGGGAGCGACGTAGAGGAAATGGCGGATCCCGTCGTAGACCCGCTGACCGGGGAGCATGAAGGGGAGGATGCCGAAAACGATCCAGCAGACTAGGAGGAGGCCGAAGGCGGAACGGCCAGCTTCGATAGTGTGGGAGGGGCCTTCCTGCCCCGATGCGGGTCGCGACAGGAATGTCGCTCCCACATTTCGCAGGAAGAGGCGGCACAATCCGCCGATCGCGGCGCCGAGCGTGATCAGAGGGGTCGTGATCAGAAGCATCACCGGGGCGTAGTGCCAGGGCATGTTTACGCCGGGCACGAACCTTTTCCCTCCATATAGTATCCGGAGGGGCGCCTGGGTCTTATGGTAGAAATAAAACTCCGCTATGGCTTTCAGCTTGATCAGGGGCTGATGCCAGAGGTAAGGCCATAGGAGCATCCCCATGGGCAAGCTCATTAACAGAGAGAGCCAGATATCCCAAAGAGATAAAGCGCGCTTGAGAATACCACCCTTTCGGGAGTCAAAGATTATTAAGTATAATATAGTATATATTAGTATAATTGCTGGATTTACAGCGAAGGTAGCCCGGGTTGCGAAGCCGAGTCCGCTGGCCAGAGCCAGCCAGATACAGTATACTTTTTTATCCGATTGTATCCTTCTGTATAACAGATAGAAGCATAATGCATAGACGAATGCTACCGGGTTATCCTTGGGGTTGTTGAAGGAATCGGCGATGAAACGGGGGAAGGAGCAGAGGAAAAGGGCGGAGAAAACCCCCGCCGGTATCGACCAAGCCCGGCCGGCCAGGAGACAGGTGAAAAAGACGGTAAGGGAGGCGGCAATGACGAGGTGGAGATGGCGGGCGTTGTCCTCGGCCAGAACGCCCCAGCGGCCGTGGAAAAGACGGGCATTCAGGGCCCCGATAATGTCGAAGACCGGACCGTAGTTCTCCATCGAACGCCCGATCGTCTCGGCGGTGAGGGAACGCCAGTCGCCATGCCGGAGGGTATCGAGGTAGAGGTCGCCGACGTAGAAATGGTCCGGGGCGGGTTCGTCCCAGGTGATCCCGAACCGGTCGAGCGAGGCGAGCCCGAAGACGAGGTAGGCGGCGGCGCAGAGAGTGGCGGCGAGCAGGGGCGAGCTTTTCATTCAGGGCAAACGCGAGAGCCAGCGATCGGCGGACACGACGAGGATCCGCTCGCCGCCCGCGGTCACTTTTCGGGAGATCCCTGGACGGTTGACCAGCTGGACGGCCGGAGCGGACAGGGCCATCTTCATCTTGACCAGGGATTTCGCCGGCTCGGTTTCCTCGATCTTGGTTTCCACAAGCAGGATCGGTTTTCCGTCCCGGGAGAGAACGAAATCGACTTCGGCCTTCGATCGATCCCGGGCGAAATGGAGATCGAAACTGCCCTCGCCCCGCTCGGTCCAGTCGCTGACCGCTTTCTTAAGATGCACGGCGACCATGTTTTCGAACCGGGCGGAAGGGTCCGCCACCGCGGCCCAGTCGAAAAAATACAGCTTGGGCTCCTTGCGGATCGCCCGGGTGATCTTCCGGGACCAGGGCCGGACCAGAAATACCAGGTAAAAGGCGGCGAGGGTCTCGATCCAACTCCCGACGGTTTCATGGGCCACCTGCAAGTCCTCGCGTAGGGAATTGAGGGAGAGGAGACCGCCGACCTTGCCGGGGAGAAGAGCCGCGAGCATCTCCAGGCGGGCGATGTCCCGGATGCCGGTGAGGTCCCGGACATCCTCCCGGACCAGCTGACGATGGTAAGGCCCGGCCCAGCGCCGGTAAAAGGTCTCTTCTCCCCGGGAAAACGGCTCGGGAAAACCGCTCAGCCTTCCCAGCCCCTGCCAGAGGGGCCACGAACCCCCTACCTCTTCCGGCAACTCGTCGGGGTGGGCGAGAAAGTCCTTCAGGGCGGGCCGGTCCCCCGTTAGCTCGCCGATCGTCAGGGGAAAAAGATGGTGGGAGAAATAGCGTCCGCTCAGACTCTCCCCGCCCCTCCGGCCCAGATCCAGGCGGCCGCTCCCCGTGACCAGAAAGCCAAACTCCCCGCGGGCCAGGTCGAAGGCGCCCTTGAGATACGCCTTCCAGCGGGGATACTTGTGGATCTCGTCCAGAACGACCAGAGGCTTGACGGTCCGGTCCCGGTCGATCTCCTCGAAGAAGCGGGGCTTTTGGATCAGGAGAAGGCGGTCGCCAGGGATATCGAATGACCAATAGCGGCCGGCGGGAAATTCCCGCAGCAGCATCTTGGCCAGCGTGGTCTTTCCGGCCTGGCGGGGGCCGGAGACGAAGAGCATCTGTTCGTAACGCCGCAGGCTATCCCGGAAAACCGGAAGAAGATCGCGGTCAATCATGAAGGCAATATTAGATATAAACCGAAATTTGTCAACGACAATATTCGATCGGCATATGGAAATGTCATACGCCCCGCGCTTCCAGCATCTCCTTCACCTTCATCAGGCGAACGCGGGAGCCGCGCTCGTTCTCCTCGATCTTCCCGGCGATGAACTTCCGGGTAGACACGATCTCGGGGATCATCACGTACTCCAGCGCGTTCACCCGCCGCCGGGTCTTCTCGATCTCGCGGGTCAGCCTCCGGAGAAGCTCCTCGAGGGTGGCCAGATCCAGGATCCGGGGGAGGAGAGCGCGGAGGCGGTCGATCGCCTGGTCGAGCTCGGGGGGGGTGATGACCAGGCTGTAGGCCGGCTCGGGGCGGAAATCGGAGAGACCGAAGGTCGGCGACGAGACTCCCATAACCGAGCGCGTCCCGACATCGACCGCGGCCTCGCCCCGGCACTCGGAGAGAGCGGAGGAGACGATGGTGCGGGAGGAGGAGGCGGAGGCGAGCGTGAAGAGGCCGAGCGCCCCCGGGACCTCCCGGTCCACCTCCTCCCGCTCCGTCCGGTAGCGGTCGACCAGGGGGATAAACTCCTTGACCAGCCCCTCGAGCTTCTCCTTCAGGAGGCGGTGACCCCGGCGGGCCAGCTCGAGCCGCTTGCGGAGTTTCATGAGCTCCATGCGGTTGGGGCTGATGGAGGATTTCATTTCAGTTTCCGGTCGGCGCCATCAGGGACCAAAGGGACATAAGCGACCAAAGGGACAAATAGCGCATGAGATCTCGCGAATCATCCCGCGGAAGCGACAGCTTCCGCTAGCGCATGAGATCTCTCGAATCATCCCGCGGAAGCGACAGCTTCCGCGGGATGATTCGAGGGATAGTATTTCTCAATGAACTGCTCCTTGATCCGCTTGAGCTCGCTCTTGGGCAGGATGGAGAGCAACTTCCAGCCCAGGTCGAGGGAGGCGGCGATCTCCCGGTTCTCCTCTTCGCCCTGGGCAACGAACTCCTTCTCGAACCTCTGGGCGAACTTGACGTAAAGAAGATCGAGGGGGGTGAGGGCCGATTCCCCCAGGACCACCGCGATCTCCTGGGCGGATCTCCCCCGCGCGTAGGCGGCGTAGAGCTGGTTCATCACGCCCGCGTGGTCCTCCCGGGTCTTCCCCGCGCCGATCCCCCGGTCCTTCAGGCGGGAGAGGGAGGGGAGGACGTCGACCGGCGGGTAGATCCCCTCGTTGTGGAGCTGGCGGGCGAGGAGGATCTGCCCCTCGGTGATGTAGCCGGTGAGATCGGGGATGGGGTGGGTCTTGTCGTCTTCGGGCATGGTCAGGATCGGCATCTGGGTGATCGAGCCCTCCTTCCCCTTGATCCGCCCCGCCCGCTCGTAGATGGTGGAGAGGTCGGTGTAGAGGTAGCCGGGGTAGCCGCGCCGGGAGGGGACCTCCTTGCGGGCGGCCGAGATCTCGCGCAGGGCCTCGCAGTAGTTGGTCATATCGGTCAGGATGACCAGGATGTGCATCCCCCGCTCGTAGGCCAGATACTCGGCGACGGTAAGCGCGATCCGGGGCACCGAGATCCGCTCGATCGGGGGGTCGTTGGCGAGGTTCCAGGGCGCCGGTCCGCTCGAAGTCCCGCATGAAGAAGTTTGCCTCCTCGAAGGTGATCCCCATGGCGGCAAAGACGGTGGCGAACTGCTCGCCGGTCTTCAAGACCTTAGCCTGGCGGGCGATCTGGGCGGCCAGGCGGGCGTGAGGGAGGCCGGAGGCGGAGAAGATGGGAAGCTTCTGGCCCCGGACCAGCGTGTTCAGGGCGTCGATGGTGGAGATCCCGGTCTGGATGAACTCGGTCGGGTAGTCGCGGGCCTCCGGGTTGATCGGGGACCCGTTGATGTCGAGGCTCTTCTCCGGGATGATGGCGGGGCCGCCGTCGATCGTGCGCCCGAAGCCGTCGAAGACCCGGCCCACGATGTCGGGCGAGACGCCGATCTGCATCCCCTTCCCCAGGAACTTGACCCGGACCTGGCCGGGGGTCAGCCCGCTCGTCCCCTCGAAGACCTGGACCAGAGCTTTGTCGTCGCGGACCTCGAGCACCTGGCCGTTCCGCCGGGTCCCGTCGGCGAGGATGATCTCGGCGATCTCGGAGTAGGCGACGCCGCCCACCCGCTCCACCAGCATCAGCGGGCCCACGATGGACTCGACGTTGAGGTATTCCTTTCGCATTTTCTTCCCCTTGTGGCCTTGCGGCGAACGGTGACGGTGGCGGTTCCATAGGACAGGGACCTAAGGGACGTCAGGGACCCCAGGGACATAAGAGACATCCCGGACACTCCCCCTGTTTTGTCTTTGCCCTCCGTCTTCAGCCTTCAGTCTTCAGCCTCTCTACCTGCCTACATATGAATATCTTTCAGTTTGCGGCTTCATTTCGCCGCCGCGGCGGCGGCCTGGGCGGCGGCGTGCTTCTTGATCTCGTCGAAGCGCTGAAGCTCGTTCTCGGGTATGAACTTGGCCCGGGAGATCTCCTCCCGGACGGGCAGCGAGATCAGGGCATTCAGGTCCGTCCCCGCCTCCAGTGCTCGTTTCGCATAGTGGTAGTAGGCCAGGATCGCCTGGAGGAGGCGGAACTGCTTTGCGAGCGAGGTGTAGGTGTCGACCGGGTCGTAGGCGTTCTGGTGGAGAAAGTCCTCCCGGATCATCTTGGCCGTCTCCAGGAGGAGACGGTCGTGGGCGGAGAGGGCGTCCATCCCCACCAGGCGCACCAGCTCCTCGAGCTCCGACTCGCGCTTCAGGATCGCCATCGCCTCCCGCCGGTTGGCCGCCCAGAAGGGGTCGACCGACCCGTCGGCTGAGGCGTCCGCCATCGTCCCGTAGAGGGAGTAGGAGTTGAGCCAGTTGATGGCGGGGAAGTGGCGCTGGCCGGCGAGCTTATCGTCGAGCCCCCAGAAGACCTTGACCACCCGGAGGGTGGCCTGGACCACCGGCTCGGAGAGGTCGCCCCCGGGAGGCGAGACCGCGCCGATCACGGAGAGGGAGCCCTCCCGCCCGTCCTTCCCCAGGCAGACCGAGCGCCCGGCCCGCTCGTAGAAGCTGGCGAGCCGCGAGGCGAGATAGGCGGGGTAGCCCTCCTCCCCCGGCATCTCCTCGAGGCGGCCCGACATCTCCCGCATCGCCTCCGCCCAGCGGGAGGTCGAGTCGGCCATCAGGGCCACGCTGTAGCCCATGTCGCGGTAATACTCGGCGAGCGTGATCCCGGTGAAGACCGACGCCTCGCGGGCGGCCACCGGCATGTTCGAGGTGTTGGCGACCAGGATCGTCCGCTCGATCAGGGGGCGGCCGGAACGGGGGTCGACGAGCTCGGGGAACTCCATCAGCACCTCGGTCATCTCGTTGCCCCGCTCGCCGCAGCCGACGTAGACGATGATCTCGGCGTCGGCCCACTTGGCGAGCTGGTGCTGGACGACGGTCTTGCCGGAGCCGAAGGGGCCGGGGACGCAGGCCGCGCCGCCCCGGGCCATCGGGAAGAGCATGTCGAGGACCCGCTGGCCGGTGGTCAGGATCGAGGAGGGCGGGAGGCGGCGGGCGACGGGGCGGGCCTGGCGGACCGGCCATCTCCGGAGGAGGGTGACGGGCTTCTCCCCGGACGCGGTCCGGACGGCGCAGACCGCCTCTTCGAGCGCGGCCTCCTTTTCCCCGATCTCGACGATCCGGCCGGCGCAGCCCTCGGGGACCATGACCCGGTGGACGACGATCGGCGTCTCCTGGACGGTCCCGATGATGTCGCCGACCTCCACCTCCTCGCCCGCCTTCCGCGTCGGGACGAAATGCCACTTCTTTTCCCGGTCGAGCGCGGGGACCGAGGCGCCCCGGACCACGAAGTCGCCGTAGCGCCCCCGGAGGAGGTCGAGCGGCCGCTGGACGCCGTCGAAGATCGAGGAGATCAACCCCGGGCCGAGCTCCACCGCCAGCGCGGAGCCGGTGGGGACGACCGGCTCGCCCGGCCCGATCCCCTCCGTCTCCTCATAAACCTGGATGGAGGAGCGCCCGGAGCGGATCTCGATCACCTCTCCGAAGAGGCCCATCTTCCCCACCCGGACCATCTCGTACATCCGGGTGCCGGCGAGCCCCTCCGCCACCACCAGGGGCCCGCTCACCTTGACGATCACGCCGCTAGGTCGATCCGTGTTCATGGGGGATATCTCTGGGTTAGTGTGTGAGCATTTCTATGGCTTGGGCCCGCGGACTCGATTCAAACCTTCCCCGCCGCCTCCCGACCGCGCGACATCAGGTCCACGCCGACGGAACGGACGATGGCGGTCCGCATTGCCTCCATCCCCAGCCCGCCGGACGGCGACCGGCTGGGGATGATCAGGAAGGCATGGCGGGCGGACGCCTCCAGTTCCCGCAGAGCGGGAAGGATCGCCGAGGCCGTCTCCTCGACGACCAGGATCAGCGATCCGCCGGGCGATCCCGCCGCCGCCTTAAGCGCCCGCTCCGCTTCCTCCGCCGTCGCCGCGGGGTGGAGGATGGCGCCGGCCGCCCGGAAGGGGAGGATGACCTCGGCCGGCCCGACGGCGTGAAGCTCACCCCGGCCGCTTCCCGGTCCCGGTTTCATCGTCCGCTGATTGGCTGCCACTTGGTTCAAGATAGCCGCGGATTGCGCGGATTTCACTGATTAAGCCTGGCTTGGCCCGGCCTTAAAACCACGAATCTCGCGAATCTTCACGAATCCGATACGGCTCCTGGCCCGGTATTGAAATCGACCAAGCAGGGCCATTCGCGATGATTCGCGCGGATTCGCGGTTAAGTTTGCGTTTGATATTCGTCCGTCAGATGCGGCGGAGGCGTTTTCCCGCGACCTCCCGGTCGATCGGGGCGAGGATCGCCGCCAGGGCGATCCTTAAGTTCAGCGTTTCCATCTGGAGCCGCCGCAGGAAATAGAGGATGGGGAGCGGACCGAAGGGCTCGAAACGTCCGTCGGCGGCGACGGCGGTCAGGCGGTCGTCGGCGGCGCGGGAGAAGTTTTCCGCTCGACCTTCTCCGGAACCGGCCAGATCTCCCATCCCGTATTCGGAGAGGAGACGGTCGGGAAGAGCGGCGGGGTCGGCCGGACGCCGGAGGCCCGCGCGGATGAGCTCGGGGCGGAAGAAGAAGGCGGCGAGCTCGCCGGCGGCGATCCCGGCGGGGAGGGAACGTAGGCAGGTGGAGGCGGCCTGGGAGTCGGCGAGGGCCCGGACGTAGGGGAGGAGCTCCGGGGCGCGGACGGCGAGGAGGAGGAGCGAGCGGAGAAAGGAGGCGTCGACCCAAAGGGAGAGCGAGCGGAGGGGGCGCGCCCGAAAAAGGTCCGCGCGCTCCCCGGAGAGGTCGAGCGGGTCGATCCAGGAGTAGGCGCCGGCCAGGCGGCCGGCCGCGCGCGCGACCTCCTCGGAGGTCTTCCGCGCCGCCTCCTCTCCGGTCAGATATTCGTGGACGCGGCCGAGTTCGATCTGGCGGAGGAAGATCTCGGCCGGGCCGTCCGGAGGAGAGTCGGCGGCGATCGTCCCGACCCGGGCGGCGAAGCGCTCGCCGAGGAGGCGGTCGTAGTCGTAAAGGCTTTCCGGGCGGGGGAAGATCTCGGGAGCGGATTCGGAGAGGAGGGCGAAGGCCTCCTCGGCGTTCCGGGCGCGCAGGAGATCGGGGAAGAACGACCCGGGCAGGAGGGTCCGCTCCAGGGCGGCGGTCCGCCCGGAGACGTAGTTCCAGTCCCTCGCGGCGCTTCTACCTTCGCTCGGGATGGCGGGCAGGGTGGCGTTCATCGCTCGTTTTCCCCCGGCGCCGGTTCCAGGTCGGGCGCGATCTCGCGCCGCTTCTCCTTGATCCAGTCCTCGAGCGACCGCCGGATTTCGTAGGTGGCGGTCCGGAGGACGAAGCCGGTCGCGAAGGGCGCGTTCGCGTCAGAGAGGCGGAGCTGGCCCGCGGGGGGGCGCGAACGGTTCTCCTCCGCGATCAGGCCGGCGAGGAGCGGACGGTCGGCGGCGGCGGGGAGGACCTCGCCGCCCAGGTCGCGAGCGCACTCGCCGAGGCGGCGGCGGAGGACCTCCCGGCGCGCCGCGGCGGGGAGGGCGAGGATCTCCTTCCCGGCGCGCGCGAAGACCTCGTCCAGCGCCCGGTTGCGGGCGGATAGGATCCGGAGCCGCCCCTCCCGGCGGGCCTGGGCGACCGCCCGCCGGTTCTTCTCCCGGAGAGCGGCCTCGGCCGCGGCGAGCCGCTCCGCGAGGGCGGCCTCCGTCCGGGCCCGGAAGTCCTCCGTGGCCCGCCGGAGGGAGCCCCGGGCCGCTTCCCGCAGGGCCTCGGCTTCCCGACGGGCGGCGCCGAGAACCGCCGCCCGGGCTTTTTCCACCGGATCGCTCATTTCGCCACGGAGAGGATCTTGAGCTCGGGCGCCGTGATCCAGATGATCAGGAGGATGGCGGCGAGGAGCGCCACGACCGCGTAGGTCTCGACCAGGGCGGGGAGGAGGATGGCCCGGCCGGACTCGTCGGGCTTGCGGGCGGTCAGGTTGATCGCCGCCGCCGAGGTCTCCCCTTGCAGGATGGCGCTCTTCCACTCGACGATCCCGGTGCAGAGGCCGATGAAGAAGATCCCCGCCCCGACCAGGGGCTGGATGGTCGCCTGGCCGGAAATGAAGCCGCAGCGGAGCGCGATCATGATCGCGCAGATGAAGGAGTAGAAGCCCTGGGTGCCGGGGAGGGCGATCAGGACCAGGAGCTTCCCGAAGAGGTCGGGTTGCTCGGAGAGCGCCCCCGCCGCCTGGGAGGCGGCGATTCGGATCCCCCGGGCGCTGCCCAATCCCCCGAGCATGGTGACGACCGCCGCGCCCAGGATGGCCAGGCCGACGCCGGTTTCGATGAATAACTGCCTGAGAAAATCGAACATAGTCCCTCCTTTAATTTCGCGGACTCATGTCCGCGAAATTATCACAGTGGAATCCGTTTTCCCTTTTTCTCTATCCGCTCGGACCGCCCAGCGCTCGCTCGCGCGGGTCCGATTGCATCTCGCGGCGCAGACCTAATTTCGCGGCCCGGCGGGCCGCGAAATTAGCTCGACCGTGTCGCTCCAAAATCCGTGGGGCTGGAACTCCTTCCCGTCGCCCTGGTAGAAGCGCCCGAAGAACTCGAGCAGGATGAGCCGGGCCGAATGGACGAAGGCGGACATGATGGACATGAAGAAGTTGAAGAGATGGCCGACCACCATCACGGCGACGACGATGACGCCCGTGACCACGGGAAGGGCGAAAAACGACTTCAAGAAGGGGAGGACGCTGGCCAGGATCTGGGGGATGATCCGGGCGATGATGTTGAAGGACATTCCGACGATGTAGGTGTTGAGACCGAGGGCGAGGAGGCGGGAGTAGGAGAGGACGTCCCCGATGAAGGAGGTGGTCCCGTAGCCGCCGACGATCCCGTAGAGGCTGATCAGGCCGTAGGCGAGCTTCCCCCCCCGGGTCGGCTGGTCCCGCCCTTGGGTCAGGATCAGGCCGACGGCGGAGAGGCCGACCGCGCCGAGCGCCACCCGGGGCAGGACGCTTCCGCCGAAGCCGATCAGCGAGGAGAGGGCGTAGAGGAGGAGCCCGGACAGGTAGGCGAGCCAGAAGACCCCGTCGTAGAGGGCGCCGGCCCAGTCCTTCCGGCGGAGGTTGGTGAGCACGCGCATCGCGATCCCATAAAACTGGTTCAGAACGCCGATGGCGAGGGCGGCGATCAAGGCGATCAGCGGCTTGGCCAGCATGTCCAGTAGCGTGGTTTTGCGCACCAAGCGCAGGAGGATGTTATCGGCGCCCAGATAATCCGGGTTGTAGACGTCCGCCGCCCAGGAGCCGGTGAGGACGCCGAAGACGATGGCGCTTACGCCGCAGTAGAGGAAGAGGCGGAAGAATTCCCGGAGGCCCTCCTGCTCCCGGTATCGCCTCATCAGCTTCCAGCCGATCCAGGAGAGGAGGAGACCGTAGACGACGTCGGCGAAACAGATGCCGAAGAAGGCGAGGAAGACGAACATCAGGTAGGGCGTCGGGTCGAGGGAGAAATAGTTGGGCAGGCCGAACATGCTGACCAGGAGGCGCGCCGGCCGGAAGAAGCGGGACGAAGCGAGCGAGACCGGCACCGCATCGTCCGGCTCGGGGTCGGCGACCGCGATCCCCACCCCGGGGAATTCAGCTTCGAGCTTCCCGATGATCTTCGCAGCTTCCGCGGCGCGCAGGTACCCCCGGAGAACGCCGACCCGCCCGGACGAGAGGATCTTCTGGGCGTTCTCTCCCCGGCGCTGGCCGCTCTCCCAGTAGCCGCGGGCGAGCCTAAGCGCCCGCTCCAGGCCGTCGGGCATGGCCCGGAGCTGCTCCTCGCGGACGGCGGCGGCCGCCGCCCGGGCGGATTGCTCTTCCCGTTCGATCTGGGCGTGTCTCTCCGCCGGGGGAACCCGGCCGGCCGGATACTCCAGAACCCGGAAACCCGAAGACTCGAGGATGTCGCGGCAGGAGGCTAAAGCGTCGCGCCCCCCACCCGCGGCGATCGTCGCCGACCGTCCGTCCCGGCGCACGATCTCCCAGGCGAAGAGCCGGCTCGCTTCCGGGTCGGACTCGAGGCGGCGGAGCTTTTCTTCCGTCCCCTCGGCAAAGACCACAAAAGTCCAACGGAGATTCCGGAGCCTTTCCGGCGGCTGGCGGAGAGAGAGAAAGGGGGCGAGGGCGGCTTTCTCCGTCTGGAGCTCCTTGAGTCGGTTCTCGTGCTCGTGGAGCTTCTCCCTCATGGACCGGAGACGATCCCTAAGATCGGTGAAATCGATCTCTCGGACCGTCTTCTCCAGCTCGCCGGCGGCGGCTACGGTCTTGACCGGAAGCATGGAATCGATGAAGGCGGCCTTCTTGCCCCGCGTCCGCTCGAACTCCGCCTCCACTTCGCGGACGACGGCGAGCGAGCCAGCGGCGGCGGGGTCGGGGGAGCGGAGGGGACGGAAGCGGGCGCGCAGAGCTTCCTCGCCGATCTCTTCCCGGGAGAGATGAACGGCCGATCGCCGGAAGAGCCATTCCTCCAGACGGGCGCCCTCGCCGGCGGGGAAGAGCACGGTCAGCTTTTTAAGCTTCTCTATCGCCATGTCGGCCGGACGGTTCCAGCGGACCTGAAGGTCCGCGACTACGTTCTCTTCGATCGTGTCGTCGGCGCCGACCTTGAGGTCGGCGCGACGGTCATCTGGCGACCCGTCATCTCCTACCGCGTCTTCAAGACTTTTGATAGCTCTCGACCGTTTTTTGGACCATGGAGGCCGAGTCCTTCCGCGACCTCTCTTCGATGGCCTCGAGCTCGCGCTTTCCCTCTTCGTTGACTTCGCCGAGCTCTCGCGCGAGTTTCTCTTCGTACTGCTTCTTCAGGCGGGCCGACTCCGTTTTGAAGCGATCCTCGGCGGCGGAGGCGATCCTACGGTTCTCCGCAACAACGCTCTCCGAGATCCGTTGGGCCTCTTCCCTGGCTTCGGAGACCGTTTTCTCGGCCTCATCCTCGATCGCTATGATCTCTTCTTCAATCTTCATGCTGAATGCTCCGGAAACAAGCCATTGATTATATAATACTATATTATACTATCTTATTGTCATAGTCCCGTTTGGGGACTATGACAATAAGATAGAGGAGATCCGCTCGAAATCCTCGAGAGAATAATATTCTATCTCGATCACCCCCCTCTTCTTCCGGGACTGGCGTACGATCACCTTGGTCTTCAGGACCTCCCGGAGGCGCCCCTCCATCTCCATTATATGGACGTCCCGTTCGATCGGACGAGCCTCCCTCCTCCTCGCCCCCTTGACGCCCTGGGCTATCTTCTCTATCTCCCTCACGGAAAGATCGTGGGCCGAAGCCGTCTTCGCGAGCTCCAACCTCTTAGCTCCGGGGGAAATGGCGAGGAGTGCTCTCGCCTGGCCGAAGTTGAGACGGTTGTTCTCCACCATGGTTTTGATCTCCTCCTCGAGCTCGAGAAGGCGCATGGTGTTGGCCACGGTGGCGCGGTCTTTGGCGACCTTATCCGCTACCTGCTCCTGCGAGAGACCGAACTCCTCTGTCAGCCTCTTGTAACCCCTGGCCTTTTCCAGAGGGTTCAGATCCTCTCTCTGGATATTCTCGATCAGCGATATCTCCAGGATCTCATCGCCTTTCTCGATATCCCGAATCAGGGCCGGGATCTCCTTCAAACCGAGCTCAGTCGCGGCACGGACCCTTCTCTCCCCAGCGATTAGCTGATAATTCTGGCCGTTCCGACGGAGGAGGATGGGCTGGATAACGCCCTTTTCCTGGATTGACTTCTTAAGATCCTCCAGCGCTTGGGATTCGAACTTTTTCCGCGGCTGATATTCGCTTCTCTCGATCCTGGAGATGGGAACGATCATCACCTCTGCGGAACGGGACGCTATCCTGATTTCGGGACCGATCAGCGCATCGAGCCCTTTTCCCAAGGCAGGTTTTTTCATGGACTGAGTGTCTCCCTGTGGCCCAATTCGATTATTTCCTGCGCGAGCTGCGTGTAGCTCGCCGCTCCGGATGATGCCGATGCGTAGTAGAGTACGGGTTGTCCGAAGGACGGCGCCTCGCCGAGACGCGTATTCCTCGGTATCATCGTTTTGTAAACCTTGTCCTTGAAGTGCTTTTTCACCTCTTCTATCACCTGGACCGAGAGGTTCAACCTCCGGTCGTACATGGTCATCAGGATACCCCCTATCTTGAGCCTGGGGTTGAGGCGATCCCGGACGAGGTCCATAACCTTCATCAGTTGGGCTATCCCCTCGAGAGCGTAATACTCGCATTGGATGGGGAGAAGCATATAGTTGCTACAGACCATGGCGTTGACGGTCAGTATGTTAAGCGACGGGGGACAGTCGATGATGATGAAGGGATAGCGGTCAATGACTTCGTTGATCGCCTCCTGGAGGCGGTATTCCCGGCCGAGCATATTGATGAGCTCCACCTCGGCTCCGGTCAGGTCCGGGTGGGATGGGACGAGATGGAGGTTGAGGAATGGTGTTTCCAGTATGGATTCGCTGAGCTTGGACTCGCCGATGAGGACATTATAGATAGAAGACTTGAGAGACTTCCGGTCATACCCTAGCCCGCTGGTCGCATTCGCCTGGGGATCGAGATCTATCAGGAGGCTGGAAAAGCCGCTCCTCCCTAGGGCAGCGGCGAGGTTGATACAGGTGGTCGTCTTGCCGACGCCACCCTTCTGGTTGGCCACAGCGATTATCTTCATCTTTTTGCCGGGATATTTTTTAATAATCCCGGCAAAAATGTTGATCTTGCCTGGATCTTAAAGCCATTTTATGGCAATGCCCTGAGCGGAGCAAGATAATTCTGTCATCACTGGTCATCTTTTTCCCGGCTTCCGATCCAAGGGATCGGGCCCCGGGAAAAAGATGTTCCACGTGGAACATTCACTTCCCGACGCAGAAACGGGAGAAGATGTCGTCGAGTATCTCGTCGCTGTAACGCTCTCCCCTGACCTCCAAGACCAGGTCGAGAGCCTTCCGGATATCGCCGGCGATGAACTCGGGGGGATACCGTCGCCGGTAAGAACCCCGAGCCGTCTCCATCAAAACTGCGGCCTCTTCCAGGCGGGAAGCCCTCCTTGAGCTAATGGCGAAAGCCGATCCATCGCCACATGACAGATCCGATCGGATTGACTTCGTTACTTCTTTTTCGAGCTCGCTTATCCCCAGGTTATCCCGGGCGGAGACGAATATCTTCTTCCAGGATTTTTTCATCCCTGCCCAGCCTTTTCCTGACCGCTTTCCAACCAGATCCATCTTGTTGATAACTACTATCGCCTTCTTGCCTTCAATCTCCTTAAGAAGACCCCTGTCGTCTGAGTCGAGATCGGTCCCCCGATCCAGGACGGCCAGGACAAGATCGGCATCTCGAATCTTCTCCCTCGCCCGCCTGACGCCTTCCGCCTCCACACCTTCTTTGGTCTCCCGGACACCGGCCGTATCTATTATCGAGACCGCGATCCCTCCCAGACTGACCGTCTCTTCCAAGGTGTCCCTAGTCGTTCCGGGATAAGGGGAGACGATCGCGCGTTCTCTTCCCGCTAGGCGGTTGAAGAGGCTCGACTTCCCGACATTCGGTTTTCCCGCTATCACCACCTTGGGACCGCTTCGAATCGTCATCCCTTTCTCCGATTCGGATATCAACCGCCTTATCTTGGCGATACAGGAATTAACCCGGTCCATCATACCCAACTTTCGCGTCTCATCCCCTTCGCGATCGTCGAAATCAAGGGAATGCTCCAGTGTTGATAAGATGTGGATAATGTCCGCTTTTATGGACGAGAGCCTCTTCTCCATCTCCCCGCTGAGCTGACGGAGAGCGAGAGCGGATTCTTCATCCGAGCGAGATTGGATCAGCCAGGCGACGGCCTCGGCCTCGCTGAGGCTGATTTTGCCTTTGAGGAAAGCCCTTCGTGTAAATTCACCCGGATCAGCCATCCGGGCACCACGCTTCTCTATAATCCGCAGTATCCTCGCGAGAAGATGACGGCTCCCGTGGGCGCATATCTCCGCCATATCCTCACCGGTGTAAGAGCGTGGTCCTCTTCGGAGCACGACCAAGACATCGTCAATCCTCTTCCCCCGATCTATAATCCAGCCTCGGTATTGGTATCCCGACTGAAGAGAATTGATCGGACGGGGAGGTGAAGGATGGAAACAAGCCCCGAGTATGGGATGTGATCGCTCGCCGGAGAGTCGGAGCATCCCGATAGCGGACTCGCCCGGAGGCGTGGCGATCGCGACTATGGTGTCGCGGGGGGAGTGAAACATGGACGCAAAGCCCCAGCCCCGATCGTTCCTGGAAATTTAAAGTTTCCAGGAACGATCGAGACTATTTCTTGGAAATCCTGGCCGCGAACTTCTGGCCTATGACCGACGTGATCGTGGAGACGAAGAAATAGAGGTTGAGACCGGAGGGAAGCGAGTAGAAGATGAAGAGGAACATCAGAGGCATCATCATCGCCATCATCTTCTGCTGTTGATCGCTCTGGGGGTTTCCCGATGACATCTGGGGCGTCATCTTCTGCTGGAGATAGAAGGACGCCCCCATCACCACGGGAAGGAGGTTGATCTGCTGGACGTTGAATATGATGAGACGGAAAGGCTGATCGAGTGTGACCAAGGAGTCCGGGCCGGAAAGGTCCATGATCCATTTCCCCGGGATCAGCCAGAAGGGCGCCTTGCGGAGCATGATCGTATTCCGGAGCGTGTTGAAGAGTGCCCAGAGAATCGGCATCTGGAGAAGCATCGGGAGGCATCCGCCCCAGGGACTCACGCCGTGTTCTTTATACAGCTTCATGATCTCCGCCTGTAGCTTCTTGGGATCGTTCTTGTATTTCTCCTTCAGCGGACCGATCAGCGGCTGTAGCTTGTTCATCTCCCGCATGGACTTATAGCTTTTGTGAGTGAGCGGCCAGAGGACGAGCTTGACGATCATCGTCATGATTATGATCGCCCAGCCATAGCTTCCGATGGCGGCGTAGATCCAGTCGAGGATCCAGATAATGACGATGCTGATGGGAGAGAGCCATCCCAGGTTGAGAACCTTTTCGAAGCCCGGGCCGGCCGCTTTCAGAAGAGAGTAATCCGCTGGCCCGAAATAGTAGGTGAACTTGTAAGTGGCCGTCTCGCCCGGCTTGATCTCCCCCTTCAGCCCCATAATGCCGGTGAGGTATTCGTATTGAGTGGGAGCCGGGCCGCCGGCGCAACCCAGGACCGCTTGGGAGGGCGGGCTGGGTTTCTTAGTCTGGCCCGCGATCTCGTAGGACGAACCCGGGAGATCGCCCTTCATGATCGCCGAGAAATACTTGGTCTTGAGTCCCATCCAAGTGACCTGCTCGGGCGTCCTCTCGACGGTCGCGATCTTCCGGGTCATCCTCCCCAGGTCGTCGCAGATGTCCACTCCCAGCGTGTCGTCCTTTTTCTCGATCGGGGAGAGCGATCCGCAGACCACCCCCAGGGCTTTCTCCTCCCGGAACACCAGGGTAGATGATGTCCGATTTTGGATTTTAAGTTCAAGCTCAATATTGTAATTATTGTCACTTATTGTATATGTTTTTACTATATTAACACCGGAAGCGCTGCCCCCGGAGAAGACCACGCTGCGCCCTTCTTTCCTGGCCTCCATCAGGGCCGGGTCAAATCCGCGGCCGATCAGGGCGCCGGCAGCGCGGGAGGGATCGTCCACGGAGAAGAGAACGACGTCCCCGCTTTTCTCCCCCATTAGCCGCCGGATCCCGTTCTTCTCGTTCTCCTTGAGGACGATGGAGGAGATCGCGCCGCCAAAGGGATGCAGCTCCACTTTCGCCAGGGACGTTTCCAGCGGGATCGTCTCGATCGAAGCGGGGAAGCCGGCTAAAGACGGCGCTTCCGCCGCCTCCGAGAGGACCTTCTCCTCATCGGCCGGCGTCGCCGCCGCGGGCTGGGCAGTAGGAGATGCGGACGCGGCAGCGTTATCGATTACGGTTTCCTTCACCGGCAAGGGGGTCGGATTTGGAGATCGCGCTTCCTTATCCTTTTTCGCCTGCTTGGAGTTATAGGCGAAGAGAGCGATGAGCAACCCGATGCTTACGGCCAATCCTATTTTGCTGATTCTGTCCACTGCGTTGCTCCTTCTACAACCCGGGTCCCCTGATCATGATCGGGGGGCATCGGTTGTAACTAGCTACATTCAAAAGTGATATGGAATAACTACTCCTCCACCGGATCATAACCGCCGGGGTGGAATGGGTGGCAGCGACATATCCTTACGAGTCCCTTGGCCAGGCCGATAAAAGGACCATGAACTCTGATCGCCTGGATAGCGTATTCCGAGCAGGATGGATAAAAACGGCAACATCTGGGCAAAATAAGGCCAATGGTCAGCTGGTATAGGCGGATAAATGCGGTAAGCATGGCCGCGATCATTGCAAAAGGCCTTCTTTGCCCATGATATTCATTATATCGGCCTCAGCATCAGCATAACTTCGTCCGGAGACTTCGCCCTTCCATTGGAAGAGGTAATCGTTCCCCTTCCTGAAATTCAGCTGGCGGATGCGGAAGACCTCTCTCAGGAGGCGACGGGCGCGGTTCCTGTCCACGGCACGTCGGAGCTTCTTCACGGTCGTGAATCCGACGGCACCGGTCCCCTGGGCGGCCGGGAGATAGTAGAGATTGACCAGCCTTCCCCCGGAGCGCCGGCCGTCCTTGATCAAGCTCCTGAACTGATCCGGCTTTTTTAGCAAGAGGCGCTTGGGAAGGCCGAAAGACTTCATCCCGAATCAGACCCGGGTCAGGTTCTTCCTTCCCTTCTTGCGCCTCCTCTTTAAAACCTCTCTTCCCGTGTGGGTCGATTGGCGGGCGAAGAAGCCGTGGGTTCTCTTTCTCTTGATCTTGGACGGCTGATACGTTCTTTTCATCTCGTCACCATTCCTTTTCCTTGTGCGGGATACGAGAAGGCGTGGAGTATAGGAGGATTATTTCTCCGGTGTCAACCTCGAATTGGCCGACGGTAAAACCGCTCGGTACGGTCGGAATCCCCGACTCCGAGACCGGCTCCCTCCAGGACTCCGGAAACGACGGCCGGCGGGATTTCCACCTGTTGATAAAATGTGTCCAGCTTCGGCCTCCCGGCCGGATCGTTCCTCTCCCACCTCCCGGTGCAATAGGCGCGCGATGTGGATAATCTGTTGAAAGTAGTGGATAAGTCGGTTATGAACAGCCCCCCGGAAAAGGGCCCGGGTTGCCTGTTGAAAAGCGGTGGAGCCCTCCCTCCCCGGACCGGGGCCGTCGATTTTCAACGCCCCCCGGCGGGTTATCAACAGGGCCGGAGCCGGGGGATTTACTTCTTAGAAACGGGACTTATCCAGATATCCACATCCCTTATTACCATTATTTTGTTTACATTTTTCAATCCAATAATGGTAATATAGCCGCGAAGATCTGTCAGGCACCCCGGAGAATCACCATCCCAGCCTAGATCGGGAGGCTTACATGAAACTCTCTTTTCAAAAGGAAGACGCCCTCCAGGCGATCGGCCCGCTCCAGGGCGTGATCGGTTCCAAGTCGATGCTTCCCATCCTCTCCCATGTCGTTCTCGAGGCGGAGGGAGGAGAGGGGAGGATCATGGGAAGTGATCTTGAACTCTGGATCAGCGCCGTTTTCGCGGCCAAGGTCAAAGAGAAGGGGAGCGCGACCATCCCGGGGCGGAGGTTCATGAGCATCATCCGGGAGCTCCCCGGCCAGGAGGCGGACGTCTCCTCCGGCGATGACCACGTGACCAAGATCCAGTCCGGAAAGGCGTTCTTCCGGATGATGGGTCTCCCCCGCGAGGACTTTCCCGCCCAGCCGGAGCTCAAGGGAGCGGAGGAGGTAACGGTCAAGCAGAGGGAGCTCAAGGTCGCCCTCCTCCGGACCGCCTACGCCTGCGCCCAGGATCAATCCCGCCAGCAGCTCAACGGAGTCCTCCTCTCCTTCGAACCCGGAAAGCTCACCGCCGTGGCGACCGATGGGAGGCGCCTGGCCATGGCCCTGGCTGACGCGGATGTCCCCAAGGAGATGAAGAAGGAGATCATTCTCCCCCTCAAGGCCGTTCTCGAGCTCCAAAGAATCCTTGAGGACGAAGGGGACGTTTTGATCAAGGTCGGGGCGAGGCAGGCGTCCTTCCAGTTCCCCAAGGTGCACTTCATCGCCCGACTCCTCGAGGGGCGCTACCCCAACTGGCAGCAGGTGATACCGACCAAGATCAAGGAAAAGATCGCGCTGCCCCGGGAAGAGTTCCTCCAGGTGGTGAGGAGGATGTCGCTCCTCACCAGCGAAAAGGCCAACTCGGTCAAGTTCGCTTTCAAGGCCGGAGGAGTGACGGTTTCCTCCGGAGCTCCCGAGGTCGGCGAGTCCCGGGAAGAGATGGAGCTCGACTACAAGGGGGCCGAGGTGGAGATGACCTTCAACCCCAATTTCATCGCGGATGTGTTCAAGGCCGTGGACGACGACAGCCTCACGCTCGAGCTGGTGGATGGAAACAGCCCCGGGATCTTCCGGACCGACGGGCGATTCCTCTGCGTCATCATGCCCATGAAGATGTCCTGATGGCGAGGCGCAATCCGAAATCCGGGACCGAGTCCATCGGCGGAATCCTCAACCGGGTCCTCGCCCAGGCGGGGATGGCAGAAGGCCTGGAGAACAGCCGCATCCTGAAGCTGTGGGCTTCCGCGGTGGGACCCTCCGTAGCCGCGCACGCCTCCCCCCGATCCTTCCGCCGGGGGAGATTGGTCGTGACGGTCGACAGCTCGGCCTGGCACGCGGAGCTGGAGAGGTTCTTCAAGAAGAAGATCATCGACAATCTGAACGGGAAGTTGGGGAAGCCGGCGGTCCAGGCGGTGGTCTTCCGGGTCGGTGAAGTCGAATCCGCCGAGGGTTCGGTGGAAAACAAATAAGCCGCGGATTTCGCGGATTTTCGCTGTTAAGGAGGATGAGAGGGAATGGCTAAGAAGAAAACGCCAGAAGTGAAAGCGGCCGAAGGGAAGGGGCGGGAAGCCCCCCCGAAGGCGCCGCCGGCCCCCGTGTCCGCCGAAGCCTCGAGCGCGCCCGCGGCCGAATCCGCCTGCTCCTCCGCCGCCCGGGACGCCGCCGCCAAGGCCTACGACGCCACCACGATCAAGGTTCTGGGCGGGATCGAGGCGGTCCGCAAACGGCCGGCGATGTACATCGGCGACACCGGGGTCCGGGGCCTCCACCACATGGTGTACGAGGTGGTGGACAACTCCATCGACGAGGCGATGGGGGGGTTCTGCGACAAGATCGACATCATCGTTCACGCCGACAGCTCGGTGACCGTGGTCGACAACGGCCGGGGAATCCCGGTCGATATGCACAAGACGGTCAAGAAGCCGGCGATCGAGGTCGTCCTCACCACGCTCCACGCCGGGGGCAAGTTCGACAGCAAGGTCTACCGGGTCTCCGGAGGCCTGCACGGGGTGGGGGTCTCGGCGGTCAACGCGCTCTCCGAGTGGATGGAGGTGGAGGTCCGCCGCGAGGGGAAGGTCCATCACATCTCCTTCGATCGGGGGATGACCGACTCGCCGCTCAAGGTGGTGGGGAAGACCAAGGGGAACGGGACCACCGTCACCTTCCGCCCCGACGAGGAGATCTTCGGAAAGTTCGAGTACAGCTACGACGTCCTGGCGAAAAGGCTCCGGGAGCTCGCCTTCCTCACCCAAGACGTCCGGATCACGCTCACCGACGAGCGGACGGACAAGACCGAAGAGTTCAAGTACAAGGGTGGGATCGCCACCTTCGTCCAGTTCCTGAACCAGAACAAGAACGTCCTCCACAAGAAGGTCCTCTACCTCGCCAAGGGCAAGGAGAACGTGGAGATCGAGGTGGCCCTCCAGTACAACGACGGCTACGCCGAGAACATCTACTCCTACGCCAACAACATCAACACCATCGAAGGGGGCACCCACCTCTCCGGCTTCAAGTCCGCCCTGACCCGCACCGTCAACGCCTACGCCCGCGCCCAGAAGATGATCAAGGAAGACGATCCCCCGATGAGCGGCGAGGATATCCGCGAGGGGCTGACCGCGGTGATCAGCGTCCGCGTGCGGGAGCCCCAGTTCGAGGGGCAGACCAAGACCAAGCTCGGGAACTCCGAGATCAGCGGGATCGTGGAATCGGAGGTGAACGACGGCTTGGGCGCCTTCCTGGAGGAGAACCCTCCGATCGCCCGGACCATCGTCAGCAAGTGCCTGACCGCCGCCCGGGCCCGGGAGGCGGCGCGCAAAGCCCGCGACCTCACCCGGCGCAAGGGAGCGCTGGAAAGCGGTGGGCTGCCGGGCAAGCTCGCCGACTGCTCGGAGAAGGACCCCGCGGTCTGCGAGCTCTTCCTGGTCGAGGGGGACTCGGCCGGCGGCTCGGCCAAGCAGGGGCGAGACCGGCGCTTCCAGGCCATTCTCCCGCTCAAGGGGAAGATCCTCAACGTCGAAAAGGCCCGGGCGATGAAGATTCTCTCCAACGACGAGATCCGGACCATGGTCACCGCCCTGGGGACGGGGATCGGGGCCGAGGACTTCGCGGTCGAGAAGGCCCGCTACCACAAGGTCGTGATCATGACCGACGCCGACATCGACGGCTCCCACATCCGCACGCTCCTCCTCACCTTCTTCTACCGGCAGATGCCGGGGCTGCTGGAGACCGGCTACGTCTACATGGCCAAGCCGCCCCTCTACAAGATCAAGCGCAAGACCAAGGAGATGTACATCGAGTCCGACGACGAGATGAACCGGATGCTCCTCGACCTGGGCCTGGAGGACGTCCGCCTGGTCAACCTCGCGACCAAGAAGGAGTTCACCCCGGCCGCCCTCCGGAAGCTCCTGGAGACGCTGATCCGCCTCGAGTCCCTCACCCACCAGCTCCGGAAGAAGGGGATCGGCTGGGACGACTTCCTGAAGGCGCGTCGGCCCAAGACCGGCCAACTCCCCCTCTACCGGGTCCGGATCGATCACCAGGAGAAGTTCCTTTTCGACGACGAAGAGCTCTCCGAGATCTCCCAGGACTGGGACGAAGTCCGCTCCAAGACCAAGGAGGGGAACGGCGCCAACGGAGGCGCCGGGGGCGAGGGGATCGAGGTGATGGAGATCTACGAGTCCCGCGAGATCTCGAAGCTCCTGAAAGAGCTCGCCGCGCAGGGCGTGGAGGGCGGGCCGGCCGGGAAGTCGGACAAGCCCCAGTTCGAGCTCCAGGAGGACGAGAAGAAGATTCCGCTCCCGGGCGCCCTGGACATCCTCGCCCAGGTCAAGGCGATCGGGCGCCGCGGCCTCACCATCCAGCGCTACAAGGGGCTGGGCGAGATGAACCCGGAGCAGCTCTGGGAGACGACGATGGACCCGGAGCGGCGCACCCTGGTCCAGGTCTCGCTCGAGGACGCGGTGGCCGCCGAGGAAACCTTCACGATCCTGATGGGCGACGCGGTCGAGCCGAGAAGGGACTTCATCTTCCAGAACGCGCTCTTCGTGAAGAACCTCGACGTTTAAAATCCTGGGCGGGGTATCCCCCGCCCGGGATTTTAAGGAGATCGAACCTTAATTTTTTCCAAAGGAAAAAATTAAATGTACGCCCGCAACGAAAAGCTGGTCGTCCGCGACATCAAGGACGAGATGAAGGAGTCCTATCTCTCCTACGCGATGAGCGTGATCATCTCCCGAGCTCTCCCCGATGCCCGGGACGGCCTGAAGCCCTCCCAGCGCCGAATCCTGGTCGCGATGAACGACCTCTCCCTCTCGCCCGGGGCCAAGCACCGCAAATGCGCCAAGATCTGCGGCGACACCTCCGGGAACTACCATCCCCACGGCGAGGCGGTGGTCTACCCCACCCTGGTCCGGATGGCCCAGGACTTCAACATGCGCTATCCCCTGGTCGACGGCCAGGGGAACTTCGGCTCGATCGACGGCGACCCGCCGGCGGCCATGCGCTACACCGAAGCCCGGCTTACGGCGCTCGCCATGGAGCTGCTGGCCGACCTCAAGAAGGAGACGATCGACTTCGTCCCCAACTATGACGAGACGCTGAAAGAGCCGGTGCTCCTCCCCGGCAAGTTCCCCAATCTGCTTGCCAATGGCTGCGCCGGGATCGCGGTCGGGATGGCCACCAACATCCCGCCCCACAACCTCTCCGAGCTGATCGACGCCATCTCCCTCTTCATCGAAGACCCCGAGGTGGATCTGAAGAAGCTGATGAAGATCCTCCCCGGCCCCGATTTCCCGACCGGGGGGTCGATCGTGGGAACGGCCGAGATCGTCAAGGCCTACGCCACCGGCCGCGGCCACATCAAGCTCCGGGGAAGGGTGGGGGTGGAGCCGATGAAGGGCGGGAAAGAGGCGATCATCATCACCGAGATCCCCTACGCCGTGAACAAGTCGTCCCTCATCTCGGAGATCGCCTCTCTCGTCAACGAGAAGAAGATCACCGGGATCAGCGACCTCCGGGACGAGTCGGACCGGGAGGGGATGCGGATCGTGGCGGAGCTGAAGCGAGGAGAGGTGGCGAAAGTGGTGATCAACCAGCTCTACCACAAGACCCAGCTCCAGGTGACCTTCGGCGTCATCCTGCTCGCTCTCGACAACGGGCGCCCCCGGGTGATGGACCTGAAATCCCTCTTCCGCTGCTTTGTCGATCATCGCAAGGAGGTGATCGTCCGGCGGGCCCGCTTCGACCTGGACGTGGCCGAAAAGCGTGCGCACATCCTGGAAGGGTTCAAGATCGCCCTCAAGAACATCGACGCCATAGTCCGGATCATCAAGTCGAGCGAGAACCGGGACGACGCCAAGGCGAAACTGATGGAGAAGTTCAAGCTCTCCTCCGTCCAATCCGACGCCATCCTGGAGATGCGCCTCTACCAGCTGACCAACCTCGAGGGCAAGAAGATCGACGAGGAGTACAAGGAGCTGATCAAGCTGATCGCCCACCTCCAGTCGATCCTCGCCAGCGAGAAAAAGGTCCTGGCCCTGATCGTGGAGGAGCTCAAGGGGCTCAAGGAAAAGTTCGGCGACGCCCGCCGCACCGAGATCGCCCCCGAGGAGGGGGAGATCCGGATCGAGGACCTGGTCGCCGACGAGGGGGCCCTGATCACGATCAGCCACCGCGGCTACGTGAAGCGCGTCCCGGTTTCCACCTTCCGCTCCCAGAAACGGGGCGGCAAGGGGGTCACCGGGATGGCCACCCGGGACGAGGACTTCGTCGAGCACCTCTTCACCGCCTCCACCCACGACTACATCCTTTTCTTCACCGCCGCCGGGCGCGTCCACTGGCTCAAGGTCTACGAGATCCCGCCCGCCAGCCGGACCGCCCAGGGGCGGGCGATCACCAACCTCCTCCAGATCTCGAACGAGGAGAAGATCGCCGCCCTGATCCGGGTGCGCAAGTTCGACGAAGGCGGCTACATCATGCTCGCCACCGAGCGGGGCGTGGTGAAGAAGACCGAGCTTTCCGAGTACGGCAACCCGCGGGCCGGCGGGATCATCGCCATGACCGTGGACGAGGGGGACACCCTGATCGGCGCGGCCCTGACCAACGGGGAGGACGAGATCCTGCTCGTCACCGCGAACGGGATGGCGATCCGCTTCCACGAGAAGGACGTCCGCTCCATGGGCCGCGCCGCCCGCGGGGTGCGGGGGATCCGCCTCAAGAAGAAGGGGGACAAGGTGGTCGGGATGGAGAAGGTGATCCCGGACCACACGCTGCTCGCCGTCTCCGAGAAGGGCTACGGCAAGCGGACCGAGTTCTCCGAGTACCGCCTCCAGGGGAGGGGCGGGGGCGGGCTCATCACCATGCGGACCGGGGCCAAGATCGGCGACCTCGTCGGCGCCGCCGCCGTCCGGGAAGGCGACGGGTTGATGCTGATCTCCGCCTCCGGCCAGATGATCCGAATGGGCGTGGACGAGATCCGCGTGATCGGCCGGGCGACGAGCGGGGTGCGCCTCTTCAAGCTCGACGGCGACGACACCCTGGTCGGCCTGGCCAAGGTGGTCGAGGAGGAAGAAAGCGACGAGGAGGGTGGAGAAGGCAAGTAGATGGGCATTGGGTAAGGAAGTGGGTCTGGTAGATGGGTCAAGTTGATGGTGTTGGCGGGCCGTCTACTTTACCCTTACCCATCTACCAAACTAACTTCCTAACCTTTACCCATCGACCAGATCCGTGGTGTCCGGAGATTACACGATCGGCGATCACCCGGCCGACCTCGAGTTGACCATCCGGGGGAAGAGCCTCGTCGATCTCTTCTCGACCGCCGCCCGCGCCGCGGCCGAGACGATCGTGCCCGGCCCGGTCGCCGGACGGGCGCGGGCGCGGCCGATCGCGCTCTCCGCCCCCTCCCGGGAGGAGCTCTTCGTTTCCTGGCTGAACGAGATCGTCTACCTCCTCCAGGCCGAGCGTCTCGTCCCCTTTCGCCTCAAGTTCGTCAAACTCTCCCCCCGCCGCCTCCTCGCCCGCGCCTCCTGCCGCCGGGCCGGCCGCCGCGCCTTCGCGGGCGGCGCCGAGATCAAGGCGGCGACCTACCACGGTCTCGCCCTCCGCCGGACCAAGAGCGGTTGGGTGGCCCATGTTATATTAGATTTGTAGGCGCTCCTCTATGTCCAGACGCAGTGATCAGTAACCAGTGATCAGTGATCACTGTCCCCCTCTCTTGCCCGCTAGCTATGTCCGAAAATCCGCCATCTCTCCGCAGGATCGACGACTACCGCTGGGAGATCCCGACCTCGTTCCAGGCGGGGATGAGGGTCCCCGGGATCATCTACGCCGACGCCTCCCTCCTCCGGCGCGTGGAGCTGGACCAGGCCCTCCAACAGGTCGCCAACGTGGCGACCCTCCCCGGGATCGTCAAGTACTCGCTCGCCATGCCCGACATCCACCCGGGCTACGGCTTCCCGATCGGCGGCGTGGCGGCGACCGACCCCTCCGTCGGCGGCGTCATCTCGCCGGGAGGGGTGGGCTACGATATCAACTGCGGCATCCGTCTCCTGCGGACGGAAGTCGCTCGAGACGAGGCGGTCCGCCTGATGGGGAAGCTCCTCCCCGCCCTCTTCCATAGCGTCCCCTCCGGCGTCGGATCGAAGGGCCTCCTCCGCCTCCGGGGCAAGGACGAGGAGGCGGTGATGGAGAAGGGGAGCCTCTGGGCCGTCCGCCGCGGCTACGGCGGAGAAGAGGACCTCCGCCGGACCGAGGAAGGGGGATGCCTCCCGGGCGCCGACCCCTCCCGCGTCGGCGAGCGGGCGCGCCAGAGGGGCTCCGCCCAGGCCGGGACGCTCGGCTCGGGGAACCACTTCCTGGAAGTGCAGTATGTCGACGAGGTCTACGACGAGTCGGCCGCCCGCGCCTTCGGCCTCGCGGCCGGCCTCGCCACCGTGATGATCCACTGCGGCTCCCGGGGCCTCGGGCACCAGGTCTGCCAGGATTATCTCCAGGCGATGGGGCAGGCCGTCCGCCGTTACGGGATCGTCCTCCCCGACCGCCAGCTCGCCTGCGCCCCGGTCGAATCGGAAGAAGGGCGGGGCTATTACGCCGCGATGTCCTGCGCGGCCAACTACGCCTGGGCCAACCGCCAGGTGATCATGCATCTCGTCCGGGAGGCCTTCCAGAGGGTCTTCCGCAAGGGGCCGGGCGAGCTCAGGATGAACCTGGTCTTCGACCTCGCCCACAACATCGCCAAGTTCGAGACCCACGCGGCGGGAGGGAGGGAAACCCGGCTCTGCGTCCATCGCAAGGGGGCCACCCGGGCCTTTCCCGCCGGGCACCCCTCCCTCCCCGACGAATACCGGTCTTGCGGGCAGCCGGTGATCATTCCGGGCGACATGGGGAGCTGCTCCTACGTCCTCGCCGGGACGGAGAAAGCGATGGCCGAGACCTGGGGGTCCACCTGCCACGGGGCGGGCCGCGCGATGAGCCGCCACGCCGCCCTCCAGGCGACGCGGGGGAAGGACGTCGCGGGGGAGCTTCGGGAGAAGGGGATCATGGTTCTGGCGGAATCCTCGCGGACGCTGGGCGAGGAGGCTCCCATCGCCTACAAGGACGTCTCCCGGGTCGTGGAGGTGGTGGAGAAAGCGGGGATCTCGCGGAAGATCGCCCGCCTCCGCCCGATCGGCGTGATCAAGGGATGAAGCCATGGCCCGGCGGTGGGGCGGGCTGTCGGGCGGTTGTAGGGGCGAACTTCATGTTCGCCCGGTCGATGGCCGGCCCGGCGGGCGAACACCAGGTTCGCCCCTACTGGCCTCGTCATAGCGGCACCGGCCCGGCGGGCGAACACCCCCGATAGATCGGGGCAGGCAGGTTCGCCCCTACTGGCCTCGTCCTGCTTTCCTGCCCCCCTTGCCGTCCCCGCCGTTCCTTGGTATCCTGTCGGATGCTGTCTCCCGAAAGAGGATAAATCCATGCTCGATCTGAAATTCATCCGCGAGAACCCGGACCTGGTCAAGAAGGTCCTCCTCCAGAGGCTCAAGGAACTGGACGTCGACAAGCTTCTCGCCCTCGACCGGGAGCGGCGCAACCTCCTCCAGGAGACCGAGGCCCTCAAGCACAAGCGGAATGCCGTCTCCGACGAGATCGGCGCGGCCAAGCGGGCCGGCGCCGATGTGGGGGAAAAGGTCCGGGAGATGAAGGCGGTGGCGGAGAGGATCCGCCTCCTGGACGGGATGGAGCGGAAGGTCTCCGCGAGCCTGGAGGCCCTCCTCCTGCGCGTCCCCAACATCCCGCACGCCTCGGTCCCGGTCGGACCCGACGCCCGCGCCCAGGTCGTGGTCCGGGAGTGCGGCGAGAAACGGGAGTTCGGCTTCACCCCCCGCGCGCACTTTGAGATCGCCGACACGCTCGGCCTGATCGACTTCTCCCGCGCCGCCAAGATCGCCGGCTCGCATTTCGCCCTCTACACCGGGCAAGGGGCACTCCTGGAGCGCGGGCTGATCAACTTCATGCTCGACTTTCACACCCGCGAGCACGGATACACCGAGGTCTCCCCCCCCTTCCTCTCCAACCGCATGAGCATGCTGGGGACGGGCCAGCTCCCCCTGCTGGAGGAGGACATGTATCGCTGCGAACTCGACGACTTCTTCCTCATCCCCACCGCCGAGGTCTCGGTCACCAACATCCACCGGGACGAGGTCCTCCCCCGTTTAGCACTCCCCCGCAAGTACGTCGCCTACACCCCCTGCTTCCGGCGGGAGGCGGGCTCCTACGGCAAGGAGACCAAGGGGCTCATCCGGATCCACCAGTTCGACAAGGTGGAGCTGGTCAAGTTCGTCCTCCCGGAGACCTCCTGGGATGAGCATGAATCCCTCCTCGCCGATGCCGAATCCGTCATTAAGGCGCTCGGTCTCCCCTACCGGGTCATCTCGCTGCCCACCGGCGAGCTCTCCTTCGCCTCGGCCAAGTGCTACGATATCGAGGTCTGGGCCCCCGGGCAGAAACAGTGGCTGGAGGTCTCCTCCTGCTCCAACTTTGAGTCCTTCCAGGCCCGCCGGGCGAACATCCGCTTCTCGGACGGGAAGGAGGCGCCCCGCTACGTCCACACCCTCAACGCATCGGGGGTGGCCCTTCCCCGGACGGTGGTCGGCATCCTCGAGAACTACCAGCAGGCGGACGGGTCGGTGGCGGTGCCGGAGGTCTTAAGGCCGTACCTGGGCGGCTTGGCGTCGCTCGCTCCATCCGCCTGAGCCGTGACTCCCCGAGGAGAGGAAGACGCAAAGCGCATAGGGCATAGCGCATAGCGCCCTGGGCGCTGGGCGCTTTGCGTTTTGCGCTCTGCGCCTTGCGCTTTGCGCCATGCACATCCTGATCGCCGTCGATAGCTTCGCATCCCTCACCGGCTCGGAGCTCTACTGCTACGAGCTCGCCCGGGAATACCGGAAGCGGGGGCACTCCGTGACGGTGGCCTCTCCTTTGATCGATGGCGTCGTGGCCGAGAAGGCCCGCCTCCTCGAGGTCCGGGTGGCGCCGCTGGACCCCCCTCCCGAGGGCGATTACGACCTCCTCCACGCCAACCAGTATGGAGCGGGGAAGAAGGCGGCAGACGCCTTCGGGCGTCTGCCGGTGGTGAACACGATCCACTCCGAGCATCCCGCCCTCATGAAGTTCGAGCGGCCCCTGCCGCCGCGCCGGGTGTCCCGCTATATCGCCATCCGTCCCGCGATCGCCGATGCCCTGGTCCGCCGCTGGCGGATACCCGCCGGGAAGATCGAAGTGCTATACAACCCGATCGATTTCTCCCGCTTCAACCGGGAGGGCATAAGCGACAACGGGAGGCCGCTGTTCGTCGGCCCCGACGATTTCCTCCGCCGGGGAGTGATCGAAAGATGGCGAGGGCAGGCCGACTTCATCGGCCGCGGGTTCCCATCCGCGCCGGTCTGGGAGATCGAGAACTATATCAAGGGTTGCTCCTTCACGCTGGGCGTGAGTTTGGGGCGGACGACGATCGAGGGCTGGGCCTGCGGGAAGAAGGGGCTGATCTACGAGGTGGACAAACAAGGGGCGATTCTGTCGGAGAGGGAGGCGTTGCCTCCCACGGATATGTCGGCTTTCGACAGTTCCCGAGTGGCCGAGGCGACCTGGGAGATCTACCGAGGCATTCTGGGATGAAGCCCAAGGATGGAAACGCCTGCTGGGTGATCGCTAGGGGCCCCGTTCTATCTGGGGTGTTCGCCCCCGGGAGAATGGACGGGCGATCACGAGGATCGCCCCTACGGCTTGTCCCCGTTGGGCATCATGATCGGCGGGAGAACACTGTCCGGGACGTGCCTTCGGCCAGAGGGGGGATGATGCCTGGATCAATCTAAAATATTTGCGCAGCAAATATTTTAGAGGAGAGGTGGCTGAGCGGTTGAAAGCGCTGGTCTTGAAAACCAGTGTACCCGCAAGGGTACCGGGGGTTCGAATCCCTCCCTCTCCGCTTCCTTGGCCCGCGGCGGCTTCCCGCCGCCGCGGGCCAAGGAAAAATTCAGAAAAATAGGCTAGGTTCGCCCCGCCGCCCATGCTAAATTAAATAAAACCAACAACCTCCGGAGGGAGATCATGAGAAAAGCGCTGTGCGCAATCGTAGCTTTCGCCGCCGGGCTCTGCCTGGCTTGGTCGGCTTCCGCCATCACCTTCCAGGCGACCGACATCCGCGTGGACAAGGGTAGCGGCACGGTCAATTCCAGCGACGTGTCCCTCGCTACCAACGGCTCGGGAGCGATCTACGCCGGGTGGCTCGATTACCGGAACGGTAACTTCTTCTACAACGCCTATTTCAACTCTTCGCTCGACTACGGCCAAAACTGGTCAGGGAGCGATGTCCGTCTGAGCACGCAGACCTCCCAGGACCTGATGGTGATCTCGGGCGGCGGGTCCAAGGTTTACGCCATTTGGGCGGAGGCGCTCGGAACCGGCCGGAACATCATGTTCCGCTATTCCAGCGACTACGGGGCCAACTGGGCGGCCGTCCAACAGGTCAACACCACCACCGACGGCAGAATGGAGAAGTGCAAGATCGCCACGGACGGCAGCAACAACGTCTACGCGCTCTGGAAGAGGTATGCTTCCGGAAACAACGGCATCCTGTTCCGTCGTTCCACCAATGGCGGTACGAACTGGGAGGGGACGGACTCCGAGTTCAGCTATGGCACCGTCGACTATCCCACCCTCACGGCCGACAGCTCCGGCCACGTCTATGCCGCTTGGCAGAAGTGGGACGACGACGATGTCTACTTCAGCTATTCGGCCGATTACGGCGAAACCTGGTCTTACCAGACGAAATTGAACAACGCCACCGGCGGCACCCAGGACTATATCTCGCTCGGCTATAGCGGCGGCAACGTCTACGCGGTATGGAAAGACGGCTGGTGGCCCCAAACCGTCCGTTTTGACCGCTCCACGAACTACGGTCAGACCTGGGGGAACCCCGACACCTTTCTCAACCAGACGGGCGGCTACCTGATGAATCCCTATATGGCCAACGGGAGCAACGGAGAGGTCTACGCCATCTGGGCCGACTCCCGAGCGGCCAACGGCAACGTCCGCAACATCTATGCCAATTCTTCGGCTGACTACGGCGCAACGTTCGGCGGCGAAGTCCGCATGACCACCTTCAGCGCCGATTACGGCAAGGTCATCGCCGGTTCCTCCGGCCAGGTATACGCCGTCTACGAAGACACCCGCACCATGGACACGCTCTACTGCCGGGCTTCGTCCGACACCGGAGCCAGCTGGGACCCCGAGGTCAAAGTCAGCCAGGAGTCGCCGAACGACGGTTCCCAGAGAAACTATGGTTTGGCCGTGGATGACACCAATCTCTATATCGCTTGGCGGGAAAGCCGCACATCGATCCCCGGCGTCTTCTTCAACTACGCCCAGATCGGCGCGGCCCGGGAGCCCACGTATCGGCTCGCCTCCGGCGACTACAACGGCGACGGGACCTCCGACATCGGCGTCTTCCGGGCCTCCGCCGGCCTCTGGTCGATCCGGAACCTGACCCGGGCCTATCTCGGCGCCAGCGGCGACATGCCGGTCTGCGCCGATTACAACGGCGACGGGACCGCCGACATGGCGATCTTCCGGGGCTCCCAGGGCCTCTGGTCGGTCCGGAACCTGACCCGCTTCTACCTGGGCAACAGCACCGACGACCTCGTCCCGAACGACTACAGCGGCAACGGGACGGCCGCCGGGGCCATCTTCCGCGCCTCCACCGGGATGTGGTCGGTGCGGAACCTGACCCGTTTCTACTTCGGGAACTCCAGCGACCAGGTGGTGCCGGGACCGTATAACGGCGCCTTCAGCCAGGCGGCCATCTTCCGTCCCTCCACCGGGATGTGGTCGGTCCGCGACCTCACCCGCTTCTACCTGGGCGGGTCCGACGACGCGCCGGTTCCGGGCGAGTTCGACCTGAACACCGGCTGGGACGGCGCCATCTTTCGTCCCTCCGCGGGGATGTGGTCGGTCCGCAACGTGACCCGCATCTACTTCGGCGGAGCCGACACCTATGCGCTCCCGGCCAGGTTCACCGGCGGTGCTAACGATGAATTCGGGATCTACCGTCCTCCCACCGGCATGTGGGCGGTCCGCGACCTGACCCGCCTGTACTTCGGCGGCAGCGATGATTTCCCGGTGACCAGGTAGAGGAGTTCAGAGGGACCGGGGGCTGACCCGGCCGGCCAACGGCCCGGTCAGCCCCCGGTCTTTTATGGGGCGTGGAATGCGCGGCGCCTGACGGTCCGAGAATGCCTGGGGGCTCGCGCCTGCCTTGCGTTCGCCGGTTGAATTTCGTCCCGGAGCAATCTAAAATAGCCGCCCGGCCGAGTGAGTTCCGGCCGGGCGGCTATTTTAGAGGAGAGGTGGCAGAGTCCGGTTTATCGCGCACGACTCGAAATCGTGTGTGCCCTCAAGGCACCGTGGGTTCGAATCCCACCCTCTCCGCTTCATTGCCGCAAGGCGGCTAGCCGCCGCCTTGCGGCAATGAAAGTTACTCGCCGATCGGGGTGGAGGGGGATGGCCGACACTGGGCGCTGATCCGAATTTAGAATTATGCCCGGAGGATATTAGCTGCTCCGCGATCGGGATGGAGGCAGGCATCCGGCGCGCGACGCTGATCCGGGGTTAGCGTTGTGACCAGAGCAATCTAAAATATTTTGCGAAGCAAAATATTTTATGTACTTCGACGATGCTGACGGGCTGGCCGATTTTCCGGCCGAGCCCCCGATAGTCAGGGACGTGGCCGCGGTCGAGGAGGAGCACGCTCCCCGCCGCTCCCCCTCGCGGGCCGGCCGGATGAGCTTCGCCCTGGCCGTGATCGGGGCCTCCCTGCTGGCGATCGGGTTGGATTTGAGCTATTATTTCCTGGGCCGGGGCGCGCCCGGGGCTTCGGCGGGGCCGGTCTTCGCCGGATGCCTCCTGTCCGCCTCCGGTCTGATCCTGACGACGGCGCTGGTCCTGGGGGGGCGAGCCTTGTTCGTCCTCCGGGACCGCGGCCCGTGCCCTTGGACTGGTTCCGTGATATCTTTCATAGCTGTATTGGCGTTAGCGATATTGGCGTTCCTTGCTATTGTCCGATAGCGTGCTATTCTTTATCCCCCGCCGCCGAGCGCGGCGGGGGATAAAGAAGTGCCTGTAGCGAAATTGGATATCGCACCTGGCTACGGACCAGGGGATTGGGGGTTCGAGTCCCTCCAGGCACGCTTTTTTCTTCCCGCCGCGCGAAAGCGGGGCGGGAAGAAAAAAGGATATGAAACCGATCGGCGACGAGCAGGATCTCGACGACTACTTCATGGGCGAGGCGATCCGGGAGGCGAAAAAGGCGGCCCAGAGCGAGGACATCCCGATCGGGTGCGTGGTCGTCTCCGGCGGCAAGATCGTGGGGAGGGCCCACAACCAGATCGAGCTCCTCAAGGACGCCACCGCCCACGCCGAGATGATCGCGATCACCCAGGCGGAGGAGGCGGCGGGGGACTGGCGGCTCAGCGCGGCGGCCCTCTACGCGACCAAGGAGCCCTGCCCGATGTGCGCCGGGGCGATCCTTCAGGCGCGGATCAGGCGGGTGGTCTTCGGCGCCCGCGCCCCCCGCGACGGCGCGGCGGGGGGGGCCGTGGACCTGCTCCGCAACGAGCGGCTGGGGAGCGCGGTCGAATGCCGGGGCGGAGTGCGGGAGGCGGAGTGCGCCGCCCTGCTCCAAAGCTTCTTCAAGACCCTTCGTCAGCCCGGGCCGGGGAAGAACCGCCCGGAATAAGGCAGGTCGCTCCCCGACCGGGGAGCGAGACGGTCATCCGGAGCCTGGCCCGGATCGGAGGTAAAAAATCGGTCTAGAGCAATTTAACAATATTGCGCAGCAATATTTTTATGGGAGAGGTGCGAGAGCGGTTTAATCGGCACGCCTGGAGAGCGTGTGTACCCCTAAAGGGTACCGTGGGTTCGAATCCCACCCTCTCCGTTTCATTCTCGCCCGCGGAGGTACGCCGCGGGCGGGAATGAAGGTTGATCCGCATTCGGTCAATCGCTCGCGAGGACCTGATGCCTGCCGCGCCCGGAATGGTCCGCGAGAACCCACAGGAGAATAACCGTGGGCGGGCCAAGGGTCCGCCGTCCGGATTCCCGTGTCCGATTGAGGCTCAAACTTAAAATTTTCCGAAGGAAAATTTTAAAGGAGAGGTGGCAGAGCCTGGCTTAATGCGACGGATTGCTAATCCGTTGTACTGGCTTTTAAGCTGGTACCGAGGGTTCGAATCCCTCCCTCTCCGCTTCCCCATCGCCGGCGGCGGCCGTTCGCCGCCGCCGGCGATGGGGAAAGTTGCTCGCTGACCGGGAGGGGGAGAAGCTGGCGCCCCGCCGGGTTGCCCGGTCGCTTCTGGATTCCTGTTCAAAATTCGCGAGATATATTGTATTCTCGATGGGGGGAGGGCATGCCTCTGCCGGGTTTTCTTGGCCCCGGGTGGCTGATGTAGCCAAGAGCAATTTAAAATATTTTGCGGCGCAAAATATTTTATGATCTGGGCCGACCATCGGGAACTCGGAGCCGGCGTGATCGAAACCCTCCGGAAACGGGGTTGCGAGGTCGAGGTCAGGGCTTTGCCGGTTGGCGATTATGTGATCGACGGCCGGGTTGTCATCGAGCGCAAAACCACTCCCGATTTCCTGGGCTCCCTGAGAACCGGCCGGCTCTTCCGGCAGGTCGCCGCCCTGGCGCGCTGCGGCCGGAAGCGCGCTTTGATCATCGAGGGGCTGCCGGTCCTCTTCAGCGGCGGCTTCCATCCCGACGCGGTTCGCGGAGCCCTGGTGTCGCTGGCCGTCGCCTGGCAGATGCCGGTGTTGTACGCGGAGTCTCCGGAGGAGACTGCCTGGTTCCTGGAGGCTGTCCTTCGCCAACTGGCGCGTTCCCGCGACAGGGTCCCCATCAAATCCTGGTTGGGGAAAAAGCCGGCCGTCGCCGCGGCCAGAAAACGCATGATCCTGGAATCGCTTCCCGGGATCGGCCCGGTTCTGGCGGGGGAGTTGATCGATAAGTTCGATTCCCTGCGGGACATCCTGGCCGCCTCCGAGCAGGACCTTCGGTCCCTGAAAGGCATCGGCCAGAAAAGATCGGCGGAGATCCGGGATATCCTCCGCGAGGCAAAGGGTCTTTATTCTCCCCGCCCGGCGAAACGCCGGGCGGGGAGAATAAAAGTTGAACGCGGAAAGGAAGCCTCGGCACGCCGCGGCGGGTTAGCCGCCGATCAGGGGTGACATGCTGCCAAGAGCAATTTAGAATATCCCCCGGGCCGCGAATAGCGGCCCGGGGGATATTCTAAAGCCGCGCTAAGCGGGGAGATAGCGGTGCCTCGAACCCTGAGGTTTCCGAAGGGCGACCTGCAAACCGCTTCAGCAGGGCCGAATCCCCCTCCCGAGGGGCTTCCCCGTCCGCGGCCGGCCCGCGCGGAAAGGCGATGAGGGCCGGGACCCGCGCACGCGCCGCCTGCCAACCCCGCCAGGTCCGGAAGGAAGCAACGGTACGCGGGAAAAGCGCGGGGCGCGGACCAGCCCGGCCGGAGCCGATCGGCGGGTCGGGCGCGGAACGGGGGGCTTCGAAGAGGGGTGCGCGGCTAAAAATAACTCCAGCCCTTGGGGCTGGAGTTATTTTTAGAATGGCCAGCGTCGGCGCCTTCGGTTATATGGAGTGCGGCGACACGTCGCCGCTTTGCGCCGGTGCGACACTGGCGCTTGAAGCCCGGGTGCGAGAGGATTAAGATGCGTTCCATGGAACCGGTTGTCCCGCCGCCTCCCGCGACGGAATAATCGAGGGAGATCGGACATGGCCGAAAAAAACACCCCCTACCTCGCCCTGGCCCGGAAATGGCGCCCCCAGCAGTTCTCCGACGTCCTCGGGCAGGAGCGGGTGATCACGGTCCTCACCAACGCCCTGAAGCAGAACCGCCTGGCCCACGCCTACCTCTTCACCGGCCCCCGCGGCGTGGGCAAGACCACCCTGGCCCGGATCCTGGCCAAGGCCGCCAACTGCCTGAAGTCACCGGCCCCCACGCCCGCCCCCTGCGACGAGTGCGACTCCTGCCGGCAGATCATGGCCGGCGGCGACCTCGACGTCCTGGAGATCGACGCGGCCTCCAACACCGGCGTGGACAACGTCCGCGAGCTTCGGGAGAACGCCCACTACGCGCCGTCCCGCAGCCGCTTCAAGATCTACATCATCGACGAAGTCCACATGCTCTCCAACGCCGCGTTCAACGCCCTCCTGAAGACGTTGGAGGAGCCCCCGCCCCGGGTGAAGTTTTTCTTCGCCACCACCGAGCCGCACAAGCTTCCGGCGACCATCGTTTCCCGCTGCCAGCGCTTCGACCTCCGCCGGATCCCCCGCGCCTTCATCCTCGACCGTCTGAAGAAGATCGCCCAGGACGAAGGGGTCTCCTGCGAGGAGGAGGCCCTCCTCGCGGTGGCCGCCGCCGCCGACGGCTCCGTGCGCGACGCCGAGTCGATCTTCGACCAGATCCTGGTCTACTGCGACCGGAAGGTGACCGCCCGGGACGTCCTCGACCTGCTGGGGCTGGTCCCGGCCGAGACCTTAAACGCCTGCGCCCGGGCGGTCGCTTCCGGCGACGCGCCCGGCCTCCTCGCCCTGGTCAACGACGTCTGCAACCGGGGCTGGTCCGTCCCCCAGTTCGTCTCCTCGCTGGTCCGCCACTTCCGCGACCTTCTGGTCGTCGCCCTCGCGGCGAAACCCGAGGAGACGACCGATCTCACCCCGGAAGCACTCCTCGCCGCCCGCGCCCTCCTCCCCGCCTTCCGCCGCCCCCAGCTCTCCTTCATCCTCGAGGAGCTGATCGCCCTGGAGCGCTCGATCAAGGACGCGCTCTCCGAGCGGGTGGCCCTGGAGACGGCGCTGCTTAGGCTCTCGCGCTCCCGGGAGCGGGTGGCGATCGAAGACCTGGTGCGGAAGTGCGCCGAGCTGGACCGATCTCTCGCTGGCGGAGCGTCCGCCGATCCCGCGGGGCCGGAAACCTCCGCCCCCCCGCCGGAACCCGGACCGGGACGGGGGCCCGCGACTCCGGAAGCCGCGCCCCGGGGGGACGATCCTCCGGCCGGCCTGGAGCGGGTGCGGAAGATCTGGCCGGAGTTCCTGGAGACGCTCGGCCACGAGAAGCCCCTGCTCAAGACCTACCTGCACGAGGGGCGCCTGCAGGGGTTTGGAAACGGCGTCCTCACCGTCTGCTTCGACCCGGAATACGCCTTCCAGCGCGAGTCCCTGGACAGCCCGAACAAGATCGCCTACCTCGAAAACCTGCTCAAGAACAAGCTGGGATCGCCGGTCAAGCTCAAGCTAATAGTCGGCGCCGCGCCCAGCGGCTGCGCGCGCAATCCCGCCGAGCCCCCGCCGGGGCCGGCGAAGAAGAAGCTGGTCAAGGGGAACCCGATGGTGAAGGCGGCGATCGAGATCTTCGACGCCACCGTGGTCGACATCAA
>CAZOYW010000015.1:39860-52872 GCA_964584165.1 uncultured bacterium
GATCATGGCTGGTTTCGGAAACCTGATGAAGCAGGCCCAGGAGATGCAGAAAAAGCTCGCCGCCGTCCAGGAGAAGCTCGCGGCGTCCCGCGCGGAGGGGACGGCGGGCGGGGGCGTGGTCAAGGCGGTGGTGAACGGGAAACGGGAGCTCGTCGCCCTCGAGATCAATCCCGAGGTGGTGAACCCGGCCGACGTCCGGATGCTCGAGGACCTGATCCTGGCCGCGGTCCGCCAGGCCCACGAGCGGGCCGACGCGCTGGCCGCCGGCGAGATGGCGTCGCTGACGGGAGGAATCAATATACCCGGACTGGGGTTATAGTCCGGAAGCAGACACTTGCCCGGTGCCGGGGGTTACTAAATCCGAAATTCGAAACTCGAAATCCCTGCCTGTCGGCAGGCAGGGATTTCGTGCTTCGGATTTCGAATTTAGCTCCCCGGTATGCAAAGAAGATATTCTGCATGCGGCAGAAGAGCTGATGCGTGAATAAATATCCTGAACCCATGGAGCGCCTGGTCGCCGCCCTCGCCGAGCTCCCCGGCCTCGGCCCCCGTTCCGCGCAGAGGATCGCCTTCCACGTCCTGCGCGCGAGCGAGGGCGAGGTGGAAGCGCTGATGAAGGCGCTTGGGGACTTCAAAGCGAAGATCCGCTTCTGCTCGTCCTGCGGCAACCTGACCGCCCAGGACCCGTGCCCGGTTTGCCGGGACCCCTCCCGCGACCGGACGCTGATCTGCGTGGTGGAGGAGCCCAAGGATGTCCTCGCCCTGGAGGCGACCGGCGCCTATCGCGGCCTCTACCACGTGATCATGGGCCATCTCGCGCCGCTCGACGGGGTCAATCCCGAGGACCTGCGCATCCAGGAGCTGCTGGACCGGGTGCGCCGCGAGCGGCCCCGGGAGGTGATCATCGCCACCGGCTCCGACGCGGACGGGGAGACCACCGCCCTCTACCTCGCCCGGGTCCTCAAGCCGCTCACCTCCAAGGTCACCCGGATCGCGGCCGGAGTCCCGGTGGGATCTTCGCTCGACTTCGTCGATCCCGCCACCCTCACCAAGGCCCTGGAAGGCCGTCGCGACGTGGCCTGAAACGAAACCGCGGATTGCGCGGATTTCACGGATTAGCCCCCCCGCCTCGCCCCCCCAAGCATTCCACTACTAATCTCGCGAATCTCCACGAATCGGTGCGGCGGGGGGATAAATCCGCGTAATCCGTGGTTTGGTTATGTTAGGTCGCCGAGTCGATCATCGCCAGGACCTCCGCCTTCTCGAACCCCGCTTGGCGGCTGGAGGCGTTGGGGCAGGCGACCAGGCAAGCCCCGCATCCCTGGCAGAGGACCTCGATCACTTTCGCCTTCCCCGTTTCCGGGTCGAGCTCGCGGGCGTCGAAGGGGCAGGCTTCGACGCAGAGCCCGCAGCCCGAGCATGACCTCTCCCGGAGGCGGGCCGGCCGGGCGCGGGCCTGGATCTGAGGGCGGGCGAGGAGCGCGGCCGCCCGGGCCGCCGCCCCCCAGCCCTGAGAGACGGACTCCCGCAGCGTTTTCGGACCGTGGGCCAGTCCGCAGAGGTAGATCCCGTCGCTGGCGAAATCGAGAGGGCGGAGCTTGGCATGGGCCTCCAGGAACATCCGGTCGGCGGAGAGCGGGACCTTGAGCAGACGGGAGAGCTCCTCGACCCCCTCGCCCATGACGATCCCCGCGCTCAGGACGAGCGTTTCCACTTCCAGCTCGACGTCCCGGCCCAGAAGGTAGTTGGGAAAGGCGACCCGGATCTTCCCGTCCCGCTCGCGGATCTCGGGCTTCCTCTCCTCTTCGTAGCGGAGGAAGACCACCCCGGCCTCGCGGGCCCTCCGGTAGTGGGTCTCGCCGAAGCCGTAGGTCCTCAAGTCGCGGTAGAGGACGTAGACTTCGGAGAGGGGGTTTTGCTCCTTGATCTTGAGCGCGTTCTTCACCGCGTTGAGGCAGCAGACGCGGCTGCAGTACGGGCGTTCCTTCTCCCGGGAGCCGACGCACTGGATCATGGCCACCCGGGCGAAGGACTCGCCCCCGGCCAGCCGCTCCTCGAGCTCCTTCTGGGTCAGGACGTTTTTCGAGCGGCCGTAGAGATACTCCCGGGGCCGGTGCTCCTCCGCTCCCGAGGCGACGATGATCGCGCCGTGGGCGATCTCCTCCTCTCGCCCTGGCGCCCCGCGCAGCGCGGTCCGGAAGTTCCCGACGTAGCCTTCGACCCGAACCGGGCGGGCGCCCTTGTGGACGGCGATCCGGGGATGGCTCTCGGCCGCCCGGATCAGCTCCGCGAGAAAGGCCTGCGGGTCGCGGCCGTCCGGGTCGAAGCGGATCCTCCGGGCGTTTCCCCCCAGCTCCGTCTCCTTCTCGACCAGGTGGCATTGGAAGCCCTGTCCGGCGAGGGCGAGGGCGGCGGTCATCCCGGCCGCCCCTCCTCCGATGACCAGGGCAACGGGGTTGACCGGGAAGGAGGAGAGGACGACGGGCTCGAGGCGCCGGGCGCGGGCGACGCCCATGGCGACGAGCCCCTTCGCCTTCTCCGTCGCCTTCCGGGGGTCGCCGCGGTGGACCCAGGAGCACTGCTCGCGGATGCCGACGAACTCGAAGAGAAAGGGGTTGAGTCCGGCTTCCCGGAGGGTCTCCTGGAAGAGGGGTTCATGGGTGCGGGGGGTGCAGGAGGCGACGAGGACCCGGTTGAGTTTCTCCCGGAGGATGATCTCCCGCAGGCGCTGCTGGGTGTCCTGGGAGCAGGTGTAGAGGTTCTCCTCGACGTAGGCGACGGAGGGAAGGGTCCGCGCGTGCTCGACCACCGCGGGGACGTCCACCACCCCGCCGATGTTGATCCCGCAGCGGCAGATGAAGACGCCGACCCGCGCCTCTTCGTCGGCGATGCTTATCTCGGGAGGATAGGAGCGGCCGGCGGCCAGCGATCCCCGCGCCCCCGCGAGGAGCGCGGCCGCCCGGGCGGCCGCGGCGGAGCCTTGCCCGACCGACTCGGGGATGTCCTTCGGCTCCCCCGCCGCCCCGCAGACGAAGATCCCCGGCCGGGGCGTGGCCTGGGCGTCGAAGCCCGGGGCGGCCAGGAAACCCTCTTCCCCCAAGGGGAGGCCGAGAGCCGCGGCCAGGCGCCCGAGCGATTCCGGCGGCTCCAGGCCGACCGAGAGGACGGCGAGGTCGTAGGACTCGCGGCGGACCGCGTTCTTCTCGTCGAGATAGTCGAGGAGGACCGCGCCCGCGGGGCCGGCCTCGACCCGCGGGAGGCGGACCCTCCGGAAGACGACCCCGTGCTCTTCCCGGGCCCGGTTGTAGTAGCGCTCGAAGTCCTTGCCGAAGGCCCTCAGGTCCATGAAATAGACGTGGCACTGGACGAGCGGGGCGTGCTCCCGCGCGATCACCGCCTCCTTGATGGCGTACATGCAGCAGACCGAGGAGCAGTAGCGGTTTCCCTCCTTCTCCTCCCGGGACCCCACGCACTGGATGAAGGCGATCCGCTTCGGCTCCTCGCCGTCCGAGGGGCGCAAGAGCTTGCCGCCGGTGGGGCCGGAGGCGGAGAGGATCCGCTCGAACTGGAGGCCGGTCAGGACGTTGGGGAGCCGCCCCCAGCCGTACTCGGGGGCGCGGGAGGGGTCGTAGGGGCGCATCCCGGGCGCGAGGATCACGGCGCCCACGGCGATCTCCGCGCGCTCGGCCGCCTGGCCGTGGACGACGGCATCCCGCCCGCAGGACTCGACGCAGCGGAAGCACTCCGAGCAGACCGCGCAGTTCAGGCAGCGGGAGGCCTCCGCGACCGCCTCCTCCTCGCTTAGCCCCGCCTCGTATTCCGCGAAGGAGCGGACGCGCTCGGCGGCGGGAGCCTTCCGCGTCGCGGCGCGGTCGCGGCGGAGGTAGGGGCGCCGGGGAAGGGGGGCGGCCTCGGCCTTCGCCGCGCCTCTCCCCGCCCGGAGGTCCTCGCCCAGGAAGTAGCGGTCGATCGAGACGGCGGCCTCGTGCCCCTGGCCGATCGCCTCCACGGCGGAGGAGGGCCCCAGGACGAAGTCCCCGGCGGCGAAGAGGCCCGGGACGGAGAGGGAGAGGGTCGTCCCGTCCACCGGGGGGCGCCCTCCTTCCCAGGCGCCGGCGCCCTCGAGCCACTCGGTCTCCGCCTCCTGCCCCACGGCCATCACGATCGCGTCGCCCGGGATCAGGGTTTCGGCCGGGCCGGATAGCTCGGGGCGGAAGCGCCCTTCTTCGTCGAAGGTCGTCCGGCAGGCGGCGCAGGAGAGGCCTTCCACCCGTCCGCCGCGGTGAACGATGGATCGGGGGCCGACGGAGGTGAAGAGCTCGATCCCCTCCTCCAGCGCGTCCTCAACCTCCCGGAGATGGGCGGGCATCAGGCGGTGGCTCTCCAGGCAGGCGATCCGGACCATTTCCGCGCCGAGCCGTTTCAGGGAGCGGGCGACGTCGATCGCGACGTTCCCCCCCCCGACGACGATGATATTTTTTCCTCTCCCCTGAAGGGGAGAGGTAAAAATAGTGGCCTCTCCCCGGGCGATTTTTCTCAGGATGTCGACGCCGTCGTACACGGGGGCTTTATCCATTCCCTCGATGACGATCTTCTTTCCCCGATAGGCGCCGGTGGCGACGAGGACCGCTCCGAACTCCTTGCGGAGTTCGGAGAGGGGTTTGTCTTGGCCGATCTCGCAGCCGTGGACGATCGCGACGCCGGATTTCAGAAGCCGGGCGACTTCGGAAGCGAGGACCTCGCGGGGGAGGCGGTAGGCGGGTATCCCGTAGCGGAGCATCCCCCCCGCTTCCTTCTCCCGCTCGAAGACGGTGACCGCGTAGCCCAAGGCGGCGAGGTCGGCCGCGGCGGTGAGCCCCGCCGGCCCGGCCCCGACCACGGCGACCCGCTTCCCCGTCCGCCGGCCGCGTTTTTCCGCCTCGGCCTTCTCCGCCGCGAGCCTTTCCGGCCGGGGCTCCCCCTCGCATTTCCGATCGGAGGGGGGGACCGCCTCGTCGCGGTCGGCGACAAAGCGTTTGAGGTCGCAGATCGAGACGGGCTCGTCGATCTCCCGGCGGTTGCAGGCGTCCTCGCAGGGGTGGTGGCAGATCCGGCCGAGCGAGCGGGGGAAGGGGAGGCGCTCGCGGATGAGCCGGAGCGCCCGGCCGAAGTCTTTGGCGGCGATCAGGGCGACGTAGCCGTGGGCGTTCACGCCCGCCGGGCAGGCCGGCCGGCAGGGGGAGGGGCGCCCCTTCTTCTCCACGGCGAAGGCGGCGGGGACGGCCTGGGGGTAGAGGCGGTAGATCGCCTTGCGGGAGGAGAGCCCCTGGTTGAAGGCGTCGGGGACGGAGACCGGGCAGGTCTCGGCGCACTCCCCGCAGCCGTTGCAGCGGTCGGGGTCGACGTGGCGGGGGAGGCGCTGGAGGGCCACGCGGAAGTTGCCGGGCTCCCCGGAGATCCCCTCGATCCGGCTCAAGGGGAGGACGGTGACGTTGGGATGGCGCCCCGCGTCCACGAGCTTCGGGGACATGATGCACATCGCGCAGTCGTTGGTGGGGAAGGTCTTGTCCAGGCCGGCCATCGCCCCGCCGATCCAGCCCCGCTCGTCGGAGAGGTAGACCTTGAACCCCATCTCGGCCAGGTCGAGGGAGGCCTGCATCCCGGCGATCCCCCCGCCGACGACGAGGACGGCGCCGATTGTGCGCTTATCAGTCATGATCAAGCTTGAAGCTCGTGATCAGTTATCAGTAATCAGTGATCAGTCGTCAGTCACTGATAACTGATTACTGATCACCGATTACTTTTATCTCCGAGGAGTGTGTCCACCATGCCGAGATACTGGATCTGGCTGAAGTTTCGATGCTTGGTCGCCCCGCTCGGGCATCCGCTCGCGCAGGCGCCGCAGCCCTGGCAGAGCGCCTCCTCTACCCGGGCCACCTTCCTCTTCTCGTCCAGGGTCCGGGCCTCGTAGGGGCAGAGATCCACGCAGACGCCGCAGCCCGAGCAGGCCTCCTCGTCCACCTCCGCCACCGTCGGCTCCCGGGCCAGGCGCTCCTGCCGGAAGAGGGCGAGGACCTTGGCCGCCGCCGCCGAGGCCTGGGCGACCGTCTCCGGGATGTCCTTGGGCCCCTGGGCGCAGCCGGCGAGATAGACCCCGGCGGTGAGCGATTCCACCGGGCGGAGCTTGGGATGGGCCTCGGTGACGAAGCCGTAGGCGTCGGTCGAGATCTTGAGCTTCCCCGCGATCTCCTTCGTCCCCGCCGAGGGGACCATGGCCATCGCGAGAACCACGAGGTCGGCGGCGATCTCCACCTTCTTCCCGGAAAGGGTGTCCGCGCCCCAGACCATCACCTTCTCCCCCTCCGCGAACACCCGGGAGACCTTGCCCCGGAGGTAGAGGACCCGGTCTTCCTCCATCGCCCGCTGGACGAACTCCTCGTAGCCCTTCCCGGGCGAGCGGATGTCGATGTAGAAGACGTAGGGCTCGCCGTCGGGGACCCGGTGCTTGTAGAGCATCGCGTGCTTGGCCGAGTACATGCAGCAGACCTTGGAGCAGTAGGCCATGTGCCCCTCGGGGTCGCGGGAACCCGCGCACTGGATGAAAACGACCTCCTTCGGCTCCTTCCCGTCGGAAGGGCGGAGGATCTTGCCCGCCGTGGGGCCGGAGGCGGAGAGGAGGCGCTCGAATTGGAGCGAGGTGAGGACGTTCGGAATCTTGCCCGCCCCGTATTCCCCGATCTCCTCCGGGGGGAGGAGGTCGAATCCGGTGGCGACGACGATCGCCCCCGCCTCCTTCTCCACGATCTCGTCCCCCCGGTCGTAGTCGATCGCTTGCGCCGGGCAGATCTTCCGGCAGATCCCGCATCTCCCCTTGGTGTAGTGGAGGCAGATCGCGCGGTCGATCGCCGGGCGGTTGGGGACGGCCTGGGGGAAGGGGATGGAGATGGCGGGGCGCGTCCCCAGGCCCAGGTCGAACGCGGACGGCCCCTTCGCCGGGCACTTCTCCGAGCAGAGGCCGCAGCCCGTGCACTTCTTGGGATCGACCCCGGTGGCCAACCGGCGGATCTTGACCTGGAAATTCCCGAGGTGGCCCTTCACCTCCTCCACCGCGCTCGAGGCCAGGATCTCGATCCGGGGGTGCCTGGCCACCTCGACCATCTTCGGCGTGAGGATGCAGGAGGAGCAGTCGAGCGTGGGGAAGGTCTCGGAGAGCTGGGCCATCCGGCCGCCCAGGGACGCCCCCTTCTCCACCAGGACGACCTCGTATCCCCCCGCGGCGATGTCGAGGGCCGCCTGCATCCCGGCGATCCCCCCGCCCACGACGATCGCCCGGCGGGTGACGGGGATGGAGATGGGCTCGAGCGGGCGGTCGGCGCGCGCCTTGTCCACGATCGCGGCGACGAGCGCGATCGCCTTCGCGGTGGCCGCCTCCCGGTCGCGGTGGACCCAGGCGTCCTGCTCGCGGATGTTGGCGACCTCCAGGCAGTAGGGGTTGACGCCGGCCTTCTCGGCGGCGGAGCGGAAGGTGGACTCGTGCATGGTGGGCGAGCAGGCGGCGATCACCACCCGGTCGAGCTTCTCGAAGAGGATCTTCTCCGTGATCAGCTTCTGCCCGGGGTCGGAGCAGAGGTAGCGGTAGTCGGCGGCGTAGACCACGGAGGGGAGGCGGGCGGCGGCCCGAACCGTCTGCTCGATGTCGACGGCGGAGGCGATGTTGATCCCGCAGTGGCAGACGAAGACGCCGGTCCTCACAGACGAATCTCCCGCCAGCTTAATCAATCTCTGACAGCTCTATCAGCTCGATTATGATCCAGGTCGCCCAATCCGAAACAAATATTGCAGTAGCGGCCCACAACCACCATCGCAGCGGCAACAGGCGACGCATCACCCAGAAGGACATCGCCGCCACGAATGTCGCAACTGTCAGCGAGAGAAGTTCGTATGCATGCAATGACCATCTCGTCGGTACGACCCGGAAGCGGCATGCCAATTCAAACGCCAGCGGGAGCCAGGCGACAACAAGCAAAACCGCCACCAATGCATGAAGCGCCACCACCGCGATTCTGGCGGCTTTTTTATTATGCATGGTCTCGCCTCGAATGACTGCGCGCTGCATGGCAATGCCTCGGCTGCGAGAGGGGGATGTAGGCCCGCTCTGGGAGCGGGCGTTTAGGATCGCCGCCTCGCCGAGGCGGCCTACATCGCACCGGGAATGGCTTGCCCTCGTGTTTTGCCCACGCCAATAACATACGGCATCGCATCATCCCTTCGTGCTCTTCGTGGTAATCATTAATCCCCTTTGGATCAGTGCCGGACGGGGGTCGACCTTGTGGAGCTTGAGGTGCTCCTCCTTCAGCCCCAGCCCGAGGGCCAGGGTCATCAGCTCGGTGAAGTAGAAGACGGGCAGGTTGGCTTCGAGGGAGGGGGGGCGCCTCTCCTCGAGGTTGAAGAAGCAGAGCGGGCAGGAGGTCATGATCGCCTCCGCCCCCCGCCGCGCGGCGCTGAGGATGATCTCCTGGGTGCGGAGGGCGACGGTCCCGGGCTCGGTCGCGCCGAGGTAGGCCCCGCAGCACTCGTGCTTCCAGGGGAAGTCCACGGCCTCCCCGCCCAGGGACCGCACGAGCTCCTCCATGATCGAGGGGTTCTCCGGGTCGTCGATCGCCGCCTCGGAGGGGCGGAGGAGGAGGCAGCCGTAGTAGGCGGCGACCTTGAGCCCCCGGAGCCCCGGCACCGCTTTTCCCCGCACCGCCTCGAAACCGATCTCGTCGCGGATCAGCTCCAGGAGGTGGAGGACCCTCACCTCCCCGCCCGCGTAGGCGATCTCGCCGCGGTCCATGATCGACTCGAGCTTCACCCGCTTGTCGGAGTCGGTCCGGAGGAGGAGGTCGGCGCGCTTGAGCGTGTGGTGGCACATCGCGCAGAGGGTGGCGACGCGGTCGGAGGGGATGGCCTTGACGCGGGAGAGGTTGCGGACGGGGGCGAGCTGGTGGATGACGTCGTCGGCGGCGAGCGAGTGGACGGTCCCGCAGCAATACCAGGACGCCATCTCCTTGAGCTCGATCCCGAGCTCCCGGCAGGACTCGACCGCGCACGCCTCGAAACCCCGGGCGTGGGTCTTGAGCGTGCAGCCCGGATAGTAAGGGATGGTCTTCATAATGAACTGCGCCGAGCTAGCGCCGGCCAAGCCGATGGATCGGGGCAAGAATGCCCCTCCCACAGATCCGCTGCCGACGGCTCCTTCGCAAGGCAGGATTGTGGGAGCGACATTCCTGTCGCGATCCGAGCCAGCCTTGATCGGGGCCCCAACCAACAGCAATCGGGGCAAGCGAGACGCCCCTCCCACAAATTTTAGTTCAGTTTCTTCCGTGTTTTCAGGGGCAGACTTTTGCCGGGCCGGCTCAGGAAGTGTATTTCCTGAGCGCGCTGATCACGGCGATGGGCGGGAGTCCCTCCGGGAGCTTCCCGATCTCCAGGCGGTCGACGTTCTTCCGCAGCCGGATCAGGCGCAGGGCCTCCATCACCCGCGCCAGGTCCACCCCCTTGGGGCAGCGGGCGGCGCAGGTGAAGCAGGAGGCGCAGAGCCAGATCGTCCGGAAATCGAGGACCTCCGCCGCCCCGAGCTGGGCCAGCCGGATCGCCTGGCTGGGGAGGATGTCCATCGCCGAGACGAGCGGGCAGCCCGCGGAGCACTTCCCGCACTGGTAGCAGGCGGAAAGCTTCTCCCCGCTGATCTCCTCAACCCTTCTGATAAACTCTCTGTCCCTCTTCATAGAGGTCGCGCCCGGAGACGTCGTTGACCACGATCGCCGGGAAGTCCTCCACCGCGAGCCGGTTGATCGCCTCCGCCCCGAGCTCCGGGTAGGCCACGACCTCGGCCCCGCGGATCGAGCGGGCGAGGAGCGCCGCCGCGCCCCCGACCGCGGCGAAATAGACCGCCCGGTATTTTTTCATCGCCTCGACCACCTCGCGGGAACGCTTTCCTTTTCCGATCATCCCCTTCAGGCCGTGCTCCAGGAGGAGGGGCGTGTAGGGGTCCATCCGGTAGGAGGTGGTCGGCCCGGCGGGGCCGATCGGCTTCCCCGGCCGGGCCGGGGCGGGGCCGACGTAGTAGATGATCTGTCCCTTGAGGTCGAAGGGGAGGGGCTGGTGTGTGCGGATGAGCTCGGCCAGGCGCGCATGGGCGGCGTCACGGGCGGTGTAGATCGTCCCCCTGATCAGGACGTTATCGCCGACGGCCAGAGAGGACAGGGCGGAGTCGGCGAGGGGAGTGGTGAGTCGGGTCGGAGGTCCCATGGGCGTAGGATGGAAGGTTACTAGTGGTTACTAAAGGTTACTAGAGGTTACTAAAGGTTGCGTCCGCGCCGGCGACTGGGAGCAACCGGTTTTTAGTAACCAGTTCTTAGTAACCTTCTTTTAGTAACTAGTCTTTATTAACCTTTTGATTGCCTTCTGACCAGCACCGTGTCCTTCCGGAAGTGAATGTCGTCCCGCTTCGGGTAATCCAGGCTGTAATGCAATCCGCGGCTCTCCTTCCGCTTCGCGGCGCAGCGGATGATGAGCTCTGCCACGGTGGCGAGGTTGCGGAGCTCGATCAGGTCGGCGGTGACCAGGAAGTTCCAGTAATACTCGGTGATCTCGTTCTGCAGGTTGACGATCCGCCGCCGGGCCCGGTCGAGCCGCTTGTCGGAGCGGACGATCCCGACGTAGTTCCACATGAGCCGGCGGATCTCGTCCCAGTTGTGGGCGACCATGATCGCCTCCGAGCTGTCCACGGCGGAGCCGGTCTTCCAGGGCGGGATGGCGGGGAAGGGGGTCTCGCGGGAGAGGCCCGCCCCGGCCGCTTTCTGCGCCCGGTCGGCGAAGACCATCGCCTCCAGGAGCGAGTTGGAGGCGAGGCGGTTCGCCCCGTGGAGCCCCGTGCAGGCGGCCTCGCCGATCGCCCAGAGGCCTTCGATCGAGGACCGTCCCCAGGCATCGGTCGCCACGCCCCCGCAGGAGTAGTGAGCGGCCGGGACGACGGGGATGGGGACTTTGGTCATGTCGATCCCGAAGGAGCGGCACTGGGCGTAGATGTAGGGGAAGCGCCGGCGGATGAAGGCCGCGGGCTGATGGGTGATGTCGAGGAGAACGTGGCTGTCGCCGGTCCGCTTCATCTCGGTATCGATGGCGCGAGCGACCACGTCCCGGGGGGCGAGGTCTTTCATCCGGTGGTAGCGCTCCATGAAGGGGCGCCCGTCTACGTTCTTCAGGACGCCGCCCTCGCCCCGGACCGCCTCGGAGATGAGGAAGGACTTGGCCTGGGGATGGTAGAGGCAGGTGGGATGGAACTGGATGAACTCCATGTTGGCGATCCGCGCCCCCGCCCGGTAGGCCATGGCCACCCCGTCGCCGGTGGCGACATCGGGGTTGGAGGTGTAGAGGTAGACCTTCCCGGAGCCGCCGGTGGCGAGGACGGTCTCGCGGGCGAGGAAGGTGATCACCCGGTTCCGCTTCTTGTCGAGGAGGTAGGCGCCCCAGCAGCGGCCGTCCTCCCCCACGATCAGGTTGACGGCGATCACGTGCTCCAGGACGCGGATGCGGGGGTCTCTCCCCACCGCCCCCACGAGCCTCGTCTCGATTTCGAGCCCCGTCCGGTCGGCGGCGTGGAGGACCCGGCGGCGGGAATGGCCGCCCTCCATCCCCAGGGCGAACTCCCGGCGGTTTTTTTCGGCGCGGGTGAAGTCGACGCCGAGCGAGATCAGTTCGTTGATCGTCGCCGGGGCGCTCTCCACCACCAGCTCCACCACGTCGGGCCGGCAGAGGCCGGCGCCGGCCTGGAGGGTGTCCTGGACGTGGCTGGCGAAGGTGTCGCGGGCGGCCACTACGGCGGCCACTCCTCCCTGGGCGTAGGCGGTGGAGGACTCGGCGATCTCCTTCTTGGTGACCACGACGACCGATCCGAAGCGGGCGGCCTTGAGGGCGAAGGAGAGGCCGGCCAGGCCCGACCCGATCACCAGAAAATCGCATTTATGATCCGAGACCCTGTTCATATCGCAGTGATCGTCGTGGGAGCGACATTCCTGTCGCGATCCCAGCTAACGCGGATCGGGGCAGGAATGCCCCTCCCCCAGATTGGTATGCGCTGAGTCCCCTTCACAGCGTCACGCTTTGGTGCCTGGTCGCATGGCAGTTCAAATTGACGGCCACCGGGAGCGAGGCGATGTGGCAGGGGAAGACCTCGATTTGGACGCCCAGGGCGGTCACCCGCCCGCCCAGGCCTTGCGGTCCCACGCCCAGGGCGTTGATCCTCTCCCCGAGTTCCCTCTCCAGCCGGGCGTAGAAGGGATCGGGATGGGCCGAGCCGAGCGGGCGCAGGAGCGCTTTCTTCGCCAGGAGGGCGACCCCTTCGAATGTCCCGCCGATCCCCACCCCGACCACCACCGGGGGACAGGGGTTGGCGCCCGCCTGCTTCACCCATTCGACCACGAAGTTCTTGATCCCCTCCTCCCCGTCGGCCGGGGCGAGCATTCTCACCGCCGACATATTCTCCGAGCCTCCGCCCTTGGGGGCGACGGTGATCTTCAGACGGTCGCCGGGGACGATGGCGACGTGGATCATCGCCGGCGTGTTGTCGGAGGTGTTTTTCCGCCGGAGGGGATCGGCGACGATGGACTTGCGGAGATACCCTTCGGCGTAGCCCTCCCGGACGCCGGCGTTGACCGCCTCCGTGAGATCGCCCCCGACGATCCGGACCTCCTGGCCGAGATCGAGGAAGACCACGGCGAAGCCGGTGTCCTGGCAGAGGGGGACCCGCTCCTCCCGGGCGATCCGGGCGTTCCGGAGGCACTGGCGGAGGATCTCCCGGCCCGTCGGCGACTCCTCCCGCTCGGCGGCCTTGCGCAGGGCATCGAGCACGTCGTCCGGGAGGTCGAAGTTCGCCTCCTGGCAGAGGCTCCGGACGGCAGCGGTGATGTCGGAGGCGTCGATCTCTCTCATGGCGATTGTCGTTTGTAGGGGCGAACCTCGTGTTCGCCCCTACCCGGCTGGGCGAACA
>CAZOYW010000015.1:52972-54435 GCA_964584165.1 uncultured bacterium
GAGGTTCGCCCCTACCCGGCTGGGCGAACACCCCCGATAGATCGGGGCAGGCAGGTTCGCCCCTACCAATTATTCGCTGGGCGGTATGAAGCCCTTCTGCATCAGCATCCCCGCCATCTTCCGCGAACGCTTGATCAGGGTCTCGGCGCTCTTCAGGAGCTCCGCCCGGGTCGCCGGTTTCCTGGCCACTCCCTGCTCGATCGCCTTCATCCCCACCGCCGCCGCCTCCCGGGGATAGACCTCCCACTCGTCCATGGTGGGGATCAGGTGGTCTTCCTGGAGCCCCTGGTCCGAGGCGCAGGCGGCGAGCTCGCGGGCGGCCGCGATGCACATCTCGTCGGTGATGGTGGAGGCGCGGACGTCCAGCGTCCCCCGGAAGATCCCGGGGAAGCCGAGCGAGTTGTTGACCTGGTTGGGGAAGTCGCTCCGGCCGGTGGCCACGATCCTCGCCCCGGCTTCCTTCGCCTCCCAGGGCCAGATCTCCGGGATCGGGTTGGCGCAGACGAAGACCACGGCGTCCTTGGCCATGCGGGCGATCCACTCCTTCTTGATCGTATCCGGTCCCGGCCGGGAGAGGGCGATCAGGACATCGGCGCCGGCCAGCGCGTCCGGGACGTCCCCCTTCAGCCCCTCCCGGTTGGTTTTCTGGCAGATCTCCCACTTCTCGCGGTGGCTCGCCGCGAGCTCGGTCCGGCCCGCGTGGAGGGTCCCCCGAGTGTCGCACATCACGATGTTTGCGGCGTCGACCCCGGCCGCGATGATCATCCGGGCGATGCAGATGTTGGAGGCGCCCGCCCCCACCATCGCGATGCGGACCCGGCCCATCTCCTTGCCCACGATCTTGAGGGCGTTGATCAGCCCGGCCAGGGTCACCGCCGCCGTCCCCTGCTGGTCGTCGTGCCAGACCGGGATCTCGCACTCCTTCCGGAGGCGGTCGAGGATCTCGAAGCATTTGGGCTGGGAGATGTCCTCGAGGTTGATCCCCCCGAAGGAGGGCTGGAGGATCTTCACCGTCCGGATGATCTCCTCGGGGTCCTTGGTCTTGAGGCAGATGGGGACGGCGTCCACCCCGCCCAGATACTTGAAGAGGAGGGCCTTGCCCTCCATCACCGGCAGGCCCGCTTCGGGCCCGATGTCGCCCAGCCCCAGCACCCGCGTCCCGTCGGAGACCACCGCCACCGTGTTCCACTTGCAGGTATATTCATAGGCGAGCTCGGGCCGCTTCTGGATCTCCTTGCAGGGGGCGGCCACGCCCGGGGTGTACCAGATGGCGAAGTCGTCGATCGACTTGACCCGGCAGCGGGGGGCGATCTCGATCTTGCCCCGGTAGAAGGGATGGAGGCGGAGCGCGTCCGCGGCGGGCTTGGTCGCCTTGGCGAGAAGTTCTTCCTTGGTGGGCATGATGGCCTCCTTCGAGTGATCTATTTCATGACGGGGATCGGGGCGGGACGCCCCTCCCACGG
>CAZOYW010000015.1:54535-62795 GCA_964584165.1 uncultured bacterium
GCCCCTCCCACGGATCATTATCCCATGACTTCAGCCTTTAGTCGGGGTTCTCGCAGAGCTCGATCAGGACGCCGCCCGCGGCGGCGGGATGGACGAAGGCGATCTTCTTCCCCCCCGCGCCCGTCCGGGGCTTCTCGTCGATCAGGCGGAAGCCGAGGCCCCGGAGACGCTCGAGCGCCGCCTCGATCTTCTCCACCCGCAGGGCGATGTGATGGATCCCCGGCCCCTTCTTCTCCAGGAATCCGGCGAGAGGGCTCGCGGGGTCGGTCGGCTCCAGGAGCTCGAGGGCGCTCTCGCCGAGGCGGTAGGAGGCCGTCCGGACCTTCTGGGAGGGGACCTCCTCGACGTGGGCTTCGCCGAGGCGAAGCCCCTCGCGGTAGAAACCCGCCATCCCGGCGATGGATTTCACCGCGATCCCGATGTGGTCGATGGTGATCGAGTCGTTGGCCATAGTCGGTTCCTTGGTGCGAGATGAGAGTGGAGTGATGGAGTGTTGGAGTAATGGAGTATTGGAGAAGAGGCTCGGCAGTCGATGCCAATACTCCAATCCTCCACTACTCCATTACTCCGTTGGTATCTTCGCAATCTCCGCTATCAACTCCTCCACGCCTTTCCCTTCGGTGGCTACGCTGACCAGCGCCGGGCGGCGAAAGTGGGAGCGGAGGCTCTCCGCCAGCGTCTCCGCCCGTCCCTGGTCGGCCTTGTTGACGACAAAGAGATCGGCGATCTCGAAGACGCCGGCCTTGAGCATCTGGATGTCGTCTCCGGAAAGCGGGGTGAGGACCGCGACCACGGCGTCGGCCAGTCTCATGACCTCGGTTTCGCTCTGCCCCACGCCCACCGTCTCGATGATGACCGGGTCCGCCCCCCAGGCGGCCATCACCCGCGCCGCCCCCGCCGTCGCCCGGGAAAGCCCCCCCAGGTGCCCGCGGGTCGCCATCGAGCGGATGAAGACCTTCTCGTCGGCGGCATGGACCTGCATCCTTACCCGGTCGCCCAGGAGCGCCCCCCCGGTCAGGGGCGAGCTGGGGTCGACCGCGACGACGCCCACCTTCCGCCCCCGCTTCCGATAGTCCTCGACCATCCGGGCGATCAGCGTGGATTTGCCGACGCCCGGCGCTCCGGTGACGCCGATCCGGTGGGCGGAGGGCGCCGAGAGGCCGGCGAGGATGGCCTCGGCCTCCTCGGGACGGTCCTCGATCCGGCTGATCAGCTCGGCCGCCTCGCGCGTGTTCATGACTGCCGATAAAACGAAACCACAGATTTCACGGATTGATCCCCCCCTCACCCCCCCGGATCAGTATAACCACGAATCCTCACGAATCTTCACGAATGGAATCGCTGGAAAAGCTTTTCGTGGAAAACGCGATTATCAGTTCCGATTTATTCGTGCAGATTCGTGCAGATTCGTGGTTAAAAATGCCAGGCCGGGTTGAGTTTATTCGCGCCTTATTCGCGTGGATTCGCGGTTAGAATTTCTGCGCCGCCGGTAGGTTGGCGGCGATGAAGGAAGCGATCTCGCCGGTCGCCGTCCCCGGCGGGAAGACGCGGGCGAAGCCGAGCTCCCGCAGGGGGTCCCGGTCCCCCGGCGGGATGATGCCGCCGATCAGGAGGAGGACGTCCCTTTTTCCGCTCTCCCGGAGGAGCTCGCTGACCCGCCGGCAGAGGGGGAGGTGGGCGCCGGAGAGGACGCTTAAGCCCAGGACGTCCGCGTCCTCCTGGAGAACGGTGGCGGCGATCGCCTCCGGCGTCTGGCGGATCCCGGTGTAGATCACCTCGAAGCCGGCGTCCCGCAGGGCCTGGCAGATTACCTTTGCGCCCCGGTCGTGCCCGTCCAGCCCGGGCTTGGCGATGACGATGCGGATCTTTTTGTTTTCGTTCATTTTCAGTGTCTTCGGTGTTTTCAGCGGGGCACCAGCAACCTCCCCCATAGACCAGACCCACTCCTTCTCCCTAACCCATCAACTAGTTGTTTCCCGGAACTCCCCGAACTCCTCCCTGAGGACGCCGCAGATCTCGCCGACGGTGGCGTAGGCCTTGACCGCCGCCAGGATCGCCGGCATCAGGTTCTCTTCCGTCCGGGCGGCCTCGCGGACTCGAGTCAGCGAATCCCGCGCCCGACCGCCGTCCCGCGCCGCCTTCAGGCGCTTCAGCTTCTCCTTCTGCTTCTCCTCGACGCCCTGGTCGGAGGCCGCCGGGCTCTCCCGCGCCGTCTCCTCTTCCCTCCGCAGGTTGACTCCGATCACCGCCTCCTCCCCGCTCTCCACCTTCTGCTGGTGGCGGTAGGCGGATTTCCGGATCTCGCCCTGGACGAAGCCGGACTCGATCGCGGCGAGCATCCCGCCCATCCCCTCGATCCGCCGGAGATACTGCCCGGCCTCCTCCTCGATCCGGTCGGTGAGATTCTCCAGGTGGTAGGAACCGCCCAGCGGATCGACCGCGTCGGCGACGCCGGTCTCCCGGGCGATGATCTCCTGGGTGCGCAGGGCGATCTTCACCGCCTCCTCGCTCGGGAGCGAGATCGCCTCGTCCCAGGAGTTGGTGTGGAGGGACTGGGTCCCGCCCAGGACCGCGGCCAGTCCCTGGAGGGCGACCCGGACGATGTTGTTCCGGGGCTGCTGGTAGGTGAGGGTGACCCCGCCGGTCTGGGCGTGAAAGCGCAAGGCCAGCGATTTGGGGTCCTTCGCCCCGAACCGCTCGCGGACGATCCGCGCCCACATCCGCCGCGCCGCGCGGAACTTGGCGATCTCCTCGAAGAAGTCGTTGTGAACGGCGAAGAAGAAGGAAAGGCGGGGGGCGAAGGAGTCGACCGCGATGGAGCGTTTCAGGACGTGCTCCACGTAGGCGATCCCGTCGGCCAGGGTGAAGGCGACCTCCTGGACGGCGGTCGCCCCCGCCTCGCGGATGTGGTAGCCCGAGATCGAGATCGGGTTCCACTGGGGGAGATGGTTCGCGCAGTATTCGATCAGGTCGACCACCAGGCGCAAGGAGGGGAGGGGCGGGAAGATGTAGGTCCCGCGGGCGACGTACTCCTTGAGGATGTCGTTCTGGACGGTACCCCCCAGGGCGGCGGCAGGGGCCCCGTTCTTCTCCGCCACCGCCTGGTACATGGCGAGGAGGATCGCGGCCGGGGAGTTGATCGTCATCGAGGTGGTAACCTTCTCCAGGGGGATCCCCCGGAAGAGCTCCTCCATGTCCTCGAGGGAGTCGATCGCCACCCCCACCCGCCCGACCTCGCCCAGGGCGAGGGGGTGGTCGGAGTCGTAGCCGATCTGGGTGGGGAGGTCGAAGGCGCAGGAGAGGCCGGTCTGCCCCTGCTCCAGGAGATAGCGGTAGCGGCGGTTCGACTCCGCGGCGTCGCCCATCCCGGCGTACTGGCGCATCGTCCAGAGCCTTCCCCGGTACATCGTCGGCTGGACGCCGCGGGTGAAGGGGGGCTCGCCGGGGAAGCCGAGCTGCTTCAGGTAGTCGAGGCCGGAGGGGAGGGGGAGGGGGCCGATCTCGATCCCGGAGGCGGTGGAAAACGATTTTTGGCGGAGCCGCCCCTTGGCGAGGGCCCGGCCGAGGACCTGCTCCTCCCAGCGCCGCTGCTCGTCGCGGATCTCGGTCATTCGGCACCACTGAGGAACAACGACTTACGACCGGCTGTCTCTGCTCTGCCGTGGGAGCGACATTCCTGTCGCGAGCCGGTCTGGATCGGGGCGAGACGCCCCTCCCACAAATACCGCTATATCGCCTTGCCCCGGCGCAGCTCTGCGATCTCGCCGGGAGCGTATCCCAGTCCGGCGAGGACCTCGTCGGTGTGCTGGCCCAGGAGCGGCGGCGCGGTGGTGATCCGTCCCGCGCTCTCCGAGAGCTTGACCGGGATCCCCGAGAGCTTGAGCTTCCCGATCGAGGGATGGTCGACCTCCACCACCATCTCCCGGGCCCGGATTTGGGGCAGGTTGAGGACCGCTTCGAGGTCGAGGATCGGACCGGCCGGGATCTCCGCCCGCTCCAGCGCCGCGAGCCACTCCGCGGTCGTTCTGGTCTTGACGATCTCGTTCAGGATCGGGAAGAGGGCGTCGTGGTTCTCCACCCGCTTCGGGTTGGTCAGGAAGCGGGGGTCGCTTTTCAGCTCCGGGCGCCCGATCAGGTCGCAGAAAGACTGCCAGAGCTTGTCGTTGCCCACGGCGATGTTGACATAGCCGTCGGAGGCGGTGAAGGTCTCGTAGGGGCAGATCGACGGGTGGCGGTTCCCCCGGCGGACCGGGGCCTTCCCGGTGGCGAAGTAGTTCTGGGCCTGGTGGGTGAGGACCGAGACCACGGAGTCGAGCATGGAGATGTCGACCCGCTGGCCTTGGCCCGTCCTCTCCCGGTGGAAGAGGGCGAGGAGGATCCCCTGGAAGGCGTAGATCCCGGCCAGGATGTCGGAGATGGAGGCGCCCACCTTGCCGGGCATCTCTCCCGCCGGGCCGGTGATCGACATCAGGCCGCCCATCCCCTGGATCATCAGGTCGTAGCCCGGCTTGAGCCGGTCGGGCCCGGTCGCCCCGAACCCGGAGACCGAGGCGTAGACCACGCGGGGGTTGAAGGCTTTGACCGCCTCGTAGCCGATTCCGAGCTTGTCGGCCACGCCGGGGCGGAAGTTCTCCAGGATGACGTCGGCCTTTTCGGCCAGGCGGCGGACGATCTCCTTACCCTTTTCGGACTTCATGTCCACCGTGATCGACTTCTTCCCCCGGTTGATGGAGAGGAAGTAGGCGGACTCGCCCTGGACGAAGGGGGGGCCGAAGGCCCGGGTGTCGTCGCCCTTGCCCGGCTGCTCGACCTTGACCACCTCGGCGCCGTGGTCGGCCAAGAGCATCGAACAGTAGGGGCCCGCGAGGACGCGGGAGAGGTCCAGGACGCGGATACCGGTCAGCGATGGCAGCATCATAAAGTTACTATAGAGGTTACTAAGGGTTACTAAAACGGTTACTAAAGGTTACTTTCGGAAGCGCGATTTCCAGGTTCCATCCCGGCTCATCCGGATCAGGGCATCCAAATAGCGGTCTATCTGATACTTGGTTTCCGGAAACAATCTTTTCAGTGTCTTATAATCATCGTCTCCGATCAGATTATCCTCATGGCAATCATCGACATCGCCCTCCACTTCGTCAAGCGATCCCCGGCTGATTTTAATCGAATGGGAAAACTCGCCGGCGGTGTCTTTGCTATATCCTTCGCGGATATTCTGCTTGGCGCTTCGCGCCGCATCCCGCATCTGGCTGACTAACTTATACGATCCCTTGGGGAGATATTCGGTGATCCGATAGATGATTCGCCTGATCTCGCAGATATTTTGATAGAACTTCAGTTTTTCATACGCCTGTCCCATGGCGTATTGCCCTTTTTGCAACCTTTAGTAACCTGTTTAGTAACCTTTAGTAACCTTTCTGATACCCCTCCCATTTCTCCTTCAGCCCTTCGCTGGCCAGCGTCTCCATCAAGTAATCTGAGATCTCCTTCGCCGTCGCCCCGCCTTTTCGCCCGGTGACGGCGATCTTCTTCTCGAACTGGCCGCAGACGTCGAGGGCCATCTCGAGTCGGGCGGCCCGGTCCGCCATCCCGATCTGCTTCAGGAGGAGGGCTCCGGCCCGGATCATGCTGAAGGGATCGGCGTACTCGGCCCGCCCCTCCTTGACCATCCGGGGCGCGCTCCCATGGATCGCCTCGAACATGGCGTAGGACCAGCCGATGTTGGCGGACCCGGCCGTCCCCACCCCGCCCTGGAACTGGGCCGCCTCGTCGGTCAGGATGTCGCCGTAGAGGTTGGGGAGGACGACTACCTTGAAGTCGCGCCGCCGCGCCGGGTCGATCAGCTTCGCGGTCATGATGTCGATGTACCAGTCGTCGCACTCGATCCCGGGATATTCGGTGGCGGTCTTGTAGAAGACGTCGAGGAAGAGCCCGTCGGTGGCCTTGATCACGTTGGCCTTGGTCACCGCGGTCACCCGGCCGATCCCATTCTTCCGGGCGTACTCGAAGGCGAGCCGGATGATCCGCTCACAGCCCGGGCGGGTGGCGACGGTGAAGTCGAAGGCGAGGTCCTTTCCGGCCTGGTAGCCGGAGGAGCCGAGGATGTAAGCCCCCTCGGTGTTCTCCCGGAAGAAGGTCCAGTCGATCCCCTCGGCCGGGACGCGGACCGGACGGACGTTGGCGAAGAGGTCCAGCGCCCGGCGCAGGGCCACGTTGGCCGACTCGAGGTTCGGCCAGCCGTCCCCCTCGCGGGGGGTGGTGGTCGGCCCCTTCAGGATGAGCGGGCAGGCGGAGATCTCCTGGAGGACGTCGTCGGGGATCGCCTTCCGGGCCCGGGCCCGGTTCTCGATCGTCAGCCCCTCCACGGTCTTGAAGACGATCGCCCCCCGCTCGATCTCGGGCCGGAGGAGGAACTCCAGGACCCGCCGGGCCTCCCGGGAGATCACCGGGCCGATCCCGTCGCCGCCGGCCACGGCCACGACCAGGGGTTTGAGCTTCGCGTAGTCGATCCACTTCCCGCCGGCGCGGAGCTTCTCCGCCCGGGCGATCTGCCCGGCGACGATCTTCTCGAAGTGCCGCCCGGCCTGGCGGGTGGCGCTGGCCTCAGCTTTCTTCATATTTCAGGTCCTGGGTTTCCAGCTTGGCCGCGTCCTCGAAGCGGATGTCCGCCCCCAGGACGCCGACGATCTCGTCCCGGGCGCTGCGGATGGGGGCGGAGGCGGTGATGCAGAGGGAGCCGTCGATCCGGGAGATGTAGAAGTCGGTGAGGTGGGCCTGGCCGTCCTTCATCGGCCGGGTGAACCAGGAGCGGTCGGAGAAGTCGAAGTCTCGGTCGAAGGCCCGGTCGTACTTCGCCTTCTCGTAGGGGTGGGCGACGTTCCGGGTGATCTTCTTGCCCGTAGTGTCCACCACGTAGAGGAATTTCAGGAAGGGGTCCTTGACGATGTACTTCTCCAGGACCGGCTCCTGGCGGGGCGGCTCCATCGACCGGATCTCCCGGTTGGTCACCATCTTCCGCACCAGGTCGAGGGCGATCTTCTCCACCCGGTCCTTGATCAGGTCGAAGTCGGACTTGAAGAGATGGGGGAGGTGCTTGCGGACCTGGTACATCATCTCCTCGGAGGAGATGGAGGTGGTCCGGCCGGACTGGAACTGCTCCTCCACCCAGTCGCGGATATTGACCACGCCGGGGTGGTTCTTGTCGAGCTCGTCGGTCTTGAGCTCGGTCTGGGTCTGGAGCCAGTAGAGGATCCCCGCGATCCCGGACTTGTCGGTGACCGAGATCGAGGGCGGACGCTTCAGGATCGTCTTGGTGTCGAAGATGTTGTAGATCTCCTCGTTCTTGATCGCCCCGTCGGCGTGGATCCCGGCGCTGGTGATGTTGAAGTCGCGCCCGACGAAGGGGGTGTTGGGGGGGATCTTATGATGGATCTCCTTCTGGAAGTAGTCGGCGAGCTCCGTGATCGCCGTGAGATCCATCCCGTTGGGAGACCCGGTGAGCTCGGAGTAGGCGATGCAGGCCCCCTCGATCGGGGGGTTTCCCGTCCGCTCGCCGAAGCCCAAGACGGTGGCGTTCAGGGCGGCGCAGCCGTAGAGCCAGGCGGCGATCCCGTTGGCGGTGACCAGGTGGAAGTCGTTGTGGCCGTGCCACTCCAGGCAGTCCTTGGGGACCCCCGCCTCCTTGGTCAGGGCCCGCACCAGCTTCGGGACGGAGCGGGGGAGGGCCGCCTCCGCCCAGGGGATGCCGTAGCCCATGGTGTCGCAGAGGCGGATCTTGATCCGGGCTTTGGCCTCGCGGGAGAGGCTCATCAGGGCTTGGGCGAAGGGGACGATGAAGCCGTAGATGTCGGCCCGGGTGATGTCCTCGAGGTGGCAGCGGGGGGTGATCCCGGCCTCGAGCGCGGTCTTGACCAGGGCGAGGTATTTCTCCAGGGCCTGCTCCCGGGTGAGGTGGAGCTTCAGGAAGATGTGGTAGTCGGAGGCCGAGGTGAGGATCCCCGTCTCCTTGAGCCCCATCTCCTTGACCAGCTGGAAGTCCTTGGCCACCGCCCGGATCCAGCCGGTGACCTCGGGGAAGGCATAGCCCCGCTCCCGGCAGAGGCGGACCGCCTCCTTGTCCTTCTCGGTGTAGAGGAAGAACTCGCACTGGCGGATGACCCCGTGGGGGCCGCCGAGCTTGTGGAGGAGGTCGTAGATGGCGACGATCTGCTCCGGTGTGTAGGGCGGGCGGGCCTGCTGGCCGTCCCGGAAGGTCGTGTCG
>CAZOYW010000016.1:0-47358 GCA_964584165.1 uncultured bacterium
CTGATCGTCGATGGGGGTGCCGATGAAGATGATCCGGTCCTTGAGCAGGCGGGAATAGATGTCGTAGGCCCGCTCCATCCGCCCGGTTTGCTCCACCACCATTGGGATCAGCTGTTCGTGTTCGCTCATTTTCTGTGACCTCGCTCGTTCTCCTTGACGACGGACGTTTCCACGACCAGGGCCAGGGCCCGGCGGCGGCGCAGGCGTTCCTCCACGACCGGGATGTCGCCGTTCTCCTCCAGCGTCCGGCGGACCGAGGCGGGCGGCTGACGGTGCTCGCGGGCGAGACGGCCGATCTCCTCGCCCAGGGCCTGGGCGTCGACCGAGATCTTCTCCCGCCGGGCGATCTCCTCCAGGATGAAGACCAGGCGGAGATCGCGCTCCGCCCGCGTCCGGGCCAGCTCGGCGAGCTTCTCCTCGCCGAGCTCCTCCCCGTCCCGGCCCCGCAGGGCGGCGCGGTAGCGCTTGAGGTCCTCGAGGTTGGAGGCGGCCATCCCCTGGAGCGCGCGGGGCGGCAGGGAGAAAACGTTGTCCTTGAGCAGGCGCGCCACGACCTGTTCCTCGCGCGCTTCCGCGGCCGCCTTCTCCTTCCGCTCCTTCAGGCCGGCCGACACCTTGGCCCTCACCTCGGAGAGGGTGTTGAAGTCGCCCCAGGTCTTGGCCAGCTCGTCGTTGAGATCGGGCAGGACCCGTTTCTTGATCTCCTTCAGGGTGAGGGAGAGCGCGACCTGCCGCGCCGCCTTCCCCTCCTCGGCGGGGAGGGAGAGGGTCACCGTCCTGGTCTCGGACGGGCGCATCCCGGCGATCTGGGGGGCGAGGCTCTTCGGATCGTCCACGGTGAGTTCGATGAGGACGTTCGCGGCCGGAGCGACCGCCCCCTCCTCGACCGGGCGGTAGTCGACCACCGCCCAGTCGCCGGGGGCGACCGAGCGCCCGGAGACGACCTCGAAGACCGCGGAGCGCTCGCGGAAGGAGGCGATCACCTTCTCCACCTCTTCCTCCTTCACGGCCGCGTCGGAAGGCGAGACTTCGATTCCCCGGTATTCCTTCAGCCCCACCGCGGGGCGGACTTCCACCCGGGCGGTGAAGGCGAGGTCGCCCGCCCCTTCCCAGCTCAACCCCTCGAAAACCGGGTCGCCGACGATCGGGATCTCCGCCTCCCGGATCGTCCGGAGATAGCCGCGCTGCGCCCCGTGGTAGAGGGCCTCGGAGCGGGCTTCCCGGCCGAAGCGGGCTTCCAGGACCGCCCGGGGGGCTTTGCCCGGCCGGAAACCCGGGATGCGGCGGGAGAGGGCCAGCTGCTGGTAGGCCTCATCCAGCTCCTGGGCCATCTCCGCGGCCGGGACCCGGATGGAGATCTCCTTCTGGCAGGGACCGATTTCTTTGATGTCGACTCTGTCGGTCATGGGAAAATCCTGGGGGCGCGATCAATCCTTGTTTCGCGCGGGCCAAGCTTTCAACGCTAGGCGTGGGTTTCCGCCAGGGATGCTCGCTTAGCGAATGTTGCGGACGAGCGCCGCGCGAAACAAGCGGGAGACGGGGTTCGAACCCGCGACAACCACGTTGGCAACGTGGGGCTCTACCACTGAGCTACTCCCGCCTTATTTTCGCTGCGCGAAAATAAGATGTCCTATGCCAAATTCTTCTTCTCTTTCTCTCTATTATCTCCAGCCCCTTCCTGCTCTTCCCTGCTCTTTCCTGCGCTTTCCTGCCCTTCCTGCCTTTCCTGGTTTTAGTGTCCCCGGCAGGGATCGAACCTGCAACCCTTTCGGGATGTGGTCCTAAGCCACACGCGTCTGCCAGTTCCGCCACGGGGACTCGGGCTCAGGCCGGCTGAACCGCCGCCTCTCTGACTTCCGGGGACACGGGGCGGTCGCCGTCAACCACGGTCGAGGAAGGTTACCAGACGGGACCCTGCTCTTCAATCATATTTTCGGGGCGCGGGCCCCCGGTTTATCCTTGCGCGGACAGGGGCCGCGGACTACCATTCACGGCCTATGACTGCCCACGCCAAGAAGGTCCTCATCGCCGACGCCGACAACACGCTCTATTCCTGGGTGGACTACATCGTCCCCTCCCTGGAGGCGATGGTCGAAACCCTCTCCCGGGCCACCGGGTTCGGCCGGGACGACATCGCCTCGTCCATGCGGAAAGTCTTCGAGAAGTTCAACACCAACGAATACGCCTTCGTCCTCCAGGAGGCGGAGATCTTCGCCGACCTGCGCCGGGACTTCGCCGGGTTCCAGGAGCGCGTGATCAACCCCGCCCGCTACGCCTTCAACCGGGCCCGGGAGCGGTACCTCCAGCCCTATCCGGGGGTCGTGAAGACTCTCCGCCAGCTCGTCAACCGGGGGATCAAGATCTTCGTTCTCTCCGACGCCCCCTCCTTCTCGGCCGAGCAGAGGCTGAAAAGGCTCGGGATCGCCCCCTTCGTCAGCGCCCTCTACGCCTTGAAGACCTATCCCCTCCCCCGCTCCACCCACCTCGACCAGGCGATCCTGAACCGGATGAAGGTCGGCTACTACCGTTCCCAGGTGGGCAAGCTCGTGGAGATGGACCACGCCTTCGAGAAGCCGAACCCCGAGGGGCTCGGCCAGCTCCTGCGCCGGGAGCGGCTCCGCCCGGAGCGGGCCGTCCTGGTCGGGGACAACGCGAAGAAGGACATCGTGGTCGCCCGCGCCTGCGCGGTGACCGACGTCTGGGCCCGCTACGGGACCCTGATCGCGCCCGAGATGCGCCAGAAGCTCTCCTACTACTCCGCCCCCTCCGTCCAGCGCCGCAACGTCTCCGCCGAGGGCGAGGTTCGGGTCGTCCCCACCCATGCCATCGACCGCTTCGACCAGCTCCTCGATCTCGGCTTGTTCTGACTCGGTCTCGACCAATAAACCGATAAAAATCCGGGGGCGGCCGTTCCGGTCGCCCCCGGATTTTTAACTGCGGGACCAGGGTTCGAACCTGGGTCAGGTGATCCAGAGTCACCCGTCCTACCAATTGGACGATCCCGCACTTAAAAATTTCCTGCGGAAATTTTTAGGAATATATACACCACGTTTCGCGGTGATGCCAGGGCTTTCGCACCCCGATCACTGATCACCGTTTACTGATCACTGATTACTGTTTACCGGTCCCCCTTCGAGCGCTTCCAGGGCGCGAAGATCCGCGGGAGCCGCGGTTTTCCGCGGGCGCGCAAGGCCGGGGGGGCCTCCCCTTCCCGGAGGCAGGCAATGTAGGGGAGATGGCGGAACTTGTCCTCGAAGTCCAAACCGTATCCGTAGACGAAAGCGTCGGGGATGACGAAGCCGGCGTAATCCGCCTTCACCTCGATCACCCGCGGCCGCTGCTTCTCCAGAAGGACGCAGATCCGGACCTGCTTGGGTCCGAAGCGCCGGAGGTGCTCCCGGATCCAGCCCAGCGTCCGGCCGGTGTCGAGGATGTCGTCCACCAGGAGCACGCTCTTCCCCCGGATGTCGGAGGAGATCTCCTTCTCCAGCGTCACCACCCCGAGCGAGGAGCGGGAGGCGCCGTAGCTCGACACGCCGATGAAGTCGAAGGCGAGCTGGCGGGAGAAGGCCCGCACCAGGTCGGCGAGGAAGAGAACGGAGCCCTTGAGCACGGCGATCAGGACCAGTTCCTCCCCCCGGTGGTCGGCCTCGATCCGGGCCACCATCTCCCGGATCCGCTTCCGGATCCGGCGCGGCGTGAAGAGGATCTGGGGGCGGGAGGTTGTCTTCATCAAGCGGGCGAAATCGGCCCACCCCGCTTCAGAGGCGGGCCGTCAGCCATTCCGAGAGGGAGGCGGCGGGGACGAAGCCCACCGACTGATCCCCGGCCCGGCCGTTCTTGAACAGGATCAGGGTCGGGATGGACATCACGCCGAACTTCCCCGCCGCCTCGGGGTTCTGGTCGACGTCGACCTTGGCGACCGTGACCTTCCCCTCGAACTTCTTCGCGACCTCCTCCAGGACCGGGGCGAGCATCCGGCAGGGTCCGCACCAGGAAGCCCAGAAATCGACCAGCACGGGGAGCGACGACTTGACCACCTTTTCCTCGAAATCGGCGTCAGCGACGTGGATCAAAGCCATGTTTTCATCTCCTGATTATGGTTCTCTTCCGTTTCGTGTAGGTAAATCGACAACGCGCGGGATCAGGAATGGTCAAAATTCGAAAGCGGCCTATCCATAAACCGTTGCCCACGGTAATGCTAGCCCGGCTGATCCATGGAAACCGTCGGTTTTCATGGATCAACCGGGCTAGGATTCAGACCTTCTCGAATTGGTCTTTGCCCGCTCCGCAGACCGGGCAGACCCAGTCCGGGGGCAGTTGCTCGAACGGGGTGCCGGGCTTGACCCCGGCGTCCGGATCGCCCTGGGCGGGGTCATAGACGTATCCGCAGACCAGGCATTTCCACTTGTTCATCTCAGCACCTCCTTGTCGCTCCGGATTAATTGACGACAGCCACCCGTTGGCATTCTTTTCCTTTCTTTCCACGCATCCCGCCTTCAGGCGGGATGCGTGGAAAGGAAGGAAAAGGCGCTGATCGCCGCTTTCGCCCCCTCCCCGGCGGCGACGATGACCTGCTTGGCCGGGACCGTGCTGACGTCGCCGGCGGCGAAGAGGCCGGGGAGGTTGGTCCGGCAGCGGCAGTCCACTTCGATCTCCCCTTCGGGGTTGGTCTTCACCCCCTCCACGAAGCGGGAGACCGGCTCCGTCCCGATCTCGATGAAGACCCCCTCCACGGGGAGCGCCTCCTCCTGACCCCGGCGGCGCAGGACCAATCCGGTGACCATCGCGTCCCCCCGGATCGCGGCCACCTCCGTCCCGGTATGGGCGGTGAGGTTCGGGGCTCCGAGCGCCTTCCCGAGCATCACGGCGTCGCCGGTGAAACGGTCGAGGTTCTGGATCAGGTGCACCCGGCGGGCGATCCGGATCATTTGCAGGGCGGCGTCCAGGGCCGAGTTCCCCCCGCCGACGACCGCCACCTCGGCGTCGGCGAAGAGGGGCCCATCGCAGGTCGCGCAGTAGGCGACGCCGCGGTTCCGAAACTCCTCCTCCCCGGGAACGCCGAGCTTCCGGGGGACCCGGCCGGTGGCGACGATCGCGGTCCGCGCCGTCCAGCGCTTCCCTCCCCCTTGCGCGATCCAGAGCCCCCCCTCCCGGTGGAGGCGGTCGATCCGGGCCGAGAGCTCCAGGGGGATCGCGAACCGGCGGATGTGCTCGTCGAACTTCTGGGCCAGCTCGGGGCCGGTGATGAACTGGAAGCCGGTGTAGTTCTCGATCGCCCCCGACCAGGCGGTCTGCCCGCCCACGTCGGGGCTGACCACCACGAAGTCCATCTTCTTCCGGGCGGCGTAGATGGCCGCCGTGATCCCGGCCGGCCCCGCGCCGATGATGATCAGGTCATGAGCTTCGTTCATAAGAGACGGTCGGCAGTTGCGGCGACCGCTCGGTCTCGCCATCTGGGCCAAAGGGCGGTCCCCGGGATCGGGCCGGACGATCAGTGACCCGCCGGGTGGGGGAAGATCCCCTCCAGCCTCGCCTGGTCGAAGCCGACCACCACCTCGCTCCCGACGACGATCACCGGGACGGCCCGCTGGCCGGAGATCTTCACCATCTCCGCCGCTTTCGCCCGGTCGGAGGCGACGTCGAACTCCTCGAAGGCGACAGAGCGCTCCTTGAGAAAGAGCTTCGCCCTCTGGCAGAACGGGCAGGTGGAGGTGCCGTAGATTTTCACCGCTGGGTTCATGGTCGGTCGCTCCAGGTATTTAACGGGGTGGCCGGGTGCCAAAGCATCCGGCACTAGACGTCAGACTGCAAGATCGGCCGCCATTACACCTTACACTTTACACCTTACACCATCTTCCCCTCAGTAACCCGCGAAGTCCTCCCGGATCACCCGCTCGGGCGGAACCGCGAGCTCGTCCGTGAGCGCGGTCGTGATCGCGGACACCATCGCCGGCGGGCCGCAGACGAAGAAGAGGCGGCGGGCGAAGTCCTTTAGCTCGCTTCTCACCATCTCGGCGCAGACCCGCCCCGTCCTCCCCCGCCAGCCCGGGCCGGGGGTTTCGTCGGTGACCGAGTAGACGAAGCGGAGACGGGGGTTCCGGGCCGCCATCTCGTCGAAATCGCTTCGGAAGATGATGTCCTTCTCGGTGCGGGCGGAGTAGAGGACGACGGCCTCGGAGGCGGCGGAGGTATCGGCCAGGTAGCGGCAGATGGAGCGGATGGGCGTGATCCCGATCCCCCCCGAGAGAAACGCGGGATAGGGGTGGTTCCCCTCGAAGATGAAGCGGCCGAGCGGGAGCTTCATCCGGACTCCGGCCCCCGGGCGGATCGTCCGCAGCGCTCGGGAGAAGGTGGACTGCGAGAGCCGCTTGGTGAACTCGAAGTAGCCCTTCTCGGTCGGGGAGTTGGAGAAGGAGAAGTAGTGGGACTCCTCCCCCGCCTCCGTCCGGAGGAAGAGCTGGAAGAACTGGCCGGGACGGAAGGCGGTTCCCCCGGGGTCGCGGAAGCGGAAGGACGCCACCCCCTCCGTCCGGGGGATGACGGCGGTCAGCTCGGTCTCGATTTCGCGGATCGCGTTCACAGTGATTCTGAAAGTATCACGAAATCCGTGAGGTCGACAACCCCGTTCTGGTCGATGTCGGCGGGGGAGAAGGAGGCGTCCCCCCAGCGGCTCATCACGATCCCGAGGTCGCGGCTGTCGGTCGTTCCGTCGCCGTTGACGTCGGCGCTGAGGACGAGCATCTCCCTCTCGTCCGCGGTCGGCGCGCCCACCAGGATCCCCCCCTCGGGATCGGCGAGGCCGCCGAGGCCGTTGATCGTGTCCCGGGCGGCGGCGAGCCAGGCGGCGATCCCCGGATAGTCGGGGTGGTGACGCGGGTTCTGGTCGATCGGGTAGAGGATGTGCTTCGCCGCCCAGTAGTCCAGGGCGACCGGGTCCTGGGAGGCGAGGATCTGGTTGAGGCGGAAGGTGGTCGAGGCGGGATAGCCGGTGATCGAGAGGTGGGAGACCCAGATGGCGTCGATGATGTTCAGTACCGGGGTGCGGACGGCGGCGGCCATCTTGCCCGCCGTCTCCCCCAGCCCCTCGTAGTGGCGGAAGGAGCTGTGGCCGTCGGACATGGAGAGGACGCCGTAAAAATGCTTGAGGGAGGCCGTGATCTCGGAGCCTCCGGTGTCGTGGTGCTTGAGGACGGGGACGTTGATCAGCTTGAGGTTCTGGGCGTAGCCGGCCCCCGTCCAGATCCCCTCCCGGAGTTCCACCCGGCGGCCGCCGGCGGTGGTGAAGCAGGGGTAGGAGACGTTCTCGAAGGCCCGGTAGCCCTCGGTCACGTGGTCGGAGGCCCGGCAGGAGACTCCGCGGATGGGGTCGAGGAGGCGGGCGGAGACCCGCGGGTCGGCGAAGATCGAATCGACGAGGCGGAGGAAGCTGTGGGACTCGTCGTTGGCGTTGGCGTGGACCGAGCTGTCGCCCTCGTAGGAGGCGGAGGTGTCGCAGTTCAGGGAGCCGCGCCCCTGACCGTTCTCGATGATCACCACCTCGCCCCGGAAGCCGTCCGGGTGGTCGAGGACCGCCCGGATCAGGCCGCGGACGAGGTCGGAGTTGGTGCAGCCCCGGTATTTCCACTGGGCGTTCACCTTGATCAGGACGACGTCGTCGGGGGCGATCAGGCCGAACGGGCCGGTGAGGAGGCCCACCTCCGGCGAGCGGTAGAACTTAAGCCCCCGCCCCCCCATCAGGGGGAGGAGCCGGCGGACGGCGGCGTGGGAGTCGGGGCGAGACGGGTCGGTGAAGGGATACTCGGGGACGCCGGTGACCCAGAAGAGGTCGTTGAGAATACCCGTCCGGGGGCGGGCGAGGAGGCGGAGCGGCCGGGCGAGCGGCGCGAGCGCGCCGGCGGCCAGGAGCTTAAGGAATCGCCGTCGGTCCATACGGTGATTATATTGCATATCCCGGCCGCCGGCAAGCCTCATCGCGCCGGGCGGGATCTGACGGCGATTGTAGGCCGCTTCTGCGAAGCGGCGGGACGGGACGCCCGATCATAGATCGGGCCGACACGCGCAGACCCCCTTCGCAGGGCGGGGCGATTGGGGTATCGCGGCCGGGGACGAGAGTTTATGATGGCGGCGGGAGGCTTGCATGACTTCGGAGCGGAAGCCATTCCGGCTGGTCGTTTTCGACCTGGACGGCACCCTCGTCGACACCCTCTCGGACATCGCCGGCGCCGTCAACCGGATGCTCCGCGACCTCTCGCTCCCCCCCCGCCCGGAGGCGGAGGTGCGCTCCCTGATCGGTCACGGTGTGGAGCGGCTGATCGGGCGGATCGTGGGGGCCGAGCGGGGCCCCCTCTTCGACCGGGCGCTCGGCCTTTTCCTCGACTACCGGGCGGAGTCCGGGGCGAGACACTGCCGTCTCTACCCGGGGGTGCGCGAGACGCTCCACCGTCTCGGCGGGATCAAGCTCGCCGTCGTCTCCAACGGGCGCCAGGCGCTGGTGGACCTGGTCCTCAAGGCCTGCGGGATCTCCGTCTATTTCCAGTCCGCCCTGGGCGGGGACTCGGTCGCCGGCCGCAAGCCCTCCCCCTGCCCTCTTCTCCGGATGGCCCGGGAGCTCAAGACCGCGCCCGCCGCGACCCTGATGGTGGGGGACATGATCGTGGACGTCGAGACCGGGCGCGCCGCGGGGATCAAGACCTGCGCCGTCACCTACGGCTTCGGGGAGCGGGATGCGCTTGCGGCGGCGGGGGCGGATTGGCTGATCGACCGGATCGCCGACCTCCTCCCCATCGTCCGCGGTCAAGCCGACCCGCCCTGACCGCCGGGGTGGCGGGACCGCGATCACCTGAGCCTGAAGAACTCATCCACGCTCAATCCGGCGTCCCGGATGATGCCCTTGAGCGTCCAGCGGTCGACTTCCCGGTGGTCGGGGATGATCAGGGTGATCTCCTTCTCGTCGTGGCGGACCTTGATATGGCTTCCCTTCTGGCTGACTTCCCGGTAACCGAGGCGCGAGAAGATCCGGACGATCTCGCGGCCGGAGAGAAGGGGAGGCTTGGGGCTCACAGGGCGACTTGGAGAACCTTGTGGCGGGCGGATGGCTTGACCGCCGCGGGATCGGGCTCGAGATAGAGAGCGATGGCCTCTTTGATGTTGCGGACGGCCTCTTGCTCCGTGAGCCCTTGGGACCAGCAGCCTTTGAGGGAAGGGCAGTGAGCGACGATGAATCCGTCTTCGCCCTTTTCGAGGACAATCTTCAGTTTCATGGCGGCGCCTGCGGATAAAGCATAGCAGAAATGAATGCGAAATCAAGTTCGGCTTGGCTCAATCTCTCCGGAAGGTCCCGATGAAGAGGAATGCCTCGTCTCCCCGTATCTCTCGGCTTGCGTGTCCTAACAACCAGATCCTGAGACCGAGGATTTGAAGGAAAGGGGTAACACTCTCAAGCAAGGGTTGCACCACTTGGAAGAGGGGTTGACCCTCCCCCGATGTGCTACATTATCGGGGAGAGAATGAACATGAGAACCGGAAAACGATCTAAGCTGATGCCGGGTGTCATCGCGGCCGCCGCGCTGATCGCGGTCGGCTGCGAAGAGGAGCGATCCGGCGCGGGACGGGGCGGCCCCGGCCCGGAAGGGCTGACCGCGCCGACGGTCGCCGCGGCCGCCGGCACCGGAACGGCGGCCGCGGACACGGGGAAAGCCCGCTACTGGAAACCGATCGAATAGGTGGCGGCAGCCGAGCCCCCGCCGAACCGGACCATGCCCTCGGACCGCAAAGTCCAGTGCGAGCTCTGCCCCCGCCGCTGCGTCCTCTCCCCGGGACAGCGGAGCGACTGCCGGGTGCGGGAGAACGTCGGCGGCGAACTCCGGACACTGGTCTACGGGAAGGCCTGCGCCGTCCACGTCGACCCGATGGAAAAGAAGCCCCTTTTCCATTTTCTCCCCGGATCTCCCGTCTTCTCCATCGCCACCGCCGGCTGCAACCTCCACTGCCGCTTCTGCCAGAACTGGGAGATCTCCCAGCGCCCCCCCGAGGAGACCGAGAACTACGACCTCCCCCCCGAGCGGGTGGTCGCGCTGGCCCGGCAAAACAACTGCCCGGCCATCGCCTACACCTACAACGACCCGGTCGTCTACTTCGAGTACGCCTTCGACACCGCGCGGCTCGCCCGCGAGCAGGGGATCCGGAACGTCCTGGTCACCGCCGGCTACATCAACGAGACCCCGCTCCGGGAGCTCTGCGCCGTGGTCGACGCCGCCCACGTCGACCTGAAGGGGGACGACGATTACTACCGCGAGGTCTGCTCGGGGACGCTCGCCCCCGTCCAGAACGCGATCCGGGTCATGAAGGAGTCGGGGGTCTGGGTCGAGTTGATCAACCTGATCGTCCCCACCCTGAACGACTCGCCGGAGAAGATCCGCTCCCTGGCGCGCTGGATCTTCGACGCGGTCGGGCCGGACGTCCCCCTCCACTTCTCCCGCTTCCATCCGATCTACCGCCTGAAAAACCTTCCCCCCACTCCGGTGGAGACTCTCCGGCGGGCCCACGGGATCGCCCGGGAGGCCGGCCTGCGCTACGTCTACCTCGGCAACGTCCCCGGCCTGGAGGAGGAAAACACCTTCTGTCCGAAGTGCGGCAAGCTCCTGATCGAGCGCAAGGCGTATTTCATCGGGGAGAAGCGCCTCCGCGACGGAAACTGCGCCTACTGCGGGGAGAAGATCGCGGGGGTGTGGAAATGACGTGTCAGGTGTAGCGCAAGCGTGGATTCCGTGACTCTTCACGTGCCCGTTCACGTACACGTACCCGTACACGTACACGCACACGTACCCGTTCACGTACACGTTCACGAAGATTTGACCGCGAGAGTCAGCACGGATTGAGGGAGACGGATATGAACCGTAGGCGATTTCTGAAAACGGGGATTGCATTGGGTGCCCTGGGGTTGATCCCCCTCCTCCGGAAGATCGGAACTAAGGTCCCCGCGCCGTCCCTCCCGGGAAAACGCGCGCGCCACTTTCGCCAGCTCGCGGGCTGAAATCCCACTCACGAGATGGCGATCGCGACCAGGGCGGAGAGGTTGAGGAGGGAGGCGGCGAGGCAGGTCGGGAAGACGCCGAGGAGGGGGATGAGGAAGGCGCTGACCAGGATGGCGCCGAGGCAGGAGCCGAGGAGGTCCGCCCCGTAAACCGCCCCCGCCGTCCGTCCGGCGCCCCCGCTCCCCTTGAGTCGGATCCTGGCGGCGATCGAGAACTGGAAGCCGCCGATGAAACCGGCGACGAGCGGGAGGAGGGGGAAAAGAACCCACTCGCCGAGCGCCGGGGGGAGGAATCCCGGGAAACGGGCAACGAGGGCAAAGACCGCCGGAAGGAGAAGGGGGTAGAGGCAGAGCGCTCCCTCCACCTCCAGCATCAGCCTCCGGGGGCGGGCGATCCGGGGGATAAGGCGGCCGGCCACGGCGCCCCCCGCGGCCAGGCCGGCCATGAAGAGGCTGACGATGAGGCCGAGCTTGTAGTAGACCGATCCGTAAAAGATCTGGAAAGCGAGGAGGATGACCACCTGGAAGACGATCTCCGAGAAGCCCGAGGCGAAAACCGGGAAGATCACCCATCCCCCGTCGTCCTTCCCCCCCCGCCGGAGGCGACCCAGGAAGAAGGCGGCCGGGGGCAGGGCGAGGAACCACCACCAGCGAAGGACGGTCGCCCGGGCGAGGAGGCGGGTGAACCAGCCCTCCCCCTCCCCCCGGAAGTAGGTGGACCAGAAGACCAGGTCGTAGAAATAGCTTAAGGGGCGGAAATCGAGGTTGAGGCTCGCGCGGGGGGCGGAGCCGAGCTTTTCCCGGAGATAGGCGACGCGGTCCGGACGGAGGCGGTCGGAGAGGTAGTAGGCTCGGACGTACTTCAGGTCGAGACCGCGCTCGCGGACGCGGCCTTCCAGCGCCGCGGGGTCGGCGGTGAGCCAGTCCGCGCGGTCGGAGGCGACGAAGCGGCAGGTCTCTCCGGGGAGGGCGACGACGTGGGGAAAGGCGGACGCGAGCGTGGAGAGGAGGCAGGAAAGGTAGTTCTGCAGCTCCCCGCCGATGTAGTTCTCCGCGCCGGAGGCGGCGATCCCCAGCGTCCCGCCGGGGGCGAGGCAACGGCGGGAGAGGGCGAAAAACTCGCGCGTGTAGAAGCGGTTGATCTGGGCGGTGAAGGGGTCGGGAAGGTTGACGATGATCGAGTCGTAGCGGACGGAAGACAGGAGATGGCGCCGGCCGTCGGTGTTGACGACCTCCACCCGGGGGTCATCGAGGAAGGCCCTCTCCTCGGGCTTCAGACCCGTCTCGGCCAGGCGGACTATCCCGGGGTCGATCTCGACGTAAACGGCCTGCTCGACCGTCGGGTATTTCAGGATCTCCTCCAGGGCGCCCCCCATCCCGCCTCCGATCAGGAGGACCCTCCGCGGTCCGGGGTGCATGAGGAGGGGGAAATGGACCGCCTCCTCGGCCGCGGCGGGATCGGGGCGGGTGAAGCTCAGCACCCCGTTCTCGAAGATGCTGACCTGCCCTTCCCGGGCGGTCAGGACCAGGTTCCCGTAGGGCGTGTTCTCGACCCGCTCCAGGCCCAACCCCCGCCACTCCCGCCGGAGCGAGGAGATCTCCAGCCGCGCCGGGACGGAGCGAGCGAGGGTGAGCGCGAAGAGGAGTATGGCCAGAGCCAGGACCGTCTTCTCCGCCCCCCCGCCCCGCCGGGAGAAGGCCAAGGCCGCTCCGGCGGCGAGGGGGAGGCCGGCGAGCAGGAAGACGAGGGCGAAGGGGGAGAGGAGGCGGATCAGGAGGAGGCTGGCGAGGAGGCCTCCGGCGACGGCGCCGAGCGCTTCCGCGGCATAGACGAACCCGATCCAGAGTCCCTCCGAGGGAAGGGAGCGCAGACGGGCGTCGGCCGCGCAGGCGAGAGAGAAGAGGCAGCCGTTGAGGAGGCAGAAGGGAGCGAGGATCGGAAAGGCGCTCTCGAAAATCCGGACAAAGCCGATGACCTGTCCGGGGAAAAGCCCGAGCAGGGGCCGGACCGAACGGATGGCGAGAAGCGTCGCCGGGAGGAGGGGAGCGAGGAGGAGCGGGGCGAAAACGAAGAGGCGGAGGGGGTCGCGGAGGTGGTCGGCGAGGCGCCCCCCGAGAAGGCTCCCCGCCCCGTTCCAGAAGAGCCAGGCGCCGAGCGCGATCCCCAGCGAGAGCTCGTTCCCGTAGAAGAGGGCCATCAGCTCGCGGAGGAAGACGATCTGGGCGGAGAGGGAGGCGAAGCCGAGGGCGAAGACGGCGAGCAAGAGAAGAGAGCGAGAGGAGTCGCCGTTGCGGTTCACGAGGGACACACAGAAACATGGAAATATAGAAACAAGGGGATGCGCAGCGCCGAACATGCCGCTTCTTGTTTCTATATTTCCATATTTCTATATTTCCATGCTCCTTCGCGGTGATCTTTTCGATTCGGGAAGCAGAGCGACGATGCGATCGGCGACAGCGGCCACGGAGAGATCGGAGGTGTCGATCCGATTCTCGATCGCGTCGTAGAAGCTACGGCGGGCGGCAAGAAGGCGCTTGATCGTCGAGAGGCGGTCGCCTCCCTCGAGGAGGGGGCGGTGGCCCTCCCCTTCCACCCGCCGGAAGATGACCTCGGGGCGGGCGTCGAGGCGGACGAGGACGCCGCGCCGGCCGAGCGCGCGGAGGTTGGCGGGGTCGAGAACGACCCCTCCCCCGGCGGCGATGACCTTCCCGCCCGAGCGGGAGAGCTTTTGGACGAGTTCCCGCTCCCGGGAGCGGAAGTAAGGCTCGCCCCGCTCCGCGAAGATCCGGGAGATCGCCATCCCCTCCCGCTTCTCGATCTCGCCGTCCATCTCGACGACCGGGCGGCGGAGGCGCCGGGCGATCTCCCGGGCGACGGCGGACTTCCCGGTCCCCATGAATCCGAGCAAAACAATATTTTTCGGCACCTGATCCATCTGATGCCCCGGACGGGCGCGGCGGTTATTGTCAGCGCCTGATTCCTCTGATCGATCCGATCCTTGCCCTCCCTTGGCCTTTTCATCCCTTCGGAGGAATCAGAGCAATCAGGCGCTGTATCTTTTTAGGGAAGCAAGATAGCCGTTGAAGTTGCGGCGGATCTCGGCGAGCGAATCGCCCCCGAACTTCTCCAGGAAGGCTTCGGCCAGAACGAGGGCGACGGCGGCGCGCCCGACGACGGAGGCGGCGGGGACGGCGCAGACGTCGCTTCGCTCCGCCGCCGCGGAAGTCGCCCGCTTCGTTTTTAGGTCGACGGTCCTCAGCGGCCGCATCAGGGTGGGGATCGGCTTCATCGCAGCGAAGCAGACGATCTCCTCCCCGTTGCTCACCCCCCCCTCGATCCCCCCCGCCCGGTTGGTCGAACGGCGCAGGACTTTCCCGGAGGGGGCGATCTCGTCGTGGACGGCCGAACCGGGAACGGCGGCGGCGGCGAAGCCCATCCCGATCTCCACGCCCTTGATCGCGGGGATGGACATCAGGGCGGCGGCGAGGCGGCCGTCCAGCCTCCGGGCGGAGAGGGTGTAGCTCCCCAACCCCGGCGGGACACCGCGGGCGACCACCCGGAAGACGCCCCCCAGCGTGTCCCCCGCCCGCTTCGCCTCCTCGATCTTCGCGATCATCCTCTTCTCCGCCGCCGGGTCGGCGCAGTTGAGGACCGACTTCCCCGGTCGCCCGGCCCCTCCGGGAGCGGCGGCGGCGATCCCCCCGAGGGAGACAACGCGGCTCTCCAGGCCGATCCCGAATTCCCGGAGCAGGATCTGGGCCAGGGCTCCCAAGGCGACACGGCAGGCCGTCTCGCGCGCGCTCGCCCTTTCCAGCACGTTGCGGGAGTCGGGGAAGCCGAATTTCATCGCCCCGGCGAGGTCGGCGTGCCCTGGACGGGGGGCGGTGACCGGGGGCAGCTCCTCGATCCGGAAGTCGCGGTTCCGGATCAGGAGGCCGAGCGGGGATCCGATCGTCTCCCCTTTCCGGACGCCGGACCAGATCTCGACCCGATCCGATTCGAGCGCCATTCGCCCGCCCCGCCCGTAGCCGGACTGGCGGGCCTTAAGCTCCCGGTTGATGAAGCCTTCGTCGAGCTTCACCCCGGCGGGATAGCCCTCGAGGATGGCGATCAGGCCCCTCCCGTGGGATTCGCCGGCGGTCAGGTAGGTGAGCATGGATCGTTCTCCTCTTTCCTCGTTCCTCGTTCCCAAAGTAACCTTACGTAACTTTACGTAACCCTACGTAACTTTACGTAACCTTATTTTATATACCACCCGAGATACCAGGCCATGATCGCCCGCCCCCAGAAGAGGCAGAGGAGAGAGCCGAGCGCGAGGTAGGGGCCGAAAGGGATCCGGGCGCCCCAGCGGGCGCGCCGGGCGAGGATCAGCCCCAATCCGACGACCGCCGCCACGGAGGCCCCGAGGAAGATCGAGAGGAGGGCCATCGGCCAGCCCAGCCAGGCCCCGACCGCGGCCATCAGCTTGACGTCGCCCATCCCCATCGCGTCCTTTTTCAGGGCCGCTTTGCCCAGGACCGCGACCAGGTAGAGGCTCAAGGAACCGGCCGCCGCCCCCAGAATGGAGTGGAGGAGCGACGGCCAGAGGTCCCAGGGGCCGGGGCGCGACCATTGGAAGAGGGCGAAATGATCCGGGATCAGGGCGGCGAGGAGGAGGCCGACGCCGAGGAGGGGGTAGGTGAGACGGTCGGGGAGGATGTAATGCTCCCAGTCGATCAAGGCGAGGGCGAAGAGGCTCGACGCGAAATACCAGAGAAAGGGGATGAGATGGAGGGGGAGGAGAACGGCGGTCCGGGTCTCCTGGAAAAGGCGGTTCCGGGAGAGGAGGACGAACAGGTGGACGGCCAGGAAGAGGATCCCCGTCGTCAGCTCGACCAGGGGGTAGCGCGGAGAGATGCGGGCGCCGCAGGCGCGGCAGCGGCCCCGCAGAACGAGGTAGCTCAGCAGGGGGACGTTGTCGTACCAGGCGATCTGGCGACGGCAGGCCGGGCAGAAGGAGCGGGGGAGGACGATCGACTCCCCCCGGGGCATCCGGAAGACGCAGACGTTGAGGAAGCTCCCGATGGAGATTCCGAAGAGGAAGACGATGGCGTCAAGGAACCAGCTCATATGGACACCAGTAATCAGTAACCAGTAATCAGTAACCAGTAATCAGTAACCAGTAATCAGTAATCAGTAATCAGTAATCAGTAATCAGTAACCAGTAATCAGTAATCAGTGATCAGTAATCAGCGACCGGGGATAGAGTGCTGGGCGTCCCAGAGAGCCGCTTTACTGATTACTGGTCACTGATAACTTTCTTTTCAGAGCCGAACGGGCGGCTTTTTTCATCTCGTCCAGCGGCGCCTTCTCTCCCGTCCAGAGCTCCCAGGAGAGGGCCGCCTGGTGGACAAGCATCCCGAGTCCGCCCAGGCCGCGGCGGCCGGCTGCCCGGGCGGCCGCGAGTAGCTTCGTCTGGGGAGGATTATACACCAGGTCGAAGACGGCGGACGAACGGGGAAGCCGCGCCGGCGGGAACGGGAGGGGGTCGGACCCCTTCAGTCCCAGGGGCGAAGCGTTCACGGCGAGGTCGGCGGAGGCCAGGGCCTCCCCCCAGGCGACCGAACCGACCGCGACCGCCCGGGCGAGCCCGCGGACCGTCCGGTTCAGGCGGGCGGCGAGGGCGGCGGCGCGGGAGGCGACCGGGTCGGCGATCGCGATCGCGGACGCCCCTTCCAGGGCCGCCATCATCGCCACCGCCCTCCCCGCCCCTCCCGCGCCGGCGAGAAAGACCGTTTTCCCCGCGAGGCGGATGCCGCCCTCCGCAAGCGCGCGGACAAAGCCCCGTCCGTCGGTGTTCTCCCCGAAGAGACGGCCGGAGCGGAAGACCACCGTGTTGACCGCACCGAGGAGGCGGGCCTCCCGGGAGAGGCCGGAGAGGAGCGGGACGGCCGCCACCTTGTGGGGGACGGTCAGGTTGAGTCCGCGGAAGCCGAGCGCCTGGGCGCCGAGGAGGGCCGCCCGGAGCCCCCCGGGGGGGACGGCGAAGGCGAGATAGAGCCAGTCCATCCGCCGGGACCGAAAGGCGGCGTTGTGGAGGGCGGGAGAAACCGAGTGGGAGACCGGCCAGCCGAGGAGACCGGTCAGCCGAGGGGAGTGCGGGGGCGATTCCACTGCCCATCGACCCGTTTGTTTTTACCAACCACCCTTTTCCCGGAGCGGGAACCGGCCGCTTGGATAGCAAGTCTGTTCACCGCCGCGAGGTAGGCCTTGACCGAGGCCTCGATGATGTCGGTGGAGGAGGCGCGGCCGGGGACCAGGCGCTTGCCGGATCTGACCTGCACCGTCACCTCGCCCAGGGCGTCCTTGCCGCCGGTGACCGCCCGGAGTCCGTATTCGACCAGCTCGCCCTTGATCCCGGTGATCCGGTCGATCGCCTTGCAGGCGGCGTCAACGGGTCCGTCGCCGGTGGAGGCGTCCTGGTGGACCTTCCCGGCGCTCGTCAGGCGCACGGTGGCGGTGGGGACGGTCTGCGTCCCGCTGGTCACGTTCAGGTAGTCGAGAACGAAGAGCTCGGGAGCGGAGGCGATCTGCTCGTCGAGAAGGGCCGCGATGTCCTCGTCGAAGACGGCCTTCTTCTTGTCGGAGAGGGCCTTGAAGCGGGAGAAGGCCCCGTCGAGCTCCTTCCCTTCGAGCTGGTAGCCCAGCGCGCGGACCTTCTCCTTGAAGGCGTGGCGGCCGGAGTGCTTGCCCAGGACCATGGTCGAGCGGGGGACGCCCACGTCCGCGGGGCGCATGATCTCGTAGGTGGACGGCTCCTTGAGCACGCCGTCCTGGTGGATGCCGGCCTCGTGGGCGAAGGCGTTCTCCCCCACGATCGCCTTGTTGCGCTGGACGGCGATCCCGGTGAGGTGGCTGACCAGGCGGCTGGTCTTGAAGATCTGGCGGGTGTCCACCCCGGTGGCGAAGCCGAAGAAGTCCCGGCGCACCTTGAGCGCCATCACGATCTCCTCCAGGGAGGCGTTCCCGGCCCGCTCGCCCAGGCCGTTGACGGTGCACTCGACCTGGCGGGCTCCGTTGCGGACGGCGGCGAGCGAGTTGGCCACGGCCAGACCAAGGTCGTTGTGGCAGTGGACCGAGATGACCGCCCGGCCGAGGTTGGGGACCTTTTCCCCGAGGTAGCGGATGAGCCCCCCGAACTCCTCGGGGGTGGAGTAGCCCACGGTGTCGGGGATGTTGACGGTGGTCGCCCCGGCCGCGATCACCGCCTCGACCACCTCGGCCAGGAATTCCCGCTCGGTCCGGGAGGCGTCCTCGGGGGAAAACTCGATGTCCGAGAAATGCTTCTTCGCCATCTCCACCGAGCGCACCGCCCAGCGGACGATCTCCTCCTGCGGCTTCTGGAGCTTGAACTCCCGGTGGATCTTGGAGGTGGCGAGGAAGAGGTGGATCCGCGGCCGCTCCGCCGTCGCCAGCGCCTTCACCGCCGCCTCGATGTCCTTGTCCAGGCAGCGGGCGAGGGCGGAGACCTGGACCCCGCGGACGGCCCGGCCGACCGCGCGGACCGCCTCCAAGTCCCCCTCGGAGGCGATGGGGAATCCCGCCTCGATCACGTCCACGCCCAGCCGGACGAGCTGGCGCGCGATCCGGATCTTCTCTTCCAGGTTGAGCGTCGCCCCGGGCGATTGTTCGCCGTCGCGAAGCGTAGTGTCGAAAATGGTTATCTTGTCTTTCATAGTCCTCTGATCGAGTATGGCCGTCCGCTATCTACGTCCGGAACTCACCGGTGTCAGGTGTTAGGTGTCAGGCGTAAAAGAGAGCGTTCGCCATGTTTTCTCCTGACACTTGACACTTTACACCTGACACCGTCACTGGTTCAGCTCCAGCCAACAGAGGAAATCCGCCAGGGTCGGCCAGGACATCTCGTAGTCGGCCGCGTCCACCCGGACCAGGCTCACCGCGTCGCTTAGATCGGAGAGAACCGTCTCCGGCCGGTACTTCCCGAAGGACGAGTGCTCCCACTTGATGCACTCCCCGCTCTTGCAGGAGGAGGACTTGGCGATCACCTTCCCCATCGCCCTCCGGTTGCTGAGAAGAACGAGGTGGTCGGAATGGCCCTCGAAGTGGAAATGGACGTGCCCCCCGTGGTCGAGCCCCTGCCGGAAGATCTTGCGGAAAACCTGCTGGGCGAGCGGCTTCGGGCGCAGGTTGAAGGCGGGGATGTTGGAGACGAAGCGGTCCCGCCGGAAGAAGAGCGGCGCCCGGAACAGCCGCGCGATCGCCGTCTTGAGCTGGCTGAAGCTGAAGGGCTTCCGGAACATCCCCCGGAAGCCCGCCTCCCGCACCTCGGTCATCTCCTGGGGGCTGAGTTCGTAGGCGGAGATGAGGAGGGCGGGGACGGCGAGGCCCGCGTCCCTCAGGAGCCGGTAGAACTCGAGCCCCGTCATGTCCTCCAGGTGGTTGTCCGCCACCACCGCGTCGGGCGGGCGCGCGCGGGCCTGGGTCAGGGCGTCGGCGCCCCGCGCGAACGACTCGACGCGGTAACCGAGGAGCCCGATGAAACGCCGGAGGACCTGCTGGGTCAGCGGCTCGTCCTCCAGCACGAAGATCGTCTTCTCTTCCATACCGATGCCTATTTGCCTTTTTTCCCGGATGGCTTCAGCCAGCACATCATGGAGCGGAGTTTCTTGCCCACCCGCTCGATCAGGTGGTCGGCCTGGGACGCGAGAAGGGCGTTGAATACCGGCCGGCCGGCCCGGTTCTCCAGGATCCACTCCCGGGCGAACTCGCCGTTCTTGATCTCGGAGAGAATCTTCTTCATCTCAGCGCGGGTGGCCTCGGTGATCACCCGCGGCCCCCGGGTGACGTCGCCGTATTTGGCGGTGTTGCTGATCGAGTAGCGCATCCAGGCGATCCCGCCCTTGTTCATCAGGTCGGTGATCAGCTTGAGCTCGTGAAGGCACTCGAAATAGGCCACCTCGGGCTGGTAGCCGGCGGCGACCAGGGTCTCGAAGCCGGCCCGGACCAGCTCGGTCAGCCCCCCGCAGAGGACCACTTGCTCCCCGAAGAGGTCGGTCTCGGTCTCCTCGCCGAAGGTGGTCTCCAGGACCCCCGCCCGGGTCGCCCCGATCCCCTTGGCGTGGGCCAGCGCGATCTTCTTCGCCTTGCCGGTGTGGTCCTGGTGGACGGCGAGCAGGCAGGGGACTCCGTTGCCCTCGACGAAGACGTCGCGGACCAGGTGGCCGGGCCCCTTGGGCGCGACCAGGTAGACGTCGACGTTCCGGGGCGGGACGATCTGGCCGAAGTGGATGTTGAAGCCGTGGGAAAAGGCCAGGGCCTTGCCCGCCTTGAGCCCGCTCTCGATGCAGGAGCGGTAGAGCGCCGCCTGGACCTCGTCGGGGACGAGGAGGTGGATGACGTCGGCGGCCTTGGCCGCGTCCTCGGCCAGCATCGGCTGGAAGCCGTGGGAGACGGCCAGCCGGTAGTTGTCCGTCCCCGGGAGCTCGGAGACGATGACCTCCACGCCGCTGTCGCGCAGGTTCTGGGCCTGGGCGTGACCCTGGGAGCCGTAGCCGATGATCGCGACCTTCTTGCCCTTTAAAATTTTCAAATCAGCGTCTTTATCATAGTACATTTTGGCCATATCCATCCTCCGTGGTTATTCGATGGTTACCGGTTGTCGATTTGAAAATTTTAAATATCCCGCGGATCGGCGCTTAATCCCTCCAACCTTCGGTCTTCAGCCTTCCTAGCTCCTCGCGATCGCCACCTTCCCCGTCCGGACCAGCTCCCGGATCCCGAAGCGGCCGAGGAGCCCGATGATCGCCCGGATCTTCCCCTCGTCCCCGGTCGCCTCCAGGACCAGGGTGTCGGGCGCGAAGTCCACCACCCGGGCCCGGAAGACTTGAGCGATCTCGATGATCTCGGAGCGGGTGCGGGCGGTGGCGTTGACCTTGACCAGGATGAGCTCCCGGTCCAGGCACTCCAGGCCGGCGAACTCCTGGACCTTGATCACGTCGATGAGCTTGTTGAGCTGCTTCTCCACCTGTTCGATGATCTCGGGGTTCCCCTTGTCGTCGACCACGATGGTCATCCGGGAGACGGTGGGGTCGTTGGTCTCCCCCACCGCCAGGCTCGCGATGTTGAAGCCCCGCCCCGAGAAGAGGCCGGCGACCCGAGCCAGGACGCCGAACTTGTTCTCGACCAGAACGGAAATCGTGTGCTTCATTAAAAATTTCCTCCGGAAATTTTTAAGCCATTCCCGAGATCATCTGATCGATGGTGGCCCCGGCCGGGATCATCGGGAAGACGTTTTCCTCTTTCTCAACGATGAAGTCGAGGAAGACCGGCCCCGGGGTGGCCAGCGCCGTCTCCAGGGCGGCGCGGACCTTCTGCTTCTCGGTCACGCGCAGGCCCTTGGCCCCGTAGGCCTCGGCCAGGCGGACGAAGTCCGGGTTGCCGCAGAGCTCGGTGCAGGAGTACCGCTTCTCGTAGAAGAGCTCCTGCCACTGGCGGACCATGCCCAGGAAGCCGTTGTTCAGGATCGCCACCTTGACCGGCAGGCGGTTGTGGACCGCCGTGGCGAGCTCCTGGATGTTCATCTGGATCGAGCCGTCGCCGGCGACGTCGAAGACCACCCGGCCGGGGAGCCCCATCTGGGCCCCGATCGCCGCCGGGAAGCCGTAGCCCATCGTCCCCAGCCCGCCCGAGGAGATGAAGGTCCTGGGCTCCGTGTACTGGTAGTACTGGGCCGCCCACATCTGGTTCTGGCCGACCTCGGTGCAGATCACGGCCTGGCCCTTGGTGACTTCGTAGATCTGCTCGACCACGTACTGGGGACGGAGGCGGTCGTCCTTTTTGTAGGCCAGCGGATACTTCTCTTTCCACTCGGCGATCTGCCGGCGCCAGGGGTCGATCCGGCCGCCCTTGACGACGGCGTTGAGCTCCTTGAGAACCCGGGCGGCGTCGCCGACGACCGGGATGTCGACCCGGACGCTCTTCGAGATGGCGGTGGGGTCGATGTCGATGTGGGCGATGACGGCGTGGCGCGCGAACTCGTCGATCTTCCCGGTGATCCGGTCGTCGAAGCGGGCCCCGACCGAGATCAGGAGGTCGCACTCGGCGATCGCCCGGTTGGCGTACTGGGTGCCGTGCATCCCCACCATCTTGAGCGAGAGCGGATGGGTCTCCGGGAAGATCCCGAGGGCAAGCAGGGTGGTGGTGACCGGCATCCCGGTCTTCTCCACCAGCTCCCGGAGGGCGGGCCCCGCTCCGGAGGCGACCGCCCCCCCTCCGACGTAGAGGAGGGGCTTCTGGGCCTTCGTGATGGCGTGAGCGAGCTTCTCGATCTGCTTCAGGTGCCCCTCGTAGACCGGCTTGTAGCCCCGGATCTCGACCGCCTTCGGGAAGGTCGTCTTGGTCTCCCCCTTCTGAACGTCCTTGGGGACGTCGATCAGGACCGGGCCGGGGCGGCCGGTGCGGGCGAGGTAGAAGGCCTCCCGGATCGTGCGGTAGAGGTCGTCGGCGCTGGTGACGAGGTAGTTGTGCTTGGTGATCGGGCGGGTGATCCCGACGATGTCCGCCTCCTGGAAGGCGTCGTTCCCGATCATCCCGGTGGCGACCTGGCCGGTGAGGGCGACCAGGGGGATCGAGTCCATGTAGGCGGTGGCGATCCCGGTGACGAGGTTCGTCGCCCCCGGACCGGAGGTGGCGAGGCAGACCCCCACCTTGCCGGTGGCGCGGGCGTAGCCGTCGGCCGCGTGGGCCGCCCCCTGCTCGTGTCGGGTGAGGGTGAGCTTGAGCGGCGACTGGTAGATGGCGTCGAAGATGTCCAGGACCGCCCCCCCGGGGTAGCCGAAGAGGACCTCGACGCCCTCCTTGATCAGTCCATCGATGAGAACCTGGGCGCCCTTCATTTATAATTTTTCCTCCGGAAAAATTTTAATCAGTCACTGATCACTGATTACTTTCTTTTCAGTTACTGGTCACTGGATCTAAGGACCGCTCCCCGGTCCGCCGAACCCACCTGGGCGGCGTAGCGGGCGAGGTAGCCGGTGAGCTTCTTCTCCGGCCGCTTCCAGCCCTTTTCCCGGCGCTTCAGCTCAGCCGGGGCGAGGGCCACGGAGAGCTTCCGCTCCGGGATGTCGAGCGTGATCTCGTCGCCGTCCCGGACGAGGGCGATCGGACCGGCCGCCGCCGCCTCGGGCGAGACGTGGCCCACGCAGGGGCCCCGGGTCCCCCCCGAGAAGCGCCCGTCGGTGACCAGGGCGACCGTCTCCCCCATCCCCATCCCGTCGATGGCGGAGGTGAGGGAGAGCATCTCCCGCATCCCCGGGCCGCCCCGCGGCCCCTCGTAGCGGACGACCACGACCGTCCCGGGGACGATCCCGCCCTTCATCAGGGAGGCAAAAGCCTCCTCTTCGCAGTCGAATACCTTGGCCTTTCCCGTGAAGCGGCGCGCCTTCTCCGAGACCGCGGTCTGCTTGATCACGGCCCCGTCGGGGGCGAGGTTCCCGGTGAGAACGGCGATCCCGCCCTCGGGGCGGAAGGCCTTCTCCGGAGTCCGGATGAAAGCGGCGTCGACGACCTCGGCCCGGGATCTGATCTCGCCGACCGTGCAACCACTGACCGTGGGCACGTCGCGGATCCGGCCGCCCAAAACCTTCAGGACCGCCGGGAGGCCGCCCGCCGCGTGGAGGTCCTCCATCAGCCCCTCCCCCCCGGGGGCCATGTCCGCGACCTGGGGGGTCAAGCGGCTGATCCGGTCGAAGGCCTCGAGCTTGAGATCGAGGCCGAGATCGGCGGAGATGCCCATCAGGTGGAGGACGGTGTTCGTCGAACCGCCCAGGGCCATGTCCGCCGCGATCGCGTTCTCGACCGCGGCCCGGGTCATGATCTTCCGGGCCGAAACCCCTTCCCTGACCAGGGAGACGATCCTCTGGCCCGAGCGGTAGGCGATCCGCTTCTTCTCGGCCGAGCCGGCGAGCGCCGTGGCGCAGAAGGGGAGGCTCATCCCCATCGCCTCGGTGACGCAGGCCATGGTGTTGGCGGTATACATCCCCTGGCAGGAACCCTGCCCCGGGCAGGCCCGGACCTCGAGGTCGCCGAGCTCCTCGGCCGAGATCCTGCCCGCCCGGGCCGCCCCCACCGCCTCGAAGGCGTCCTTGACCAGGGAGAGGCGGCGGCCCCTCCGGCGGCCGGCGAGCATGGGGCCGGCGGTGACCGCGAGCGCGGGAAGGTCGAGGCGGGAGGCGGCCATCAGCATCCCGGGCGTGATCTTGTCGCAGTTGGTGAGGAGGACGATCCCGTCCAGGGCGTGGGCCCGGACCACCATCTCGATCAGGTCGGCGATGAGCTCCCGGGTGGGGAGCGAGCAGCGCATCCCGGCGTGGCCCATGGCGATCCCGTCGCAGACCCCGGGGACGGAGAAGAGGAAGGGGCGGCCGCCCCCGGCGTAGACCCCGTTCTCGATCGACCGCTCCAGGTCCCGCATCCCGACGTGGCCGGGGATGAGGTCGGTGAAGCTGGAGACCACCCCGATGAAGGGCTTGCCGAGGTCCTCGGGGTCGACCCCGGTCGCGTAGAGCAGGCAGCGGTGCGGCGCCCGCTCGATCCCGCTGACGATCGCCGAGCTCCGGTGTTTTATGTTATTCGCCGTTTTCATCGTTGGTATCAGAGATCGATAATATAGTCGAAAGGCGGGGGGGTGTCAACGAGGAGCGTCCGGAAAGGCGATGAAATGCCCCCGGGGGACAAAAGAGCGCCCCGGGCTCCGGGGCGCTCTTACCGACCGGCTCCAATCACCGCGGTTATCGGGACACGCCGGACAAGGGCTGATCGCCGACGGATCCAAAACTCACGCTGGTCTTGCCGTAGATGTACCAGCGGCCGTCCGAGGGACGATAAAAGCCTCGATCCGAAGTTCCATTCCCGTCGAGATCGAAGGGGAAGGGAATATCCCCGCTCTGCCCGAAGGTCACCGCCACTTCGTTACGAAGGTACCATTGGCCGGAAGAAGGACGGAAAACCGCCAACTGCGTGCTGCCGTCGCCATCATAATCCCCGGGGACGGGGATATCCCCCTTGAGACCGTAGAAAATGCGGGTCTGACCGCGGACGAACCAGGCGTCTCCCTCGGGCGCGGAGCGAAAAACGGCGGCATCGGCCTCGTTATCGCCGTCGTAGTCGCCCGGAACCGGGATATCTCCCCTCAGGCCGTAGGCGAACCGGGTCGTCCCCCACACGAACCAAGAACCTGTCAATGGCCGCCAAAGCGCGGTATCGGTCATGAAGTCCCCGTTATAGTCGGCCGGCACCGGGATGTCTCCGATTTGGCCGTAGTAGAACCCGGCGGAGGGCCCGCCGCCAAGACCGCGGAACCACCATCTCCCGTTAGCGGGGCGCCACACGGCATATTCGGCTCGGCCGTCGCCGTTGTAGTCTCCGACCACCGGGATGTCGCCGTTCAAACCGTAGTAGACGATGCTGATCTCCCGGATCCTCCAGCTGCCGTCGGCCGCACGCCACAGACCGAAGTCGGCCCTCCCGTCGCCGTTGAAGTCGTCGGCATCAACCACCAGCCGCCAGGGCGTCGGGGTGATCACCGGCGTCGGCGTCGCGGGCGCGGCGGTGGGGGTCGGGGGAACCGCCGAGGGCGAGGGGGTGAACGTCGGTTGAGAGGTCGGGGTGGGAGAGGCTAGGACCTCCAGATCCACGTGGCCGGATTGAGCGCTGATCGAATAGCTCCATCCGGGGGGCATCGATCCCAGGGACAAGCCGTTGTCGATGAGCGCTCCGCCGTAGTTGATGAGGCGGTACGTGCCGAGACCGAACCCCCCGGTATCGGTGACGTTCAAGGTTCCGTCCAGTGTCAGATCGCCCGAAAGATCGATCCGATCGTTGGATCCCCCGGGCGCGGCCAGCTCATAATCGAGGACGGAGGCCGAAGAAAGGATCAAATCTTCGGTGATCGTCAAGGTTCCCTCCGAATCCCCCGGGGCGACGGTCCCGGCGGAGGAAATGACCGTCCCACTGATCGATCCCGTCCCTTGGAGCGCTCCGCCCTGGAGGGCCAACTCCCCCCCGTCCGTCGTTAGTGTCCCGTTGACCAGGGTAGTCCCGGCGGTCTGCGTATAGTCGCCCTGGGCGGTCAGGTAACCGAGCACCGTCACCCGGCTTTGATTGGTGAAGCTCCCCGCAGAATTGATGTTGAAGGAACCGTGGGAGTCCAAGGTTTCCATGATTCCGTCGTTGATGAACCCGGGGGCGGTGGGATCGAGAGTGATCGCTCCGTCGTTCGCGATGATGGATCCCCGGTTGAGCAATCCGGCGTTGATCCGTCCCCGGCCGACAATAGTGTGGCCGGAGGCGTTGGTCGCGAGCTCCGTGGGGCTCCCGCTCAAAATGGCGTTAAATTCATCACCCAAGACGACCCATCCCGTCCCCTGGATGGTCGTATTCCCGATATCTAGGATGGCGGCCGGCTCCAGCCCGTCGACGTTGATATATATATCCCCGTTGTTGATCATTCCCGATCCCGAGAGCTCGGTGAACGCGCCGGCGGGGATTAGATAGGTCCCATAATTGGTTGTATCTTGGAGCGTTACGTAATCGGACACTCCCGATGATTCGCAGACGATATCTGACTCGAAACTAGCCAAAGATCCCCCGATGATTACGGCCTGATTGGTGAGGATGACATTGCCTCCCCAGGCATAAAGCAATCCCATCCACATCCCTCCTTCATCTTGCTGGGTGACCGTAATCCCCTCGATGCGGAGAACAGCCCCGTTGGTAGAGGCGAATACGCCGAAGTTGCTTTTAGGGTTGGAGACCAAGTAAATCGCCGCCCCGGGGACGTCGGCTTGAACGGTCCCGTAATTGGCAAACCGCGCTTCGATGCGCCCCTGGCCCCGGATGGTATGGTCAGTGCCTTGGGTGGGAAGCTCGGAAGACCCCCCGACCAGGAGAGCCTTAAACTGATGGTTCAATACGACGTCCCCAATTCCGTTCAGCGAGGCCCCCCCCAGGTCCAAAACGGCGTCCGCCGCGCCCTGATCGCTGTTGACGAGTATCGTCCCGTTATTGGTGATTCCCATCCAGGGAAGAGAGGTGGTGCCGCCGGCGGCGATATGGAAATTCCCCTCCAAGACTAAATCATCGATACTCGTGTGATCGGAGCTCTGAGTCGCCGAAGCGCAGGAGAAATAGGAGTCCCCGGTGGAACGCAGTGTCCCTCCCATGACGCTCGAAGAACCCTGGAAGATGATATTGCCACCATCGGCAAGCAACTCGCCGCCCTCGTCCGGCAGCTCGCCTCCGCGGGTTTGAAAGATCGAAACCTCTTGGATGCGAACGGCAGCACCGCCGGTGGCCTCGATTGTGCCAAAGTTGGCCATGTACCCGTTCAGTTGGAGCGCGGCGCCGGGAACATCGGCCGAGATCGTTCCTTCGTTCTCTAAGCCATCGACATGGATCTGCCCCTGGCCTCGGATGGTGTGGCCGGCGGAGTTAACGGGATTGTCGGTATAATCCCCGTAGGCATCCAGATGAGCGAAGAGCTCATGGTTCAGAACAACCTGCCCCGTCCCTTCCAAAGTCGCATGTTCGATGTCGAGTGTAGTCTCCGATTCGAGCTGGTCGCTGTCGACTACGATCGTACCGTTGTTGGTGATGGAGTCGCTATCCAGGGCCAGCCAGGCGCCGGCCTGCAAATTTAAGTACGACCCGAGGTTGTTGGTGATCGCCCCCTCGATAATTCCCATTCCGAACAGCGTCGCCTGAGGGCTGCTATTTACGAAGCCGGCGGGATCGACCAAGGTCAAACGGCAGTCGAAAACGTCGAAGGAAAGAAGCGCCGAGGCGCTTTCGACGTTCAAGCTGTCAATGGTGGGGGAGATATCCAGAACGACGGATGTATCTCCGGCCAAGACGGGGATGACGGCCGATTCGCCGGGAGCGTCGGGGACGCCCTCGGGCGACCAATTGGCAGCTTCGCCCCAGGCTCCGAACCCCTCGGGGGGAAGCCAGGAATACGTTTGAGCAAAAACGCTCGAGGAGAAGAACGCCAGGGCGATACCGAGAACCAGGGAGATCCTTTTCATGATTCGCCTCTCTCGTGGATTCTGACCAGGCGCCAGCGTCCCATGGATAAAGCAGGACTTATTTGTAATTTTTCCTCGATTTTTTATATTGCATGCTATTTCATTCCCAGCATTTTGTCAAGGTAATAATAAATACATATCTTCCGTTTCGTTTGGGTAGCTTCCCGGATATTCAGACCACCGCTGTCCGCTCGGGCAAGGTTGGTCTGAATCTGCGCGGGGGAAGGGGCTTCTCCACCCTCAAACCATGCTCAAATTGGGACAACTCTGTCCGATCGGACAGGTTTGTCCCAGGGCGCGCGGACGGGCCAGGGAGACGATCCAGGAATTCCCCCGACGGCAACGACGGCCCAGATTGGGACAAATCTGTCCGATCGGACAGCGAGTGTCCGGGGGAGAGAGGGCGGAAGCGGGGGGTGGCTAAGGAAAATCGGGAAACCCACACTAAAGCGGCGCCCCGGCGCCGCACTCCAAAGCGCCCCGAAAAATTATTCGGGGCGCGAACCCCCACCTCCTAGCAAACACTGCATACATCATCACAGTTACCTAATAAATCAAACGAAAGAATGGGGCATGGCAGCAGTTATGAACATCCTATCCTTGATATACCCGCGAGACCCTTTTCCCGAGCTGGGCGAGGACTTCGTAGGCGATCGTCCCGATCCGGGCGGCCGCCTCGACCGCGGTGATCCGCTCGCCGCCCTGGGTCCCGATCAGGACCGCCTCGTCGCCGATCGCGGCGCCGGGGATTTTCCCGACGTCCACCATCAGCTGGTCCATGGTGACGATCCCGACGATCGGGGCCCGCTTCCCCCGGATCAGGACCTCCCCCCGGTTGGAATGGGCGCGGCTGAAGCCGTCCCCGTAGCCGATCGGGAGTGTGGCGATCCGGGTTTTGCGCTTCACCCGGTAGGTCCGGCCGTAGCTGATGCTCCGGCCGGCCTCCACCGTCTTCAGGAAGGCGACCTGGGTCTTGAGGGACAAGGCAGGCTTCAGGTCGATCTTCTTCTCGAGGTGGGGCGCGGGGTGGATCCCGTAGAGCATGATCCCCGGGCGGACCATGTCCAGCCAGGACTTCCTCGCGGCGAGGACCGCGGCCGAGTTCGCGATGTGGCGGAGGGGGAAGGATACGCCCCGCGCCTTCGCCCGGCGGACCAGGGCGAGGAAGGAGGCGAGCTGCTCCTCCAGGAAGGAGGGGTCGGGGCGGTCGGCGGTGGCGAGGTGGGAGCAGATCCCCTCCAGGCGGATCCCCTTGACGCGGGAGAGGCGCTCGATCAGGGGGAGGCAGTTCTCGTGCCAGACCCCGATCCGCCCCATCCCGGTGTCGATCATCGCGTGGACGTTGATCCTCTTCCCGGCTGAGAGGGCCTCCTGGGCGATGTCGCGGGCGATCTCCAGCGAGCAGACCACCGGCGTGAGGTCGTTGCGGACGATCAGCGGCGAGTGTCCGAGCATCCCCGAGGAGAGGATCATGATCGGGACGGAGGGGAAGCAGGGGCGGAGCTCGAGGGCCTCCTTGACGTGGGAGACGCCGAGCATGTCCGCCCCGGCCGCGAGCGCGGCCGCCGAGACCTCGCGGGCCCCGTGGCCGTAGGCGTCCGCCTTGACGCTGATCAGGATCTTCACGCCATCGCCCACCAGGCGGCGGATGGCCCGGAGGTTGTGGCGGATCGCGGAGAGGTCGATCTCGGCCCAGGTCTTGAAGAACTTGTCTCGTTCCATCTTCTTATCCCCAGCAGGCACGTGCGGCCGCGCAATGGATCGGGGCAGGAATGCCCCTCCCACAATCGCGCTGACGACGGAGCCTTAAGGCCCCGATTATCGCACACCAAAAGCGCTGAGATACAGGGGAAGGGCGGATGAGCTTTCGTCGCGCGGATCGGCCATAAGCCTCTCCCCGGCGATCCGTCCGATCCAGAGGGCGTCCGGCCAGGCCTCCTCCATTTGGAGAGGGGCGCCCAGGAGCCCGGAGAGGCGCTCGCGGTGAGGCGTGACGATCCGGGCGGAGGCGGCGAGGGCCGCCGCCTCGGCAACGGAGAGGCAGGCGGATGGACACAGCATCGAGAGTATCCCGGACCGCTTCTCGTAGAGAGCGCCGTAGATCCGTCCGCGGCGGGCGTCGGAGAGGACCGCCACCCTCCCCTCCCCCCCCGCCCCCCGGGCCAGGGCCTCGAAGGACGACACCCCCTTGAGGGGGATCCCGAGCGAGAAGGCGAGACCGCGGGCCACGGCGAGCCCGACGCGGATCCCCGTGAAGGAGCCCGGCCCCAGACCCGCTCCCACCGCCCCGAGGTCCTTCAATCCCCAGCCGGAGGCGCCGAGGAGCCCGTCCAGGAGGGGGATGATCCCCGCCGAATGCCTCTCGCGGGTGGGGAGGTCCGCCCGGGCCAGGGCGGTCGAGCCGTCGAGGAGGGCGACGGAGCCCCGCTCGGTCGAGGTCTCGAGGGCGAGTATCTTCATACTACGAATTCCGCGAATCGGCGCGGCGGGGCCCGGCGAATGATATCCACGAATTGACACGAATTTTCACGAATTGGCTCGGCGGGGCCCGGTATCTTATAAGTCAGTCCGGGATGATATAGAAGAGTCATTGCGAGGACCCGGAGCGAAGCGAAGGGGACGAAGCAATCCCAACCCCATTCGCGAGGAGAGATCGCTTCCCGCCGCCGTTATCATTCGTGCAAATTCGTGTCAATTCGTGGAATTCCTGGGCGGGGCCCGGCCGGACCAATTCGTGAAGATTCGTGGTTAATTCAGTTGCCGGGACGGGCGAGGGATTTTTCGACGGCGGGCGGCAAGCCCTCCAGCTTGATCGTCCGCGAAGAAGCGGACCGGAGGGTGAGCGTGATCCGCGGTCCCGAGGCGGGCAGGATCCCCTCCGCTTTTTCCGCCCATTCCACCGCGCACACGCCCTCCCCTTCCAGGTATTCCTCCAGGCCGAGCGACTCCACCTCCCGTCCGGCCGATAGGCGGTAGAGGTCGATGTGGTAGAGGGGGAGCCGCCCCCGGTATTCGCGGACCAGGACGAAGGTGGGCGAAACGACGTGATCCTCCTTCACCCCGAGCCCCCGGGCGAGACCCTGCACGAAGCAGGTCTTGCCCGCGCCCAGCTCGCCGCGCAAGGCCAGGACCGTTCCGGGGCCGAGGAGGCGGCCGAGGCGCCGGCCGAGCGAAAGGGTCTCTCCGGCGGAACGAGTGACGATCGTGAGCATAGTAAAACGGATTGATGGGTTAGGGTTAGGATATTGGTCTGGTCAATGGGTGAGGTCTATGGTGCGGCCGGGGCCGTCCCACCATCCACCTCTCCCATCCCCCAGACCCACTTCCTCTCCCTGACCTTTACCTATTCACCCAGAGAAGTGATCATACCCTCCGGACGGGAACGGCGCCGCCCTCCCGTCCCGGCCGACGAGAGTGAAGCGGCCGGGCGTTTTCAGGATCTCGCCGATCGCCGCGACGGGCGTTCCCGTCGCCCGGGGAAACTCCCGGAGGAGGCGCGGCAGCTCGCGGGGGGGGAGCGTGAAGAGGAGCTCGAACTCCTCGCCGCCGGCGGCCGCCCGGAGACGCTCCCCCGCCGGGAGACGGCGCGCGCGGGGGGAGAGGGGAAGACCGGCCTCCCGGACGGACGCCCCCACTCCCGAGGCCCTCCCCAGCTTCATCAGGTCGGCGAAGAGGCCGTCGGAGAGGTCGATCATCGCGGTCGGGGAGAAGCGCGCGGTGAGAAAGCGCGCCTCCCGCAAACGGGGCTCAAAGTCGAGATGCTTTCCCCGCGCCGCCTCGCCGAGAAGGCCGGTGACGCAGACGGCGTCGCCGGGGCGCGCCCCCCGCCGGCGCACGCAGCGGCCCTTCTCGACCTCCCCGACCACCGCCACCGCGAGCATGATCCCCCCGGGGGAATAGACGGTGTCCCCGCCGACGATCCCGACCGCGTGCCGCCGGGCGAGCGCGCACAGGCCTCGGTAGAGCCGCCGGACGAAGTCCAAGGGGACCCGCCGGGGGAGGCCGAGGTTCACCACCGCCCAGCGGGGGACCCCGCCCATGGCGGCGATGTCGGAGAAGTTGACCGCGAGCGACTTGCGGCCGATCCTCTCCGCTCCCTCGGAGCGGAGGAAATGGACGCCTTCCAGGATGGCGTCGGTGGCGAAGAGGAGATAGCGCCCCTTCCGTCCGCCGTCGAGGACGGCGGCGTCGTCGCCGATCCCCTCCCGCACCCCCCGCCCGGACGGCGCGATCCGGCGCAGGCGGTCGATCAAGCCGAACTCCCCGACCGACTCCACGGAGCGATTTCTTTTCCCGCGCATGGCTCTTCTAGACTATAAATGCCGGGGAAAGGCGCGGCAATTGAAAACGGATTCGACCCAGCCGGAACCCCGGCGCGGACCCTCCCTCCTCCCCCCGGCCGTCCGTCGAACCCTGCGCGCCTTCCGCTACCGCAACTACCGCCTCTTCTTCGCCGGCCAGACCGTCTCCCTGACCGGGACCTGGATGCAGCAGGTCGCCCTGGGCGTGGTCAACGCCTTCGACATGCCGATCCGCCACGCCTTCGTCGCCGACCTGGTCGAGCGGAAGACGGATTTCGGGAACGCCATCGCCCTCAACTCCTTCATGTTCAACGGGACCCGCCTCGTCGGCCCGACCCTGGCCGGCCTGATCGTGGCGTCGGCCGGCGAAGGGGTCTGCTTCCTCCTGAACTCCCTCGCCCGTTTTCCTCGGTTCTCGGCGACACTCGAAATAGTGTATCCTCTCCCCCCATGAACGCCGAAAATTCCGCCCCCGCCGCCCCGGTCAATTACGACCTCTGCCTCGCCTGGAACTGGCCCTACGACCGGGATTTCGTCAACCTCCTGGCCGCGGCCGCCCGGAGACGGAACTTAAGCCTCCTCGAGGCCACGCCGGAAAAGGTGGAGGGGATCGAGCGCGCGCTGCGGGAGGGGCGGATCTTCATCCGGGTCCTCCTCGACCGGGCGGCCGAGTCCGACCCCCGCTACCTCTTCCTCGACGACTGGGCCCGCGACCACGCCCGCTACCGGATCAACCCCTTCGAGAAGGCCGCCCGCTCCTGGGACAAGGCGACGATGCACCTGGCCCTGATCGGCGCGGGGATTCAGACCCCCCACACGATCATCCTTCCCTCCTGGGAGGAGGAGCCCGCCCTGGAACCGCCCGACCTCTCCCCCCTCCGGGGGAAGTTCACGATCAAGCCCGCGCACGGGTCGGGGGGGGTGGGCGTGATCCTGGAGGCCTCGTCCTGGGAGGCGGCCCTCGCCGCCCGGCGGTCCAACCCCGGCGACCGCTACCTCCTCCAGGCCCACGTCGAGCCGGTGACCCTACTGGGACGCCCGGCCTGGTTCCGCGTCATCTTCTGCTCCGGGGCGGTCTACCCCTCCTGGTGGGACACCCGCACCCACGTCTATATCCCGGTCTCGGCCGAAGAGGAAGCCGCGCTGGGCTTAAGCCCCCTGAAGACAATTCCCCCCGTCCTCGCCCGGCTGAGCGGCCTCGACTCCTTCTCGACCGAGATCGCCCTCACCTCCCGCGGGCTTTTCACCGCGGTGGATTACATCAACGACCAGATCGACCTCCGCCTCCAGTCCAAGACCCCCGACGGCGTGCCCGACGCGATCGTGGCCGACGTGGCGGAGAGGCTCGCGGGGCTGGCTGCGGAAAAGTGCGCCGAAGCACCCCTTTTCCCCGGGGTTAACGCCTGAGCGACGGGTTGAGGGAGGAGAGATCCCGCGGTGGAGAAGAGAAAATACCGGCGGGAGAAATTCCCCTGAGCGAAAAGGGGAGGGCTCAAGCCCTCCCCTTTTCGCTCAGGAGGGATCGAACCAGGCGTTCCCGGCCGAATCGACCCGGAGGTAGCCGTCGATCTCGGCCTTGTAGGTGCTGCTGTCGTGGGCTACCCGATGGCCGTCGATATAAAGCTCGGCCCGGGCCCGGTCGCACTCGGGGGACACGGCCAGGTAGAGGTGGGCGCCGTCGCTCTGGTGGAACTGATACGACCACGGCGCCGACTGGTCGCGGAGAGTGCGGCGCTCGCCGTCGCGGTTGTTGTATTCCACCTCGATCTCGCAGCGGGAACCTTCATCCTCGATCTCGGCCACGTATTTGAGGTCGGGGTCTCCTCCGCCTCCGCCGTCGGAGCAGGAGGCGATCCAGAGCGGGAGGACGAGGAGTCCGAGCAATCCTCTGTGGCGTCGAAGCAGCATGGGGACGGGGAAGAGCAAGGTAATCAATAATCAGTAATCAGTAAACCGCCGCCGGAGAGCAGGAATTACCTCTTCCGGCGCCCCGAGCAGGGGCGGGCGCCGTGGTTGGCCCTTCTGATCCTCTGCCAACCGCGCTTCCTGAGCCTGTAGCGTCGAGCCATGGGAACCTCCAGTGATCAGTGATCGGTAAACGATAAACAGTAATCAGTTGTCAGATAGCCAGAGATCGGTCAAGAGCGACTATCGCCTGTAATCTATAACCCAAAATCCTTTTTCCGCAACCTCTATTTCGGCTGCCCGGCTACCGTCACGTGGAATTGAGCTTCCCGCGCGGGGGGGTTGGCTTTCTCCCAGGGACGGACGTAGCGGAAGCTGATCGAGGTCTCTCCCGCCGCGACCGCCTCGAACCTCCAGTACTCCCTCCCCCCGGAGCCGATCCGCTGGGGCAGCGTCGGCCGATACTCCGAGGAGAGAAGCTTCGCGACCGGGCCCTCGGAAGGAGAGGCGAGCTCCCAGCGGTAGCCGGTAGTCCGATTCGACTCCATTACCAGCGTGAAAACGTCTCCCGGGGAGACCCGGATCGGCGTCTCGGGATCGGCGTATTCAAGGGCGGGCATGGGCGTTCTCTCTCCGCGTCCCGCCTCGGCCGCGAGCGCCGCGACGGGGAGGGCGGCGGAGACTAGCGCGAGGATCAAGGTCACGGCAATCACATTTGTGCAAATTCGTGGATATCTCCAGTCGAGCCAAAGCCGGGATAATTCGCGATATTCGCGCAATTCGTAGTTCATATTTTAGCCAGGTCGGCCGCGCAGTGCGGACAGCGTTCGGCCTTGGCCGCGACCGGGGCTTGACAGAACCGGCAACGGGTCCGCAGGTCCGGGCCGGCGGCGACCACCGCCCAGCCGATCGGGCCGGCGATCAGGCCGAAGAAGAATCCGGCACCGCGCCGTCCCCGGCCTTGCCCGATCGCCGCTCCCACCAGGCCGCTGAGGAGAAGACCCAGGCTCCAGGGCAAAACCGCGAGCGGCTCCGGGAACTTCCGCGCCGGGGCGGGCGCGTCCCTCGCCACGGGGGCGGGGGTCGGATCCGGAGCGGGAGGGGGAGGCGGGGCGGCGCGGCAGGAGCAAGCCGCCGCCAGCAGGAAGACGAGGACGCAAGTTCGCTTCACCGGGCCGCCTTGGCCTTCTCCAGGTTCTGCAGATGCTGGGCTCGATTCTTCACCAGTGTCCCCGTTTTGTCCACGTAGCCCCTCCAGACTCCCCCCCGCCAGTCGTTGATCTCCACCCGGGCCAGTCCGTTCTTGAACTCCCGCGCCTGGTCGAAGACCGTCCGGATCAAGAGCTCCCCTTTCCGGTCGATATAGCCCCACTGGAGACCGATCCGGACCGCCGCCATCCCTTCCGAAAACGGGCGGCAGGCGCTGTAGCGGGGGGGGATGACCAAGACCCCGCCCTGATCGACGTAGCCGAAGAGCCCCTCCAGACGCACCGCCGCCAATCCCCCGGAAAAGGGCAGCGCCTTCTCGAAGCGGCACTCGATCAGCGTCCGGCCGGACCGGTCGATATAGCCGTAGCGCCCGCCCTCGGCGACCGCCGCCAGCCCCTCGGAAAAGGACCGGGCGGCCTCAAAGCGGGGAGCGATGACCATCGCCCCCGTCGGGTCGATGTAGCCCCACTTCCCCCCCATCCGGGGGGCGACCGGCGCGAGCCCCTCCGAGAATTCCCCGGCCAGCTCGAAACGGGGCGGGATCGCCACGAGCCCCTGGGCGTCCACGAACCCCCATTTCCCGTCCTGGAAAAACGGGGCCGGGGCCGCCGCCTCCCCGGCCCGGAGCCGCCAGGGGAAGAGCAAGGCCAGCAGGCAAGCGCCAAGGACCCCCGCTTTCATCGACCTAACTCCAGATCCTGGTCGCGGAGGCGGGAATCGTCGATCATCTCCCGGAGCAAGGCCATCACCAAGGCGGTCCGCCGCGCCAGGTTGCCTCCGATTTCGATCTTCTTCCCCGGATATTCCCGCCAGGCCCGCTCCAGGCGGCGCTCGATGTCGACCTGGAACTCCTCGTTGTCCGAGCGCACGCCGTCGGCCATGCCCCGGTTCCGGCTCAGGCGCAGGTGCTCCTCCAGGCGGATGAAGACCAGGAGGGAGTAGGTCGCCTCCCAGGCGCGGGTGGCGGAGCGGATGAGCTCGTAGATCCGGCCTTCGACGTAACCCTTCTCCGCGCCGCGCTCGGCGAAGATGGTGTTGTCGAAAACGCAGCGGTCGCAGAGCAGGAAATCCGGGAGCGACTCGGAGCGCTCCAGCTCCAGCCGGATCTGCTCCCGGAGGATCCAGTATTGCCCCCGGGTCACCGATCCCCGCTCGTTGATGTCGTAGGGGCAGAGCCGGGAGAGCTCGGGAACCATCTCGACCTGGAAGGCCCGGTATTTGAGCTCGCTGAAGAGGCGGTGGAGAAAGGTGGTCTTGCCCACGCCGAAGGTTCCGATGACGGCGATCTTGTGCATGCCCAAACGGGATCGGGAAGGATGCTCCGCCTCTAAAACTCACCATAGCACGTTGGGTCCGAAATCCGAAATCCGAAATCGGCGGGAGGGCCTAAAACAGCGCCCCGACGGGGGACCGTCGGGGCGCGGAAGCTTGTCAGCTTTGAAGACCGATGGGGTCTAGCGCTTCCCCTTCTTGGCCTTTCTCCCGCCGCTGACCATCTTGGCGCGGGAGACATCGCCCTGCTTGTCGAGGAAGTAGAGGTAGCCGGAGGCCTTCTTGACGCCGGCCTTGGCGACCTTCTGGGGCTTGCCGCCCTTTTTCCCGCCGCGCGCCATCTTGGCCCGGGAGACGTCCCCCTGCTTGTCGATGAAATAGAGGAAACCCTCCTCCCTCTTCACTCCCACCTTGGCAACTTTCTCCGCCATAACTCGGCCTCCTTTCTTGCCGTTGTCGGGATCGTCTTCGGCCCCGATTCGTTAAGCGTAATATCAAATTCTCCCTCGGAGGTCAAACCATTTTCGAAATATTTTCGTCCCTGTCCCTGGGCTCTCTTCCGTCCCCTTGGTCCGCTAGGTGCGCCCCGATACCAGATGGTGGATATCTAAGGAAGCCAGGAGGACAGGAGAATCAGATTCGCCCCTCCTGGTTTCCTGGGTTCCCGAGATGTATCCCTTGGGGATCAGGCCAAGGCTTTTCCCGGCGAGTCATCTCCCGGCGACGCTCTCACCGGCGGAGGCGAGAACCCCGCCACCACGCCGGGATGGAGGCGGGCGAAGTAGGGGCTTAGGGTGGTGTTGGGGAGGACCCGCGCCCCTTCCCCGATCCGGATCGCGGCGAGCGCGGATCCGGAACCGAGGACGACGCCGTCGGCGATCCGGATCAGGCCCACCCGGATCCTCCCTCCCCCCTCGTAGGCGTGGGTGGAGAGCTTGCAGAAGGCGCCGATCAGGCAGCGGTCGCCGATCACGATCAGCTCCGGGCAGAAGTGGTCGAGCCAGGCGCCCTGCATGATCTCGGTGTTCGGCCCCAGGGCGACGCCGGCCAGACGGTAGAGGCGGTTCTTCAGGCGTCCGGCCCGCAGAAGCATCGCCCCGAAAACGAGAAAACTCGCGCCGATCCGGTGAAGCAGCGGGCGGTTGAGCGCCGTCCAGTGGATCCGTTTTTTTTCGGAGAGCTCGCCTAGTCCGGCGAAGGCATAGTAGTTCCTCTTTCCGGCGAGCTCCCGGGCAAGGCGCTTGGCTCCCTCCGGGGTGTCGGGGTCGAGTTCGCGGATGTCGACCGGGCGGGCGGAGGAGGAGCGGGAGAGGGTGATCGTCCGCCCGGTCTTCCGGGAAAGGCGGATCCCCCGCCGGACCATCCGGGTGACCACGGCGCGCAATCTTTCGTCGACGTCGGGGAGAGCCATGACTAATGCCTCTCAGGAACCCAGGAAACCAGGAGACTCCGGCTTACCCCTCCTGGTTTCCTGGCTTCCTAAGATGCTTTCCGTCGGGCTCGCCAGCCTCAGTGCCGGAAGTGGCGGACCCCGGTGAAAACCATCGCCAGACCCGCCGCGTCGGCGGCCCGGATCGAATCCTCGTCCCGGATCGATCCCCCGGGCTGGACGATGGCGGCGATCCCCTCCCGGGCGGCGAGCTCGACCACGTCCGGGAAAGGGAAGAAGGCGTCGGAGGCGAGGACCGTCCCCGCGACCTTGAGCTTCGCCTGCTTCGCCTTGCGGACCGCGAGCTCGGCGCTGTCGATCCGGCTCATCTGGCCCGCCCCGATCCCCGCCGTCGCGCGGCCGCGGGCGAGGACGATGGCGTTGGAGCGGACGTGTTTGCAGACGATCCAGGCGAAGGCGAGCCCCTCCCATTCCTCCTCGGTCGGGGAGCGGCGGGTGACGACCCGGGCGGAAGCGCGGTCCCAGCCCAGGCGGTCTTCCTCCTGGACCAGGATCCCTCCCGAAACCGAGCGGAGGACGAGGCCGCCGGGGCGGAACCGGAAGGGGCCGGTGGCGAGGATCCTCAAGTTCTTCTTCTTCGCGAAAACGGCGAGCGCCTCGGGGGCGAAGGCGGGGGCGATCACCGCCTCCACGAAGAGCGAGGCGATCGCGCTCGCGGTCCGCTCGTCCACCGGGCCGTGGCAGCCCACCACGCCGCCGTAGGCCGAGACCGGATCGGTCGCCCGGGCCAGGAGGTAGCTCTCCCGGAGGTCGCTGCCGGCGGCCGCTCCGCAGGGGTTGTTGTGCTTGATGATCGCCGCGGCGGGGGCCGGGAGTTCTCCGACCAGGGTGAGGGCGCTCTCCAGGTCGAGAAGGTTGTTGTAGGAGAGCTCCTTCCCCTGGAGGAGGCGGGCGCGGGCGAGCGTCGTCCCCGATCCCCCTCCGGCGGCGTAGAAGGCGGCCGCCTGATGAGGGTTCTCGCCGTAGCGGAGGCGGCAGAGGCGGGGGAGCGAGAGGGCGAGACGGGGGGGAAGGCGCTCCTCCCCCCCCGGGGACGCGGCCAGGCGGTCGGCGATCGCCCCGTCGTAGGCGGCGGTGACCTGGAAGACCTTGGCGGCGAGGTTCCGCCGGGTCTCCGGCGAGACCTCTCCAGCGCGCTCCTGAAGCTCCGCGATCAGGGCGGGGTAGTCCGCGGGATCGCAGACCGCTGCCACCGCGGCGAAGTTCTTGGCCGCCGCCCGGAGGATTGCGACGCCGCCGATGTCGATCTGGTCGACGAGTTCGGGCGGCAGCCCGGGCCGCTCCCGGGCCGCCTCCCCGAACGGATAGAGGTTCACGACCGCCAGGTCGATCGGGCGGATCCCCTCCCGACGGAGGGCCTCGAGATGCTCGGGGCGGGAGCGCAGGGCGAGAAGGCCGGCATGGATCCGGGGGTGGAGCGTCTTCACCCGCCCGTCGAGGAGCTCGGGGGTCCCGGTGTAGGCGGAGATCTCCGTGGTCGCGATCAGAGCCTCCCTTAAAGCCCGCGCCGTCCCTCCGGTCGAGAGAAGCTCGTAGCCAGAGGCGAGGAGCGCGCGGGCGAGGTCCTCGATCCCGCGCTTGTCGGAAACGCTGAGAAGAGCGAGCCGGCTGGCAGCATCCATATCCATCACCTAACAATCCTGAGGAACCCATAAGATCATAAACTACAAATACCAAACAAGCTCCAAACTCCAAAGACCAAAAGCCCGGCGGCACGGAGCAAAGCAGCGCATCTTAGGAATCCAGGAAACCAGGAGAGCTATATCCCGCTTCCTGGCTTCCTGGATTCCTTAGATATCTACTGCTCCCTCTCCGACCCGAAGAGCATCCGCCCTCGTCCTCGCACGAATTCCTCGAACCGCTTCATCCCCGCCGGGGTGCCGATGTCGTAGAAATCCTCGGCGGCGGGAAAGGCTCCTAAAAGCCCGCGCTCGATCAGCCGCGGGTAGACGTCCTCCTCGAGGGAGAAGACGTCCCGGGAGGGGAAATGGTCGGCGATCGCCCGCCGGAAGAGTCCGGCCCCGGCGTCGACGTGGGTGAAGCCTGCCCCGCCCGACCGCGCGTATCCTTCGACCCGCCCGAGAGCGCCCAGCTTGAGGTTGGGGGAGCGGCCGGTCCCGGCGGAGGGGAAGGCGGAGAGGAGGGCGGAGAAGGGGGCGAGGGCGGGGAGGAGGGCGCGGCAGTCGATCGGGAGGAGCGTATCGCCGTTCAGGAAGAAGAACTCCTCCGCCAGAAGGGGAAGGGCGCCTTTAAGCGCGCCGCCCGTGCCCAGGGGCTTCTTCTCCCGCGCGCAACGGATCCGCATCCCGAAAGACGCCCCGTCCCCGACGTGGCGCTCGATCATCCCCGAGAGGTAGCCGGTGAGGAGGACGACGTCCGAGACCCCCTGGCCGCGGAGGAAGCCGAGCAGGAAGTCGAGGAAGGGCCTCCCGGCGACCCGGACCAGGGGCTTGGGGACGGCGTCGGTGAGGGGGCGGAGCCGCTCGCCGCGCCCACCGGCCAGGATTACCGCTTGCATGTCATTTCTCCTCCGGCCGCCGGTTGGAAGCTTCCGCCCTCGCCGGCGCCGCCGGGGGCCATTCGACGGCCAGCCAGTCGATGTCCAGCCCTCCCGCCTTCCGCGCCGACGGATCGGCGGCCGCGCCCGGAGCCGGCAGGAAGGGCGCGATGGCGAGCCAGGCCCGTCCAACCTCGGTCTCCTTCAAGGGGATCGGCGCCTCCTCCACCCGCCATTCCCGGGAGGCCGGGAGGGAGAGGGAGGCGAAGGGAACGCCGTCGAGGGAGAGCTCGACCAAGAGCGCCGACTTCTCCTCCAGGCGGTTTCTCAGCCGCAGTTTCAGGCGGGGAGACGTCCCTTGGGGGGCGAAGGGAGGCAGCGCGATCCGCGCCGGACCCCGGAGGCTGCGATAGTTAGCGGCCCGGGGGCGCTCCAGGAAACCCTCGGGGAGAAACCACCACTCCGGGTAGCCCCGCGAACGCCTTCGCCCGAGATCGATCGTCAGCCCCGACTCCAAATCCGCGCTCCAGGCCAGCGAGACCGAGGCGGGGAGCCCCCGGTCGGAGCGCAGGGCGAGGCGGGCGGGGGGCCGGCCGCCCTCCGGAGTCTCGGCCAGGACGAACGTGAGATCGTCCTCGACGCGCCCCCGGAGCGGCCGGCCGTCGAGGCAGGCCTCGATCGTCTTCCGTTTATCGTCCCACCAGACCCGGCGGGGGAGGATCGCGAGGAGGCGCGCGCCGGCTGGGGAAGGCGTGAGGGGGCAAACCGTCTCCCGGGCGCTCCAGTGCTCGATCCGGAAGAGGCGAAGCGTATCCCGCTCGGAAAAACCGGGGGCGGCGACCTTGAGATCGCGCGACCTCCATTCTGCGACCGGGCGGAGGTCGAAAAAATCCTCGAGGGTCTCGAGCATCTCCCTGGCGTCGCTCGAGCCGAGGTTGTCGAAACCGAAGACGGGGATCCCGGCCTCGATGACCATCGCGACGGCCCGTTCGGGGGGCATTCCCCAGGGGGCGAAGAGCTGGTAGAGGGAAAGGGCGGTGGAAGAGGTGTAGACGTCGATATTTTGCTTCAAGTTGCTCGCGGCCAGGACCAGGGAGCGGGGCGGCACGAACCGCTCGCATTCCCTGCGCAGCCGTTCGGAGTCGGGGATCTGGAAACGCGGCTGGGTTAGCGCGTCATCGAGGAGGCGGAAGGCGGCCAGGCCCAGGGCGGCGGCCAGGATGGCCCCGCCGGCCACGGACCGCCCGGGGCGGGACGAGAAGGCCGCGAAGACGAGGTCGGCGGAGAGCGCCGCCGGGACCAGGACGGCGAGGAGGCGGGACTCGGAGAGGGAGAGGGCCTCCCGGACGGCGGCGGCCAGGGCCAGGGAGCCGAGGAGGATGAGGAGCGCCCGGCGAGAGCGGCCGGGAAACGGGCGGCGGAGGACGGCGACGGCCCGGAGGACCCAAAAGATCCCGGCGCTCGCGAAGATGGAGAGGAGGAAATAGACCGGGAGGAGGTAGCGCGGCGACTTGTAGACGAAGGAGAAGAAGATCAGGAGTTGCAAGACCCCGATCGGGAGGAAGAGGCAGGAGACCGCCGGGTTCCGGAATCCGGCCGCCGCCCCCAGGAGAGCGAGGATGATCAGGGCGGGCGAGTAGACCCGCCAGAGGTAGCCGAGATACCAGCCGCCGTTGCCCGGAAGGTTATAGAAGGAGAAGAGGCCCCGGGATCCGCCCGCGAGGACGCGGGCGAGGGAATGGATCTTCCGGAGGGAGACCAGGATCTCGCCCTGCTGGGCCAGGTCCTGAATCGCGATGGCCAGGACGAGGACGGAGAGGCCGGCGACGAAGGCGAGTGCGACGCGGGCCGTCTCCCGACCGCCGGCCCGGTTCCGGATCAGCGCCGCCACGAGAAAGGCGGCGGCGGGGAGAAGGTTGGGAAGGTAGTTGAAACGCACGGCGGCGGCGCCGGAGAAGAAGAGCGTCCCCATAAAGACGGTCGATCCGCGGACCGGACGGGAGCGGCCGGCGCGGAGAAGGCAGCAGGTCCCCGCGATCATCAGGGCGAGGGCCGGGAGATCGCGCAGGACCTTGATCGCCGACTGCTCGAGGCGGTCCGGGGGGAGGAGGAGGAGGATGGCAAGGCTGAGGAGGGCGATCCCGTCCCGGTCGGGGTCGGAGGCGAAGGCCAGGCGGACCGTGAGAAAGGCGAAGGCGAGGGAAAGGACGAGCAGAACTGGGTTGACGAAAAAGGCCGCGGGGAAGCCGAAGAGGCGGATCGCCGCCGCCAGCAGGAGCGGGAAGCCCAGCTCGTAGCCGAAAAATATTTTTCCCCCCGTGATGTGGCGGAGGCCGGACTTCAGCTCGAGCCGTCCGGTCGCCGGCCAGAGCGTCCGGAAAACGGAATAGACCTCGGGATTGTCGAAGAACGTCCCCCGGGCGAGCGTCCGCGCGTAGCGCAGATACGCCCAGCTGTCCGAGGTCAGGAGGGCGTCGTAGCCGGTCAGGCCGTAGAGCGCCGCGAGCGCGAGGAGCGCGCCGAGCCCCGCCGCCACGAATTTCTTTCGCGGCTCACGGTTCGTCGTCGTCGTCGGCATGGCGGATCGGCCCTCTCTTCATTCCCCGGCGAGCGCGGACGGGAGGGAGAGTTCCAGGTAGCGGACCATCAATCCGAGTGGACGGGTGTCCCCTTCGGCCGGCCGTTCCGCCGGCCGCCAGGCGTTCGCGCGGATGGCCAGGCGGCCCACCCCCGGGCGCAGGAGGTCCGGAGGGATCTTTAACTCCGCCTCCCCCATCCCGGCGGCGGGGGTGAAGGAGCCGACCGGACGGCCGTCGAGCTCGATCTCGACCCGCGCGGGGGGGACGCCGGGGGGGCGGCCCCCGATGTAGCCAAGCTTGAGGACCATCCCCCCGGCCGGGACGGAGAGGACGGGGAGATAGGCCTCGGCCGCGGCCGACGTCCAGGCGAAGGGGGTCCTCCCCAGGTAAAGCTCCGGCGGGTAGAACCCCTCCCCCTTGAACTCCCGCCCGGAGAACTCGCCGGCTTCGATCCGGAAGGGATATCCCAACTCGACGACCGCCCGGACGTGCATCTCGGCCCCGCTCCCCGCCGGGACGAGGCGGAGGTCGCCCGCGGGCGGGCGGCTGGATAAGGCCGGCACGATCGCCCAGAGCTCCCCCCCGGAGGCGAAGCCCGCGAGCTTCTCGCCGTCGAGCTCGAGGGAATAATCCCGGAGGCCGGGGGGACCCTTCAGGCCGGCCCGGAGGACACAGGCCTTCCCCTTGGGGACGGGCAGGGCGAAGGAATCGCTCCAGCTCGCGACCCGCAACGAATCGAGGGCGAGGGGCGAGTCCCCCGAAAGCGTAAGCGAGGAGCGGGTGGCGGAGACCGGGGCGGAGGGGAGAGGGATCTCCACGGACTGCGTGAAGGGGGAGGGACGCAAGGGGAGGGTCAGGAGGGGAACGCCGTCCAGGGCCGCGGCCCAGGCCCCCCCGCCCGCCCAGCGGACGGCGAGGACGGCGGATCGCCGCCCCTCTCCGGTCGCGGGGGGGAGCGCGATCCGGGCCCGGGAACGGATGGTGCGGAAACCCGCCTCCCCCTCCTCCGCCCCCCCTCCCTCGAGGAAAGTCCGGTCAGGGACGAGGGCGGAATCTCCGAAGTCGATCACGTAATCCAGCATAGCCCAGCGGAGATCGACCAGGGCATCGGGGGGGAGCGGCCGGTCGGAAGCGAGGGAGAAGACGGAGCGGGGAGAGGCGCCGGGAGAAGTGTGAAGGAGGAGGAAGTTGACACCGTTCTCGAAGCGGGCCGGGAAGGGAGTCCCGTTCCAGGCGGCCGAGACGGACGAGCGGGGGGGGAGGGTGTCCCAGATCTTCCGCAGGTTCAAGGTGAGGAGGTACTCGACCGGGGCGGGTGTCGGGAGGTCGAACTCGACCGCCCGCTCCGTCCAGGGACGGATCGCGTAGACCGTGCAGAACGGCTTCCCGAACCTCTCCTCCAGGTTGTAGTCGCTCCCCCGCAGTCTCCCCGCCGGCGTGGCGGCGAAGTAGTCCCGGATCGCGGGGAGAGAGGATGCGGCGTCGCGCTTGTCCCGGTTGTCGATCAGGTAGAGGTTGAAGCCGCGGGAGAGGAGGAGGCCGTAGGCCTGCCCGAGGTCGGGGAGGGCGAAGTCGAGATCGAAGGGGCGGATCGAGACGGATTCCGTGAAGAGGTCGATCGTCTGGGTGAGAAACTTGGTGGCGAAGAGGACGGAGGGCGGGCGGCAGATCCTCCCCAGGTCGGAACGGAAACGGCGGGCCTCCGGGAACTGGAAGAGCTCCGGCTTCGCCGCGGCCACGGGGAGGGAGGCGAGAAGGATCGCCGCCGCCAGGGCCAGGTTGAACCAGGCGGCGGCGGAGCGGCGGGGGCGCAGGAAGAGGATGACCGGGGCGAGGGCGGCGAGAATGGCGGCGGCGAAGAGAACCTGGTTCTGCCAGTTCGGTAGGCCGCCCTCGCGCGGATAGAGCGACCGGAGGATCGGGTCCGCGACGGCGAGTCCCGCCCCGAGAAGGGCGAGCGGGACGCGGGCGCGGGGGGCGGCGCCGAGGCCGGCGGAGAGGGAGAAGAGGCGGGCGACCCCGCCGGCCGCGACCAGGCTGACGAAGGGATAGGCGATGACGAGGTACCTCTCCAGGGGGCGGACCCAGCCGCTGTAGAAGAGGAGGAAGAGGAGGACGGCGGGGAGGAAGAGACAGCGCGTCTCCGCCCGGCGCCAGCCGGCGGCGAGGCCGAGGAGGAAAAGCGCGGAGAAGAGCGGGCCGAAGGCGAAAAAAACGTGAAGGGACATCGCCGGAAGGGCGGCATGGATGTTCCCGATCCCCCAGCCGTGGGTGCGGACGAGGAAGATGTCGGCGATTCTCTTCAGGAGCGAGGCGGGGGAGGCCGCCCCGACCGCCGAGCGGACCGTCTCCAGGTGGACCTCGTGGAACTGGGTGAAGCGGAGAGCGTTCCCCCCGGTCAGGTAGTTCTGGGCGAAGACCGGGAGAAGGCCGAGGAGGACTCCGACGGCGAAAAGGAGGAGGAGGACCGCCGCGGAAAGCGGGCGCTTCCTCGCCTCCCCCCGGCTGAGGAGATAGAGGGCGGCGGGGAGGGCGAGGAGCGCGCTCGGGGGGCGGATCGATCCGGCGAAACCGACTGAGAAGCCGGCGGCGAAGATCCAGGAGAGCCTCCCCGCGGCGGAGGGTCGGGAGGCGGAGGAGAGAGCCCGGAGGATGCCTGTAGTCCGCTTCTGTGAAGCGGCGGACGGGACGGAGGAGAGGGTCCGGAGAAGGCAGAAGGCCCCCACGACCGCGAAAAGGACCGAGGCGACGTCGCCGTGGGGCGTGACCGAGAGGTCCCAGAGCTGCCGGCCGAGAAGGAAGAGGAGGAGTGCGGCGGAGAGGGCTATGGCGGATGATTGGGTCTCGTCCCGGAAATAAATCCTTCCGATCAGGTAGACGAAGAGGAGAAGGAGGCTCAAGACGAAGAAGTTGACGAAGAAGACGGAGGGGAAGCCGAAGATCTCAAGAGCGATGGCCAGGAGGAGGGGGTAGCCGATGGCGTATTTGCAATAGATCTTCCCGTCCTTCAAAAGGTAGCCGCCGTAGTGGATGTTGTAGAGGCGGCCGGGGACCGCCCGGTCCTTGACCAGGTCGAAGAGGGGGTGGGAGCGGAAGATCGTCCCCCGGGCGAGGTCTTCGGCGAAGCGGATCACCTCGTATTGGTCCGACCCCACCGAGAGGTAGTATCCGAACCAGCCGAGGACCGGCGGGAGGAGGAGAAGAAAGATCAGGAGGAGGATGTTGACCTTGCTATCCACGGGCGGACAAAGGGTTCGCGGTCCGGCGATTCAACGCTCCAGAAGCAGCCGCCAACCCCCAGGACCATTGAACCCCTAAATCCTCGAACCGGCCAGCTTTTACTTCGCCCCATACTCGATTTTCATCCCTTCCAGCATCAGACCGAGGACTCGATCGTCGGTGGTGGCGAGGAAGTCGAGAGGGCGCCAGGGCGGGACGGAGAGGGTGAGAGCGGCGACGCGGGGCCGTGGAGAATCGAGAGGGATCGTCCAAACCAGGGAGTCCGTCGCGGCGGAGAGGGGGACGGCGCCCAGGTCCTTGCCGTCCTCGTAGAGGCGGGCGGCGGCGCCCGCGGGGAAGGAGGCGGCGAAGCGGATGGGGACGACCCGGAAGACGACCGAGGCCGTCCGCCCCTCCCCGGGGAAGAGCGGGACGTGGAAGACGGCGGTCTGGGAGGTCCAGCGGACGGGCGTCTTCCCCAGGTGGAGCTCGGGCGGGTGGAAACCCTCGCCCAGGAACGCCCAGTCCTCCTCCGCCCCGACCGCGAACGAGAGCCGTTCCGCGGCGGGGAGGAGGAAGGGCCGCTCCCCGAAGAGCGGCCGCCCGGCGGGCGGGGGGGCGAACGTGAGAACGGTCTCGGGGACGGAGATCCGCTCCGGCGGGAGGATCGCGCGGTTGACCGCGTCCAGAGCCGCCTCGGCGAAGGGCGACCCGCCGCAGAGGACGGCGCAGGGCCCCCGGAGGGAAGGGAAGGAGGGGTCGGAGCGGACGTGGAAAGCGGTGAAATAGAAGCCGGGCGACGGCGTGGG
>CAZOYW010000016.1:47458-61854 GCA_964584165.1 uncultured bacterium
AGGGGTCGGAGCGGACGTGGAAAGCGGTGAAATAGAAGCCGGGCGACGGCGTGGGGAGGCTCGCCTTTTTCAGCCAGCGCAGGGCGCTCACCTCGCCCACGAGGAGCGCCCCTTGCTTCCTCTCCTTGTATCCCAGCTCCGGGCGGTCGGGATAATCGGCTCTGAAGGCGAGCTTCCGGCGGAGGGGACCGGGGGGGAGGGGGAAGACCAGCCAGTCCCAGGCCGCGAGAGAAGAGAGATCGAAGGTGGCCGCCGCTTCCTCCCCGGCCCGCACGGAGAGGGAGAGGGGCCGGGGTTTCGCCTGGGCCTTGTCGACCTTGACCTCGCCGACCAGGACCGTCTCCTCGATCGGGAGGAAGGGGACGAGGACCGAAGCGGCCTTCCCGGGCGCCAGGCGGCGGAAATGGCCGTCGCCGAAACCGAGGTCGAAGAAGTCGGAGATGAAGTAGCGGTCGTTGACCTTCGCCCGCCGTCCGATGTCCACCGTATAGGGGCGCCAGACGTCCTGGACCGCCGCCTCCATCAGCCGCGGGAGGGGGCGGTCGGAGGAGAGGACGAGGCGCGAGAGCGGGGCGGCGAGGAGCTCCTTGGGCAGGGGGATGAAGTTCGCCCCGTCCACGATCTCGGCCGCGAGGGGGCGTCCGTTGAGCGAGGCCTTCACCCAGCTCCTCCCCCGGTCGGGCGTCCAGAGGGCGCGGGCGTAGAGGGTGAGGATGCAGTCGTCGGCGGTCGAGGCGACCGGGATCTCCAACTCCGTCTTGTCGCGGCTCCAATCCTCGACCCGGAAGACGGTGCAGACGTCCCGGCCGAACTGCGGCCGCAGGTTGTAGTCCTGGGCCCGGAGCGTCCCGACCGGGACGAGGTCGAAGTCCTCGCGGAGGACGGGGACGAAGCCCGCCGCGTCCGGCTCCTTCCCGGTCGCCAGGTGGTCGATCAGGTAGACACCGACCGAACGCGAGAGAGCGTAGTTCACGCCCGCCCGCAGCGGGACGCCCATCCGTTCGAGGTCGAACGGACGGATGCTATGGGAGGAGGTGAAGAGCTCGATCAGCTGGGTCAGGGGCTTGGTGGCGAAGACCACCGAGCCGGGGGGGACGATCCGGTCGAGATCGCGGCCGAAGCGATGGGCCTCGGGAAGCTGGAAGAGTTCTCGCCGGGCGACCAGGAGCGGGCCCTTGACAGCGAGGAAGGCGGCGAGGAGGACGAGGGCGAACGCCTTGATCCGCGCGGGGGAGGCCGACGGCAGCTCGTCGCGCCAGATCAGGAGGCAGAGGGTTAAGCCGGCGGCGAAGGCGCCGAGGTCGGCCGGCGCCAAGCCGTAGGGGAGGCGGGAAACGACCCGGAGCGCGAGATCGCCGAGGAGTATCGCCCAGGCCGCGATTCTCAGAATCCGCGGGAGCTTCCCGTCCAGGAGGCGGCCGATCCCGGAGACCGCGAGGATCACGAGGAAGGGCTCGGCGACCATCATGTAGCGGGCCATCAGGTGGACCCAGCAGCTGTAGAAGAGGATGAAGACCAGGGGGACCCCGACGCCGAGCCAGGCGATCTCGGCCTTCCGGCGGCCGGACGCCGCTCCTAGGATGACCAGGCAGGAGAAGAAGAGGCCGTACTCCTCCCAGAAAAACTCCATCACCCGGGGGAAGGTGTGGGGGAAGAAACCGATCCAGAGGGGAGGCGGGTGCCAGAGGTCGTCGATCTTGACCGCCTTCTTCTCCACCACCTCCGGGCGGGGGGGCTTCAGCGGATGGCCGGTGGTGAGCTGGTTCTGGACCAGGGCGGGGAGGAGGCCGAGGGCGAAGAAGAGGACGGCGACGGCCGCGACCAGGCCGATCCGCTTGAGAGGAGCCCGGCCGATCAGGCGGGAGAGGAGGTAGCCGCCGGCGGGGAGGGCGACGAGGACGTTGGGAAGGCGGAAGGAACCGGAGAAGCCGAGCGCCGCCGACGAGAGGGCGAGGAGGGGCCAGGAGATTCGGGGGAGTTTCTTCAGCGCCCGCACGCCGCCGTAGAGCCCCCCGACCAGGAGGAGGAGGGCGGGGAGGTCGTGGACCGGCTTGACCGCGGTGTCCCAGACCTTGGGGACGAGGACGAGGAGGAGGGCGGGCGCGGCGAGGGCGACCAGAGGGCGGCCCGGCCGCTCGGGGAGCGCCGCCCGGGCGAAGAGGTAGAGGACGAGGAGGAGGAGGGCCAGGACGAAGACGTTGAAGAGGTAGATCGAGTCGGGTCCGAAAATCCGGAGCGAAGCGGCGAGGAGGAGGGAGTAGCCGATAGTGTACTTGCAGAACATCCTCCCGTCGCGGAGCTGGTAGTTCCCGTAGAGGACCATGTAGCTCCCCCGGTTCCAGTCCGGCTTGAACCAGCCGTAGACGGGATAGTCGCTGTAGAACCGGCCCCGGGAGAGGTGCTGGGCGAAGTGGATCACCCCGTAGGGGTCGGAGCCGACACCGGTGTAGTGGGCGAAGGCCCCGATGACGAGGACGGCGGCGAGGAAAAGGGCGAGATACTTGACGGCGAAGGGCCGGTCGGCCTCGAAACCGGAGAAGGTAATCCCGAAACGGCTCATATCAGAAGCTGGGCGCTAACCCGCAGGATTCATGAAGATCGTTCGATCTTCATGAATCCTGCGAGAGATTGCTCGCTCGCGACGAGCTTTCCGAACGGCCGACGACGACATTGGCATTTGAGTTTGATCGCAGTTCGCGCCCGTGATCCGGGAGCGGGACGAGCGACGGTGTGCGAACTGTGCTCTCCACCGAAAGACCCGGCCAAACCATAAGCCGTTGTCCACTGCAACTTTAGCCCGGTTTGTTCATGAAAACCGGCGGTTTTCATGAACAAACCGGGCTAAAGAGTGGTTTTGATCGTGTACTCCGCGCTCCGCCGGTGGAGCGCGATGGCGAGCATCTCGCCCAGGAGGCCGGTGGAGATGAACTGGAAGCCGATCAGCATCAGGAGGACCCCGAGGAAGAGGAGCGGCCGGTGGCCGATCCCCTGCCCCATCAGCTTCAAGACGGCGAGGTATAGGTTGATCAGGAGCCCGAGCGAGAAGAGGACGAGCCCCGCCCCGCCGAAGAGGTGGAGGGGCTTCTTGCTGTATTTGGTGAGGAACATCACGGTCAAGAGGTCCATGAAACCGGCGAAGAACCGGTAAGCGCCGAACTTGGACCGCCCGAAGGCCCGGGGGTGGTGTTCAACCTTGAGCTCTCCCACCCGGTATCCCTTCCAGTGGGCCAGGACCGGGATGTAGCGGTGGAGCTCCCCGTAGAGCGGGACGTCCTCCATCACCTCCCGGCGGAAGGCCTTGAGTCCGCAGTTGAAGTCGTGGAGCTTCAGGCCGGAGAGGGAGGCGGTCGCCCAGTTGTAGATCCGGGAGGTGTGCTTCTTGATGAAGCGATCCTGGCGGCGGAAGCGCCAGCCGGAGACCAGGTCGTTTCCGGCGTCGAGCATCCCGACCAGGGAGGGGATCTCGGCGGGGTCATCCTGGAGGTCGGCGTCCATCGTCACCACCTGCTCCCCCCGGACGGCGGCGAAGCCGGCGGACATCGCCGCCGACTTGCCGAAGTTGCGGCGGAACTGGATCACCCGGATCCGCGGCTCGGCGACGGCGAGCGACTTCAAGACCTCGAAGGAGCCGTCGTCGGACCCGTCATCGACGAAGACGATCTCCCAGGACCGCCCGGTCGCCGTTAGGGCCGTCTGGAGTTTCTCCGTAAGCGGAGCCAGGTTATCCCTCTCGTTATAGAGGGGGATGAGAACCGAAATCTCGATGGTTTTGGCCTGTTCCGGCATATGCGCTATTCGCCGCCGATGGAAACCGACGCCGCGGTTGTAGGCCGGTTCTGTGAACCGGCGACGGCCTGGCCGCCCGCTCGCAGAGCGGGCCGACAATCGGTTGCCCAGCGGAAGTCCTTGATGTCCTTGCTGTCTCTGCTGTCCCTGATTATTTCTGAAAGAACCCGATCCGGCTCAGGATCGAGCGGGCGGAGCTGACGACGCTCTTCAGGTCGTCCCAGGACCGGATGTTCCGGGCGGTCTGGAGGAAGTAGGCCGGGCGGAAGTAGAACTCCTGGTACGCCCGCACCCGCGCCGCCTCCACTTCCTTAAGGGAAAGGGAGGGCGTCTCGATCATCGCCCGGCAGGAGGAGAAATCCTCCCAGTCCCGATAGCGGAGCCAGCCCTTCTCGCGGGAGAGGGCGAAGAGCTCGGTCCCGGGGTGGGGGACGACCACGGCGAACTGGGCGGAGTCGGGCTTGAGCTTTTTCGCGAAATCGATCGTCTCCCGGATCGTATCGGGGGTTTCCCCGGGGACGCCGAAGAGGAAGAAGGCCTGGGTGCGGATCCCGATCTTCCGGGCCAGGCGGAAGGCGTTGACGATCTTCTCCGGCGTCGTCCCCTTCTTCATGATCTTGAGCATGGTCGGGGACCCCGACTCGACCCCGAAGCGGATGTAGCGGCAGCCCGCCCGCTTCATCGCGGAGAGGATCTCCTCGTCCATCGAATCCACCCGGCACTGGGAGATCCACTCGAACTTGAGCTTCCGCTCCCCGATCATCCGGCAGATGTCGAGCATCCGCCGCTTATCCAGCCCCATCGAGTCGTCGTCGAAGTAGACCTCGTCCACGCCGAAGCGCCCGACCGCCTCGGCGATCTCGTCGACCACGTTCTGGGCCGAGCGGGCCCGGAACTTGTTTCCGTAGAGGGTGCGGGGCCAGAGGCAGTAGACGCAGCGGAAGGGGCAGCCCCGGGAGGTGATCATGGTGGTGGGGCGGACCCCCCGGAAGGTCCCCTGGCGGTAGCGGGCGTCCCAGACCAGGTCCCGGGCCGGGAAGGGGAGCTCGTCCAGGTTCTCGATCAAGGGGCGGTCAGGGTTGACCACCACCTTCCCGCCGGCGCGCCAGGAGAGGCCGGCGACCTTCTCCCAGGCGAGCTTCCCGGCGCAGGCCAGCGCGGCGTCGCGGACGGTGAAGTCGAACTCCCCCCGGCAGACCGCGTCCACGGCGGGGTTCTCCTCCATGATCTCCCGGTGGAAGACGGTGGGGTGGCTCCCGACCAGGACGACGCGGGTCGAGGGCGAGAGCTTCTTGATCGCCGCGGCCGAAGCGAGGTCGTGGCGGATCGAGGGGGTGGAGCACTCCAGGACGACCATCCCACACCCGATCTCCTTCACCTTCCGGGCGAAGGATTCGACGTCGAGCTCCTGGAGGATGGCGTCGAGGAAGGCGGCCTCGAAGCCGGCCTGGCGGACGACCGCCACCAGGTAGGCGAGGTAGATGGGATACTCGATGAACTTGTCCGAGCGCTTGTGCGGCCAGCGGACGTCGGAGCGGGCCCCGAACCCCTCCCCCGGCCAGGGCGGATTGGTGATCAATACCTTCATCAATGATTTCTCCTTGAGGAGAAATCATTTAAGCACACCATCGGAAGCGATATCAAGGCCGGAAATCCGCCGGCCCGGCTAATTTATAACCACGAATCCCGCTAATCTTCGCCAATGGGCCCGGCGGGCGCGCGGACCGGGAAGGTCCGCGGGCCGGGCCATCCGTCCGATCGGTCGGATCCGACCGATCCGTCGGATCGAACGAATTTTAATTCGCGAAGATTCGCGAGATTCGCGGTTTAATTCCTGGCGGGGGCCCCGGCCTCTTTCGCGGTTCAGCGTCGGGCGAGGTACCCCTCGCAGAGGGCGACAAAGTCGTCGGCGAGCTTCTCCCAGCGGTATTTCCGGTCCACCAGCTTCATCCCTTCCTCTCCCATCCGCCGCGAGCGGGAGGGATCGCGGATCAAGGCCATGATCTTATCCGTAAAATCGTCGGTGTTCCCCGCCTGGTAGAAAAGCCCGGTCTTCCCGTCCTCGATCACCTCCGCGAGGGCGGGAAGCCGCGGCGCCACCACCGAGAGCCCGCAGGCCCAGTACTCGAACTCCTTCAGGGTCACCCGCCCCCGGGCGGAGACGATGTCGGGGAGGATGACCAGGCCGATGTCCCCGGCCGAGAGGTAGCGGGCCACCTCAGCCTGCTTCACCCAGCCGGAGAAGAAGAAGTCCTTCTCCACGCCCGCCTCCCGGACAAGCCGCTCGATCGTCGGGATCGCGGTCCCGCCCCCGACTACCCAGAAGGAGGTCCGGGGATGGGCGGCGAGGACCTTCTTCGCCGCGGCGACCAGGAGCTCGGGGCCGTCCTGGGGGTCGATCACCCCCTGGAAGAGGATGACCGTCTCCTTCCCGGGGGCGTGCCTCTCCCTCAAGCTCCGCTCGTCCGTCTTCCGGAAGATCGAGAGATCGACGCCGTCGCAGACGACGTCGACCTTCCCCGCCGCCGCCCCGTAGTCGAGGAGGATCCCTTTCATCGCGGAGCTGATGGTGACAATCTTATCCGAACCGCGGATCGCCGCCCCCTCCATCATCCTCCCCCCCTTCTGCACCTGCCGGAGCCAACCGCCCTTGGAGTAATCGTCCAGGTACTCGAAGAGGACGTCGGTCAAATCGAGAACGTTAAACGGCTTGCCCCGGGCCAGCCGTTTACCCCAGAGGGCGCCGTAGCCGGCGATCGTGTTGTGGGAGACGACCAGGTCGGGCTGGTAACTGGCGATCGCGGCGGAGAGACGGGCGATGTTCAAGGGATGGGCGAGAAGGTACTTCTTCATCTTGTGGGGGTCGAGGCGGGAGACCGCCTTCATCCGCCAGATCGGGCCGCAGGAGAGGTAGCGCCGCGCTTCCTCGTCGGAGGCTCCGATCCCGGCGGCGACGGCGACCTCGTGCCCCTTCCGGGCGAAGGCCTTGGCCAGGTTGGAGACGCGGGGGGTCCCTCCCCCGCTCAAGGGATAGAGCTCTTCAAAGATGGTCAACAATACTTTCATCGGTCGGCACCTGGGATCACGGGTTCACGGTTCAACGGTTCACGGTTCAACAGTTCACGGTTCAACGGTTCACGGTTCAACGGTTCACGGTTCAACGGTTCACGGTTCAGCGGTTAACTTTTGCCTTTTACCTTTTGCCTTCTCACTGATTCTTTACAGGTCCTTCACCAGCTCCCCCATCTCCACCTTGAGGGCGCGGGCGATCCGGTAGAGGGTTTTGAGGGAGGCGGCGCTTTTGCCGGACTCGACCTGGGAGAGGAGGCTGGGGGAAAGGCCGGACAGGCGGGCGACCTCCCGGCTGTTGACGCCTTGGAGGTTCCGCTGCCGGCGGATGTTCTCGCCGATCCGGGCGTTCAACGTCTCCTCCGGGCAGCCGACCAGGCCGAGGGACGCAGCCGCCCGGGCCACCGTGTCCTGGATCTGGCGCAGAGAGAAGGGCTTGCGGAGGTAGTCGAAGACGATCTTGTCCCGGACCGCGTCCACCGCCGACTCCACCGAGGGAAAGGCGGTCAGGATGATTACCGCGATCCTCCCGGAGCGTTCCTTGAGCTTCTTCAACACCTCCATCCCGTCCATCCCGGGCATCTTGATATCGAGGATGACGACGTCCGGCTCCTCCGCGGCCGCCATCTCCAGCGCCCGCTCCCCGTCGTGGGCGGAGACCGTCCGGTAGCCGTCCATCCCCAGGATCTTCCCCAGGTTCTCGCAGAGATCCCGGTCGTCGTCAACGATCAGCACCTTGATGATTTTCATGGCTCGGTATTTCCCCCCGCGCGCTGCGCGCACATGGTATATCCGCCCGAGGCGCCTGTCCAGCCCGGACCGTTCCCGCCGCGGGCCGCCCAAGCCGGAGTATCGAGCGAGAGCTTGACCGGGGCGACATTGGCGCGCGGACATAAATGTCCGCGCCTACGAAACCCGGCGTCCCGCGCGGACATAAATGTCCGCGCCTACGGAATCCGGCGTCCCGCGCCATACTAATCCCCGTAGCCGCGGACCTTTAGGTCCGCGGGGCGGGAGCGGCCCCCGGAGTCGATTCCGGGGACCCGGCGCCCGCCGCCGGGAGGCGCACGGTGAAAACCGTCCCCGATCCCGGCGCGGACCGGGCCTCGATCGTCCCCCCGTGCGACTCGATGATCCCGAGCGAGATCGAGAGCCCCAGACCCGACCCTTTCTTCCCGCTGCGGGCGCTCTCCTGCGAGGTGAAGAACGGCTCGAAGATCCGGGGCAGGGCCGTGGGGGAGATGAGGCGGCCGGTGTTGGCGAACTCCATGACCGCCCAGGCGCCGCTTCCGCCCGCCCGCAGGGTCAGTCGGTCGCCCCGCTCCATCGCGTCGCGGGCGTTGATGACCAGGTTCAGGAAGACCTGCTGGATCTGGCCCTTGTCCGCGCGGACGGGCGGGACCGCGGCGTATTCCTTTCGCACGACGAGGCCGGAGGTCCGGAAATCCGCCTCCACCAGGTCCATCACCTCTTCGAGCGCCGAGCGCAGGTCCAGAAGTTCCCACTGGCCGGTCTTGCGCCGGGCGAAATGGAGAAGGCCGTCCACCAGGGCCGCCCCCTTCTCCGAGGCCTTGACGATCTTGGCGATCTCCTTCGCGTCCACCGCCTCCCGTAAGCCGTGCCCGACGATCTCGGCCGAGGAGCGAATCACTGAGAGGAGGTTATTGAACTCGTGGGCGATCCCGGAGGCAAGCTGCCCGATCCCGGCCATTTTGTCCGAGAAGGAGAGCTGCGACTCCAGTTCCTTCCGCTCGGTGACATCGCGGAGAACCGCCAGGTAGGGGTCGGCGGTCCCCTCGCCGCCGGGGCGGGCGGTGAGGTCCATCGAGATCTGGATCGCCTTCCCGTCGCGGCGCGCGATCTGGAGCTCGACCTCGACCATCTTCCTCCGGCCCAGGAGGGCGGGGGGGGGCGGGCACGGCTTCTGGCCGGGGAGGAGCGCCGCCCGGCTTAAGGGCAGGCCCGCGATCTCCGCCGGGGGGAAGCCGAGAAGGGCGGCGAAGGTGCGGTTGAAGGTCGCGATCCTCCCCGTATCGTCCAGGGTCACGATCCCGTCCGGGGACGATTCGACCAGCGTCCGGTAGCGCTCCTCGGACTCCTTGAGTTTCCTTTGCATCCGGCTCTCCTCCTCCATCCGGACCCGGGCGCGGTGGTTGCGGACGATGAACCAGCCGGCGGCGAAACCGAGGCCGAGGAGGAAGGTGAGATAGGAGAAGTAGTATTTCTGGATCCGGTGGAGGGTGCGCGACACCTGGCCGAAAGGCCGGCTAACGCCGATCAGCCAGCGCTTCCCCCCGACCAGGTCGACCGCGAAGGCGACGATCTCATGGCCGGGATCGCCCCCCCAGATCACTCCGGAGTTCTCCGTCCCTTCGAGGAGGCGGTCCAGTTCTGGGGCCGGGATGCCCAGAGGGGGGCCTTCGCGCAATGTCCCGAGCGACGCCACCGTCTGGCCGGCGATCTCCCGGGAGGAGTGGGCGATGATCATCCCGTCCTGGTCGATGATGAAGATCGTCGGAACCTTTCCGGAGATGTCGGGCAGGATGAAGCGCTCCACGACCTGGTCGATGTTGATCCCGACCCCGACCACGCCGCGGAGGGCGGGCCCGGGGAGATTTTCAGCCGGGAGGTCGGGCGCGCGGGCGGAGTAGACCGGGGAAACCAGGATCACCAGGCAGCGCGACTGTCCCCGGATACGCAGGGAACGGGAGAAGATGAAGGGAGTCTCCTCCTTCAGCCCCTGGAGGACCTCCCCGGAATCGTAGAAGGCCCTCCCGCCGGCGCTGGGGAGATAGTCCGGCGGGAAGGACGATACCATCCTCCCTTCCCGGTCGGCGAAGAAGACGAAGTCCGCGGCCGGGAACATCGAACCGAAGGTGAAGGAGAGCCGGCCGGAAATGTCGGAGACGGCTAGGCCGCCGGCGGAGAGGTCGCGGGAGAGGCGGAGCGAATCGGTGGAGAGCGAGCGGAGGTAGAAATCGATGTTCTTGGCCGCCGAGGCGGCGAGGACGAGCTGGTCGTTGCCGAAATCGGCCACCAGCTGCTTCTCGGTGGCCTGGTAGATCAGGTACGCGAAGAAGACCGTCAGCAGGACGACGGCCGCCAACGGGAGCATGACCTTCAGGATCGTGCGGGCCGCCTGCATAGTCACGCATTATGGATCTTCCTTCCCGAAGATCAACGGCGAAGATAGAGCTAAATATAGATTGACATGGTTCAGTTTGATAATTTACTTATACAAAATATAATTCACATATATTGACGAACACTAACCATATTATTGAATTATTTGCCGTATTTATTAATCAACCCTGAATCCTATGCTCATACCCACGCGAAGATGGATTTTTTCCCTTGGCTCTCTCCTCTTCATCGCCTGGAGCTTCGTCTTCATCCATCGTTCCTCCTTCGTGGCCATCGACGGGCAACGGTACTTCTGTCTCTTCGACGACGCGATGATCTCCATGAGATACGCCCGGAACCTGGCCCAGGGACAGGGTTTGGTCTGGAACCCGGGGGAACGCGTCGAGGGATATACCAATCTCCTGATGGTCCTGTTGATGGCCGGGCCAAACCTTCTCCGGGAAAAACATATCGCTGTGCTGATCGTCCATCTCCTGGGCATCCCCCTCCTGCTCCTGATCGCGCGGGTCGCGGCGGCGCTCGCTGACCGCATCCTGCCCGGGGGGCCGAAGCCGGATCGGAACCTCGCCGCGGCGCTCTCTTTCCTCTCCGTCCTCCTCTATTATCCCCTGGCCTACTGGTCTCTCATGGGAATGGAGACGGGTCTGCTCACCCTCCTGCTCTCGGCTTCCGCGCTCTTCGCCATCCGCTACGCCAGCGACGGGGGAAACCGGGACCTGGTCGGAGCGACTGGCGCCCTCGGGCTTGCCTTTCTGACCCGAAACGACGCGGCGATCTTCGCCCCTCTCCTGGGGGGCTTCCTGCTCTGGACGCAGATCCGTCGCCAAACCCCGGGAGGGTATCGCCGCCTGATCCTCGCCTCGGGCGCCTTCCTCCTCTGCGTGGCCGCGCAGACCGTCTTCCGGCGGATCTACTACGGCCACTGGGTCCCCAACACCTACGTTTTGAAGCTGGGGCTTGTCCCGCCGGGGGTCAGGTTCCCGGACGGCCTGGTCTTCGTCCTCCCCTTTCTGATCTCCATCTCCCCTCTTTCCATCGCGGCGGCCCTGGAGACTTTCCTCGATTTTCGCCCGGAGAAACTTCTCCTCCTGTCCCTGGGATTGACGGCCTGCGCCTACCAGGTCTATGCCGGGGGAGACCCCTGGCCGTATTGGAGGATCATGGTCCCGGGGATCCCCGGCCTATTCGCTCTCTCCAGCCACGCCACCATCCTGATCGCCCGGGCGGTGCAGCGGGCTTACGCTTCCCGGAGGTGGGGCGACGCCGATTCGTCCGCCCCGGCGGTGGGATTGACGCTCATCCTCTGTGGCGCGTGGCTCGTGACCGCCAACGCCCGCTTCTTCCCCGAGATGTCGTTCCGGGCCAGGCCGTACCAGGCCGCGGACAACGAGGTCAACGTCAACACCGCCGTCGCGCTCCAGCTCTTCACTGCTCCCGAGGCCACGCTGGCGGTCATGTGGGCGGGCGCCCTCCCCTATTACGCCGGGCGGACGGGGATCGACTGCCTGGGAAAATGCGACCGGTATATCGCGTCTCTTCCTCCTGACCTCACGGGGAAAGCGGGGGGAAAAACGACCGTCACCACGCCCGGCCACAACAAGTACGACCTGAATTATTCGATCGTCTCCCTCCGTCCCACCTACGTCCAGCGTTTCTCCTGGGCCGGGCAGAACGTATCCAAATGGGCCAATCAATACTATCTCCGGGTCCAATACGAGGGAGTTCAACTCTACCTGTTGAAAAAATCGCCGCACGTCCTTTGGGATGAGATCGACCGGGCGAAGGCGATCGTCAGGAAGCTGCCGAAGTGGTGCAGTTGACGGTGGGCCCGGCCAGGGGAGAAAACCGGGGGACTGACCGTTTCGCTACCGGATCACGACGACGCCGCCGGGATGGTAGAGGTCGTGCCGGGCGGCGAGTATCCCCTGGGTATACTTGCTGTTGGCGATCAGCTCGAGCCCCTGGACCCGCACCAGCCGCCGCAGCCAGGCCGGCGGGTCGCGCCGCCCCTTGATCTCCAGGACGACCCCCAGGGGGTGATGGGTGCGGAAGAAGACCGGCCCCTCCGGGAAAAGGTCCACGGCATGGGCGCTTTGGACCCGGTGATCGAAGGTGATCCTCAAGTCGCCCCGGGCCCGGTCCTCGAAACCTTCCCGGAGATACTCGATCAGGACCAGCGGCTCCAGGGAGAGGAGGTGGAGGCAGCGCTCGAACTCCTCCAGGACCGGGTCGGAGGTCTCCGGCCAGCGCCTCCGTTCCCTGAAAGAGAGGTAGGCGGCCGGGGAAACTATCGCGCCGTGCTTCGCCATGACGGTGGATTTCCGGACCTTGAGCTCGACCCGGACGAGGGAGGCGGCGGCCAGGGTGGGGGAGTAGGAGCGGAGGCGGTACTTGACCCGGTGGTCGTCGCCGGCCATCTTCTGGGCGAAGGCGGCGTAGTCGTAAGTATCGAAGTAGAGGCTGCGGACGAGGTACCGGCGGCCCGGGGCGATCCGCGAATAGTGATCGAGCGCCATATAGGGGGCGATGGCGTTCCGCACCCGGCGGTATTGAATGCAATCCAGGCGGTATTTCAGCTCATAACGCCAGTCCTCTCCCCGGACCAGGTCTTTCTTCTCTTCAGCCGCGACGATCATCGCGTCCTCGCTTGTGGTGTTGGTGCCGCCGCCGGAAACAATGCCCGAGCGGCGAGGAAAGGTCAAGGACGGGCTGGCCGCGCGCATCCCGTCCGGTTCGCTCCGGCTGAATTAACCGCTAATCTCGCGATTCCCTCTCGAAGCGCGCGGCGAGTTCGAGGTCCCCCTCCGGGACCAGCGTGATCTCGGCCTCCTTAAGCTCCGTCCCCTCCCATCCCGCGAAGCGATAGCCCTTCTCCGGGATCGCCGCGATCCTCACCGGGACCCCCCGGAAGTAGACCCCGGTCCAATCCTGCGGCCGGCGGATCCCCGGCGTGGACTCCGCGACGGTAAGCCCGTTGATCCGGACGTGCCCCTCCCGCGGGTCCGCCCGGAGGTTGACCCGGACGCAGCCGCCGAGGCCGAAGTGCTCCACGAAGTGGCGCCGGACGTGCTCCGGCCTCTCCCGGGCGAAGCGGCGGAGTCCCTCGACGTTCCTCCGCCACTCCTCCACGGACCCGATCTCCCCCCAGCGGCGGATCTGCGCCGCCATCTCCGGGAGGAGCGCCTCCTCCAGCTCGTCGATCCGTTGGATCACGCGCTCCGGCAGGAACGAGCTGTTCAGCTCGTCGGCCAGGCGGTTGATGAAGGCGTTCCGGAACTCCCCGTTCGCGAGAAGGCTCCGGAAGAGCAGGTTCGGCCATCTCTGCTCGAACCTTAAGTCCCTCACCATCAGGGCCCACTTCAGCGTGTTGGCCGCGGGGCCGCTGGAAGGGCCGTGTTTCCTCTCGAACCTTTCGATCGTCCGGAACGGCGGCCGCTCCAGGGCGAAACCGCTGTCGACGTCAAAAAGCATCCAGCGCCAGCGCCCGTCACGGCCGGGAAGGTCGCCGCGATCACTGCCCTCGGGACGGATCCGCCAGTAGCCGATGTTGTTGTAGGCCCAGTCGACGTTGTGGAAGTAGATGTTGGCCGAGTAGTATTCGATTAAGCTCCGCGGGTCCATCGTCCCGACGAGGTGGCGGTAGCTCGCCGGGTCGGAGAGGTCGCGGGTCTTGGCGTAGTCGCGCAGGGCGAGATACTCCTCCCGGTCCTGGCCCGTCCCGTGCTTGACCTCGGCGTCCAGCTCCAGGATGGCCACCCGTTCGGGCGGAACGTCGTAGTTGGCCGCGAGGCAGTGCTCGTCGAGCCGTTCGCGGAGGCAGTAGAGTCCCCAGTAGGAGCCGTTGAGATAGAGGGTGACGAAGCGGGAGGCCTGGGTCTCCAGGTCGGGGCTGTGCTCGACCAGGCCCTGGAGGAGGGCGTCGCGGATGACGGCGCCGTTGTAATCGTTGCCGGAGTTGTGCAGGATCAGGGTTTTGAACTCGGAGAGCGGCTCGCCGCTCCCCGCTTTCTTCAGGCCGGGGAAGAAGGGATAGCGGAAGGCGTCGGACGGGCCGTATTCCGGCCGGGCGTAGAGGCGCAGCGACTTCCGGGGGCGGCGGCGGGACCAGGCGCCCTGGATTCGGACGCCGCCGTCCGCGTTTAGGACGCGGCGGCCGTCCGCCTCGAAGAACTCGACCGAGACCGGGCGCTCCCAGAGCCAGCCGGTTTTGAGCGCGTTGCTGTCGCTGTAGATGCCAAACCCCCGGTCGAAGAGGTTGGCGGGATCCGTGGCCAGCGAAACCGCCGGGAGCGGGCGCCCGGCGGCGAAGCCCTCGCCGACGAAATAAGTGTGGGTGACGACGTCGCTCGCCTCCCCCCCCTCCCCCACCAATCGCGCCCGGACCACCCGCCCCGACG
>CAZOYW010000017.1:0-54297 GCA_964584165.1 uncultured bacterium
CGGCCACGACGAGCGGGAGCAGACCCTCAACCAGCTCCTGGTCGAGATGGACGGCTTCGACACCCGGGAGGGCGTGATCCTGGTGGCGGCCACCAACCGCCCCGACGTCCTCGACCCCGCCCTCCTGCGCCCCGGGCGCTTCGACCGCCAGATCGTGATTGACCTCCCCGACATCAAGGGCCGGGAGGAGATCTTGCGGGTCCACGCCGCCAAGGTGGTGCTCGGGCCGGACGTCGACCTGGGGCGGGTCGCCCGCGGCACCCCCTGGTTCTCCGGCGCTGACCTCGCCAACCTGGTCAACGAGGCCGCGCTCCTCGCCGCCCGCCGGGACAAGAAGGCGGTAAGCATGGACGAGATGGAGGAGGCGCGGGACAAGGTCCGCTGGGGGCGGGAGCGCCGCAGCCGGGTGATGGACGAGGAGGACCGCCGGGTCACCGCCTACCACGAGGCCGGCCACGCCCTGGTCCTCTCCCTGATCCCGGACACCGAGCCGCTCCACAAGGTCACCATCATCCCCCGGGGGATCGCCTATCTGGGGGCGACCATGCAGCTCCCGGAGAAGGACCGCTACCACGAGTTCCGGAAGAAGATCCTGGGGGAGCTCGCCGGTTTCATGGGCGGGAGGGTGGCCGAGGAGATGATCTTCGGGGACGTCACCGCCGGGGCCCGGAGCGACATCAAGTACGCGACCAAGGTCGCCCGTCAGATGGTCTGCGAGTGGGGGATGAGCGAGAAGCTGGGCCCGATGACCTTCGGCGAGCGGGAGGAGCACCTCTTCCTCGGCCGGGAGGTCTCCCGCGCCATCGACTACAGCGAGATGACCGCCCAGGAGATCGACCACGAGGTGCGCCGGATCATCGAAGAGTCCCACGGCCGGGCCCGCTCCCTCCTGGAGGCGAACCGGGAGAAGCTGATCGTCCTGGCCGAGGCCCTTCTCGAGCACGAAGTCCTGACCGGCGACGAGGTGGAGGAGATCATCAAGATCGGCCACTCCACGAAGAAGAAAAAGGCGCCCGCGCCCGTCCCGCCCCCTTCGCCCGCCGGGCCGACGGCCGCCCCCGCGCCTCCGCCCGCTTAAACCCCGAACGGTCCCGGCCGGGCCGGACTGAATCAACCGCTAATCTCGCGAATCCTCGCGAATGAGCCCGGCTGGTTTGATTCGTGCAGATTCGCGAGATTCGCGGTAGAAAAGCCCGAGCCCATTCGCGGTCCGCCATGCCAGGGGAGGGGACAGAGCCTTTCGCTCGCCGGCGTTTCACCTTCTCCTGGCGGAGTCCCGGCGGGGTGGAGCGGCTCTGGGAGTTGGGCTCCCGGACCCTGATCATGGGCGTGGTCAACGTCACGCCCGACTCCTTCTCCGACGGGGGGCGCTGGCTCGACCCCGCCGCGGCGGCCGAGCGGGCGCTCGAGCTGGAGGCGGCGGGCGCGGACCTCGTGGACATCGGGGGGGAGTCCACCCGCCCGGGCGCGGCGCCGGTCACGGCGGAGGCGGAGATCGCCCGGGTCGTTCCGGTCCTGGAGAGGCTCCGGGGGAGGCTTAGCGTCCCGATCTCGATCGACACCTGGAAGGGGCCGGTGGCGCGGGCAGCGTTCGGCGCCGGGGCCGAGATCCTCAACGACATCAGCGCCCTGCGCTTCGACCCGGAACTGGCGGCGGCGGCGGCCGCCGCCGCCGGCCCCGTGGTCCTGATGCACATCCGAGGAACCCCCCGCGACATGCAGGAGTCTCCGGTCTACGCCGACGTGGTCGGCGAGATCGCCGCCTACTTCCGGGAGCGGATCGCCTGGGCCGCCGGGCACGGGATCGCCCCCGGGCGGCTGATCCTCGACCCCGGGATCTGCTTCGGCAAGACGCTCGCCCACAACCTGGAGATCCTGCGGCGGCTCCGGGAGCTTGCCGCCCTCGGCCGCCCGCTCCTGGTCGGCCCGTCGCGCAAGTCCTTCCTGGGGGCGATCCTCGGCCGCCCCCCGGGGGAGCGGCTGCTGGGCACCGCGGCCGCCGTGGCGGCGGCGATCCTCTCCGGCGCCCATCTCGTGCGGGTCCACGACGTCCGCGAGATGAGGGAGGTCGCCGCGGTGGCCGACCGGATCCTGGAATCCGGCCGCGCGTAGGGAGCCGTGTTTTCCGCTCCCCACGAATCGAGCCACTACCAAGACCCCAGGACACCAAGACACTAAGGAAAATATCTTTGTTTTGGCCCTTGGGAGTCTTAATGACTTTGTGGCACAATCACTCACGGCCATCGGAAACGCGTAGAAGGTATCCATGATCAGGATCGTCACCGCCGGGGTGGAGATACTCGTCCTCTCCGTCGTTTTCTATTACACGCTGATCTTCTTCCGCCAGACCGGCGCCGTCCAGGCCCTGCGCGGTCTGGCCATCCTCGGCTTCGGTTTCGTCCTGGCCCGGGTCCTCCGCCTCGACGTCCTCTCCTCCCTCTTTGTCCGGGGCTTCCCCTTCCTCTTCCTGGCGATCGTGATCATCTTCCAGGGCGAGCTCCGCCGGGCCCTCTCCGAGCTCGGCCGCCGCCGCCGCTTCTCCGGCGTCTCCGCCCTCTCGGTCCAGGAGGTGATCGGGGCGGTGCTCGAGCTCTCCCGCAAGAAGATCGGGGGGCTGATCGCGGTCGAGCGCGACATCGGCCTGGGGGCCTACGTGCAGTCCGGCGTGCCGATCAACGGGCGGGTGACCAAGGAGCTGCTCATGTCCATCTTCATCCCCCGCTCCCCCCTCCACGACGGGGGGGTGATCATCCGGGGCGATTCGGTCGCCGCCGCCGCCTGCCAGTTCCCCTTCGACAAGAAGCGGGAGATCGGGTCCTCCCTGGGGATGCGCCACAACTCGGCCCTGGGGATATCCGAGGAGTCCGACGCCGTGGTCCTCGTCGTTTCCGAGGAGACCGGGACGATCTCCTCCGCGGTGGCCGGCCATCTCGACCGCAACCTGGACGAGGAGAAGCTCCGCTTCCTCCTGAGCAAGAACTTCCACGCGCCGCGCAAGCGCCCCGCGCAGGGATAAGGAACAGATGCGCTTCCTGAAGAAGATCGTCCACTGGGTCCGGACCCGGGACAACCTCTGGCTCAAGGTCGTCTCGCTCGGCTTCGCCCTGGCGGTCTGGTTCTGGGCCTCCGGCTGGGTCTACAATCGGACCACCCGGACGGCCCCGCTGACCGTCAACCTGGCCCCCCAGATGACGCTCAAGTCGGTCCGGCCGCCCTCGGTCGAGGTGGCGCTGGAGACGCCCGGCCAGCTGATGAACCTGGGCGCCGCCTCCGACGAAAGCCCCCAGGTGGTCTGCGACCTGACCGAGACCCGGGAGCCGGGGACCTTCCCGGTTTCCCTCGGCGAGCGGAACGTCCGCCTCCCCTTCCGGGCCAGCGTGGTGAGCGTGAGCCCGGACCGCGCCGTCGTCGAGATCGACCGGCTCTCGGACAAGGTCCTCCCGGTGAAGCCGGTCTACCGGGGGGAACCCCATCCGGGCTACCGCATCGCCGGCCAGACGATCACGCCCCCCGAGGTCCTCATCCCCGGCCCCGATTCCGTCCTCCGGTCCCTGAACGCGATCGAGACCGAGCCGATCAACGTCGCCGGGAGGAGGGAGTCCTTCCCCGAGGATGTGGCTTTGAAGCCGGTGAGTCCCGATCCCGCCATCCAGCCCCGCCCCGTCCGAATCCGGGTCGAGATCGAGCCGATCCTGGAGAAGCGCCGGATCTCCTCCCTCCCGGTCGTCCTCCTCCGGGAGGCCAGGCGTTCCGACGAGGTGACGATCGTTCCGCCGGAGATCGCGCTCGTCCTGCGCGGCCAGAAGGTGCCGCTGGAGTCGGTGATGCCCCGCGACCTCGAGGCCTACGTGGACGTCACCGGGCTCGAGCCCGGCCTCTACCAGCTGCCCGTGCAGACCAAGGTCCCCCCCTCGGTCGTCCTGGAGGCGGCCGAGCCCGCCGTGGTCAAGGTGACGATCGGCCAGACCGTCCCCGCCCTGCCGCCGGGGACGCCGTAAGCCGCCGCCGGGTCGCCCGCGGCGGAAGGGGGGCCACGTTTGTGGTAGAATATCCCGCCGGCGATTTCGCGCCCGGGATCCGGTTCCCCCGCCGAGTTCTGGGATTGGAAATCCATCGCCTCCGCCGGGCGAGTTCTGGGACTGGAGATCCATCGCCCTTGCCGGGCGAGTTCTGGGACTGGAGATCTATCGCCTCTGCCGGGCCAGTTCTGAAATTTGAGATTTCAAATCTGAGATTTAAATCCGTCCCCGGAGGCCCGCCCCTGAGAAGGAGGATCTTCCGGTGCGCCAACCGGCCGTCGCCCGCCGGCTCGATGGGAGGGAGCCCATGATCCGCCTCGGAGTCAACATCGACCATGTCGCCACCGTCCGCCAGGCCCGGCGGGGGCGGGAGCCCGACCCGGTCTGGGCGGCCGCGCTCTGCGAACTCGCCGGGGCCGACATCATCACCGTCCACCTCCGCGAGGACCGGCGGCACATCCAGGACCGCGACCTCGCCCTCCTCCGCCAGACGGTGGGGGTGAAGCTCAACCTGGAGATGGCCAACGCCGCCGAGATCGTCGAGATCGCCCTGAAGACCCGTCCCGAGCAGATCACCCTCGTCCCCGAGAAGCGGGCGGAGATCACCACCGAAGGCGGCCTCGACGTCGGGGGGAACCTCCCCGCCCTCAAGCGCTCGATCGCCCGTTTCCGGGCGGCCGGCATCTCGGTCAGCTGCTTCATCGACCCGGTCCCCGACCAGGTCGAGGCGAGCCGGGAGGCGGGGGCGGAGATCGTCGAGCTCCACACCGGCGCCTACGCGAACAGCTCCGGCGCGGTCGCCGCGGCGCAGGAGCTCCAAGCCCTCCGCGCGGCGGCGGAGGCGGGGAGGAAGCTGGGGTTGCGGATCAACGCCGGCCACGGCCTGAACTACCTGAACGTGCGCCCGGTCCTCTCCCTCCCCGGACTGGAGGAGCTCCACATCGGCCACAGCATCGTCTCCCGGGCGATCTTCGTGGGACTGGAGCGAGCGGTCCGGGAGATGGCGGCGATCGTGCGCCAGGAGTGATCAGCGATCGGGAAGAAGCAAGCCTTGGTACCTTTGAACCTTTGAACCATTTTTCTTTTCGTAGCCACGGGCCTGAAGGCCCGCGGGGTGGATCGAAATGATCATCGGGGTCGGAATCGACATCGTGGAAGTGAGGCGGGTGGAGTTCCTTCTCAAGAAGTGGGGGAAGCGCTTCCTCGCCCGCGTCTTCCTCCCCCAGGAAGTCGCCTACTGCCAGCGGAAGAAGTATGCGGCGGAGCACTTCGCCGCCCGGATCGCGGTCAAGGAGGCCGTCCTCAAGGCCTTCGGCGAGGGCTGGACCGAGCGGATCGACTGGAAGGACATCCTGGTCAAGAGGACCCGCAAGGGCCAGCCCGAGATCGAGCTTCTGGGAAAAGGGGAGAAGCTCCGGAAGAAGCTCAAGGTCGGCAAGGTCCTGGTCAGCATCTCCCACGCCCGGGAGTACTCGGTAGCCCAGGCGATCCTGGTCGCGGCGTCCCAGCCTAAATGATAACCACGAATTGACACGAATTGGCGCGAATCGCCAAATGCCAATTCGTGCTAATTCGTGGATGGCATTTGCCGGCGGCCGCTCGCCGCCGTCACTCCCTCCGCCGATCGTCCCCCTCAGCGCGTCAGCTCGAAGTCGAAGCCGACCGAGCGATTGGTCAGCGGCCCGCCCAGACCCCGCCGAGGTTCCAGTCGGTGTTCCCCCCGTTGTCCGTTCCGCCTCCCCCGCTCCCGCTGCAGGCGCCGACCAGGAGGGGGAGAAAAGCGAGAGCGACTAAGATCCGCGGCGCCTTCATCGAGTAATTCTTTCCGGGTTGGATTTTCCGCCGTTCACCAGTTTCATGATCTGCCGCACGCCGGGATAGACCGTCCAGATCTCGTTGACCAGTCCGGCTCCCCGCGCCACGGCCTCCTCCCGGTTCCAGATCCTGGCCGGGAGGAGGGCGTCCCAGGTATAGGGCGCCTGAGCGAGATGCGCCCGCGCCTCCTCCGCCCGCCTCCGCACGGCCGCCTGCTCTTCCGGGGACCGCGGGAGACAGGAGCGGATCGGGAGGCGGTTCTCGATGTTGTAGAACCAGAAGGTGTCGAGCATCTCGGCCCCGGCGCGCCCGAGCGCCTCCAGGGCCGGCCGGATCTCCCCCTCGGCGACCAGGCGGTAGTAGCGTTCCCGGGCCTCCCGGGCGGCGGTTCCCAGATAGAGGCCGGCCAGGACCAGGTCGTTCGTCGCCAGGACCCGGAAGGAGATCTCCTCGCCCGGCGCGCCCAGGGCTTCGGCGAAGGCGGCGGAGACGTAGGCCGTGGTGTAGTCGGCGCGGGAGACGGCCGGGCCGGGGAGCGGCTCCGCCTCGCCGTCCATCCTCCGGCGCAAAAGAACGCTCGCCTCCTCGAGCGCTTTCTTGAGGGCGAAGATGCTGTCGAAATCGGCCGCGGCGAAGCCGCCCCAGGTGGTCTCCTCCTCGGCCGCGGGCATGAGGTCGACCGCGTAGAGGATCTGGAGGCGTTCGCGGTCGACCAGCGTCATCTCGGAAAGGAGCTCGGAGAGCTTAACCCCCGCGTGCTCCTCGAAGATCTCGCGGATGGCCTCCACGCAGGTTCGGATCTTTTTCTGGCGCAGGGTGGGGATGAAGCCGGATTTCGCCCCCAGGTACTGCTTGATCTCCCCCCAGAGCCGGACGATCTCCTTCTCCCGCTCCGGCGGCAGCGCCCGCTCCTTCCAGACCTCCGCCATCCGCCGGCTGAAGTTGGTGGGGTTGGTGGGGCTCTCCTCCCCGGGGAGGTTCTTGGCCAGGACCCGGCCCAGGGCGGAGAAGGCGAAGTGCCCGGCCTGGGCGGTCTCTCCCTTCTCCCGGAGGGAGAGGGCCGTCAGCATCAGGTCCACCGAGCCGGGATCGATCTTCAGTCGGGCCATGTCAGGTCGGCGGGTGGGAACGAGAATGGAGTGGAGTGTTGGGGCAATGGAGTAGTGGAGCAATGGGGCTTGGCGAGCGCCGTCGGGTTCCCGTGCTCCATTATTCCACCCCTCCAGTAGTCCTGAAGCTGTTTTTGCGCCTTGGCGGTTGAACGCTCGTAATATAAGATATTCGCTCGCGGAGTTCCATCTCTCGCCATGAACGTCTCTGACCCGATCCGTTCCGATTGCCGCCACTACCGGGGCGACCGGCCCTGCTCCTTCCACAAGCGCCAGGGCGTGAAATGCTCGGGTTGCCCCCATCATGCCCCCTTTTCCGAGAAGATCCTGGTCGTCAAGCTGGAGGCGATGGGGGACGTTCTCCGCACCACCTCCATCCTCCCCGGCCTCAGGCGGAAGCATCCCGCCGCCCAGATCACCTGGATCACGGCCCCCTCCTCCCTCCCGCTCTTCTCGGGCAACCCCTACGTGGACCGCGTCCTCCCCCTCCTTCCGGACGGCCTCCTCGCTCTCCTCTCCGAGCGTTTCACCCTCGCCGTCAACCTCGACACCGCCCCCGTCTCCGCTTCCCTCCTCTTTCGGGCCGAGGCGGAGGAGAAGCAGGGCTTTTCACTCGACCTCCGGGGCCAGGTCTGCGCCCTCTCCGCTCCGGCCGGGGAGTGGCTTGGGATGTCCGTCTTCGACGACGTCAAGCGGGCGAACCGGAGGACCTACCAGGCGATCGCCCACGACATCTTAAGCCTTCCCCAGCCCCCGGGCGAGATCGTCCTCCACCTCTCGGAGGAGGAGGAGGCTTTCGCCCGCGGCTTCGCCGCCCGGAAGAGCCTCGCGCCGCCGCGGCCCTGGATCGGCCTCAACACCGGCGGGGGAGGGAGATGGCGCTTCAAGCGCTGGACGAAGGAGGCCACCCTCGCCCTCGCCCGCCTCTGCGCCGCCGAGTTCAAGACCCGCCTCCTCCTCTTCGGCGGTCCGGAGGAGGAGGAGAGGAACGGCTGGCTGATGTCCTGCGCCGGGGACATCCTGGTTGACACCGGCTGCCGGAACACCGTCCGCGAGTTCTTCGCCCTCCTCGGCCTCTGCGATCTCGTCGTCACGAGCGACACGCTCGCCCTCCACGCCGCTGTCGGCCTGAAGAAGAAGGTGGTCGCCCTCTTCGGCCCCACCTCCGCCGCCGAGATCGAGCTCTACGGGAGGGGGGAGAAGGTGGTCGCCCCCGTCCCCTGCCAGTGCTGCTATCTCCCGGACTGCCGCGTCCGCCCGAACTGCATGGAGTCAATCACGCCGGAGATGGTCCTGTCCGCCGTCAAACGGCAGCTGAAGCAATAACCGCGAATGAGCCTGGCGAGTTGAACTACGAATTACGCGAATTTCGCGAATTGATAAAAATTGACCTGGCTTGCCGGGCCACCTTCCTGTAATTAGTGGTTTTATTTGTCGGGCCAAGCCGGGCTAGATTCGCGCGTTATTCGCGTCCATTAGCGGTTAAAATGCCGAGCCCGCCAAGCCCATTCCGTGAAATCCGCGTAATCCGTGGTTTCTTTTAGCCAAGCCCCTTCGTGAAATTCGCGTAATTCGTAGTTCAATTTTCGAGCCCCGATGAAGAAGATCATCGTCGTCATCCCCACCTACAACGAGGCCGAGAACATCGCCGCCGTCCTCTCCGCCGTGCTCGCCCAGCCGCTCGACCTCGAGGCCGTGGTGGTGGACGACGCTTCCCCGGACGGTACGGCGGAGGCCGTCCGCCGCTTCGCTCTCCACGACCCCCGCGCCCGCCTTCTCCTGCGCACCGGCCGCCGGGGGAGGGGGCTGGCCGGCCGGGAGGGCTTTCTCTGGGCGCTCGACCGCGGCGCCGACGGCGTCGTGGAGATGGACGGCGACGGATCCCACAACCCCGCCGACCTTCCCCGCTTCGTCGCCGCCGCCGAGGGGGGGGCGGCCGTGGTGGTCGGCTCCCGCTTTCTCCCCGGAGGGGGGGCGGTGGGGAGGGGAGGGGGGCGCTCCGCGCTCAGCCGCCTGGCCCGCGCCTACCTGCGCTTCGTCCTGGGCGTCCGCCTCACCGACCCGACCAGCGGCTATCGCTTCTTCACCCGCTCCGCCCTCCAGGCGATCTCCCCCGCGACTCTCCGGGCGGTCGATCCCTTCACCGTCACCGAGGTCCTCTACCGCTGCCACCGCTCCGGCCTCCCGCTCCAGGAGATACCGATCCTCTTCCGCGACCGGGAGAAGGGGGAGTCCAAGCTCCGTACCTCGATCCTGATCAAGTATTTCTTCCGCGTCCTTCTTCTCCGCCTCCGCCCCGGCTTCGCCCCGGTCAATGAAAATTAACCGCGAATCCCCCCGGCTAGTGATTCCCGCGAATTTTCACGAATTAGCACGAATGGCTCGTGGCGCAAAAAATTTGATTTGAGTCCATATCGTCCATACTGTCCATCGCGTCCATGCTGTCCATCGCGTCCATGCTGTCCATCGCGTCCATATCGTCCATACTGTCCATCGAGCCGTAGTGGTCATTTTAGCCAAACCCAACCCGCGAGGGCATCGCCATGACCGATCTTCTCTCCCGCTACGGTTTTCACCCCGACGAGTTCCGGCGCCTCCAGGACGCCTACCGCTCGGGGAAGCTCAGCCTCCGGACCAACGTCATCACCTTCGGCAACGACTGGGAGGTCCGCTACCCTTTAGCCTCCGACACCGCCCCCGTTCCCCCGGCCGGCTCGGAGGAGGATCGGATCGGCCGGGAGGCCCTCGGCCGCGGCGCCGCCGGCCTCGTCCTGATGAACGGCGGCGCCGCCACCCGCTTCCAGAAGCCGGGCGAGAACCTGCCCAAGGGCGCCTTCGAGATCATGGAGATGGCCGGCCGCCCCCGCTCCTTCATGGAGCTGAAGCTCGCTCACGCCCGCTGGGCGGAGAAGGAGTACGGCGGTCCGATCCCGGTCTGGATCCTTAACTCCTACTTCACCGACTTGAAGACGCGGGAGATCCTCCAGAAGAACCGCTCCTTCGCCAAGGCGGGGGTCTCCACCTACTGCCAGGGGATCATGAAGCGGGTCGTCCCCACCCCGGAGGACCTGGAGATCCACTACGGCAAGTCGCTGCAGAAGCTCCGGGCGAAGTCCGCCGCCCTCGCCCCCGGACCGGACCGCGCCGCGGCCGAGGAGGCGGTGCGGAAGCTCGAAAGCGAGCTGGCCGCCTGGACGGCGGTTAGCCGGAAACGCGCGGGCGAGGAGATCGAGGCCGCGGGCGAGGACCGCTACAACCCCCCCGGCCACCTCGATGCCACGCTCTTCCTCGTCCTCGACCGCTCCCGCCCCCTCCTCCGGATGGTCTCTCTGGGCGTGGAATACCTCCACGTCTCCAACATCGACAACCTCGGGGCCACTGTCTGCCCGCCCCTCCTCGGCCTCCTCGCCCGCCGCGCCGCGTCGGGCGTGCGGATCCTCTGCGAGGTGAGCCGGAAGCCCGCCGGCCAGAAGGGGGGGGCGCTGGCCCGGGTCTACGACCCCGCCGCCCGCCGGGAGTGGACCCAGATCGTCGAGGAGTTCGCCTTCCCCCCGGCCTTCGACCAGGACCGCATCCCCGAGTTCAACAACGCCACCTACGTCGTCGCCGTCGCCTCCCTCCTCGACCTCTTCGGCCTGACCCGGGAGAGCCTCCGCTCGGCTGGGCCGGAGGATCTCCGCGCCCGGGTCAAGGCCGTGACCGACCGCCTCCCCGTCTACGTCGCGATCAAGGAGATCCGGGGGAAGGCAGGGGTCCGCCCGGTGGTCCAGTTCGAGCGCCTCCAGGGCGACCTGACCCGCCTCCTCAAGCCCCTGGCGGTGAAGACGACCGACCGCTTCTTCCCGGTGAAGTCGCGGGAGGATATCCCCGTGGTCGTCCCCGACCTCCGCCGGATCCTCGCCGGCCGCGTCCTCTTCGCCTGACCCGCCCGCCCCGGAAATTAAAACCGCCGTGCGAATTCGTGGGTATCGGCGGCCCGGCCGGTTCGCGGTTAAAAAGTCCGGACCACCCCGCCGATTTATGGTAAATTATGGGCCCAACAGGAGGTTCCCTATGTCATCCCAAAGAGAAGACCAGAACGTATTGGCCGTCCTGATCGACGCCGACAACGCCCAGGCCTCGATCATCGAGGGGCTCTTGGCCGAGGTGGCCAAGTACGGCGTGGCCTCCGTCCGCCGCATCTACGGCGACTGGACCACCCCCCAGCTCGGCAAGTGGAAGGAGGTTCTCCTCGAGAACTCGATCCAGCCCATCCAGCAGTTCCGCTACACCACCGGCAAGAACGCCACCGACAACGCCATGACCATCGACGCCATGGACCTCCTCCACTCCGGGCGCTTCGACGGCTTTTGCCTTGTCTCCAGCGACAGCGACTTCACGCGGCTCGCCTCCCGCATCCGCGAGCAGGGCCTCAAGGTCTACGGCTTCGGCGAGCGCAAGACCCCCAAGCCCTTCGTCTCCGCCTGCGAGAAGTTCGTCTACACCGAGGTCCTGCGGGCCGGTGACGAGTCGAGCCAGCCGGTGAAGCGGAAGTCGGCCACCGAGCTCAAGTGCGATGCCCGTCTGGCCAACCTCCTCCGGACCGCGATCGAGGCCGCCTCCGACGACTCCGGCTGGGCGCACCTCGCCGCGGTCGGCTCCAACATCGCCAAGCAGGCGCCGGACTTCGACCCCCGGAACTACGGCTACAAGCGCCTGCGCGAGCTCCTCGCCGCCACCGGCCTCTTCGATATCGCGGAAAGGCGCTCCAGCGACGGCGCCTCCCGCACGCTCTGGCTCAAGGATAAGCAGAAGAAATCGAGCGACTAGCCGTGGGCAACGGCTTATGAATCGGCCGTGCCTTTCGTTAGAGAGCGCAGTGTGCATGCCCTCGTTCGCCCCGTTGGCTGAGCACAGGCGCGAACTGCGCTCAGACTCACCAATCTGCGTGAATAACGCGGGCTGCCCCGAGGCCTGCCGTGCCCGTGGGGGCTCGTTTGATCCGTCCCTACCGTCCATATCGTCCATACCGTCCATAACGTCCATCAGCCCAGGAGGGAGGCAACGATGCAGGCGAAGGCATTCTTCGTGATCGCGGCAATCATGATGTTGGCGGCGTCTAGCCTTCTGGCGGCGGAGGGCGCTCCCCATCGCCTCGGCCAGGCCGGCGACTGGGCGAACACACTCGCCGCGGCCGTCCTCGACGGAAAGCTCTACACCGCCGAGAAGAGCGGCGTCCTCTACGCCACCGACCTCGCCTCGGGAGACTACCGCCCGATCGGGGAGGCGGTCTTCGGAAATACCCGCTTCCTCTTCGCCTCCGCGGCAAGCCTCTTCTCGATCGAGGCGGACGGGAGCCTCTACCGGATCAGCCCCGCCGACGGGACCTACGGGCGCCTGGGGAAGGCCGGCGACTGGGCGGGCACCCTCGCCGGGGCCGTCCTCGACGGGAAGCTCTACAGCGCCGAGAAGAGCGGCGTCCTCTACGCCACCGACCTCGCCGACGGCTCCTGGCGGAAGCTCGGCGAGCCGCTCTTCGCCGACACCCTTTTCCTCTTCGCCTCGGCCGATGCCGTCTTCACGATCGATCAGGGCGGCTCCCTTTATGCCATCGAAACGGGGCCGGCCTCCTCCTCCGTTTCTTCTCCCGCCTCTCCTGCCTCTCCTGCCAATCCTGCCTCTCCCGCCCATCCTGTTGCATCATCCCCCTCCGAGAAGAGCGCGGCCGCGGTTGCCGGGAACCTCACCTTCGCCTTCCTGGGGACCTGGAAGGGCGACCCCTCCGCCTACGAGAAAGACGCCGCCTATCAGGAGGCGGCTAAGGCCAACCCGCAGATGGCGCAGGGCCTTCTCGCCATGATCGGCTCGGCCGCGATGAAGGTGACACTGGACGGGATCACGATGGAGGTGATGGGCGAGCAGGCCGGGCCCTATGCCTTCGCCGTGATCACCTCCGAGGGGAACGACCTGATCATCGAGAACCAGGACGGGCCGAAGAAGGGCGTCCAGTCGACGGTCACCTTCCTCGACTCTAGCCATATCAAGGTGGTCGAGGGGGCCGCCGCCGCCCAGCCGATGTATTTCGTGAAGCAATAATCCGCCGGAGGCGGATTATTGGAGTTGTTGGCTGTGTTGCCCTCTGTAGGCCGCTTCTGTGAAGCGTCGCGCCCGGCCGGTATTTTGGGGGGGCTTTCAGTCCTGTCCATTCCGTCCATCTCGTTCATGCCGTCCATCTCGTCCATGCCGTCCATCTCGTCCATGCCGTCCATCTCGTCCATGCTGTCCATCTCGTCCATGCTGTCCATCTCGTCCATATCGTCCATCCCGTCCATATAGTCCCGGCCAGTCCTAATCGCGGCAAAAAGCCGGCGCGACCCCTCAGGCGGGTCGCGCCGGCTTTAGTTTTTTACTTCTTACTTCTGCCTTCTTACTTTTTACTTATCTCGTTACCCCCACGTCCCCCGCCGCGCCGTAGTAGACGGAGTTGTAATTCCTGATCGACCAGTAGCCGGCGGTATCCCGGAAGATCGCGATGTCGTCCCCCGGGGAACTGTTGTAGTCGGCGGGGACGGGCTGGTCGCCGCTCACGCCGAAGTAGTAGCGGTTGCCGTTTCGGATCGACCAGAGGCCGGTCGAGGGGCGGAAGATCGCCGCCTTCCACTGGGCGCCCGCCGTGCTGGTGTAGTTCCCCGGAACGGGGATGTCCCCGTTCGTCCCGAGGTAGAACTGGTTCTGCCCCCGGATCGACCACATCCCGGTCGAGGGCCGGAAGACCGCGATCTCCATCTTCGTCCCGTTCCCGTAGGCCCCGGGGACCGGCAGGTCGGAGGCGGTCCCATGGTAGACGGTGGAGAGGTTGCGGACCGCCCACTTCCCGGTGGAGGGCTGGTAGACCGCGATATCGGTCCTCCCGTCCCCGTTGTAGTCGCCGGGGACGGGGATGTCCGCGGAGGAGCCGTAGTAGACGGTGGAGAGGTTGCGGATCGCCCATTTCCCGGTCGAGGGCTGGTAGACCGCGATGTCGGTCTTCCCGTCCTTGTTGTAGTCCCCCGGGACCGGGATGTCGGTGGAGGAGCCGTAGTAGACGGTGGAGAGGTTGCGGATCGCCCACTTCCCGGTCGAGGGGCGGTAGACCGCGATGTCGGATTTCCCGTCGCCGTTGTAGTCGCCCGAGGCGAGGACCCGGTAGGTGGAAGAGGCCGGCGTCACGTTCCAGTCGATGTCGTAGGCCGCCCAGTAGTAGTTGTAATTCCAGGCCCCGTCGTAGTGCGTGCAGCCGTAGTTCATGTCCATGTCGACATAGAACGTGCCCCGCGGCCGCTTCGCCGTCGTCCCCCAGGAGTTGAGCATGTACCAGACGGAGTTGTTGGGATCGTTGTCGTTGTAGCCGTAGCAGAGGACGGCGTGTCCCCATCCGTAGGTGTCGCTCCAGGTCTGCCCGCAGGCCTCGTCGTCCAGGAAGTTGGTCAGGTATATGTTCTCGCTCTGGGTGTTCCAGAAATTGTCGAAGGCGGTCCCGGCCGCCTGGGTGGGTGCGTAGAAGGCGAACCAGACCGGCTTGTTCTGGTTGAGGACGTTCTTGATGTTGGCGATCGCCGTGGCTTGGGCGACGGTTTGGGTGGTGATGTAGGCGGCCGAGCAGGAGTTGATGTCGTAGTTCGGTGTGACGCCGATCGAAGCGCAGGAGACCGACGGCGTTCCGCCGCAGGATATCCCGCCGTCCAGCCAGGAGGCGTTGGTGTTCGACCAGGGGATGCAGTATCCCCGGTTGTCGAAGAAGTTGGAGACGTACTCCGCCCACCCTCCGCAGCAGACGGTCCCGTAGCAGCTGTTCAGGTGTTGGACGGAGAGACTGTCTAAGATCCCCTCCTGGACGTGGAGGTCGATGGCGAAGCAGGCCATCCCGGCCCACTCCCAGCAGTTGCCGCAGGATCCCTGGTTGCGCGTGGAGGGAGTATAGCTGAGATGGCTAAGGAGGCTGGCCGAACCCCGCTTGGCCCGGATAGAGGGGTCGATGTAGGCCCGCGGTCCGTTGAGCGACATCTCCTGCCAGAGGCGGCGGGTCTCCGCGTCCGGGCGCATCACGCCGGGATGGGCCGCGCCCGCCTTGAGGGGCGTCAGGTCGGCATGGATCCCCTGGAAATCACCGACGATCACCTCTTCCCCCGAAGCGATGGTCGGAACCGCGGCGATCAGGATCGTCGCCGCCAACGCCAGAGCCGTTTTCATCTCCCCTCCTTTTCGATTCTCCGTGTCTCCCGGTCTCTATTTGATCTCAGTCGCAGCGGGACTGGGATTCTTCTCGTGGTCTGCCCGCGCTTGCCCGCTGGGCGTATTAATCCAGCAATCCCCGGATCGCCTTCAGTACGCCCTCGTAATCCGGCTCCATCCCGATCTCCTTGACGATCTCGGTATAGCGGACGACGCCTTCCCGGTCGATCACGAAGACCGCGCGGGCCAGGAGGCGGAGCTCCTTGATCAGGACGCCGTAGGCGGTTCCGAAGGAAGCTTCCCGGTGGTCGGAGACGGTCTTCAGGTTGCTCACCCCCTCCGCCGCGCACCACCTCTTCTGGGCGAAGGGGAGGTCCATGCTCACGACCAGGATCTTCACGTCCGGCCCCAGCGCCGCCGCCTCCTGGTTGAACCTCTTGGTCTCGATCTCGCAGACCGGCGTGTCGAGGGAGGGGACCGAGAGGATGACGCAGATCTTGCCCCGACATTCGGCGAGCCCCGCCGGTTTCATGTCGTTGTCGACCGCGCGGAAATCCGGCGCCGCGTCGCCCGGCGCGATCTCCCCGCCGACCAGGGTGAGCGGAGCGCCCTTCAGGGCGACCAATCCGGTTCTCTCCTTCATCAGTCTTCCTCCACCGCCATCGAGGCGTTCGCCTCCTTGACTCCGTCCACGAACTTCTCCCATTCCTCGTAGGCGAAGCCGGCCTTGAGCGTTTCTTCGCCGCTCCGGACGGTCAGGCGGATGACGTGGTCCTCCATCTCCACCTGCAAGGATTTGTTCTTCCCGATCGCGGTCTTCTTGAGGAGAACTCTTTTCACGTGTACCTCCCTGGCTGGAGCGCCCCCCGGGCGCCTACCATTAATCTACACCCTCCGCCGGCTTTGACAAGCGGTTCCGCCGTCCGTCCGATTCCATCCGTGCCCATTCGCGCGATTCGCGGTTTCTTTGCGCCGGTCCGCGGCGGTTATTTCACCTCCTCGAAGAGTATCTCCGCGATCAGGAAGACCGACGGGGCGGCGTTTTGCCAGTGGTCCTCCCCCTCGTCCGGGTAGATCATCTTCCAGGTCAGCCGCGGCGCCACCTCCAGGCGGAGCCACTCCCGCCAGACCGTGTGGCGGAGGCGGAGGGTCAGGGTGTGGCGGTCGGCCCGGAAGCAGTGCCAGGTGTGGGCGTTGCTCACCCACTCGATCGACGCGGCGAAGTGGTCGATCCCCGAGAGCCGGAAGTCGAGATAGCGGAGGTCGAACTCCTGGGAGAGGTCCACCCCGCTGCTGGTGTTCGAGTAGATCGCCTCGGTCTCGCCCCGGGCGAGCCAGTGGCGGCCGAAGAGGCGGTTCGTGATGAACCGCGTCGTCTCCCCCGGCCCGTCGTCGCTGTACCAGTAGACGTATTGGATTGCCTGGAGATACCAGGGTTCGTCCGAGTAGTCCCACTCCAGCCGCGGCTTCAGATAGAAGACCGGCTTTCCCTTCCACTCCAGGCCTCCGCTCAGGGACGGCTTGAGGTTTGCCACCTCGTAGAGGTAGTAGCGCAGCCCGGCGTTGAAGTGCTGGTCGTCGTTCGGGTCGCGGTATTCGTTGTCCGTCCCCAGGTCGTCGTCCGCGTCGGAACCGAAGTAGGTGTGGAGCCGCCGCTCCAGGATCGGGAGGGGGAGGTTGGCGCCGAAGTGCTGGGAGAAGTTGAGCTTGAACCCCTCCTTGATCTCCACCGAGCCCCGGACGCGGATCCAGGGCGTGTCGATCTCCTCCTCCACGATCTGCTCCCCGAAGAAGGAGTCGAAGCGATAGACCGATTTCGAGACGATCTGGGAGAGCTTGCGGTACTGCCGGTCGATGAAGGTCTCTCCCGGCGGCGGGGGGGGGCGGAACTTGGCGGCGAAGCCGTCGCCCGCTCCCTCCAGCGCCCCCTGAAGCGGGTAGATCGTCGGAAAATCCGCAGAGTTCGTCTCGCCGCAGACGTAGGCGCAGGCGTCGTCGTCGGCCCAGACGCTTAAGCTCTCCTCCTCGCCCGATCCGCCCCAGTAGGTGGAGAAGAGGAGGTCCGCTCCCGAGGAGTCGAGCCGGGCGAGGAAGGCGTCGTTCCCGCCCGCCCGGGAGGATTGCGGGGGGAGTCGGGTGGGAAAATCGTCGGAGGAGGTGGTGCCCGTCACGTAGAGGTTCCTCCGCCAGTCGTAGGAGATCTGGCCCCCCCGGTCGTCCCCGCTCCCGCCCAGGAACGCCGAGAAGAGGAGAGAGGAGTCGGGCGCGGTGGCGGGGGCGAACTTCCCCACCCAGACGTCGTTTCGGCCGCTCTCGCTCCACCGCCCGCTCCGGGTCGGGAATTCGGTCGGGAGGGAGGCGCCCATCGCGTAGAGGCCGCCCTCCGGGTCGCCGTCGATGGAGAGCCCGTCCGCCGCCCCCGCCGCCTTCAGCCCGGCGCCGAAGTACTCCTCCCCGTCGGTATCGGAAAGCCCGGCCAGGAACGGCTCGCTTCCCCCTTCCCCCTCGGTCCGCCCCGCCTCCCGGCCGGGGAGGGCGTCGGAACGGATCCGCCCGGCGACCATTACCGCGTCCTGCAAGACGGTCAATTCCTTCGCCCGTCCCGGCGCGAGAGCCGTCGAGAAGACGAGCGCCGACCCCGCCGAGGCCAGCTTGGCGACGAAGGACTCCGTTTCCTCCCCCCGGGCCGTCCGGCCGGCGCCCGCCGTCGGGAAATCCCCGGACGAGGTGGCGCCGGCCGCGAAGAGGCGGCCGTGCTGGTCGAGAACCGCGCCGTTGACCCCGTCCGTAGCGCTCCCGCCGAGGAAGGTGGAGTAGAGGAGCGCCGATCCCCCGGAGGCGAGCTTGGCCGCGAAGCCGTCCGCCGCTCCCCCTCCGTAGGCCGCCTGGAAGGGGTCGAGCGTGGGAAAATCGGGCGCGGACGTCGATCCGGAGAGGTAGACCGATCCCGTCGCGTCGGCCTGGATCGCGGCGGGGCGCGTCTCCCCCCCGCTCCCCCCCAGGTAGGTGGACCAGCGGATGGCCGATCCGTTGGAGGCGAGCTTGATCGCGAAGGCGTCGAGGGAGCCGGCCGATTGGCCCGGCTTGGCCGCTTGGTAGGGGACGACGGTGGGGAAGTCGGCCGAGCCGGTGGCCCCGCAGATGTAGATGTCGAACTCCCTGTCCGCGGCGATCCCCGTCGCGGCGTCCCCCCCGCTCCCCCCCAGGTAGGTGGAGAAGACGACATGAACGGGCTCCCCCGCCGCCGGCGTGGCCGATGTCGCCGGGCGGACCGCGCCCGGCAGGAGCCCCGCCCCGAGGAGAAAGGCTAGTACCGGGGCGAGGCAGCGCGCCTGTTGTATCCCGGTCCGCATCTCTTCGGTCCCGTCGTTTCCGCCGCCTTCGGAGCGGCGATCCGCGCGGCTTTGCCTTTGTCCGGCCGCTTAAGCCAGGTCGAGTTCGAGATACGCCCCCGGGCCGTGGCGGATCCGGAGACGGTAGCGCCCCCGGGCGATACCCCCGAATCGGGCCCGGCCGTTCCGGTCGGTGGCGGAGGCGGAGATCGTCCGCCCTTTCTGTTCAATTTCCACCGTCGCTCCCGCCAGGGGCCTCCCCTCGCCGTCGACGATCGTCAGGGAAGCTTCTACCCCGCCGCCGGTCCCGGCCCGGAAACGGAGCTCCCGCAAACCGGGCGGCTTCGGTCTCTCGGGCGCGTCCCGGCGCTTCTTCCGTCCGGCCGGTCGGGGCGCGGTCCGGGGCTCTCCGCCCCGCGCTTCCGCCGGAGCCATAGCGCATGGCGCGCCGGCGCCCGTCTGGAGGTAGTCGGGGCCGCTGCTTTCGCGGACTAGCGGCGATATGAAGGTCGCCTGGACGTTCCCGCCCCATCCCGTCTCCGGGAGCGCGGTGTATCCCAGCCAGGAACCGCCGCCGTCCAGGATCTCCTTCAGCCGGGCCACGACCCTGCCGAGGAACCGGTCCCGCGGGAAAAACCTATCCCGGACCATCTCTTCGAGATGGGCCGGGAGAGGCCCCGCTCCCACGCGGGCAGCCTCGTCGAGCAGGCGGAGGCTCGAGGAAGCTTCCCCCGCCCGGCGGCTGCAGCGTTCGCAGGTGGAGAGGTGGGCGGCGAGCCGCCCGCGCTCCTCGGTTGACCGGAGGGAGCCGTCGGCGTAGGCGAGGAGGATCGCCTCGCTCGGGCACTCGGGTCCCGGCGGCGTCGGCCGGTCCCCGGTCTGCCGGCCGGCCGAAAACGCGGCGTTTCCCAGCCGCAGCTCTTCCGCGACGGCCCGGCAGCGGGAGCATCCGCGGAGATGGGCGATCGCCTCCGCCGCCTCGATCCGGCCCAGCTCCCCGTCCAGCAGTCGGGCGATTGTCTCTCCCGGGAGATGTTTCATCCTGTCCTCGCTCATATATTAGTCGTCCCGCGTCCCGGCATCATTCCGGAATATTTCCGGCGGGCGTGAAGCCAAGGCGTTTCAGCGATCCGGCGATCCTGGTCCTGGCCAGGTAGATCTGCTTCCCGATCCCTCCCTCGTCCACGGGGTCGGGGTGCGCGCCGTTCCAGATCTCGGCGATCTCGCGATAGCTGAAGCCCTCCAGCCGCTTCCCGAGTGCGAATGCCTGGATGGGGGTCAGGGAATCGAGCGCCTGGCGGATGGCATCCTTCAGTTCGCCGCTCTGCGCCTGGGCGTCCGTGGGCAGGGGCGGAGGGGGGAAGAAGCGCGGGTGATCGGACTCGTCCAAGATGCGGGCGAGGTCCGGGTCGGGGAGGCAAAGCGCCCGGCGCTTCCTCAGGGAGTCGATGGCCTTGTGCCGGGCTATGCCGGCGATCCAGGTGGAAATCCGGCACTCCCCCGTGAACGAGTCCGCCGCCCGCCACACGGCCTCCCAGGTCTCCATGAAAACATCGTCCCGGTCGGGACCGGCCACTCCGGATCGGTGGATCATCCCCCAGACCAGGTCGCGGTATTCGTGGTAGAGGGCCTCGAAATCTTCCGGGGACATGGGGGGATTATAGCACGGCCGCTCCGCGGGGCGTCCGCCCGGTCGCCGCGAAATAATTATGGAATAAATCGTCCGCCGATTCCGACTAATGGGCGAGACCGCAAACCATCAACCCGGAGGGTCGGATGAAGACGATGCAGGACAACTGCCAGGTCAGGATCGGGAAAAGTTTCTGCGTGGACTTCCAGCGGACGCTCCGAATACCGGACGATGGCAATACCTATCCCTTGCCCCCGGGCCTGGGTATGTTCCCGGTGCTCAGGGTCGATGACTATGCGGAGCGGGTCCCCCCCTTCTGGAGGAAGACGGGGGGCGTGTTCATCCCGGTGTACCAGAGAGAGGCTCTCTGGCTGGACTTCACCGGGACCGATTGGCCCCCCGTCGCCGTCAAGGTCGGCGTGGGGAGGGTCAACGCTCTCAGCGGCGCCCCGCTCTCTGAGGGTTTGAAGGGGAAACCCCAGGACTACCTCGTCTGCCCCGATCAGCCCTGGCTCGATGGTATCAAAGCCGGCGAAGGTTTCATCAGGCAGTTCGTGGCGATGCCCCTCGGCATGGGTTATTCCGTGGAGGGTCAGATCACCGGGCAAGAAAACGTCGGCGGCGTGCAGTTCATCGTCTATGAGCCGAAACCGGGGCGTTTCCAGGCCCGGCGGCCGATCGATCGGGAGTGTTGTTACATGTGCTGCGATTCGGCCGGCATGGGCTTGGGGGCGGGGGGAAGAATGCGGCAGAAGGTCTATCCGGACGAGTATGGCATCGGGACCTGGGACCTCTCGGAATCCGGCCGTCTCTTCGTCCACATCGTCAACTCGATGATGTTCCGCGAGATCACGGGCCGGGAGCCTCCCCCCACCCCGGTGACCACCCGGACGTACGCCGAGCACGGCCTGCCTTGGTTCGACCTCTACGACGAGAAAATGGGCGACCTCCCGGGGTCGAAGAAGCTCGCGGGCGTCAAATCGCTTAAGGAGATGGACAAGGCCAAAGGATTCGGCCCCCCGCCGGGCGACTCGCCGCTCGCGATACCCGCCTCCCAGGTCAAGATCCTCGGCGATTCTAGCCCGGTTTACTCATGGAAGCCGCTGGTTTCCATGAGTAAACCGGGCTAGAAAGAGGAGCGGGAAACGGGAGCCGCTTTTCCGGGCGCGGCCATGATCCAAGCGGGCTTTTTCAGCCGGTGGATCGCGAGGGCGGCGCCGCACATGACCAGGATGCCGAGGATCAGGAAGGATTCGTAGAAAGCGAGGCTCCCTGTCTTCAGCTGCGCCGGGGGCAGGAAACCGATGAAGAGCGTGAAGAGCCCCCCCAGTATCCCCAGGGTCGCCGCCAGCCACATGCCGAAGTTGCCCAGGGGGATCCGGTAGGGGCGAGGGACGTCCGGCCGCTTGTAGCGCAGGACCAGGGCGGAGAGGAACATGAGCAGGTACATGATCAGGTAGAGCTGGGCCGTGAGGGCGGTGAGGATCCAGTAGGCGCTGCTCACCGTGGGCATGAGCAGGAAGACGAAGACCAGGGCGCTCACCACCAGGGCCTGGAGGAGGAGGATGTTCACGGGCACGTCTCCGCGGATCCGGCGCTGGAGGACGGGGGGGAGGAGTCCGTGCTGGGCCGACAAGAACAAGCCCTTGCTGGGGCCCAGGATCCAGGCGGCCACCTCCCCCAGGGAACCCAGCACCACCATCAGGGCCGTGACTGGGACCAGCCAGCGCAGGCGGTGGGCCCCGAAGAACTTGTCGAAGGCCTCCATGATCCCGGCCACCAGGCTGATCTCCTTCTGGGGCACCACGAAGGCGATGGCCAGGGCGCCGAGAACGATGGCGGCGAGGGAGACCGCCACGGAGAGGAAGATCGCCCGGGGGAAGGAGCGTTTGGGATCTTCGACCCGCGAGGCGTGGGCGGCGGAGACCTCGATCCCGGAGACGATGACCAGGGCGCCGGCCAAAAAGACCAGGCTGTCCAGGTTGGTGAAGTCCGGGACGAGGGAGCGGAGCGATAGGTGGATCTGGGAGGGCTTGCCGGCCAGCAACCATCCGAACCCCAGGGCGACGATGAGACCCGTGGTGAGGAGTGTGCTGATCACGCCCAGGGCGCTGATCCCAGCCGAGGTCTTGAGGCCGCGGAGGTTGGCGAGCGTGCCGCCCCAATAGACCAAGAGCACCACCGCCAGTGTGTAGAACTTGTTGGCGGCGAGTTCCGGGGCAAAGGCGTAGGCCAGCGTGGCCGCGATGAAGGAGAGGACGGTGGGGAACCAGATGACGTTCTCGCTCCATTGGAGCCAGATCGCCAGGAAGGCCCACCGTTCCCCCAGGGCCTCGTTGACCCAGATGTAGACGCCCCCGTCCCCCACGGGCGGCCAGGTGGAGGAGAGCTCCGCGGTGATGAGCGAGATGGGGATGAGGAAGAGGGCGGCGGAGACGGCCATGAAGGCGATGACCCGGAAACCCTCTTCCGCCATGAGGGGGAGTCCTCGGACGGAGTAGATGATGGCCAGGTTGATCATGGCCAGGGAGATCCACCCGATGGTCCCCTGGCGGCCGGCGGCCCTCCCCCGGTCTTTCTTCGTTCCGGGGACCCCTCGATCCGTGATGGCGGCGGGCCTCTCCATGGTCGCCTTCTCCCCTTCCGCAAACGCGCGGGAACGAGACTCGGCCGGGACGGCGGATCAATGCTGCCAGGCGAAGTTCCAGCGCAGCGTGAACTGGAGGCGGTGGTCCTCTCCCGCGGTGCTCCCGTCCACCGCCGTCTCGTCCGTGACCGTGCGGCGCCCGAAGAGGTATTCCAGGCCCGCGTCGAGGGGCGGCCAGGGGCTCCAGACGAGGTTCGCGGAGACGTATTGGGTCTCCTCGTAGGTCCCCGTCCCGGCGGTCTGGGGCCAGAGGTTGAAATCGTTGTCCAAGCGCACGAAGCCGAAGGCGGCGGTCGAGCGGAGGGATTTCATCCACCAATGCTGGTAGGCCGCCCACCCTCCGAAGGCGGGGATGACCTTCAGGCTCCAATCTTCCGCGGACTCGGGGGCGGCGTCCAGGTCCAGGCCGGAGGTGTCCTGGAGGTAGGCCCCGATCGCGTTTCCGTAGAGGCCGCCCAGGACGAGGCTGTCGCCGCCCCCGGTATCGATGCTTCCGCTCAGGATCACCCCCCACCCGTTCACCGTCTCGTCGTATCCCTCTCCCTCGGCCTTCAGCCGGCGGTAGAGCCCCCCCAGCTCGATCTGCGCGCCTTGAGGCTCGTAGCTCAGCTTCCCGACCACGGACGGGAATTGGTCAGAGGCATCCGCGGTGATCCCGGACGGGAGCGTGAGCTCCCCCGCCGCGTCCTCCAACCCGACAGTGAAGAAGAACTCCCGCTTCTCGGCGCTCGGCGGGAGGGGGATCTTCACGCTCGCCTGGGTGAAGCGCACGGCGGGGATGACGCCGGGGCCCTCGAAGTCGAGCGTGTTCGGGACGGCGGCCTGGTTGAGCCAGAGGGTATAGTCCAGTCCCGCCTTCAGCCAACCCCACTCCCCGTAGGCCTTGTAGATCTGGAACTCGGTCTCGGTCGCCGATTCGGATAGGTTCACGTCGGCGAAGACCCGGAAGGGGCCCCAGTCCGTGTCGGTCTCCGCCCAACCGGAGAGACAGCTCTGGTTGGGGCCCAAAGCTGTGCGCCCGGTCGAGTCCCGGGCCGGTCCGCCCACGGGGATCTCCGCGGTGATGAACTCCCGCGGCGCGCTCCCTCCGGGCGTAAGCCCCACCGCGTTGAAATCGTGGATCAGGTCGGCCTGGATGGTCCCGGCGATCCCCACCCGGACCTCCTTCCCGCCGATCTCCAGCGGGGAGGGGGGCTCGTCGGCGGCGCGGGCCGGGGAGAGGATCGCCGCCCCGGCCGCGATCAGAGCGAGGAGCAGGGAACGGAATCGCGAGCTTGGGGTCTTCATGGCCAGGCCTCCCGGGATGCGTTTGACCGCTCGCGGCGGCCTCAAGCGGCTTTCGCCTTTTTCGTCAGCAGGACCGCGTAGGCACCCATCACGACCATGAGCAGGGCGATGACCAGCCAGAGCTCGTCCAGGGAGGCCGAGGCGAAGGCGGAGATGATGAAGAGGGACGAGAGGGCGACGATGATCCGGTTCCCGGGGGATTTCGACCCCGTCTCCCGGTCCTTCTTCAGGAGCGCGATCCCGGACCAGAAGTAGGGGAAGAGGAGAAGGAGCACGGAGATGGTCACGGTGATGTTGAAGGCGGCGGCGACGTCGCTGCCCAGCAGCATGAGCACGATTTCGACCGCGGTCATGATCACCCCGTTGATGACCAGGCCCTGGCTGTTGATCCCGCGCGGGTTGATCCGGGTGTAGGCCAAGGGGAGGAAGCCGCGGTCGGCGCTGGTCTTGGCGGCGCTGGCGCAGGAGAGGTTCCAGACCAGGAAGCTCGCGATGCAGGCGACGGCCATCACCGCGGAGACCGCGTCCGCCACCAGGGTGGAGCGGGTGATCCGCTGCATGGAGAGGGCGAACGAGGCCGGCGCGGTCTGGATCTCCTTGGCGGGGAACATCCCCTCGATGACCGTGGTGGAGGCGATGTAGATGATCGCCACGATCACGAAGCCGACCAGGGTGGCGATGGGGACGTTCTTCTTCGGGTTGGCGATGTGCTCGTTGTTGGTGGCGACGCTTTCCACGCCGACGAAGGCGAAGATCAGCACGGCGAAGCCGGACATGACGGCCCCGCCGGCGGCATGGCCCGAGACGTTCCAGTTCCGCTGGAACTGGGCGGGGTCGAAGTCGAGCCATCCCGCCACCGCCGTGACCACGACCGAGATGAGGAGGAGGGTCACGGTGGCGGAGACCACCTTGGTGATCAGCCCGACCCCGCGCAGGGAGAGGGCGATGAAGAGCCAGATCAGCGCGATGACCGTGATCCCCAGGACCAGGGGATGGTTGAGGGCGGGGATGAAGAGGGCCAGGTAGCCCAGCCCCGCGATCAGGATGGAGACGTTGGAGATCAGGTTCCCGTAGACGTAGAAGAAGCCGCTCTTCGCCCCCAGGATCGGGTTCACGTAGGTGGCTAGGGCGGTCGGGCTGGGGTCGGGGAAGAGGGCCCCCGCCCGGACGTAGACCATGGTCAGGAAGAGGGCGCCGATCGTGACCAGGACGAACGAGATCACGGTGATCGAGCCGGTGGCCGCCAGCTGCTGCGGCAGGGCGATGACCCCGCTCCCGGCCAGGCTCGATACGATCATGAAGATGGCCCCCGCCAGTCCCAGCTTCTTGGTGTCGTCGGTCATGTCTCCCTCCCGCCGGCGGTTCCCCGGCTACCCCGCATTTGAAGATCGTTCGATCTTATAAATTTATCTCAGGCATTTCTGGGGCGGCACACTAGCCCGGATTATTCGTGAAAACCTTCAATTTTCACGAATAATCCGGGCTAGGATCATCGTGTCCATGGGGTTATGAATACAGGCGGCGGTTGCGGCGACAACGCACTCTGCCGAAACGGATTTTCACGGCGTTCCCGAGCCGGGATGGATTGAGAAGGTATCCTGAATGCGGATATCGTCGTAAGCGGCCCTCCCAACTTACGTCAGGGAGCAACCGCCCGAATTACTCATGAAGATCACAGATCTTCATGGATAATTCGGGCTAGATCTTCTTGACGCACAGGGTTTTGAAGAACTTCTTCCCTGCCCGCTCGTTCCTCTCCACGCCGTGGATTTCGCTCTCGTAACCCGGGAAGGCGTTCTCGAAATCCTGCCGCAGCCGGAGGTATTCGAAGATCGGCCGGGCCTTCTCGTTCATGCTCTCCCCCCCCATCATGATCGGGATCCCCGGGGGATAGGGGACCATCATGACCGCCGGGGTGCGCCCCATCATCCCGTCGAGCTCGACGAACTCCACGTTCTTCCGGACCACCTGGTGGTAGGCGTCCGCGGGCTTCATCGCCTGGTCGGGGATGACCTGGAAGGCCGCCTGCATCTTTTCCAGCATGCCGTGGTCCTTGAAGTAGCGGTGGATCCCGTTGCAGTGATCCTTGAGCCCGCTGCCCCGGTAGGGTTCCGGGTGGTCGCGGACCAGGGCGGGGAAGACCTGGTCGAGGGGAGCGTTGGCGTCGTAGAGGTCCTTGAACGCGAGCAGGGCCGAGAGGAGCGACCCCTGCTTGGCCTTGGTGGTCCCGAGCGAATTGAGGAGCAGGAAGGAGTAGTAGTCGGTCTTCTCGCAGACGATCCCCTTGTCGATCAGGTAGTTGGTCACCACCGAGGCCGGGATCCCCTCCTCGCTCATTTTGCCCCGGTCGTCGATCCCCGGGGTGGTGAAGGTCAGCTTGATGGGGTCGAGCATGGCATAGTCGTCTTCCATCTCCTCGAAGCCGTGCCAGTCGTCCCGCTTGGTGAAGACCCAGGGGGACTGGTTCCCGGCCAGGAAGGAGTCGCTCGCCTCCTCGAAGGGCACCGTTTTCCCGCCGACCGAGACCTTCCGGGGCTGCCAGAGGCCGAAGAACCAGTCCTGCTTGTTCTTCTTCTTCAGTTCCTTCTCGATCGCCGCCACCTTCTTCCGGAGCTGGACGGCCTCCAGGATGATGTCGTTCATCATGACCTCGCCGTTGTCCTCCATCATCCGGGTGGCCACGTCCAGGGAGGCGATCATGTTGTACTGGGGCGAGGTGGAGCCGTGCATCATGTAGGATTCGTTGAACTCGTCGTGCTCGACCTTGACCCGGCCCCCGTTCCGGATGTGGAGCATGGAGGCCTGGGAGAAGGCGGTGAGGAGCTTGTGGGTGGACTGGGAGCAGAAGATGGGCGGGTGGTGCGCGGCCGGCTCGTCGGGGGTCATGCCGTAGTGGCCCCGGTAGACGGGGTGGAAGCAGGCGTAGGCGTACCAGGCCTCGTCGAAATGGAGGTTCTCCACGCCCTTCTCCAGCTGCTTCTTGATGGTGACCACGTTGTAGCAGACCCCGTCGTAGGTGGAGTTGGTCAGGGCCGACATCTTCACCGGGTTGGCCTTGAGCTTCTGCGGGATCAGGCGGTTCTCCGCGATCTTTTTCCGGATGGACTTGGGCGAGAACTCCGAGAGGCGGACCGGGCCGATGATGCCCCGCCGGTTCCTCCGGGGGATCATGTAGACGGGGAAGGCATCGGTGATGACCATGGCGTAGTTGAGCGACTTGTGGCAGTTCCGGTCCACGAAGGCGATGTCGTCCCGCACCAGCTGGCTTCTCCAGATGATCTGGTTCACGGTGGAGGTGCCGTTCAGGACGTAGTAGGTGCGGTCCGCGCCGAAGACCCGGGCCGAGTGCCTTTCCGCGTCGCCCACCACGCCGCTGTGCTCCAGGAGGGAGCCCAGCTCGGGGACCGAGACCGAGAGATCCGAACGGAACATGTTTTCGCCGAAGAACTTGTAGAGGGCCACCCCGGCCGGGCTGCGCAGGAACCCTTCGCCGCCCATGTGCCCCGGGGTGTGCCAAGCGTATTTGTATTCGTTCGCATATTTGACCAGCATGGCGAAAAAGCTGGGATAGACCTTCCCGATGTATTCCAGGAGATGGACCTCGATCCGCCCGGCCAGGAAGGAGATCGTGTCGGCGGTCTTCCAGAGGCAGTCGTTGACGTCTTTGAGGATCTCCAGGGGGATCTTGTCCATCCCCATCCGCCCGGTCAGGAGGAGGATCGGGACCCCCCGGTGCCGTTTCCGCATGAGCTTGACGAAGTGCTCCGGTGTCGATTTCTCATCGGATCTCTCCTGGGGGATGTCCCAGTCCACGACGATGCAGCCGAAGTCGGAGCGGGAGCGGAAGATCTCGTAGCCGTCCTCGTAGGAGAAGGAAGGGATGACGCTGCAGTGCTGGACCTCTTCCAGCTCGGTCTTCAACTGCCTGAGGCGGAACCCTTCGTCGTTCTGCGCGTTGAACTGCCCCGAAACGATCATGATCGGCCAGGAGTGCTTGGTGATCTTCATCTTCTCTGTTCCTCGGGGTTGGTGTGCCGGAATCGTCCAAGATAGCCGGTGGCTGCGTCGCGGGCAACAGCTAAACCGGCGCCCAGGCTCTGTCGGCCGGTTCTGCGAACCGGCGGTTAGACAGGCGCCCCCCGCCGTAGGCGCGGGCCTTCAGGCCCGCGCGCCCGCCGCCCCCGGCCTCCTCGCCCCTTCTTCTACCTCGTCGCCCAGAGGCCGCTCCCCGCCGACGAGACGCAGAAGAGGAAGGCGTCGCTCTTCCCGCCGACGGAAGTTGAGAGAGGTCCGCGCGCCATGTCCCGCCCCCGCGGGCTTGTCCCGTCAGGATTCCATTTGCGCTCGAAACTGGCCCCCAGTGACTGCATGGGGGTTGGATGGGGATTCCTTTCCCCGGCAAATCTTCTTGACCTCCTCCCATCGAGAGGAGAAACATAACGATGAGTGGTGATCGACCAGGAGAAGCGCGGATGAAGAGATGGGCAATAGGCCTGTCAACGATGTTGGGACTGGGTTTCGCCTGGGTTGCCCTGGCGGCGGACTTCAACGGGGACGGCCTTGACGATATCGTTGTCTTCCGGCCGTCGACCGGACTGTGGGCGGTGAGGGGGCTGGGAAGGACAAACTTCGGCCGGGCCGGGGATATCCCGGCCGCCGGAGATTACGACGGCGACGGGATCGCCGATGTCGCGGTCTTCCGCCCGGAAACCTGCCTCTGGGCGATCCATGGCCTCACTCGCTTTTACTTCGGCGCCGCGGCCGATACTCCCCTTCCGGACGATTATACCGGCGACGGCTCGGCGTCGGCGGCGATCTTCCGGAACGGTTCGGGACTCTGGGCGGTGAGGGGGCTGACCAAGATCTACTGGGGGGGGGAGACCGATATTCCCGTCCCCGGGGACTACGCCGGCGACGAGGCGAAGGAGTTCGCGGTCTTCCGGCCTTCCACCGGTCTCTGGGCGATCCGGAGGCTGACCCGGACCTATTTCGGGGAGAGCGGCGACCGGCCGGTGCCCGCTGTCTATAGCTGGTACGGCGCCGGCCGACCTTTCGGAACCATGATCGCGGTCTTCCGCCCGGGAACCGGTCTCTGGGCGATCCGGTCCTTGACCCGTGCCTATTTCGGCCTCTCCGGCGACAGCCCGGTGACGGGAGACTTCAACGGGGACTCGCTCGACGATATAGCGCTCTTCCGTCCCTCCTCCGGCCTCTGGGCGATCCGAGGCGTGACCCGGGTCTACTTCGGCGCTTTCGGGGATGTGCCGGTTTCAGAATGCGTCGACACGACCGCCGTCTCCACGGGAACGATCACCGGCGCTGTCTCCACGCAGGCGATATCGGTCCATGGCGACATCTATGTGGTGGCGGTGAGGTCCGAGCATCGGGCCCATATCCGGAACATGGAGACGGAGGCATACCCCTACTTATCCCAGTACGCCGCCGGTTATCAGAAACTCGCCGCCCAGGGTCCCTACGCTGTTTCGGGGCTTGCGGCCGGGGAGTATGCCGTCTGGGCCTACATGGATACCGGCGGCGACGGAGGGGTGAATCATGAGGACTTTGCCGATCCGGTCGGCTGGTACCAGACCACCGCCAACCTGAAGCTGCCCGTCGTTGCCGTGAGCGCGGGGGGAATCGCCGCCAACACGGACGTGGCTCTCTATCAGCCGGTGCCTTTCAGCGGCGGAGAAGAATCGGTCGCCTGGGGCGGCGGCGGCGGGACACTGAAGGATCTCAAGGGGAATCACGTTCTGCACGTATGGGGGACGCCCGAGGAAAGAGCCTATGCCATCGGTTTCCTGTGCGCGCCGCAGATACTGGATTGGATGAACTTTGTCTTTATCGAGCACTATTGCCGTTCCGCCGATTATCACGAGAACAAGCTCATCCCCGCGGTCAAGGCCCAGCTGGGCGGCCTCTTCGACAAGTATGCGAGCGAACTGGACGCCCTCCTCACCGGGATGGAAGCCTCCCCCGCCGGCCTCTACAGTTTCCGGCTGGGGCGGAATCTCAACCGTGACGACCTGGCCGGCATCAACAGCTTCTATTTCCTGTCCAACACGCTGATCTTCGGGCCGCCTCCGAATATCCCGCCGCCGTTCTGCTCCAACGCCGCTTTCTGGGGCGACAAGACCGCGAACGCCGAGCTCAACCGCGGGCTGATCACCGGCAAGAATATGGATGGGGAAAACGACTTCCGGAAGATCACGGTCAACGATCTTCTGATCGTGGCTGTTGAGCCCCGTCCTCCCGGCGCCCGGCGGTTCGTCGGGATCAACTGGCCGGGTTTCATCGGCGCGGATATGGGCATGAATGAGTCCGGTCTGGTACTGGCCCCCCACAGCGTCCTTTCCCGGCCGGATTGGACCAAATCCAACATGCTGGATTACGGTCTTCTTTACCGGGAAACGCTGGAGAACTGCGCCACGCCCCAGGAAGCCTGGACCTACTGGACGACCGCGGCCATCACCAGGGTCGGCGGCTTCAACACGGCCGTGTCCGGGAGATACCTGGCCTCCGCGGACTATCCCTCCCTGACCTTCGAGGCGGATTCATACGGGGGAGAAGCGCGCGATCCCGTGTTTATAGACCCGGTCAGCCCCTACGATATCCTGACGACCAACACCTTTTACAAGTATCAGGGGGCCAATCCGGGGGCCTTCGAACCGGGGAGCTATCATTCCGGCATAGCTGAGGAAGATTATCGCTACCTGGCCATGCAGGGAAAATCCCGGGAGTTCGAGCTGGCGGGTCAGACCATCGGGACCGCGCAGATGATAGAAATTCTCAAGGCCGCGTCCAGGACCCAGCAATACAGCGGCATCACCGAGTACAGCTTCATCGGCTACCCGGACAACGGATCGTTTGCCCTGGCCCGGGAGGACCTGGTCAACAAAATCCTGGAAGCCTCCTTCGCGACCTTCACTACCTACACCTTCAGCGAGGTCTTTGAGTAAATAAGCCTCGCCGTCGATTATCGCGAAGCCCGAGGCAAGCCTTTGCAGGGTATCGGCGGTATCGTTATGGCGTTCCGGGGACACCTTGCTCAATTCGGGGAATAGGTAAGCTATCCCCCGAATCTAATGGGCGACAGGAACGTCTCCCGGCCTGCCGAACCAGCAACGGGTGAGGTCATGGACCGCCCAAAGGCCGGAGGATGAACGGAAGACGGCGGGCTGGATCCAGTCGCCGCCGCCATAACTGGCGGGAACGGGAATGTCGCCGGAAATCCCAAGATAGATTCGCTGGAGGCCCTCTCCTGTCAGTGCCCCCGCCCAGAGGCCGGTCGCAGGGCGGAATACGGCGGTTTCCGTTTTACCATCCTGATTGTAATCAGCGGGCATCGGTATGTCGCCTGTCATCCCTAAAAATTCACCGGCCAAGCCTCGGATCATCCATAGTCCAGCTGGGGAGCGATAGACCGCCGCGTCTACCAGTCCATCGCCATCATAATCGGCGGGCACGGGAACATCTCCCTCCCGTCCGAAGTAAATGACCGTCAGGTCGCGAATGCTCCACAAACTGTGTCCGGGCCGGAAAATAGCCGCATCCGTCTTCCCGTCGCGGTCGTAGTCCCGCGGCAGGGGAATATCGGCCGAGCTTCCGAAGTTGAATCGTGTCAGATTCCGAATCGCCCACAGGCCTTCTCCTGGCCGGAAAATAGCGATATCGGTGGTCCCATCCCCATCATAATCCCCGCTAACGGGCGTATCTCCCCCTTGCCCGAAGTATGCACATCCGACATTCTTTATTTGCCATATCCCCGTACCCGGCCTGAATACCGAGATCTCTGATACCCCGTCCCCGTTGTAATCGCCCCCGTTCAGAATAGTCCCCGGGCTGAACGGCGTCGGAGACGGGGCATATCGTAACTTCGCCAAACACGCATCAATATTTCCCCGATATTTCGGCAGAAAGGCATTTCTTGTGGGGAAATCGTAGGATTTCGTATACCCCATGACATATATTCGATCGGATGAGTCGATGGCAATACCTCGGCCTGTATCCTCGCCTCTCCCTCCCAAGTATGTAGAATAGCTCAACATCGTTCCGGATGACGAAAACCTGGTGACGAATATATCGGAATATCTGGCATACCATGGAGCCTGAAAGGCTCCTTGATATGCACCTAATGTGGGGAAATCTGAAGACCGGGTGTGCCCAGTTATGCATGCTCTCTTTTCACCATCCACTATTATGTCGAACGCGGCGTCATAATATGATCCGCCAAGATATGTTGAATATCTCAAAGACGACCCGCTGGAACTCAATTTTGATACAAAACAATCATCGTAGGGACTGCCTGACCAGTACCCAGATGATGGTTGGTAGGCATTGCAAGTCGGATAATCTGTGGACACGGTATGTCCGGCGATATAGGCGTGGTTATCCGAATCGACAGCGATGCCATAAGCAAAATCGAAGTCCGATCCTCCGATGAATGTGGAATATTCGATCGCCGACCCCGATGGCGCAAACTTGGTCACAAATCCCTGGTATCTTATATCATCGTTCATAGCGACCTGATAGGCGTTTAAAGTCGGGAAATCATATGAATTCGTTAAGCCGACGACATATGCGAAATTCTGCGCGTCCACCGCTATCCCGCGGCCTTCTTCTCGCCCCATGCCTCCGAGATATGTTGAATAAACGAGATGCGATCCCGATGAACCAACGCACATGACAAAAGCATCCTCGTACATATAAGAGGCTCCACCATAACTCGGTTGATAGGAATTATGCGTGGGGAATGCAGTGGATCCGACCTTTCCCGTAATGTATGCGCGGTTACTCGTATCCAAAGCGATGTTGTAAGGATATTCCACCCCATACGACCCATCGTCTCCTCCAACATATGTGGAATATGCCAGAGACGACCCGGACGATACTATTTTGGCCAGAAAAAGATCGCTAGGCCCAGATATGCTTGATTGATATGGATTGAGGGTTGGATAATCGGATGACCTTGTGAGACCGACGATATACGTGCATCCTGTTGAATCGATCGCTATGCGACAACCGCGATCTGAGTTGCTACCGCCGAAATGCGTCGAGTATGCCAGGATAGATCCCGACGAGGATACCTTGGCGATAAACGCATCGCTTTGACCGCAGAGAGCGCCCTGATAGGCATTCCTCGTGGGAAAATTATAGGACTGCGTCGTGCCGGCGACATAAGCGCAATGCTTGCTATCCACTGCTATGCCGCCGTATGTATATACATAATCAAATGTGCCCTCGGATGCGTTCCCGCCCAGATAGGAAGAATACTCGATGAACAGTTCACCCGAGCGGGCGATGTCCGCGCCCGCGAAGAACAGGATGGCGCATCCAAATATTGTCGAATATATCGATCTCACTTATCCTCCGCGGAATTGATTTATCCGATAGCGAAGCCTAATCCCAAACGGCTATCACTGTCGGTGGCGGTGTCAGGCTCTCGGGAGTTCAATTCCCAATGCGCTATCAAAACGTTAAATGAAAAACCCGGCCTGGACTACCCTCCAGCACCGGGTTCGGAAAGCCGCATAACCTCACCCACGGACAGCACGAGAACCTCCCATGGTTGAGACAGATTGTACCCCGTGGTGATAGAAAAGCCAATAATCTTTCCAAATATTAATCCGGAGGAAGAATACTTTGAAGAATATCTGACCAGCGCCTTGACCAAGCCAGCGCGACTGGCTCCCCGTCCCTCCCCGCCGGTTGCCTTCTGGGGGATTTCATGGGATGCTACACGCAATAATGTGGAGGCGCCGTGTTCAGACAGATCCTTACCGCCCTCTTCACCGTCCTGCAGTTGTATGTCTTCTGGCGCGCAGGGTCGGTGCCGGCACTGAAGCGCCGGATTCCCCGATGGATGCTCTCCGTGACGGGTCTGACGCTGTGGGGGATATTCGTCCTCGGCCTCCACCTCGGCCACAACGGCGCGGGGACTGCGGCCGCGGCGGTTGAGCTGGTCGGCATGACTTGGATGGCCGTTCTCTTCCTGCTTTTCGCCTGCCTGATCGCAGTCGACGTCGCCACCGGCTTCGGCATCCTCTTCCCACGCACTGCCCCCGTCCTGAGGGGCTGGGCTTTGGTCGCGGGCGGGGCGCTCTCCGCGATCGCCCTGGCGCAGGGGCTCCGGCCGCCGGTAGTGATCGACTACGAGGTGCGCCTATCCGGCTTACCCGGGGAGATGGACGGGACGACGATCGTCGCCCTTTCGGACCTTCATCTCGGCACGCTTCTGGGAGAGAAATGGCTCTCCGCCCGTGTCGAGCAGGTTCGGAAGCTTTGTCCGGAACTGGTGGTCCTCCTCGGGGACACCTTCGAGGGTCACGGCCAAGTGCCCGAGGTTTTGCCCCCCATCTTCCGACGACTGTCCGCCCCCCTGGGCCTCTGGGCGGTCCTCGGCAACCACGAATCCTACGGCCGTGACCACGCCGGCGAGGAGTTAGTTGCCGAGGGAGGTTTTCGCCTCCTCCACGACTCTTGGGCTGAGATAAAACCCGGCCTGGTCCTGGCCGGCGTGGACTACATCGGAGGGGGCCTGCGCTCGGTCCGCCGGACCGGCGATCCGTTCGGGAAGGCTCTCGCCGGCCGCCCGCCGGGCGCAACTATTCTTCTCACCCACGCCCCTCCCCGCAGGGAGGAGGTGGAAGGGAAAGGGGTGGGGTTGGTCCTTTCCGGACACACCCACGCCGGTCAGGTCTGGCCTTTCAGCTACTTCGTCCGCCCCCGCTACGAGTTCTTCGAGGGGAAGCATGAAAAGGACGGCCTCACGGTGATCGTGAGCCGCGGCACGGGGACCTGGGGCCCGCGGATGCGCCTCTGGCGCCCGGGCGAGATCCTCCGCATCACCCTCCGCCCATAAGGGACATATGCTGTCCGATCGGACACGGAGTGTCCGATTCAGATCCGAGATTGCTTGTCTCCACCGACACCAGGTCGGTGAGGGCGGGCCGGCATGGTATGGCTCTATTCCCTCGGTATCGAATATCAGCGCCCGATCCCTTTGGCCGTGTCGGCGATGTCCGCCAGGTTGTCCATGATGTCGTTGATCATCCGGTAGAAATCGCCGTGGTCCATGATCATGCTGCTGTAATCGGTTTCGCTCCCGGACCAGAGGAAAGTCACGGCTTGGTCGTCCAGACGGATGTACTCGCAGCGCATGTTTTTCATGCGCTTCATGAGATTCGCGTTGCCCGTGATTTTAGCTGCGAAAGCCTGGTCGGCCGCGTAGACGCTCCCGGCGTTGAAGCCCACCTTGGCGACGAAGGGCAGCGGGTCGGCCGGCTTGATCACGGAATAATCGCTCACCACGTCGAGGCGGGGAGCGTTGGCCTGGCCGTGCGTGAGGACGATCATCACCGAGAGCGGTTGGCCGATGAGCTGGGAGAGGAGGCGGTCTAGCGGACTTCCGGTGATTCCCCGGTTCCCCCCGGTCATGAAGGACATTACGCCCCCGACCTCGCGGCCGATCTCGCCCAGGGTCAGGCGCGCGGCGTAGCGCCCCCAGACATCCCCCGCCTTCGCGCTGTAGAGGACCTGGTAGCCGCGATGGACCTTGCCCAAGTAAGCCCCTTCGGTGCTCGGGACGTTGACCGCCTGCAGGCCGGTTTTCTGTTCGATCTCCGCCCGGCTATAGCCGAAACCGATCCCAACCAACGCATAGGGGCGAAGGTCGCCGAGAGGGAGAGAGGCCTTGCCGCTTATGAAAAAATCGTAGTCGGAGAAGCGGATGCGGGTGTTGAAAGCGGGATCGAGCCAGATATTCCAAAAATAGCCCGAGTAGGGCTCTCGGGAGGCAAACTCGTTGTGGTATTGAAAAAGCGCTTCGAGTGCGAAATACTCCGACAGGTAGGCCCCGCCGCGCAAGTTGAACCCCCAGGAGGCGTTTAGCTCAGGAAATCCAGTGCCGTCCTGATAAATGCTTCCGGTTTTTCTACATGGACTATGTGACCGGCATCCTCCACGACTGACATGGAACACCCGGGAATTCTCTTGGCCAGCTGTCCGGCCTCTTCGGGCGGAATGAGGATATCCTCTTCCCCTTCGATGACGAGCGTCTCTGCCCGTATCTTCTTCAGCCGAGCCAGGGTGTTGTGGGTGAGGATTGCTTCAATTTGACCCTTAAACGCGCTGGTCGATTGAGGGTGGGGATTTTGCAGGGCGGCCTTGACATGGGCATCGATAAAGCTCCTATCTTCAAAACGCGGCGGAGGGAATAGCCAGAACGACCAGGCCCATATCCAGGGCTCCAATTCCATTCCGTTCAGGCGCCATTCAAGAAACCTTTGAAATAGAAGGTTATTCCTCGCTGAAGATTGCGGCGCCGTGCTTTCCAGAATCAACTTATTGACTCGTCCCGGATATCTGATGGCAAATTCCTGGGCGATATATCCGCCCAGGGAGTGGCCGATGATATTCGTCGACTGAAGATTTAGATGATCAAGAAGTTTTAAAGTGTCCTCGGCCATATCGCGGATGCCGTAGGGCGATTCCGGCATGCCGCTGCGTCCGACTCCTCGATTGTCGAAAACGATCGTCTGAAAGCGCTTTGAAAATCCATCGATAACGGGTGTCCAACTTCGTGTGTCGCATGCAAGACCTGCAATCAGCAATAGGGGAACTCCTTCGCCATGGAGTTCATAATATAGCTCAATATTTTTCACGATTATCGAAGGAGTGTGAAGCGAAAGCTTCACCGCCCGAGTCAAGCTCTCGCTTGACACTCCCGGCGAGATGTAACCTCACGTATCCTTACGTAACCTTACGTATCCTCACGTAACCTTTTTTCATCTTGTTACCGCCAGATCGCCCGCCGTCCCGAAGAAACACCTCGTCCCGTCCCGCACCGACCACATCCCCGAGGAACCCCGGAATACGGCGAAGTCGTCCACGATCCCGCCCCCGAAGGCCCCCGGTACCGGGCTGTCCCCGTCCATCCCGAACCGGAGGCGGGTATGGCCCCATACCGCCCAGAGGCCGTTCACGGGGCGGAAGACGGCCGGGAACTCGGCGAGCGGCGCGGCCCGCGCGGGGTCGCCCGGCCAACAGTAGGCGCCGGGGACCGGGACGTCCCCGCTCTGCCCGAAGTAACGGCGCCCGCCGCCGAGGATCGCCCAGAGGCCGTCCGCCGGCCGGAAGACGGCAAACTCCGCCCGGCCGTCGGCGTTGTAATCGGCGGGGGAGGGGAGGTCCCCGCTCTGGCCGAAGAAGGCCGCCGTCATCCCCCGCACGCTCCAGGTCCCCGCCCCCGCGGAAAAGACCGAGGCGTCGCAGGTCCCGTCGCCGTCATAGTCAGCCGGCGCGGGGACGGCGTCCGATCCTCCGAAGAAGAAGCGGGTGAGGTCCCGGATCGCCCAGAGGCCGCTGGCGGAGCGGAAGACGGCGACCTCGGCGTGTCCGTCGCCGTCGTAGTCGCCGCTGGCCGGGACGTCGCCCGCCGTCCCGAAGTTAAGGCTCCCGAGCCCGCGGACCGCCCAGAGGCCGCTCCCCGGGCGGAAGATGGCGATGTCGGATCTCCCGTCGCCGTCATAGTCCCCGGACTGGAGGACGAGATGTTCCGCCCCCGGCACCGGCGCCTCGACGATGACGACGCCCATCCCGCCCGGCGCGATCCCGTCCGCCCGGACCTGGAGCGTCAGGTAGCCCGCGAGCGGCCGCCAGTAGCGCAAGAGATTCCCCCCGCTGACCTGGTATTCCCCGATCTCGCCGAGGTCGGGCAGGACGAAATCCACCACCGTGTTCTCCAGTGATACCGGCGGGTTACCCTCGCTCAGATGGTTCCAGCAGGTGAACTCCTTGTGGACGACGACGGGATCGGTCGAGCTGAACCAGCCTTCGACCGCGGGGGTTGCGAGCCGGGTCATGGCGTTGAAGGCCTCGGTCACCGTCGCGTGCTTGGCGATGAGCGTATTCTCGTAGCTCGGGCAGGAGAAGTCATCCGCCTGGTAGTAATAGCTCGTCACCGCCCCGTCGGCGATTGTGAGCCGCCGGAAGCCGGGGTATTCGTAGGTGTTGAAGCTGGTGGTGGTGGTGTTGGGGTGGAGGACCGGCGTCGCGCCCGAGCTGTCGGTGAAGACGTGGTCGAGGTGGGTGTGGCCGGAGAGGGCGAGCTCGACGCCGTAGGTGCGGCTCAGCTCCCTTAGCTTGTCGCGGCTCGTGTGGTCGGTGAAGCTGTCGGAGTCGGAATAGGTCCCGTAGAAGGGGTTGTGGCAGGCCATCGCGAGGAGGGGGAAATTGGACTGGGCGGCGGCGAGGTCCTGCTCGATCCAGGCCATCTGCCCGTTCCAGGCGGGCGGCGAGCCTCCCGCGCACTCCCGCACCTGCCCGCCCCCTCCGTCCATCGGGGGAAGCTGCGCTTCCGGGATCAGGGCCGACCAGTCGGAAAAGGCCCGGGCGGCCGGCGTCTTGTCGTAGGACCAGAAGCAGGTGAAGTGGCACTTGTCCCCGTAGTTCCAGCCGAAGTAGCGGGGGGAGAACATGGTCGGCCAGATCTCGGCCCCGTCCTGGAGGAAGTGGCCCTGGAGGGGGTCGCCCTCGGTCGTCTCCAGGTTGTAGGTGTCGTGGTTGCCCGGGAGGCAGACGACCGGGACCTCGAAGCGGAGGAGGTGGCGGTAGGCCTGGTTGTATTCGCCGTTCCAGTCGGGGTGGACGCCAGTGTAGTCGGTGACGCCGGTTGAGGCGTAGGGATACTCGACGAAGAAGGGGACGCCGAAGGCGAGGTCGCCGGTGATGATCACGAAGTCGGGGTTGATCCGGTTGACCTCGTCGATCGCCTTCTTGATGTATTGGTAGCCGATGAACTCCTCCGAGCGGGGATGGGGGCCGGGGATGTCGAGGATCACGGACGGCCCCCGGGGGTCGTTGATGTGGAAGTCGCTGATCTGGATGAAGGTGTAGTCGTCCTTGAACTCCTCGACCACCTGGACGGAGTGGGGCTGGCCGTCGGCGATCGTCTCCGCGCCGAAGGCGCTCGTCTCGAGGTCGTAGAGGTCCGGCCGCGCGCCCGGCGGGACTTCGACCGTCACCCGCCAGACCTCCCGCCCCGCCCACGGCCCCGACCCCGACCAGTAGTCCGTCGTGGAGTCGCCCGGCCAGGCCGCGGAGACGCCGGTTATGGCCGTCCAGATCGCGCAATCCGTCGTCGTGGCCCAGAGGTCGTTGCTGGAGACCAGGGCCACGCTCCAGGCGGAGACCGCCGGCTGGGAACCGCCCGCCCCGTCGCCGATGGCGTCGAACTCCAGCGTAAAGGTGTCTCCCGGGCGGACGATCAGGGGGCAGCCGATCGTGGGATAGACGAGGTGGTTGATCTCCCCCGGCCAGCCCGCGGGTATCTCCGCCCTTCCGGCCAGTGGATACAGCGCGCCGATCGCCGCGAGCGCCGCCGCCGCGAGCCGCCCGATGGATCTTCCCTTCCCATTTTTCATAGCCTCATTCCCCCCGGATAATCGGATTTGGCTGTTGTCATCGCGAGATCTGCTGCCGGATCTCGGCCGATACTACCCCTCTTCACGATCGGGATCTTCGCTTCGCTACGACAAAGCGAAGCGATACTACAAGCGTAGCGATACTACAAGGGCGCCAGCCCGATACTGCAATCCTTTCCGATTCGTCATCGAATCGGAAAGGAGTTAGTTCTCATCTCATCCACCACGTCGCCATGGAGGGGCGCCCGCCGCCGGTCGACGATGGTTTCGGACGGCTTTTCTTATTCTTGCTGTAGGATCTCTTCCCGCCCCGGGGTGCGGGGAATCGAGCCCGGAAGGGACGTTTCTTCTCCGCTTTCGTCGTCTCCCGGGTTTTGGTTTTTACTGCCGCTATCACCTGCGGGATGGGTGACGGTTTGCGGATCTCGGTCTCGACCTTCTCTATCGTCCAGCAGTTCTCGCCCGCCTTGGGGAAAGGTTTCATGGAATAGGTCCCCGAGGCCTTGTTCCCCTCCAAGCGGAAAGCGATCCTATCCGCATCCCAGGCGATCGGTGTATATGCGCCTTTGTCCCAAATCGAGACGACGCCGCGCCCGAACTCGCCCTTGGAGATCGGCCCCTCGAAACCGGCCACCGAAAGCTGGCCGTCGCGGATCTGCACGGCCAGGCGTTTGATTCCGACATAATCCGGAAGGCCCTTGGGGACCGCCCAATTCTTGAGGACCCCGTCCTTCTCGAGTCGGAGATAGAACTTCTCGCCCTTGGCCTTGTGGAGATGAATGACAAAGTTCATCGGCAGTATCCCTATTGCCGCCGTCCCCAGTCTCGGACAGTTTACGGATTGAGGGCGACCGGGGAAGGGGCGGAAAGCGGGTCGGTCGCCCGGGGTTCGCGGCCGGGTGCGACCAGGCCGCGGCGCTCAAGGAGGGACCCCTCCATCAGGTACAGGTTGATCCGGGCGATCAGGTAGTTGGTGACTGAGGCCACTTCGGCGACCTGGCTCTCGAGCAGATCCCGCTGGGCGCCCGCGACCAGGAGGGCGGTGGATTTGCCGACGCGGAACTTGGCCGTCTCGGCCCGAAGCTTCTCCTCCTGGAACCGCCGGGTGATGGCGGTGGCGTCCACCTGCTGGCGGGCCCTCTGCATCTCGATGAAGGCGAGCTCGACGTCCTGCCTGGCAAGATCCGTCAGGTTCTGCAGGGACTCCTGGTATTGCCGCTCGGTCAGCTCGGCCCGATCGTCCCGGGCCCGGGCCTCGCGGTTGATCGGCGGGAACTCGAACTCCACCCCGGCGGAGAGATCGTAACCGTCGCCATTGAGATCGCGGAAGGAATCCCCGAAAGACTCGGCATAGCCGGTCTTGCCCAGGACGATGAAGATGTCCAGGCGAGGCAATAGCCCGTTCCGGGTCTGAACGACCTCCAGGGATCCCTTCTGGACCAGGAGCGCCGCCTGATTGAGGTCCGGGCGCAGGCGCAGGGCCACCGCCACGTGGTCCGCCAGCGCGTCCGGGGGAAGCGGCAGCACCGTGGGCTCGGTCCGCGGCAAGATTTCACGACCGGACCCGGACAGCCGCGGCGGGTAGAGGAGCCGGAGGAGTTTCACCTGGAGGGACTCCACCAAGCTGCGCGCGTTGATCAGGGATTCCTGCCGGAGAGCGACCTCCGCTTCGCCCGCCGCCAGCTCCGTTTCTGCCAACTGGCCGACCCGGATGCGGTGGCGCGCGTCCTCCAGTTGCTGTTGCGCCAGGTCGAGCGACTGGCGGACGATCTCCACCCCCCGGCGGGCGAGAACGTACTGCCAATAGGTCTTCTCCACTTCGGCGACCAGGTTTTCCGCGAATCCGCGAAACTCGTACTCGGAGTAGATCGTGTCCAGTCGCGCCTGCCTCAGGTCCGCCAGGTTCACCGCGACGCCCCAGCCCCGGAGGAGGGACTGGGTCACCGAAAGGCCGGCTCGGGTGGAATACTGGTCCGCCGTGTCCTCGTCCCCCGTCCGCTCGCTCTCCATCCGCAGGTCGATATCCGTGCCCGTCGGCAGGCGCTCCGAGACCGCCGCCCCGCCCCCGCGGGCGGTTTCGCTGACTTCCCCGTCCGTCCCCTCCTCCCCGCTCCGGGCCCGGTCGAAGTGATACTCGGCCGAGAGGACCGGATCGAAAGCCGCCCGCTCCTGTTCCTCGAAGGTCCTTATGATCGCGGGCTCTAGCCGCTCCACGCGCAGCGAGCGGTTGTTCTCCACCGCCAGGAGGACGGCATCTTCGATGGTGATCTCGAGCGGGCCAACGGAGGTCTCGCCGTCCGGCGGGGGGGTCGCTTCCGGCCGTTCCGGCGATGGCTCGAGGCCGGCGATCGGTCCGGGCGGCGGAGCGGCCGGCTCCCACTCCTCGTGGACCAGGGCGCACGACCCCAGGCAGGCGAGGGCCGGGATCAGCGCGATGGCCGCGGCGGCGCGGACGGGTTTCACGACGCCGGCTCCCGGCGCTCCGCGTCCGCCGGCGCGGGACGGGTCCGCTTGAGGCCCCGCTCGAACAGCGAATAGGCGACCGGCACGATCAGCAGCGTGATGAAGGTCGAACTGATGAGCCCCCCGATCACGGCCCGGGCCAGGGGGGCTTGCGCTTCCCCGCCCTCTCCCAGCCCCAGGGCCAGGGGGACCAGGCCGAAGATGGTGGTCAGGGCGGTCATCAGGATCGGCCGCAGCCGGCGGCGACCGGCGGTTTCGATCGCCTCCGATAGTCCCATGCCCTCCTCGCGGCGCAAGAGATTGGTGTAGTCGACCAGGAGGATGGCGTTGTTGACCACGATGCCGCCGAGCATGATGCAGCCGATGTAGGATTGCATGTTGAACGTCGTGTTCGTTAGGAAAAGGACGAGCGCCACCCCGATGATCGCCAGGGGGACCGAGAACATGACCACGAAGGGATCGCGCAGGGATTCGTAGAGGCAGGCCATGACGATGTAGACCAGGACCAGGGCCAAGACCAGGTTCAAGGCCAGCTCCCGAAAGGCCTTGCGCTGCTCTTCGTAATCTCCCCCGAAGCCGACCCGGAAGCCGCTGGGGACGGGAAGGGAACTAAGCTCCCGGCGGATGTCGCGGAGGATGGAGCCCATGTCGCGTCCGGAGATGTTGGCGCGGACGGTGATCAGGCGCTCCTGATTCTTCCGCTCGACCTGGACCGGGCCGGAGCGGGGGAGGAGCCGCACCAGGTTCCGGAGGACCACCGGCTCGCCCGCGGAGTTGTTGACGGTGAGATCCAGGACTTCCCGGAGCGAGAGCCGCTCGGAGTCCTTGACCTTGACGCGGATCTCGAACTCGTCGCCGGCCTCCCGGTAGTTTCCCGCCTGGCGGCCGGAGATGACCGTCTGCAGCATCTCGGCGACATCCTGGACGGCCACCTTCATCGTCTCGGCCTTGGCGCGGTCCACTTCGACCAGGCGCTCGGGCGCCCCGAAGTCCCGGGTGATGCGGGCGTCGGTCACCCCGGGGACGTCCTCCACGATCGCCTTGACCCTCTGGGCGAGGGCCGAGGCGGTTTCCAGGTTGTAGCCGTAGATCTCCACCTCCACCCTCTCCGAGCCCCCGGACAACCGGCGGAGGAGGAACAGCCCCTGTCCCGCCCGGGTGCGGATGGTCGTCCCCGGGATGCCGGCGAGCTTCGGGCGCAGGGCGTTGGCGATCTCCTCGCTGGAGCGGTCCCGGCGGGACTCGGGCTTGAGGGATAGGCGCAGGTCGCCCGTATGGGAGGAATCCCCCCCGCTGGTGGAGACGGCGCTCTCCGTCTCGGGGACTTCCCGCGCCACCACCGCCTCCACCTTCTGCATCGCTTCGTCCACGACCGCGACGCGGGTCCCGACCTCCATCTCGGCGTCGACGCGCACCTCCCCCTCGTCGCTCTGGGGCATGAGCTCCGTGCCCACCAGGGGGATCAGCGCGAGGCTCCCGGCCAGGAGGAGAGACGCCCCCCCCGCCATCGCCAGGCGATGGCTCAGGGCGAAACGCAGGAGCCGCTGGTAGCCCAGCTCCAGGCGCGCCAAGGCCTCCCCGCTCAGGCGGAAGAGGCGGTGGCCGAACCGCTCCCCCGCGACCCGCTCCAGGCTGACGGGGCGGAGGTAGCGCGAGGCGAGCATCGGGACCAGGGTCAGCGAGACCCCGAGCGAGGCGAGGAGGGAGAAGCTGATCACGAAGGCGAGCTGTTTGAACATGACCCCCGCCATGCCGCGGGTGAAGATCAGGGGGAGGAAGATGGCGAGAGTGGTCAGCGTGCTGGCGATAATGGCCGCGGTGACCTCCTCCGTCCCCCGCACCGCGGCGGCGGCGGGGGCCGCCCCGCCTTCCCGGATTCGGCTGATGTTCTCCAGCACCACGATGGCGTTGTCCACCAGCATGCCCACCCCCAGGGCGAGGCCGCCCAGGGTCATCAGGTTCAGCGTGAAGCCGCCGAAGTAGATCATCGCGAAAGTGGCGATGATCGAGATCGGGATCGCCACGGCGATGATCGCGGTGGAACGGAGGTTGCGCAGGAAGAGGAGCAGGATCAGCACCGCGAAGGCGCCTCCGTAGAAGGCCGAGGAACCGACGTTGGCGATCGAGCGCCGGATGTAGAGGGAGGTGTCGATGATCGGGGTGATGTGGATCTGGGGGATGTCCTGGTTGATCCGGGCGACCTCTTGGAGGACCCGCTCGGCCACCTCCACCGTGTTCGTTCCGGATTGCTTGTTGATGGAGAGTCGCAGGCCGGGGCGGCCGTTGACGCGCACGATGCGCCGCACCCGCTCCCAACTGTCGCGGACGTCGGCCACCTCGCCCAGGCGCACCGAGGCGCCTTCGTGCACCGCGATCGTCGTCCCGCGCAGTTGCTCGAGGCTCGTGAACTCGCCCGGGGTGCGCAGGGTGATCTCCAGGTTGCCGATCTCGATCGCCCCGGCCGGGAGCATTACGTTGGCCGTGCGGATACTCTCGACGACCTGGTCGAGCGGGATCTCCAGGGCCTTGAGCTTGTCGGGGTCGAGGTCGACGTGGATCTCCCGCGAGAGCCCCCCCATGACGTCCATGGCCGCCACCCCGGGCACCCGCTCTAGCCGGTATTGGATCTCGTCGTCGATGATCCGGCGGGTCTGGATCGGGTCGAGGGAACTGGAGGCCCCCAGGATCAGGATGGGGAAGCTGGCCGGATCGAACTTGCGCAGCGACGGGCGCTCCGCGTCTTCCGGCAGGCGGCCGATCACGCGATCCAGGCGGTCGCGGACGTCGTTGGCGGCGACGTCCAGGTCCGTCCCCCAGGAGAAGGTCAGCTGGACCCGGCTCCTCCCCTCGGAGGAGACCGAGGTGACCTCCTCCACGCCGGGCACGGCGCTCATCGCCTGCTCGATCGGGCGGGTTACCAGCTCCTCGATTTCCTCGGGGCTCGCGTTCTCGTAGATCGTCGAGACGTTGAGCGTGGGGTAGCTGATGTCCGGCATCAGGTCGACGGGGAGCCGGGAGAACGAGATTCCGCCCAGGATGATGACGCTCAAGGTCATCATCGTGGTGAAAACCGGGCGGTGAACGGAGAAACGGGCGATCTTCACGGCCGTGCCGCCGGTCCCTTCGGGGCGGCGTCCGCGGCCGCCGCCGGGGAGGGGGAAGGAGCGCCGGGACGAACCGGCGCCCGCGGCAACTCGATGCGCGCGCCGTCTTCCAGGAGGTGCTGTCCCAGGGTGACTACCCGTCCGGTCAGGGCGGGTTCCAGGATCTCCACCCAGTTCTTCTCCGTGAAGCCGGTCGTGACCGGGACGAACCGGGCCTGGTGGGAGGCCTCGTCCGCCAGGAACACGCCGGAAAGGCCGTTGCGGCGGACGAGGGCGGCGACGGGGACGGCGGTTGTTTCGGGGTGCTCGCCGAACTGGATCTTGACCCGGACGAACATGCCGGGGGCGAGCCGGCGATCGGCGTTCGGGATCTCGATCTCCACCCGGGCCTGCCGGGATTCCTCCTTCAGCACCGGGGCGCGGCGGACGATGTGGCCGGCGAACTCCTGTCCGGGGTAGGCATCCGTGGCGGCGGTCGCCGCCTGGCCGACGCGGATCTCGGGGAAATCTTCTTCGATCACGTTGACGACGGCGATGACGGCGGACAGGTCCACGATCGCCACGATCGGGTCGTTGGCCCCGAGCATCGCCCCTTCGTCCACGAAACGTTCCGATACCAGGCGGGGGTTTTCCCCGTTGTCCCAGGCGGCCTGGATCCGCGTGTAGGAGAGCCGCACCTCCGCGGCCTTCAGGGCCGCCTCCTTCTGCTCGATCTGGGCCTGGGTCACCTCGTATTTCGCCTGGGCCGCATCGTGGTGCGCCCGCGCCTCGTCCAGTTCGGCCTCGGAGGCCACCTTTTGGGTCCGCAGCTCCTGGGCGCGCTCGTGTTCGCGCGCGGCGACGTCGAGGGCGCTGCGCGAGTCGGCCAGGCTCGCCCGGGTGACCTCCAGCTCGGCCTGCGCCTGGGCGAGTTGCTGGGCGTATTCGGCGCTGTCCAGGATGGCGATCAAGTCCCCGTTGCGGACCGGGTCGCCGATGTTGACCAGGAGCTTCTCCAGGCGGCCGGGCACCTTGGGGGCTACGATGAACCGGCTCCGGGGCAGAAGCGTGCCGGTGAATTCGGCCACGTCCCGCATGGATCGGCGCACCGCGGGGGCGACTTCCACGGGCACCGGCCGGGTGGCCCGGCGGTTGCCATCGCCCGAGCCCGGCGACAGTTTCGCCAGGATCCTCCAGCCCAAAAGCCCCAGGAGTATCAAACCCGCGGCGATGCCGATTTTCTTCCTCATGCCTGTTCCTTTATTTTATATGTCCCCGGCGGAAAGCTTCGGTCACTGACCATATCGCCGAGCCGTTCCCGAAGCTCCCGTAGGGCTTCGGGTCGGGGGAGGCGAGCCAGCCAATGAAGCGCCCGCCGTATCCCGCGTCGGGATACCTCCGCCCGAAGGAGTGGATCGCCTCGCGGTAGCTCGAACCCTGAAGGATCGCCTTCGCCACGGCGATGGTGAGGACCGAGTCGTCGGTGAACCGGCTGCGGGGGGAGAAGAGGGGGAACTCCTTCGTCTTGATCGGCTGGAACTCGTGCACCGAACCGACGATGTCACCCGCCACGGCGCCGATCATGATCGCGTCTCCGGGGTGTCAAGCGAGCCCTTGACCCCTAGCCCGAATTATTCATGAAGATCTGCGATCTTCATGAAAATTCGGGCTAGAATCGCACTGGTCAACGGCTCATGGATAGGCCGTGCATTTCGGCGGTGACGCGAATGCTTACAGCGCTTTTTTCAGGGCTTTCTGGGCCCGGGCCATATCCTTCCGGGCCAGCGCGACGTAAAACATGGCCTTCCCGCCGATCCCCATCGCGGAAAAGCCCCGCATGTTGATCCCCTGTTCCCCCAGCGCCCGGGCGATCTTCAGACCGACGCCTCGTGTATTGGGGCCGGTAATCCGCAGGGAAATGGTCTTGCCGGCTTTGGTCAGGCCAAGCTTGCCGGCCGCCCGAAGCTGCGCGCCGCCTTTGAGCGGGGCGAGAAAATAGACGGATTCGACCCCGACCGTCTCCCGGCCGAACATGAATTCGAGGTTCGCCCCGGCCGCTTTCAGAACCTCCAGCGCCCGGGCCAGCTCCCCTGGTTGGTCCTTGAGAAAACCCATCCAGACATCGACTTTTTCCATCCGGCATGCCATGGTCCACCTCCTTGGCTTGGCTGGTTAGTCGTTGCTGTCCAATGGCTCTGGTATTGCTGATTTTATATGACGGATAGCGCCTTTAGTCAAATGAAAGCGTCGCGCTTGAATAATCCTTCACCCGAGCTCTTCGCGCGGCCCGGAGAATAACCGCAAAAAAGCGGCTTCCCGGCCGGGAGAGCCGCTATAATGCCGCGAAACAAGGAGGTGAACCATGATCGGAAGGAAAGATTCACCACGGGAGAGCCGGATGGTCATCCACACCGCCAGGGAAGCGGGGATCCCGTCGTTCGTCCTGGCCGCTCTCCTCGCGGCCGCCGTCTCCGCCGCTCCGCTCTCGGGCTGCGCCCAGAAGGCGCCGGAGGAGGCGGCTGTCGATCCCGCTCGTTCCGCTCCCAAGCACTACACCTCGGCGCCGCCCCTCTCGATCGATAAGAACAAGGAGTACACCGCCAGGGTCAAGATGGCCAAGGGCGGCGAGTTCGTCATCAAGCTCCACGCCGACAAGGCGCCGATCGCCGTGAACAGCTTCGTCTTCCTGGCCCGGGAGGGGTATTTCGACGGCGTCACCTTCCACCGCGTCCTCGACGGCTTCATGGCCCAGGGGGGGGACCCCACCGGCACGGGCACGGGCGGGCCGGGCTACTCGTTCGTCAATGAGGACAGCGACCTGAAGTTCGACCGCCCCGGCGTCGTGGCGATGGCGAACGCCGGCCGGGACACCAACGGGAGCCAGTTCTTCATCACCTTCGTCCCGGCGGAGTTCCTCAACGGCGGCTACACCATCTTCGGCCAGGTTGTCGAGGGGATGGACGTGGTCAACGCGATCAAGCGCCGGGACCCCCAGCGGGACACTTCCTTTGCCGGCGACGCGATGGAGAGCGTCGTCATCGCGGAGAAATGACACTGACCGACTCGCGGAAACACCTTTCGAGACGCGAATGCGGCGTCTCGCAGATTGATTCCATAATGCGGTCATTGCGTGGGAGCGGCATTTGCCCCATCCCGAAATCATCTTCGGGACCTGCCGCGTTTGTGGGAGCGGCATTTGCCCCATCCCGAAATCATCTTCGGGACCTGCCGCGATCGGCTGTTTCGATTTTCGGTCATTCCGATTTGTTTAGGATTTCGTATTTAGCGTCCGCTGTATGGCTGGCACTGGATTCACCCACACGGAATGGAAGAGAACCAACTTTCAGGATCTAACCCAGGAGGAGTCGATCATGAGAAATGCCCATACCGGATTCAAGATGCTGGTGGGAGCGCTCTGCCTCGTCGCCCTGGTCCTCGCCGGCGTCAGCCGGGCCCAGGAGAAGGCGGCGGTGAGCCTGATCCTGAAGAACAACTCATCCCAGCCGGTCGAGCTGGCGCTCGTAGATCAGTACGGCGGAAACTTCACGGCCACGATCGACGCCGGGATGAGCCAGAACCAGACCTTGCAAGTGAAGAGCCCCGTCAAGATCGGCGAGGTTGTGGTCCATGTCGTTGTGCCCGAGGACGAGGGGAAAGAAGTAATCATCGCTGGCCAATAAAGCGGTCGATTTCACTTCAGGAGAACCGCCAGGTTTTCCCGCGTCAGGAGGTCCGCGGCCGCCGGCTGCTCCAGGAAAGGGCGGACTTCGTCCAGGACCGCTTCCAGGTCCAGCGAATCCAGCCGCTCCCGAACCAGCCTTGGCCAGGATCGCGCATCGAATTTTCCGGCCCCCCCCCGTTTGATCCAGCGCGCTGTCGGATGGGTCTGCTGTCGGCCGGTTTGTAGGCCGGGTCTATGACCCGGCGCGCTGCCGGCCGGTTTGTAGGCAGGGTCTATGACCCGGCGTGCTGTCGGCCGGTTTGTAGGCCGGGTCTGTGACCCGGCGTGCTGCCGGCCGGTTTGTAGGCCGGGTCTATGACCCGGCGTGCTGTCGGCCGGTTTGTAGGCCAGATCTCCGCCGTCGCGCCTCCGTCGCTTTGTAGGCCGGGTCTGTGATCCGGCGCGGGTGCTATTGGGCCGCGCCTCCGGCGCTTTGGAGTGCGGCGGCAAGACGCCGCTTTCAATGGATTGGGCGTTTGAGGTCCTCTTCCGTTTTGCGGCGTCTTAAAGGGCGCGCTCGCAACCCCGGGCTAGGGGGCATGCCTCTTCCGTCAACCCCAACGGGGTTGCGTCGCCTAGCCCAGGGTTGCGCCGAAGGCGCTACCCTGGGTTTGAGAGAGGGAACGGTATCCAACCCCAACGGGGTTGTGTTGCCTAGCCCAGGGTTGCGCCGAAGGCGCTACCCTGGGTTGAGAGAGGGAACGATATCCAACCCCAACGGGGTTGTGTCCCCTACAAGAAGATCCGATTCTCCTCTCCCCTTGCCGCCGTCCCTCCTGCCCGGACCGCCTCTCTCGCCCCGCAAGTCAACAAGTCAAGTCCGTCCCCGATGCTTCCGTTTCCGCACCGAGAGGACGAGGAAGAGGGCTCCGGCGGTGCAGGCGAGGCTGATCAAGGCGCTGCTCCGGAAGACGTCGACGAAGGCCCGGGAGGCGGCGGCGAGGACCGTTTCCCGCGCCGGCCCCGCGAGTCCCTGCAGCTGCGCCCGCGCCGCCTCCGTCCCGGAGAGCAATCCCCGCAGCGCGGAGACCTGGCCGGCATCCAGGCGCAGATCCGCGGAGGCGAGGTAGCCGAGGAGACGGTTTCCGCCTTCCCTCCCGAGCAGGTAGCCGGTGATGGCGATCCCCAGTGTCCCCCCCACCAGCGTCAGCATGTAATACACCCCGGAGGCGGTGCCGTGCTTCTCCTCCGGCGTGATCTCCAGGATTTCACTGATCATGCCCGGCGAGAAGAGGGCGCAGCCCAGCCCGAAAAAGAGGCTGGGGAGGATCAGGAACCAGCCGGGCGTGGAGACCGTGACCAGGGCGAAGAGTCCGAAGGCGACGATGTAGCTGGCCAGCCCCGCCAAGACCGGTCGCCGGAAACTGAAACGATCGATGATCCGGCCGCCGTAGGGCGAAATCAGCCCGTAGGTAAGGGAGAGCGGGAGGAACCACAAGCCGCTCCGGAAGGGATCCATCCCCTTCACGCTCTGGTAGTACAGCCCGAGGATGAAAATCATCGTGAACCAGCCGGAGCAAACCAGCATCCGGGCGGCCAGGACCGCGGTTATCTCGCCGTTCCGGAAAAACTCGGAGGGGATGAGAGGGCTCCGGACGCGGTTTTCGATCACCCAGAATGCGGCGCCGGCCGCGAGGGCCCCCGCCGTCATCCCGAGGAAGTCCGCCGACCCCCACCCCCAGCGGTTGGCGTTGTCCAGGGCGAGGATCAGGCAGACCAGGGCGACGGTGAGGGCGACGATCCCCGGGGAGTCGATCTGCTCGCCCTCCTCCGCGCACTTCTTTTCCGGGACGAAACGCGCGACGAAGACGACGGTGAGGAGGCTCAAGGGGACGTTGATGAAGAAAATCCAGCGCCAGTCGAGCTCCCGGGTCAGGACTCCGCCCAGGAGCGGCCCCGCGGCCTGGGCGACGCCGGCCGTCCCCATGATCACCCCGACGATCGCCCCCCGCTTCTCGCTGGGATAGCAGTTGAAGGCGATGACGGAGGCGGAGGGCCACATCAGCGCCCCGCCGACCCCCTGCACGACCCGCCACGCGATCACCCACCAGACGCCGGGGGAGAGGCCGCAGGCGAGCGAGGCGATCCCGAAGACGGCGGTCCCGGCCAGGAAGGTCTTCTTGCGCCCGTAGAGGTCCCCGATCCGGCCGCCGGTCACCATCAGGGCGGCGAAGACCAGGAAGTAGCCGTTCAGGATCCACTGGATTTCGGAGATCCCGACCCGGAACTCCTTCTGGATGGTGACCAGGGCGATATTCGCCGCCGTGAAGTCGATGCAGATCATGAACACCGCGCAGCACACGGCGATGAGTATCAGCTTGGGCGTGTTCATATCCGCATCCCGCCGCTACTGTAGCACATCGGCCAGCGTGGGGCGAACCAACCCCGCCTCGGCCCATCCGCCGTCGCGGGGGAGAGGGCTGGGAGGGGGGTAAGGCAAGGCGAAACGGGGAAGAGGGTGGGAAGGGGCGGAGGGGAGATGATCGAATCAGCCCAAAGCGCTTCTATGTATTGTCTGCCGTCGACCGAGTTGTCGGCCGGGTCTGCTGTCGGCCGGGTCTGTGACCCGGCGTGCTGCCGTCCTGGTCTGTTGTCGGCCGGGTTGTAGGCCGGGTCTCCGCCTCCGCGCCTCCGGCGCTCTGGCGGACAAGTGTGACCCGGCGCGCTGTCGGCTGCTGTAGGCCGGGTCTATGACCCGGCGTGCTGTCGGCCGGGTTGTAGGCCGGGTCTGCGACCCGGCGCGCTATCGGCTGGGTCTCGCCATCGCGCCCCCGTCGCTTTGGTGAGGAAGGCGCTGGTCGATCGCCGGCGGCCTTGTCTGGCTGGCCGTGCGGCGGAGGAAACCCTTTGTTCTTGACAGGAAAGAAATGGCTGGTATACTTACCATAGGCGGAAAGCCGTGCATGAGCATATCGAAAAAATGAGGGTGGAGATCGTCCGGTAAGAGGGAGCATCGTACCCAAAGGGCCGCCGCCCGCGCCTGGCGCCGGGCGGTGGAAACTTGGTTACTTTAGGAAGGCATCATAGCGATCGATCAAGGAGGAAGTGTTGTCCCGAATCCTTCGCTTTTTGTCTCATAAAACTGGAGCATGCACACTATGTGTACGTTAGACAAGATGGCAATATCGCCCGTTTACTAAAAGCATATAACTTGGCTTAAAGAGCTGGTTATTAACAAGCAAATAGGACAGAGAGCAGCGAGAACATCAATTACTAGGATTCAGGGAAAGCTGGAATCAGCATAGATTGTAACAAGGGTACTTAACCAACGTATCAGAAAGGAGTGTCGCATGAACATCTATATGAAGCTGCGGTGCAGGATTACGATCATACTAGTCGCAGCAATCGGAGTGTGCATCAACGGTTGCGCTGGAGTCACGTTCTATTCGGATGCAACATTAATGAAACGAACTGGGATCCCCATCTACGCACCGAAACCCTATTTACTTATTGCACGAACGGGGGCGAATGATAAGCCAGTCGATGTCTCCATCGTCTATCTAAATGATACGCAAAATGTCATCTATGCCGAACCCCGCTCGGGGTTAGGCTCAAGCAACCTGACATTATCGCTTGAGAACGGGAAGATGGCTTCATTTGGGCAGCAAGCCGATACTAAAATCCCCGAGTTGATCACCTCGTTAGGCGGACTCCTAACATCTAGGGCAACTGCGCTCAAGACCGAGGCGGAAGCAGCGCAAATCCGCGCTGGCATAGGAACCATGCAAGCTGGCGAATCGACATCCCAAGCGGGCATGGAGATTGTTGCTATAGGGAACGATATGCTCGCAAAGATCGATGCTAAAGAAATGGTGACTTTAACAGGAGCTGAACTTACGACTGTAGGGTCGGCGGCGCACTCTTTAAAGCTCGCGGGCACTGCTCTGTCAGACGCGCCTAACGCTCCGACGGCCCCCCAAAATATTCAAAAGGTTGAGGCGCAACTAAAAGCACTGAGCAGTCTCCCTCCGTCGACCACAGCAGGAACGTCGCGCGATAAAGCGCTCCAATTAATCGAAGAGTGGTCCAGAAAGCTATCAACAATCCTCGACTCATTACAACCGAAAATGGAGGTCCCGCTCACTTTCGAGCTCTATGAAATTATCCAGGGACCCGGTCAAACTACTTTACGTAAGGTGACCCCATGAGCGACGAGAAGCATTCTACTAGCAAGCGTGTTAAAGCTTTGGTTGCCTTACGTCCCGAGTTGGATAGTCGTATGGGTAGCAATGCTGGCGTAATCGGATCCATGATTGGAGTCAAACTACGGGCGGGATTGCCGACAGGGCAGGTGGGCATCACGTACTTTGTGCATGAGAAACTCCCGATCTCCAAGTTGAGTCCGCGCCAGCGTGTGCCTGCGAGGCTGCGCATAGGTGATGATATCGTTACTACCGACGTGGAGGCATGGCCACGCATGACCGAGCAAATGCTGCCTCGAGGGACCATCCTCTTTGACGGGCGACTTCAGGGTACCCTCTCGTGTTTTGCAATGTCTAAGGCAGGTGTATTTGGTGTCTCCTGCGCCCATTGTTTGACTGGAGTTGACGGCAATCCAGCTACGCCAACTGCGGTCGAGGCATATGCCAATCCGCCAGGCCAATTCCTCCCCGTGGGTGAGAGCGTATACCTGGCGTATTCGCCTGGAATGGGTGTGCCAGGCAACTTTGGATACCTCGATTGCGGTTTGTTCAATCTTAGAGACAAAAAACTGGCCTCAAGAGCATACGCTGGCAGGATGCTCGATGTGGTCAGTAATATTTACGAATTGATCGGATGCCGCGTCTCGGGCATCAGCGCTTTGAATGCGCCCCACGCGGATGGACCTCAGCGAGAGGCGCAAGTGGTGGGTGTGGAGGCGCAAGCGTTAGGGGAGAGATGTGACGTAGTATTGCATGTGCAGCCACCTGGAACGTTTAAGGGCGATAGTGGTATGCTCTGGCTAACTGATGATGGGCGAGCGGCAGCTATACATGCTCGGGGACAAATAATGGATGGAATGCAGGGCAGTCGTCGGACTACTGCAATGTCCACCAGGCGCGTTATTATTGCACTTGGAGTGCAGCTTACGCTAGGTTAACCGCCTTTCTAGGGTCTTGTTTGTCGAAGCGATATATGATGCTTGAGGTACTCTGACCTGCCCCCATTCTTCGGGCCACTTCGAATGTTAGTCCTACCCCGCTTGCGGTGCCCCCCAACTCTGGACCACTCTTACTCTAGTATCTCGCCGCATGTAACCTAGTTCCTTCCTGGTTTTCCTCCTGCATGGCGCTGCCCTTCTGGCAGGATAGCAGATATTCGACCGGCGACATATTGCCGAACGAACCGTGCGGGCTGACCGTATTGTAGTCCTCCTTCCAGGCCTCCAGCTTTCTCCGGGCATCCTCTATCCCGAAAACAGGTGAACATTCAAGCACACATCCCTCAGCCGCCCGTTGAAGCTCTCGACGTAACTGTTCTCCACCGGCTTGCCTGGCCTCATGAACACCCTGACGCCGAGGAGCGGGCGTTACCAGTATCTTCTGAGCACATCCTTCAGCGCCTGGATGTCCAGCGTCTGGTCGGCCACAATCCGCTTC
>CAZOYW010000018.1:0-54015 GCA_964584165.1 uncultured bacterium
CGAAGTAGACCCGGGTCAGGTCCTTGACCGCCCACTGCTGGGCGGAGGCGGGAAAGGCAAAAGCCAGGGCGAACACGAGGACGAGAAGAGCGACGCCGACGGCATTCTTCATGACATCTCCCTTTTGGGGGGTTCGGAGGGTGTAGGCTATTGTTTTAAACTACCATCCGCAGAGGGGAAGCGGCAATAACAATTATAGGTCCTATAGGACCTATGGGACCTATGAAAAGCAGTTTTAAACGGGCCGGCGCGATCGTCTGGCGGCTCTGGCCCGGGCGCATGCTCGTCCGCCACGGCTTCCGAAAGACCGCTGCCGTCCCGGCGGAGTCATCCTGGCCCACGATTTCGGGGCGCCGAAGTGCCCGGGCGTGAAGAAGGCCTGGGACGAGTTCTTCTTTCAATATTGGTACCTCTGCTCCGTCTCCGGCACCCACCACTTCGTGAAGTTCCAGGAGAGGCCGGCGGGAGCGGGATCGATCCCGCGAATGCGGCGGTTGACCGCGGTGAGCGAGTAGGGCGTGTAGAGGAAGGTGTAGGGCTGGTCCAAGGCGATCAGCTCGTGGATGCGGTGGTAGATCGCCCGGCGCTCCTCCCGGTCGAAGGTCCGCACCCCCTTGATGATCAGATCGTCCACCTCCGGGTTCCGGTAGGAGATGAAGTTCAGCTCCCCCTCCCCCATCGAGTCCGAGTGCCAGACGTTGTAGAGGTCGGGGTCTACCGGCATCGTCCAGGCCAGGACCACCGCCTGGAACTTCTTCCGGTCGATGAACTCGCTCAGAAAGGTGGGCCAGGCGATCACCTGGACCTCCGCCGCGACCCCGACCTCCGCCCACTGGCGCTGGACGATGACGGCGACGTCCTCCCGGACCTTGTTCCCCTGGTTGGTGATCAGCTTGAAGCGCAGCGGGCGGCCGTCCTTCTCCCGGACGCCGTCGCGGTCCGAGTCCCTCCAGCCCGCCGCTTCGAGGAGGGCCCGGGCGGCGGAAGGGTCGTAGGGGAGTTCGGGGACGGCGTCGTTGTAGGACCAGGTCCCCTTCCAGAACGGCCCGGTGACCGTCTCGCCCAGGCCGAGGAGCACCCCCTCGATGATCCGCTGCCGATCCACGGCCAGCGAGAGCGCGCGGCGGACGCGGACGTCCTGGAAGAGCGGGTCGAGAAGGTTGTAGCCGATGTAGGAATAGCCCCCGCTCCGGTAGGTGTATTTGAGCCCGGAGAGGCGGAAGGGGGCGCTCTCGCTCCGGAAGCGGTATTGATAGGGCGTGAGCCCCATCACGTCGACCCCCCCGGTGATGAACTCGAGGTACTGCACGGCGAGATCGGGGATGACCCGGGTGACCCAGCGGTCGAGGTAGGGCCTGCCCTCGTAATAGGCGGGATTGGCCTCGAGGATCGTGTGCTCGTCGGTCCGCCACTCCCGGAAGACGAAGGGGCCGTTCCCCACCGGGCGGCGCCCGAAGGCCGAGCCGCGCAGGTCTTTCCCCTCGAGGAGATGGCTGGGGATCACCCCCATCCCCAGCTTGGGGAGGGCGGGGGCGTAGGGCTCGCGGTAGCGGAAGACGACGGTCAGAGGGTCGGGGGCGGCGATCTCCTCGATGTCCCGGTAGGAGCCGGCGTAGGGGCAGGCGTTCTTCGGATCGAGGATGGCCTCGAAGGTGAACTTGACGTCGGCCGAAGTGCACGGGGAGCCGTCGTGCCATTTCACCCCGTCGCGGAGGTGGAAGACGATCGTCAGGTTGTCGGCGGAGACCTCCCAGGAGCGGGCGAGGTCGCCCACGAGCTCCAGGTCCCGGTCGTACTTGACCAGGCCGGAGAAGATCCGCCCGCAGACGTCGCTGGAGGCGGTGTCGTCGGCGAGGAAGGGGATGAGGGTGCGGCCGTCGGCGATCGAGGCCTCGACCAGGGAGTCGCCGGGGACCGGCTCTTCCTGTGCGGAGGAGGATCGGGGAAGAGGCAAGAGAACGAGAAGGACGGATATGATGTTCCGGGGGAGAGTTTTCACGTTAACGTAGCCGCGGACCGGAAGGTCCGCGCCTACGATAATCGCCGACCGGTCGCGGAACGGACGCCCGGGATGAGCGTCGCCTTCGGCCGTCAGAGGGCGGGAGAGGCGACCGGGACCGGGGCGGCGGGAACGGCTTCGGAGGACGGCGCGCTGCCCGAATCGGGAGCGGGGATGGCGTCCTCCGCCGGAACGGAAGCGCCGGAAGACCCCGGCGCGGCCGGCAGCTGGGCGGCGGCCCGGGAGATCTCGTCGCCCAGCGACCGGTCGGTGCGGGTGGAGAGAAGGGCGAGCGCCAGCGACAGGCACATGAAGAGGATGGCCAGGACCGTGGTCGTCTTGGTGAGCACGTCTCCGGTCCGGGCGCCGAAGATAGTCTGGGAGCCGCCGCCGAAGACGCCGGCCAGCCCCTCCCCCTTGCCCGACTGGAGGAGAACGATCACGATCAGGGCGACGCAGACGATGATGTAAAGGGCGATGAGGATGGGTTCCAGCATGGGCTCTCTTCTTTCTTAACGGATGTTTTATGCTCTCACGCGGATTGCCGCGTGTCCAGGACAATGATCGAATCTGTGGGAGCGGCGTCCCGCCGCGATCCGGGCCGATGGGGATCGGGGCGAGACGCCCCTCCCACAGTGCGTCACAAGGTATGTCCTATGCCTACGCCAGCCCGTTCCTGACGATGGCGATGAAGGACTTCGCCTCCAGGCTCGCTCCCCCGACCAGGAAGCCGTCGATGTCCGCCTCCGCCATCAGCGCCCGGGCGTTGTCCGGCTTGACCGAGCCTCCGTAGAGAATCCGCAGGCCGGCGGAGAGGTCCGCACCGAAGCGCTCGGCGAGCCAGGAGCGGATGAAAGCGTGGGTCTCCTGGGCGATCCGGGGGGTGGCGGTCTTCCCCGTCCCGATCGCCCAGATCGGCTCGTAGGCGATGACGAGCTTAAGGACCCTCTCCGCGCCCAGGGGGCGGATCCCTTCCTCGAGCTGCTTCCGGATGAACTCCTGGGTCACCCCCTGCTCCCGCTTCTCCAGCGGCTCGCCGACGCAGACCACCGGGGTGAGCGAGGACTCGAGCGCCGCGGCCGCCTTCCGGTTCACCGTGGCGTCGGTCTCGCCGAAATACTGGCGGCGCTCCGAGTGGCCGACGATGACGTAGCGGCAGCCGGCGTCGGCGAGGAGGGGGCCCGAGACCTCGCCGGTGAAGGCGCCGGACTTCTCCCAGTAGAGGTCCTGGCCGCCCAGGAGGAGCGGGCTCCCGGCGAGGACGTCTCCCACCGCGCTCAAGGCGGTGAAGACGGGGCAGAGGAGGACGTCGGCGGACGAGACGTCGGCGAGCTCCCTTTTCAGCTCGCCGGCCAGGCGCACCGCCTCCGGGACGGTCTTGTTGAGCTTCCAGTTACCGGCGAACAGCGGTCTTCTCATAAATAATCAGCGCCTCGATGATGGTTAGCTGGCCCTGACTTCGTTCATTCGTATCAGCCCGAACCCCGGTGCTGCAAAGAAACCGGCGCTGATTATTTATCGGTCAAGGCGGCGATGCCGGGGAGGACCTTCCCCTCCAGGAACTCCAGGGAGGCCCCGCCGCCGGTCGAGATGTGGGTGATCTTATCCGCCATCCCGCTTTCGTTGACCGCCGCCACCGAGTCCCCTCCCCCGACGATGGTGACGGCGGAGGAGGCGGCCATGGCCCGGGCCACGGCGAAGGTGCCGGCGGCGAACGGGGCCATCTCGAAGACGCCCATCGGCCCGTTCCAGAGAACGGTCTTGGCCCGGGCGATCTCCGCCGAGAAGAGGCGGATCGTCTGAGGGCCGATGTCCATCCCCAGGAAGCCGGCGGGGATCCCGTCTTGGGGAACGATCCGGCTCGGGGCGTCGGCGGCGAAGCGCTCGGCCACGACGTGGTCGACGGGGAGAATGATCCTCGCCTTCTTCGCCGCGGCCTTGGCCAGGATCTCCTGGACCAGGGCGGGAACGTCGATCCGCCTCCCCTTCTTGTCGGTGATCGCCCCCTCGGTCTTGGAGGCCCCCACGGCGACTCCGGAGGCCTTGAGGAAGGTGTAGGCCATCGCCCCCCCGATCAGGAGAGCGTCCACCCGGTCGAGGAGGTTCTTGATCACCTTGATCTTGTCCGAGACCTTGGCGCCGCCCAGGATGGCGACGAAGGGGCGGGCGGGATTCTCCACCGCCCGGCCGAGGTAGTCGATCTCCTTCCTCAGGAGGTAGCCGCTGGCCGCCTGGGGCAGCAGCCGGGCCACCCCCACCATCGAGGCGTGGGCGCGGTGGGCGGTCCCGAAGGCGTCGTCGACGTAGACGTCGCCGAGGGCGGCCAGCTTTTGGGCGAAGGACTCGTCGCCGGCCTCCTCGCCGGGGTGGAAGCGCAAGTTCTCGAGGAGCAGGACGTCCCCGGCCTTCATCCCGGCGACCGCCGCGGCCGCTTTCTCCCCCACGCAATCGTCGGCGAAGGCCACGGGCTTCCCGAGGAGCTCGGAGAGGCGGACGGCGACCGGGGAGAGGCTCGCGGCCGGGTCACGCTTCCCGTCGGGGCGGCCCAGGTGCGACATCAGGATCGCCTTTCCCCCCCGGGCGGCCACGTAGCGAATGGTGGGGAGGGCGGCCCGGATCCGCGTGTCGTCGGTGATTCCGCCGCTCTGGTCCAGGGGGACGTTGAAGTCCACCCGGACCAGGACCCGCTTCCCTTTAAGATCGAGGTCTTCGACGAAAAGCTTGGACATACAAGATGTCTCCTTCTGGCTAAAATTCGAAACCGCCAGCGATAGAATTTTTCTCCCGCCGCCCGATCGGCCATGGTTCGGCGCAGCCGAGTATCGGATCGGCTACTTGGCCATCAGCTTCAGCATGTCCCGGCAGCGGCAGGAGTAGCCCCACTCGTTGTCATACCAGGCCACCACCTTGACCAGGCTCCCTTCCATGACCATGGTGCAGAGGGAGTCGAAGATCGCGGAGGCCGGATTGCCGATGATGTCGATGGAGACGATCGGCTCGGTCTGGTACTCGATGATCCCCTTGAGGGCGCCCGCCGCCGCCGCCCGGACCGCGGAGTTGACCTCCTCCCCGGTGACCGGCCGGGCGAGCTCGACCGTGAGGTCGATGACGGAGCCGTCGGAAACAGGGACGCGCAGGGAGTAGCCGTCCAACTTGCCCTTCAAGGCCGGGAGAACCTTCCCCACCGCCCGGGCGGCGCCGGTGGTGGTGGGGATGATCGACATCGCCGCCGCCCGCGCCCGGCGCAGGTCCTTGTGCGGCAGGTCGAGGATCCTCTGGTCGTTGGTGTAGGCGTGGCAGGTGACCATCAATCCCCGCTTGATCCCGAAGGCATCGTGGAGGACCTTGGCCACGGGGGCGAGGCAGTTGGTGGTGCAGGAGGCGTTGGAGATGAAGGTTAGGTCCGGCGTGAGCTCCCGGTCGTTCACTCCCATCACGATCAGCTTGACCTTGCCCTCGGGGTCCTTTTTCGGCGGAACGGTGAGGAGGACCTTCTTCGCCCCGGCGGCGACGTGCTTCTGCAGATCGTCGATGGCGGTGAAGACGCCGGTGGACTCGAGGACGATCTGGACCCCTAGGGCCTTCCAGGGGAGCTCGGAGGGGTCTTTGACCTTGAGGACCTTGACCGCGTGACCGTTGACCACCAGGGAGTCGCCTTTGGCCTCGACCGTCCCCTCGAAACGCCCGTGGACGGAATCGTACTTCAGGAGATGGGCCAGGGTGGGGGCGTCGGTGAGATCGTTGATCGCCGCCACCTCGAACATGGGCTCGGACGAGAGCAAGCGGAAGACCTGCCGGCCGATCCGACCGAAGCCGTTGATGCCGATTTTTACCGTCATGATGCTGCCTCCTTAAGTAAAGGTGTGGGACGAAACTCCGTCAACGCCCGGCTCCCGCGGGGAGCGGGGCCGGCGAGGGGGAGGAATCTACTACCCCGCCGGGGGATTTGCCAGATTTTTTTTCCGGGCCCCCCGGGCCCGGAAAAAATAAGCTGGGATGGCGCGCTGGCCTGACGGCAGGCAGCGACTTCACGGATTGTAGAGGGCGGCGACCACGGCCCGGCCCCGGCGGTCGAAGGCGATCCCCTCCCGCTCGAGGAGGGCGCGCTTGAGGACGGACTCCCGCCTCCCCTGAAACCCCCCGGGCCTCTTGTCCGACCGGATCACGCGGTGACAGGGGACGACGATCGGGAAGGGGTTGGCGGCCAGCGCGTTTCCGACCGCCCGCGCCCCGCCGGGCGACCCGAGGCCGGAGGCGACCAGGCCGTAGGAGCTGACCGCGCCCCGCGGTATCCGGTGGACGGCCCGGAGGACCGCGATCTGGAAGGGCGGGCAGGCGCCCAGGTCGAGGGCGGCGAGGGAAAAACGCACGCTCTCCCCGGTGAGGGAGGCCTCGATCCGGCGGGCCAGGCACTCGATCATCCCGCAGGAGGAGCCGGGGGCGGCGGGGAGAGGCGCCGGCGCGGCGCGGGAGAAAGCGGGGAGGAGGATCCGGACGACGCGGGGAGCGCGCCGGTCGGGCCGCCAGAGAACGGTCACCGGGCCGATGGGCGTCGGGGAGACGACCCTCGCGCGCAGGCGGATCACCCGGTTTACTCCTTGAGCTTGATGACGAGAAGACCGTCGCGAACCTCAAGGTTCTCCACCCCCCGGGAGAAGAGGCTCCAGAAACCCCCTTCGCCGCCGAACTCACGGACGAGGTTCGTATTCTTGATGTCTCCCCACCAGGCGCCGGGCAGGGGGATGCCCCCGAGGGAGACGCCGCGGATGGCGACCACCGGCTTCCCCTCCGCGAAGCTCAAAGCCACCCCGCACCTGATCTTCAGGGTCTTGCCCCCCAGGACGGGGATATCCTCGTCCAGGGGGACCAGAAGCTTGACGCTGACCAGGTCGTCGGAGAGGTCGATGGCAACCCGCCGAGCCGCCTCCTCGTCCCGGGCGATCAGCGCGTTCAGTTCCTTCTCGCTGATATGGACCTCGCGGGAGGCGTCGTCCTCCGCGTAGCGTTCGGGCTCCAGGCGATCGGAGGGGCTAGCCGGCCGAGACGGGTCCAGCCGCTCCAGCTTGGCGGCCAGCACCTTCTCCTCCCCCTCGCTCAGCCGGGTCGGGCTGAACTTGCCGGCGTAGACGTTGGATTTGACCCACCAGACGGCGAGCAGGGCGAGCACCGCGACGATCGCCAGCAGGATGCCGAAGACATGCAGGCAACCCAACCGGAAAGGCTTCTTAGCGCCGGGCAAGCTTTCTCCCATCATACGGCTCCTTTCAACCCGAATGGTTCAATGGTCTCTTTTTGCTGGCGAAGCTAGCGGGACCGGATATAATCTCGGCCGGACAAGAAAGGAGCTTTTGCAGATGAGCCGACAGTACAACTGCCGGGAAAAACGCGCGCGGGCCAGAAGGCGGATCAAGCGCCAGAAGAAGACCGCCCGCGCCGCGGCGGCGAAAAAGCCCGCCCCCAAGGCCTAGCCCGGATCTTTCACGACGATCGTCCGATCGTCCCGAATAAGCCAAACTAGCGCCCTCCCGGGGGCATCAGTCTCCGCTCCTTCTCCCGCCTCCGCCGCTCCCTCCGCGAAAGCTTCGGCGGCGGATCGGGGGCGGCGGCCGGGGCGGCGTCCGCCCGGGCCGCCGCGACCTGGGCGGCGAACTCAGAGAGCTTCCCCTCCTCCAGGAGGCGGCGGACCTCCCGCTTCAGGATCTTCCCGGTGGCCGTCTTGGGGAGCTCGGGGAGGAAGATCACCTGGTGGGGCACCTTGTAGGGGGCGAGGTGCTCGCGGCAGAAGCGGATCACCTGCAGGGGATCGACCGCCTCCCCCTCCGCCGCCGCGCAGACCGCCACCGGGATCTCCCCCCGGTGGGGGTCCCGCCTTCCCACCACCGCCACCTCGGCGATCCGAGAGTCCCGGCGGATCACCTCCTCCACCTCGCGCGGATAGACGTTGCACCCCTTGACCAGGATCAGGTCCTTCAGGCGGTCGAGGATGTAGAGATATCCCTCCCCGTCCAGCTTGCCGACGTCCCCGGTGAAGAGCCAGCCGTCGCGGACGGCCTCGGCGGTGGCGGCGGGAAGGTTGTAGTAGCCCTTCATCACGTTCGCCCCCCGGACGATGATCTCGCCCGCCTCCCCCGTCTTCACCTCGCGTTCGTCGCCGTTCACGATCTTGACCTCCACCCCGGGCAGGGGGAGGCCGACCGAGCCGGGCTTGCGGGCGGCCAGGAGGGGGTTGACCGAGACCACCGGGGTGGCCTCGGTCAGCCCGTAGCCCTCGAGGAGGGGGATCCGGAAGTTTCGCTCGAAATTCCCGAGCGTCTCCGGGCTCAAGGGGGCGGAGCCCGAGATGCAGAGGCGGATCTTGAGGAGCCAGGAGAGGAAACGGGGAAGGCGCCGGCGGGAGAGGAGGGAGAAGATCTGGGGGACGCCGATGAAGATCGTCGGGCGCCGGAGGACCGCCGCCCGAACCACGTTCCGGAAGGGGAGGATGGTCCGGACGAGCACGATCCGCCCGCCCAGGAGGGTGGGGATGAAGACGCAAACGGTCAGGGTGAAGGAGTGGAAGAGGGGCAGGACGGCGAGGAAGCTGTCGGAGGGGCGGATGGTGATCGCCCGGGCGGATTGCTCGACGTTGGAGAGGATGTTGCGGTGGGTGAGCATCACCCCCTTGGGATTACCGGTGGTCCCCGAGGTGTAGATCAGGCAGGCGAGATCGTCCCCGGAGCGGGCCCGGTCCACGTTCTCGGCCGAGCCGCGCGACAGGAGGTCGCGGTAGGAAAGGTAGCGCGTCCCGAAGGCCGCCCGGAGAGAGGAGGCGGCCGCGCTCCCCTCTCCCCCCTCCTCGAGGACGATCAGCGTCTCCAGGGCGCTGAGGCGGTCCTTCAGGTAGAGAAGCTCGCGGGCGAAGTCCAGCGACGAGATGAGGATCCGGGCCCGGCAGTCGTTCAGGATGTAGGCCAGCTCCTCCCCGATCAGGAAGACGTTCAGGGGGACGGCCACCGCGGCCGCCTTGAGCGCGGCCCAGACCGAGACGATGAACTCCGGGCAGTTGCGCAGGAGGATCCCGATCTTTTCATCCCGCCCCGCGTAGAGGGGGCCGACCAGCCGCTGGGCGAGGCGGTTGATCTCGCCGTTCAGCCCGGCGAAGGAGTATCTCCGCTTTTCGAAGACCAGCGCCGGGGCGTCCGGCTGGCGGGCGACGGTCTCCTCGAACTTGGCGATCAGGGACATCTATAAGGAGCAGGGAGTAGGGAGTGGATGATAACCCGGCTGGGAAATCATTGATCCGTTGAGCCCTTGAACCTTTCTCTGGTCACTCGATGATCCGGTACGAAGAGCGCGCCAGCTCCGGGAGGATCGCGTTCCGCTCCAGGCGGAACTCCTCGATCAGCGCGGAGGAAGGGAGGCGCGCGGTGGCGAACCCGTCCGGGCCGCCGAGGGCGACCACGGCGTAGGCCTGCCGCGGGGCCAGGGGGAAGAAACCGACGAATTCGCTCGGCCCTTTCGCCCGGTGCCCGCTCAGGCGGCGGACCGGGTTGCGGGAGCGGGGCAGGAAGAGCACCGGGTCGGAGGCGAGGAGGCGCTTCTGGCCGTCGTAGAACCAGGCGGACCAGCCGAGCTCGCGGACGAGTCCCGTCCGGACCACGGCGAACTTGACCTCCAGTACCTCGCTTCCGGGGATGGCCTCCGGGTAGGGGTTGGCGATGATCCGGATCCGGTGGATCCGGCAGGCCTCCCCCGCCCGGGCGGCGGCGGGGAGGAGGCAGAGGAGCAGGGCGGCCGCGCACAGCTTTCTCATGGCGAATCAATCCTTGTGGTTAGAGATCGGTTCCCTTGCATACCATATCCGGGAGGATGGGGGAAGGGCGTTTTACGGCGCGCGACAGGCCATCCCCGATCCTAGCGTTCCAGGCGTTCGATCCGGATCCGGGAGACTCCGTTCTCCTTGATCCCCAGGACGTGGGCGGCGAGGTAGGAGAGGTCGAGGGTCCGGGTGGGGTGGGGCCGGAGGGGGCGGATCACCCGCCCGCGCCGGTCGGTCTGGTAGGGGCCCCGGTCGGTGACCTGCACGATCACCTGGCGCCCGCTCGAGAGGTCGGTGACCCTAAGCCAGGAGCCGAGCGGGAGCGTGCGGTGGGCGGCGGTGAAGGAGAGCATGTTGAAGCGGCCGCCCGAGGCGGTCAGCCGGCCGTGGAACGCCCCCCCGTACCAGGAGGTGACGATCTCCTCGACGCCGGCCACCCGGAAGCGCGGGAGGAGGAGGCTGAGGAGGAAGGCGGCGAGCAGAAGCAGGAAGAAGCAAGCGCCGGTATATCGACGCATGAAGCGCATAGTTTCACTCGCCATAGACAACTTCCGCCGATGGGCGAAGGTTAGGAAGTGGGTTTAGTCGATGGGCGAGGTCTGTGGTGTGGGGCCCGGCCGCACCATCTTCTTACCCCATTCACCAGTCCCACTTCCTAACCCTAACCTATCACATCCTCTATCCGAGACCGGCACCAGTCGGAGCAGGAGCGGAGGAAGGCGGGAGCGTGGTCAAAGAGGAAGCGGTAGGTGTCGCGGATCCCGCTCCAGAGATCGGCGAAGAAGCCGCCGTAGGTGACCGCGGGGGAGACGAAGATGACCAGGCAGGCGAGAGCGACCACGTTGGCGAAGTAGATCAGGGGCAGGGAGAAGACCGCGCCGGTCGCGCCGATGTCGGGCTGGCCCTGGAAGAGGACGTAGATGGTGAAGGTGATGTGGAAGGCCCAGGTGAAGCCGAGGAGGGCGGCGAGGATCCGCATCCCCCCGGGGATGGGGAAGAAGAAATCCGTGAGGAGGAAGAGGGGGATGAGGAGGATGCTGTAGATCGGGAAAAAGTAGGGTGCGAGGTAGATCAGGGCGTTGGCCTTGTCCGCCCGCACGCCGCCGCCGGAAGCGGTGGCGCTGAACTTCTTCACCCGGCCCCCGCAGATCCAGACCCAGAGGGCGTGGGTGAGCTCGTGGCCGAAGACGTAGGTGCGGATCGGCTGCTGGAAGATCCCGAGCAGGGCGAGGTAGGCGACCAGCCCGGCGAAGAAGTGGTACTCCGTCTTGAGGACGCTCAGGACGTCGCGGCTGAAGACGACGGTGGCCGCGACGCAGGCGGGGAGAAGGAGGACGCCGAAGAGGAACTTGAGGCAGCGGACGAGAGAGTCCATGGGAGAAGCAGTAATCAGTAATCAGTGATCAGTGATCAGTGATCAGTTACTGATAACTGATCGCTGATCACTTCTTTTCCGTTCACTCGATCTTCTCCCCCTTCCGGATGAAGGTGGGGATGTCCAGGTCCTCGCCCTCGACCATAGTCGGCTCAGCCTCGGAGAAGCGCCCGCGGGTGGAGCGGTTGAAATCGATCTCGGTCTGCCGGGGAGGGTGAATCCGGGCGTCCTTCACCACCGGCAGGCCGCTCCGGGCGCGCGCGCCCTCGCCGGGGATGCCGCAGGCGAGGAGCGAGACCCGGGTCCGGTCTCCCAGCGCGGGATCCTGGTGGAGGCTGAAGCCGACCATCGCCTCCTCGTTCAGCATCTCGGTGACCGCGGTGAGCGCCTGGCGGGCCCGCCCCAGGGGGAGGGCCGCGCCGGACTGGAGCTGGATCAGGCAGCCGCGCACGGCGGCGAGCTCGTCGGCGGAGAGGAAGAGGGAGGAGAGCGCCCCTTTCATGGCCCCCACCAGCTTGAGGGGGTCGGACTCCTCGTGGAGGCCGAGCATGGAATCGCCGGGGGCGGAGACGATGTTCTTGAGGAGGGCGCAGTCCCCTCCCCCGGGGGTCGCGGGAGAGGTGAGAAAGGAGATCAGGCATTCCGTGGCCGCGGTCAGGATCCGGTCGCAGTGGGCGAATCCCTCCTCGCAGGGGGCGTTGTCGTCGAGCCGGCCCACCAGCCGGTCGAGGGAGAAGGAGATCGGGAAGGCGCCGGCCGAGACGATTCCGGAGAGCCCCTCGCGGTGGCCGGCGGCCTTCCGCCGCCCCTCGAACGCGAAAGGGCGGGCGACCAGGGTGAGCGTGAAGACGCCCAGCTCCTGGGCCAGCCGGCAGAGCGGGGGCATCACCCCCCCGCCGATGCCGCCGGAGAGCCCGGCCACCGCCAGCATGACCTCGGTCTCGGCGAGCGCCTTGCGGAGCGCCCCCTCGCCCTCCGCGAAGGCCTCCGCCCCCAGGGCCGCGTCCCCGCCGGTCCCCCTCCCCCGGGTCAGCTTCTTCCCGACGTGAACCCGCAAGGACGAGGCGGCCAGGACCAGGGACTGGAGGTCGGCGTCGACCGCGACGGTCTTCACCCTCCTCCGGATCTCGGGGCTGACCCGGCTGACCGTGGCGATCCCGAAGTTCCCCACCCCCCAGAGGGCGATCCTCTCCCGGGTCGTCGTGCTTTCCGTCGTCTCGCTCATCTCATCTCCTCCTCGGGCTTAAGCCTGGAACGGATCCGCAATCCGCGATCAGAAATATTTCCCCAGCCAATCCTTGACCATGGACCAGGCGGGGCCGCCCCGCTCCTTGGCGCGGGACGATCCCGCTTCCCGGGCCTGGAAGCCGTAGGCCGCCAAGCCCGCCGGCGCGGTGAAGAGCGGGCTGTCGATGATCTCGGAGAGGCCCGTGACGCCGCGGGGACGGCCCACCCGCGCCGGCACCTCCAGGACCCGCTCGGCCAGGGCGACCGCCCCGGGGAGGAGGGCGCCCCCGCCGGTGAGGACCGCCCCCGAACCCAGCCCCCGGCCGATCTCCGCCCCCGCCGCGCCCCGGCGCACCAGCGAGAAGATCTCCTCCAGGCGGAGCTCGATGATCCGGGAGACCCGGGCGCGGGGGATCGCGAGCGGCGCGCGACCCAGGCCGGCGGGGAGGGCCAGCGTCTCCGCCGCTCCCTCCGGTCCGCAGCCCGCCTTCTGCTTGAGTTCCTCCGCCTGGCCCTGGAGGATCTTCAGGCCGATGGAGAGGTCGTTGGTGATGTGGTCGCCGCCCACGCCGAGGACGCTCATCGCCTGGAGGACCTCGTCCCGGTAGCAGAGGCAGGACGTGGTCCCCGCTCCGAGATCGATGAGGAGGACGCCCGACTTCTGCTCCTCCGCCCGGAGGGTGGAGAGGCTGACCGCGAGCGGCTCGGGGATGTAGTCCTCCACCGTGAGTCCGGCCTGGTTGACGCTTTTGATCAGGTTCTGGACCGAGGCCAGACGGGCGGTGACGATGAGCACGCGCGCCGCCAGGCGGGACCCGTGGAGCCCCTCGGGGTTGGCCACCCGTTCGCCGTCGTCCACCGCGAAATCCTCCGGGATGACGTCGATCGTCTCCCGCTCGGGGGGGACGGCCGTCATCCCCGCGGCCGAGAGCGCCCGCTCCATGTCCCGCGAGGAGATCCCCGCCGAGGGGCGGGAGACCGGGATGACCGCCCGGCCGACCTGGGCCTCCAGAGAGGCGCCGCCCACCCCGAGGAAGACCGAGCGGATCGGCCGGTTGCAGACCTTCTCCGCCGCCGCCACCGCCTTCTCCACCGATCCGGTCACCCCTTCCACGTTGGTGACCTCGCCCTTGCGGATCCCGGCTGTGGAGTGGACCCCCACGCCGATCACCCGGGCCCCGCCGCGCTCGTCCCGTTCGGCGACCAGGGCGGCGACCTTGGAGGTCCCGACGGCCAGGGCCGCCACCGTCTCGGCATCGTGGCTCATGGCGTCATTCCTGTTCGAAGGTGACCGGGACTTCCGCGTAGCGGAGGTCGATCGAGCGGGCCGCGGGGTGGGACGCGAGATGGGGGAGGACGACCTCCAGGCGCCCGATCTGGGCGGCGAGATCGTCCCGGGCCAGCGTGACCTCCAGGTTCTGGGCGGTGCGCAGGACGATGGTCTCGGAATCGGAGGCGTCCATCTCGCTCACGGAAACGTAGGAGCTGATGCCGCGCTGGTCCATGGCCTTCAGGATCGCGAGCACGCTCTCGCCGTCGGCGGGAGGGTAGATCAGGCCGTCCTTGATCTTCACTCCGGTGATCACCGGAAGGCCGGAGACGGCCGCCTCCTTGCGATCCCTAAGGACCACGCCCCGGTCGTCCACGGTGTAGTAGCGCCCGAACTTGACCCGGGCGCGCGGCTCGCGCTCGAAGACCCGGATCCGGACGGTGTCGGGGAAGACCCTCTCCAGGGCGGCGTCCCGGATGTTCACTTCCGAGGCGAGGCGGCGGCGGCCGCCCTCCAGGTCCATCCGGAAGATGTTCTCGCCGGGAGCGACCTGGGCCATGGCCACGATCTCGGAGGGGGCGTAGGAGTGCTCGTTGACCACCTCGATCCTGGCCACCCGGAAGTACGGAGAGTGGTCGAGGAACCACCAGCCGCCGCCGGCGAGGAGGGCGAAGATGGCCACGGGGAGGAGAACGGGGAGGAGGCGGGGCGGCCCGGCGCGGGCGGCGCCGTTGCGCCGCTTCTTCTTCACGGCCACGTTCAGCGAAAAGCGGGGGCGGGAGCGCCGGAAGGCGGCGCGCAGGGTGAGCCATTTCATCGTCTGTTCCTTTCTCTCTTCATCGACTGGAACGTCGGGGGGCCGTTCGATCCGCAATCAGCGATCGATAATCCGCGGCGGGACTTGGTGCCTGGCCAAAGCCAGGGCGAGCAGCTTCAGGCAGAGGTCGGGGAAGGCGATCCCGGCCGCGGCCGCCGCCCGCGGGAAAAGCGACTGGTCGGTGAAACCCGGGATGGTGTTCACCTCCAGGACGTAGGGGACGCCGTCCGTCCCCAGGATGATGTCGACCCGCGAGTAGGCGTAGCAGCCGAGCGCCCGGTGCGCGCGCTCTCCCGCCTCCTGGATCGCCCGGTAGCGAGGGGCCGGCTCGGGATCGAAAAGGCTGTAATCGGTGAGCCCCGGCGTGTACTTGGCTTCGAAGCTGAAGTGGCCCTTCCGGGGGGCGATCCGGATCACGGGCAGGGCCTTCTCCTCCAGGACGGCCACGGTCAGCTCCTCCCCTTCGATGAACCGCTCGACCAGGATCTCGGGGTCGTGGCGGCGGGCCGAGGCGCAGGCGCGGCGGTAATCTTGCGCCCCCGCGGCGACGGAGAGGCCGATCGAGGAGCCCTCCGAGGAGGGCTTCACCACCACCGGGCCGGGGAAGGGGGGGGCGCCGATCTCCTCCCCGGGGCCGATCGCCCGCCCGGGGGGGACGCGGAGCCCGGCGACGACGAAGCGCTCCCGGGCGAGGATCTTGTTCATGGCCAGCCGGCTCGCTTCCACGCCCGACCCGGTGTAGGGGATGGCGCGCTCTTCGAGGAGCGCCTGGACCTGGCCGTCCTCGCCGAAACGTCCGTGGAGGGCGATGAAGACGACATCCGGGCGGACGGCGTCAAGGCCGGCGGCCACCTCCTCCCTCTCCCCGATCTCCGTCACGGAGACCCCGCGGGAACGCAGGGCGGCGGCGACCGCCCGCCCGGTCTTGAGCGAGATCTTCCGCTCGGCCGAAGGACCGCCCAGAAGAACGGCGACCTGGAGCTTCTGGATTTCTTCGTGCATGCGCGATTCGCGTTTGGCGCCCTTAAGGCTCACGCCGGCGAGCCCGTCTCCATCTCCGGGAACCTTCCCTTGAGCTCCCCCGCGATCCGCGGCGCGAGCGACCCGACGTCGCCCGCCCCCATGACCACGATCCCGTCCCCCTTCTCCGCCGCCGCCGCGAGGAGGGGAGCGATCTCGGCCGGTCCGAGGAGGAGCGCGTCGGAACGCCCCCGGGCGGCGAGCTCCTTCAAGAGGAGCGCGGAGCTCACTCCGGGGCGGGGGGTTTCGAAGGCGGGATAGACCTCGACGAGCAGGATCCGGTCGGCGGCGAGGAGGGCGGCGGCGAGATCCGGAGCGAAGCGCTCGAGGCGGCTGTAGCGGTGAGGCTGGAAGACGCACCAGAGACGCCCGGGAACGGCCGGACGCAGCGCCGCGAGCGCCGCGGCCACCTCCGCCGGGTGGTGGGAGTAGTCCTCGACGACGAGCGCCGCGCCGCGGGCGACCGGCATCAGCCGCCGGCGCACGCCGCGGAAGCGCCCGAGGGCGGCGGCGGCGGCGGCGAAGGGGACGCCGATCTCCAGGGCGAAGGCGAGGGCGGCCAGGGCGTTCAGGGCGTTGTGGCGCCCCCAGATCCCGAGGCGGACCTCCCCCAGTTCCTTCCCGTCCTTCTCCACCCGGAAGGCCGTGGACGCGGGCGAAAGCTGGATCTCCCGCGCCCGCACCGACGCCCCCTCCCCCTCCCCGTAGAGAACGACGCGCCTCGAGGAAGGGAGGAGGGTCCGGAGGCGGGGGTCGTCTCCCCAGGCGACCAGCCCTCCGGAGGGGGGGATGCGCTCGATGAAGGAGGCGAAGGCGGCGGAGATCGCCTCCCAGGTGGGGTAGCGGTCGACGTGGTCGAGGTCGATGTTGACGATCGCCTCCCAGGAGGGAGTCAGGCGTCGGAAGGATCCGTCGCTCTCGTCGGCCTCCGCCACCAGCCACTCCCCCTCCGCCCAGGCGCCGTTCCCGGGGAGGTCGAGGGCGTCGCCGCCGATCGCATAGGACGGGCGCTGTCCCGCCGCGGCCAGGATCCAGGCCAGAAGCGCGCTGACGCTGGTCTTGCCGTGGGAGCCCGCCACCGCCACCGTCCGCTTGACCGCCGTCAGAGCCGCCAGGAGCTCGGAGCGGTGGAGGACCTTAAGCCCCCGCCCGCGGGCGGCGACGAGCTCCGGGTTCTCCGGCCGCACCGCCGAGGAGTAGACCGCCCGGTCGGCCCGGGCGAGGTAGTCCGGGGAATGCCCCGGGAAAATCACGGCGCCCCGGGCGCGGAGGCGGGACGCCGGCTCTGAGTCCTTGAGGTCGGATCCGGTCACCCGGAAGCCGAGGTCGAGCGCGATCGCGGCGAGCGCGCTCATCCCCGTGCCGCCGATGCCGATGAAGTGGAGCGTGCGGACGGAAGGATCGTCGAAAAGCTTCCGGGCCATATCCGAGCGCATATAATCGTTCTCTTGCAACGTCAAATTCCGAATCGGGGTTTTGCTTGGTTTTCGTGGTTCTTGGCATTTGTTGCTTGCGTTGTCTCCCGGATCGCTTCCTCGACCAACGCCAGTATCTTCCGGGCGCTGTCCGGATGGGCCAGCTTCCGGGCGGCCCGACCCATCCGCAGGAGCCTCTCGTCTTCCCCGAGGAGTCCGATCACGGTCCGGACGAAGGACTTCGGCGTCCAGTCCTTTTCCTCGCGGGCGATCGCCGCCCCCGCCTCCCGGAAATAGGCGGCGTTCTCCGTCTGGTGGCCGTCCCGGGCGAAGGGATAGGGGATGAGGCAGGACGGCAGCCCCCAGTGAGCGGCTTCGGCGAGGGTGAGGGCTCCGGCCCGGGCGATCAGGAGATCGGCCCGGCCATAGAGCCAGCCCATCCGGTCCCAGGACGGCCAGACCCGCGCCGCGATCCCGGCGGAACCGTAGGCGTCGCGCACCTCGCGGGCCTCCCTCGGCCCGGCGAGATGGAGGAACTGGATCCGGCGGGCCCACTCCCCCCAGCGGGGAGCGGCCTCGATCAACAGGCGGTTCAGAAAATGGGCCCCGCCCGACCCCCCCATCACCAGCAGGGTGAAGAGGCCGTCCCGGAGCCCCCATTCCCGGTCCAGGGTCTCCGGGCCGCGGACGGACGCCGACGGCAGGATGGGGTTCCCCGTGACCGTCTGACTCCCCCCCTTGAGCCTCCCGCGGCGGAGGGGGAATCCCAGGGCCACCCGCCGGGCGAAGCGGGAGAGGAGGACGTTCGCCCGCCCGGGGACGGTGTTCTGCTCGCAGAGGACCACCGGGATCCTCAAGCTCGCCGCGGCCAGCACCGCCGGCGCGGAGACGAACCCCCCCAAACCCAGGATCGCGTCCGGCCGGAACCCGGCGAGGAGGGACCGGCTCCTCCGGAACCCGGCCAGGTTCGCGAGAAACCAACCCGGGGATCGCCCGAGTATCCCCCCCCGGAGCGGGGCGGAGGGAGGGCGAACGAGGCGGCAGCGCGCGAGGGACGCCCCGAAGCCAGGGGGATCGCGGAGGGAGAGGAAGAAGAGGGACTCCGAACCGGGATCCTTCTCCAGCTCCTCCGCCACCGCCAGGCCGGGGATGAGATGGCCGCCGGTGCCGCCGCCTGCCAGCGCCAATCTCACGCACAGACCTCCTTCAGCTTCTCTTCGCGGACGGCCTGCGCCAGGCGCTGGTAGTAGCGGCAGTTCGCATAAGTTGTTTCGCAGTAGCTCCGGAGGGAGGGGATGGGGATCGCCGCCAGCGACGCGATGATGAAGCACTCGCCCCGATGGGGACATCCGGATTTCCCGTTCATGCTCGTGTCTCCTTTCCCGGCCGGAAGGCGCGACCGCCGGCCGGCGGTGTCATTGTTCCGCCCCGGAGGGCTTCAGGCACCGCGCGTAGATCGCGCGGCGGGCCTCCCAGCGGAGGGACTCGCCCCGGCCCGGCGCGGCGAGATGCCGGCAGGCCGGGCGGCCCTGGTGGTAGGCGATGTTGCTCAGCACTCCCAGCGCCAGGCAGGACGAGATCAGGTTGGAGCCCCCGTAGGATATGAAGGGAAGCGGCAGCCCCTTGGTGGGCAGCAGCCCGGAGGCGACTCCCATGTTGACGAAAGCCTGCATGACGATCATGGCGGTGATCCCGGTCGCCAGCAGCTGTCCGTAGAGGTCGGGGGCACGGCGGGCGGTGGTATAGCCGAGCCAGAGGAGAAGGAGGAAGAGGACGACGAGGGCCGCGGCGCCCAGGAACCCGAGCTCCTCCCCGAGGATGGAGAAGATGAAATCGGTGGAGGAGGCGGGGAGGTAGAAGAGCTTCTGGCGGCTCTCCCCGAGGCCGACCCCGCCGAGCCCCCCCGAGCCGAGGGCGACCAGGGACTGGATGATCTGGAAGCCGCTCCCCTGCGGATCGGCCCAGGGGTCGAGGAAGGCGAGGATCCGCTTCCTTCGGTAGGCGACGCGGAAAACGAGAACGTAGAAGGCGGGGAGGCAGAGGAGCCCGGCGAGAAGGAGGTAACCCGTCCGGATCCCGGCCACGAAGATCATGACCGCGCCCGCGAAGAGCAGGCTGATCGCCGTTCCCAGGTCCGGCTGGAGGAGGACCAGGCCCGCGATCGCCCCGGTGACCAGGGCCGGGGGGACGAACCCCCGGACGAAGCCGGAGATATCCCCCTGGCGGCGGGAGAGCAGATCGGAGAGGTAGGCGATCAGGAGATACTTGGCGAGCTCGGAGGGTTGGAGGCCGATCGAGCCCGCCTTCAGCCAGCGCTGGGCGCCGCCGGCGGTCTTCCCCAGGCCGGGGAGTAGTACCGCGAGCAGGACCAGGACGGAGAGAAGGGCGCAACCGCGCGCAAAGGGGCGGAAGCGGTGGTAATCCCAGCGGCGGGCGAGGAGAAAGACCAGGAGGCCCACGCCCATCCAGAGGCCCTGCCGCTTCAGGTAGTAGAGGCTGTCGCCGTAGGCCTCCCGCGCGCCGGAAGCGCTGGCGCTGTAGATCATGAGCGCGCCGAAGGCGAGAAGGGCGGAGAGGAGTAGGAAGATCGCCGCCGTGATCGGGATGCCCTTCATAGAAATGGTCTATGGGTTAGGGCTGGGTTAGTGGTCCGGCTGATGGGAGAGGTCCGCGGCGGTTCATCTCGGGACGATCAGTTTCTGGCCGACCGAGATCTTCCGCGGATCGGTGATGGAGTTGGCCTCGATCAGGGCCTTCACCGGGACGCCCGTCCGGCGGCTGATCGACGACAGGGTGTCCCCTTTCCTGACCACGTAGACCTCGGCGGCCTTCTCGGGGGCGGAAGCCTTCGCGGGAGCGGAAGCCTTCGCGGGAGCGGGAGCCTTTGCGGGAGCCGCGGCCTCCTCCCCCGCCGGAGCGGCCGCGGCCTCAGGCAGCGACTCCCCCTGGGATTGGACCACCGTCGGCCCGCCCTCGGCCACGTGGCGGGACTGCGCCTGCTCGGGGAGCGTCTCCCCGGGTATGAAATCCCCTCCCGGGGCGGCCGCCGCCTCCTCCCCGCCGTTCTCGACCGAGCGGTTGCAGCCTCCGATCAGCGTCCAGACCAGGGCGACGGCCGCGCAGGTGAGTGCCACCCCGACGATCATCTTCACCCGATTCATCATTTCACCCCTTTCGCCCGGAGAATCCGGGCAAACGCTCTTCCCCGTTCCTCGTAGTTCGCGAAAAGATCGAAACTGGCGCAGGCCGGGGCGAGGAGGACCGCGTCGCCCGGACGGGCGGCGGCCGCGGCCAGGTCCACCGCTTCCCGGAAGCCGGAGGCGAGACGCAGCGGCACCGCGCCCGCGAGGGCGCGGCGGATCTTCCCCCGGGTCGCGCCGACCAGGACGGCCAGGCGGACCGCGGACCGGGCCGCCGCCCGAAGCCTCCGGAAATCGAAATTCTTGTCGGACCCCCCCGCGATCCAGACCAGGGGGCGGGAGAAGGAGCTTAAGGCCGCGATCGCCGCCCCCGGGTTGGTGGCCTTGGAATCGTTGATGTACTCGACGCCGTCGAGAGTCCCCACCCGCTCCAGCCGGTGGGGGAGTCCGCGAAAGGAGACGAGCGCCCGCCGGATCGGGCCCGCCGGGACTCCGGAGAGGAGGGCGGCGGCGGCGGCGGCCAGGACGTTGTTCAGGTTGTGAGCCCCCCGGAGCGCGATCCGGCCGAGCGGGCAGATCCGGACTACCCTCCCCCCCCGCCTCCCCTTGATCCATCCCCCCTCCGCCCAGGCCGCGTCCCTCCGCGTCCCCCAGGAGAGAACGCGCGGACCGGAAGGGATGAAGGGGCTGAGGCGCCGGCGGAGGGCGGGCGCGACCAGGGCGATATCCGGCGGTCGCTGGTTTAGGAAGATGCGGGCCTTGGCCCGGAGATAGGCGGCGGAGGAGGGGTAGCGGTCGAGATGGTCGGGGGAGAAATCGAGGAAGACCGCGATCCGGGGGCGGAAGGAGACGGCCGTCTCCAGCTGGAAGGAGGAGACCTCGACCACGGCCGCGGCGGCCTTCAGAGGACGGAGGGCCGCCGCCGAGAGGGGGTAGCCGATGTTCCCGGCGAGAAGGCATTCCTTCCCCGACTCCCGGATCATGCGGGCGATCAGCGTGACGACGGTGGACTTGCCGTTCGTCCCGGTCACCGCGATCAGGGGGAGGGAGAGGAGGCGGGAGGCGAGTTCCAGCTCGCCGATCACCGGGACGCGCCGGGCGGCCGCTCCCCGGATCCAGGGGTGGGAGAGGGGGATCCCGGGCGAGGCCACCAGGAGGTCGAAGCGGTCGGAGCGGCGCCAGCCGGCCGCCCGACCCCGCCGCAGGGAGGCGCCGCCGGCGCCGAGGCGGCGGGCCGCCTCGTCCGCTCCCCTTCCCTCCGCCTCGTCCCAGACCGTGACCGCGGCCCCCTCCCGGAGGAGAAGGCGGGCCGCGGCGGCGCCCGAGAGGCCGCAGCCCAGGACGAGGACCCTTTTCCCTTTAAGCTCTTTCATCGGATCTTCAGGGTGCCCAGGCCGAGGAGGGCGAAGACCACCGCCCAGATCCAGAAGCGGACGGTGATCTTGGACTCCGGCAGCCCCTTGAGCTCGAAGTGGTGGTGGAGGGGGGACATGGCGAAGATCCTCCGTCCCCGGAACTTGAAGGAGAGGACTTGCAGGATGACCGAGAGCGCTTCCACGACGAAGACGCCTCCCACCACGACCAGGGAGAGCTCCTTCTTGATCAGGATGGAGACCATCCCCAGCGCCCCCCCGCAGGCCAGGGCCCCGGTGTCGCCCATGAAAACCTCGGCCGGGTGGGAGTTGAACCAGAGAAAGCCGAGCGAGGCCCCCGAGAGGGCCGCACAGAAGACGGCGAGCTCCCCCGCCCCCGGGACGTGGAGGATCTGGAGGTAGCCCGCGAAGGCGGCGTGCCCGGTGACGTAGGCGAGGACCGCGAAGGCCAGGGAGGCGACCCCCAGGCAGCCGATGGCCAGGCCGTCGAGGCCGTCGGTCAGGTTGACCGCGTTGGTCGTCCCGACCAGGACCAGGACGCTGAAGGGGACGGCGAAGTAGCCGAGATCGGCCACCAACGGGTGCTTGTAGAACGGGATGGCGAGCTGACCGGCCCAGGCGCGGGTGGAGGGGTGGTGCATGAGGACGAGCGAGACCGCGAAGCCGACCAGGACCTGCCCCAGGAGCTTGACCCGGCCGGGGAGGCCCCGCCGCTTCGTCCGGAGCTTGAGCCAGTCGTCGACCAGCCCGATCAGTCCGAGGGCGAGGGTGGAGAGGACGATGATCTGGGTCTGCAGGCTGTTCAGGCGGGCCCAGCAGAGAACGGAGAGCATGACGGCGAAGAGGATGATCACCCCCCCCATGGTCGGCGTCCCCTCCTTCCCCTTGTGGATCTCGTAGATCGCCTGGTGGTGGCGGCCGTTCCGGATCTTCTCCCCCACTTTGAGCTCCTTGAGCTTCCCGATGATCCTCCCCCCGCAGAGGAGAGTGAGGGCGAAGGCCATGATCGCCGCGGCCGCCGCCCGGAAGGTGATGTAGCGAAAAAGGTTGAACCCGAACCAGAGATCCCTTAAGGGATAGAGCAGGTGGTAGAACATCGCTCACTCCTTCTTCGGGCTTAGCGCCCCGCGCGGGGAGCGGAGAAGCCCATCGAGAACCTTTTCCGCCTCCGCCCAGTCGGCGTCGCGCCAGCTCGAACGGGTCAGGAAATGCAGCCCCCCTTGCGCGTAGATCAGGCGGTCGTCGTCGTCGTTCCCGAAGGCGCAGAGGATTTCGAACCTCTCCTTCAGGCGGGCGAGCTCCCGGGCCTTGAAATCGAGTCCGGGCTCCGCCGGATCGCTCCTCAAGATCAGCTCCGCCCCCGGAGGGAAACCGTGACGGGCGAGCCAGTGGACGGTGTCGGCGAGCTGGCAGACGTTGCGCTTGCTGAGGTAGACGACGGCGACCCCTTTCTTCTCCAGGCCGGAGAGGACCGCGGCCGCCCGGGCCAGCGGGACCTTCTGGTGGATCCGACGCCGGAAGGCGGAGTTGGTGATGGTCGAGTCGATGTCCACGACCACGGCCCAAGGGCGCGGGGCGGCGGCGACCGAGAGGGACAGGAGGCCGAGAGCCAAGAGGGCGCTCCTCATCTCCTCTTCCTCCCGAGCCGCTCGACGAGTCGCTCCGCGAGCTCGTCCAGGCTCATGATCCGCGACCCCTTGATCAGGACGGCGTCGCCCGCCCCGACCGCCCCCGCGAGGGCGGCGAGGGCCGCCGAGCGGTCGGGGCACCGGACGACGGCCCCCCGCCCCGCTCCGGCCCTAAGAGCGCCCTCCGCGGCGTCCCGCGAGAGCTCCCCGACGAAGACCAAGCGGTCGAAAGCGGCCTCCGCGAGCTCGGCCCCCCAGCGACGGTGTTCGCGGGGGGCGAAGGGGCCGAGCTCGTTCATGTCCCCGCTGACCACGATCCTCTTCCCGGAGACCGGGAGGGCCCGGAAGGCGGCGAGGGCCGCCCGCATGGAGGCGGGGTTGGCGTTGTAGGCGTCGTTGACGATCAGGGCCCCGCCCGCCCGGAAGGTCTCCCATCTCATCGGGGGGAGGCGCAGCCGCGGGACGGCCCGGCGGATCGCCGAGCGCGGCACGCCCAGGCGGACGGCGAGGGCGGCGGCGGCGAGGAGGTTGTAGACGTTGTGCAGTCCGGGGAGGGGGGAGCGGACCCGCCGGGGGGAGTCCTCCAGGACCAGGTCGAAGGCGGCGCCGCGGCCGCTGAGCTCGATCCTCTCCGCCCGGACGGCGGCCCAGGGGGAGAGGCCGAAGGTCACCGCCTCGCCGGAGAAGCGCCGGCCGAGGCGGGCCACGCGGGGATCGTCGATGTTGAGGGCGAGGAGGCGGCGGCCAAAGAGGGCCGGGATGAGCTCGCCCTTGGCCCGAGCGATGGCGTCGAGCGTCGCGAACTGCCCGAGGTGGGCGGGGCCGACGTTGAGGATGGCGCCCGCCGCGGGCCGGCAGATCCGTCCGAGCTCGCGGATCTCCCCCGGATGGTTCATCCCCAGCTCGAAGACCGCGGCCCGGTGGGAGCGGTCGAGGGCGAGAACGGTGAGGGAGACACCCAGGCGGTTGTTGTAGCTCCGGGGCGAGACCAGCGTCTTCATCGCGGTCCCGAGCAGCGCGCCCAGAAGCGTCTTGGTCGTGGTCTTCCCGTTCGAGCCGGTCACCGCGGCGGCGAGGAGGGAAAGCGTCGGCCGGTAGGAGCGGGCGATCCGGACCAGGGCCTCCTCCGCGTCGGCGACGACGAGAAGGGGGCGGGAGCGGACGGAGGCCCCGAGCCGGGAGGGGGAACGCTCCACCACCGCCGCCGCCGCCCCCCGCCGGAAGGCTTCGGGGAGGAAGTCATGGCCGTCGCAGCGCCCCCCCCGGAGGGCGAAGAAGAGGTCGCCGGGCTGCACCGCCCGGGAATCGATCGCGGCCCCCCGGACCGCGATCCCCGCCGGGAGTTGGGTCCGTCCGGCTCCGCACCAACGGGCGACGCTTCTGAGATCGGTCGGGTTCATGGCCTCCGGAAGCCGCCCCCCTTCCCCTCCGCCGGGAGCAAGGAGAGGAGAGCGCGCGCGGTCTCGCGATCGTCGAAGGGGACGATCCGGTCCTTGAAGATCTGGCGGGACTCATGCCCCTTCCCGGCGATCAGCACCACGTCGCCCGGGCGGGCGAGGTCGAGCGCCCGGGCGATCGCCGCTCGCCGGTCGACGATCGCCTCCGCCCTCCCCCCGGCCTCCGCCACGCCGGCGAGGATCTCGGAGACGATCGCCTCCGGGTCTTCGCTCCGGGGGTTGTCGCTGGTCACGATCAGGACGTCGGCGACGCGGGCGGCGGCCGCCCCCATCAGGGGGCGCTTGCCCCGATCGCGGTCGCCGCCGCAGCCGAAGACGCAGATCAGCCTCCCCTTCCAGAGGGCCCGCAGGGTCGAGAGCGCGTTCTCGAGCGCGTCCGGGGTATGGGCGAAGTCGACGAGGACCGCGAAGGGCGCCCCGGATTCGATCCGCTCCAGGCGGCCCGGGATGGTCTCGACCTTCTCCAGGGCCGCGAGCGCGTGAGGGGGCTCGATCCCCTCAGCGAGGCCGACCGCGACCGCGGCCAGCGCGTTCAGGACGTTGTGGCGGCCGAGGAGGCGGAGGCGGGCGGGGTAGGCCGCCCCGCGGACGATCAGGCGGAAGGAGGACCCGCCCTCGTCGAGGCGGAGGTCGGCGGCCGAGAGATCGGCCGCCGGGGAGAAGCCGTAGGTGATCGCCGGCGTCCGGGCGAGCGCGCGATAGCGCTCCCAGAGGGGGTCCTCGCGGTTCAGGATCGCCCGCTTCCCGGCCGGGTCGCCCGACCCGAGGTGGAGATCGCGGAAGAGACGCCCCTTGGCCTCCCGGTAGTCGTCCCAGGAGGGGTGGTAGTCGAGGTGCTCGCGGGAGAGGTTGGTGAAGACCGCCGCCTGGAACTCGACCCCCGCCACCCGGTCCTGGTCCAGGGCGTGGGAGGAGACCTCCATCACGGCGTGGCTGCACCCCGCCCGCCGCATCTCCTGGAGCAGGGCGGCCAGGCGGGGGGGCGGAGGCGTGGTGAGGTCGGACGGGAGCGTGCGCTGTCCCATCTGGTAGACGATCGTCCCCAGGAGGCCGGTCCGGAAGCCGGCCGCCGCCAGGACCGCTTGGGCGAGGTAGGCCACGGTGGTCTTGCCGTTGGTCCCGGTCACCCCGATCGTCCTCATCCTCCGGGAGGGATGGCCGTAGAACTCGTGGCTGATCAGGGCGAGGGCGAGGCGGGGGTCTTCGACTCCGACCTGGGGGATCTTCTCGTCGACCACCCGGAAGAACTCCCGGACTACGAGCCCCGCCGCCTTGCGGTCGAGGGCCTCCGAGATGAAGTCGGCCCCGTCGCGCTTGAGCCCGGGTACGGCGACGAAGAGGTCCCCTTCCTTCACCTCCCGGGAATCGGCGGCGATCCCCCGGATCTCCGTCTCCAGCGACCCCCGCAGGGCGCGGGGGGCGATCTCCCGGATCAGGTCCTTGAGTTTCACGTCAGACCCCCGTCGCGGCCGGCGCCAGGTTGAGCCGCTGGATCACCTTCTCCGCCACCTTCCGGAAGGCGGGGGCGGCGACCACCCCTCCGTAGTAGTGGGGGTGGGGCTCGTCCACGACCACCAGGATCGCCGCCCGGGGGGAGGCGGCGGGGAAGAGTCCGACGAAGAGGGAGACGAAGCGCTTGTGGGAGTAGGTTCCGTCGGGATCGATCTTCTGGGCGGTCCCGGTCTTCCCGGCCACGTCGTAGCCCGGGATGGCGGCGAGGCGGCCCGTCCCCTCCGCGTCCACCACCGTGCGCATCACCCGGAGCATCTTGGCGGCGGTCTCGTCCGAGACCGCCCGGCCGCGCGCCTCGACCGGGTAGCGGTAGACGACCTCGCCCCCCGCCTTCTCGATCCGGTCCACCAGCCGCGGGCGGAGGAGGACGCCCCCGTTCCCCAGCGCGCAGTAGGCACAGAGGAGGCTCAGCGGCGTCACCGCCACCTCGTGCCCCATCGTGATGCGGCTCAAGGAGAGGCCGGACCACCGGCGGGGGGGGCTGAGGCGGCAGGAGACCTCGCCCGGGAGATCGATGCCGGACCGCCCGGCGAGGCCGAAGGCGGCCAGGGCGCGGTAGAGGGCCTCCTCCGAGAGGAGCATCCCCACCTTGGCGATCCCGATGTTGGACGAGTATTGGATGATCTCCGCGAAGGTGAGCATCCCGTAGCGCTCGTGGTCGTGGAGGGTGAAGCGGGCGGTCCGGAAGAGTCCGTCCTCGCAGTAGAACTCGGTGTCCAGGTCGACCATCCCCGCCTCCAGGGCCGCCGCCCCCGGGAAGACCTTGAAGGTGGATCCCGGCTCCAGCGTGTCGGTGACCGCCCGGTTCCGGCGGTGATCGGCCGGGACGGAGGAGTAGCTGTTGGGGTTGTAGTCCGGGCAGTTAGCCATGGCCAGGATGTCGCCGCGGGCGGGGTCCATGACCAGGATGGTCCCGCCCAACGCGTTGTTCTCCGCCACCGCCGCCCTTAACTCCTCCTCGGCGATCTCCTGGATCACCTCATCTACGGTCAGGACGAGGTTCACTCCATCCACCGGCTCGAGGCCGGGGTGGCGGAGCCAGGAGGCCTCCCGCTGGAGGGAATCCTTCTCGGTGATCCGCCAGCCCGGGCGGCCCTTGAGCCGGTCGTTGAAGAGAAGCTCCAGCCCCTCTCGCCCTTCCCCGTCGGGATCGGCGAAGCCCAGGACCGGGCCCAGGGTCCGCCCCTGGGGGTAGACCCGCCGGTTCTCTTTTTCGAACCGGACCCCGTCCAAGGCGAGCAGGCGGACCGCGCTCTCCTCCTGTTCGCTTAAGTGCCGCTTGATCCGGAGGTAGCGCCCGCCTTCCTTCAGCTTCCTCTCCAGGGAGTCGGCGTCGAGGCCGAGGGCGGCGCCCAGGCGGGCGGCGCATTGGCGGGGGTCGGCGATCTCCGAGGGGTCGGCGACGAGCGAGGGGCTGTCCACGCTCATCGCCAGGGCGCCGCCGGAGGCGGCCAGGATCGCCCCGCGCTGCGGGGAGAGGCGGTTGATCAGCCGGTGAAACTCGATGGCCAGCTTGCGGTATTTCTCGTGCTCGAAATACTGGAGGGAGAAGAGCCGCCCGATCAGGGCGACCCCGCCGAGGGTGAAAAGGACAAAAAGCGCGGTCAGCCGCGCGTTGTGAGACCTCCCGATCATGCCGCTCTGGGCGCCCGCACGATCACGGGGCCGCGCTCACGATCACCGTCCCCGGCGGAGGGGATCCGGCGCCGTCCCGGCTGACCCGGACGATCTGATCCTCCCGGGGCGGGGCCATGTTCAGACCTCGCTCGGCGATCCGGGACTTGATCGCCGCCGGGGATTTCAGCTTCTCCTGGCGGACCTGCTTCAGGCCCGCCTCTTCGCGCAGATCGCTCCGGGCGGCCTCCATCGCCTTGAGGCGGCAGCTCGCCTCCACCACCTGGTTGTGGCAATGGAGGTAGACGAAACCGAGGGCGAAGGCCGCCGCCACCAGGCTCCAGCCGCCCCGGATGACGATATGGCCGCGGTTGATGGCGCCGATCATCTCTCCTTCTCCTTTTTTACCGCCGCCCGGAGGCGGGCCGAACGGCTGCGCGGGTTCTGCACTGCCTCCTCCCGGGAGGGGCGCAGGGGCTTGTTCGTGAGCAGATCCGCCGTCCCCTCGCGCTTCCAGGAGCGCAGGGCCCGCTTCACTATCCCGTCTTCCAGGGAATGGAAGGAGATGGCGCAGATCCGCCCCCCCGGGCGCAAAAGCGCCCAGGCGGAGGGAAGGGCCTCCGCGAGTTCGTCGAGCTCCCGGTTGACGGCGATGCGCAGCGCCTGGAAGGTGCGGGTGGCGGGGTGGATCCGGCCGCGGCCGGGCACGGCGCGGGCGATCAGTTCGGCGAGGCGGTCGGTGCGGTCGATCGGCGACCGGTTCCGCTCCCACCCGATCGCCCGGGCGATCCTCTTCGCCCAGCGCTCGCCTCCCAGCTCCCGGATGATCCGCTCCAGCTCCGGGACCGGGAGGCGGTTGACCAGGTCGGCGGCGGTGGTCGCCGAACGGAGGTCCATCCGCATGTCCAGGGGGCCGGGGCGGCGGAAGCTGAAGCCGCGGGCGGGATCGAGCAGCTGGCGGGTGCTGGCCCCGAGGTCGAAGAGGAAGGCGTCGGGGGAGAGTCCGGCCAGGAGGGCGGGAACCTCCGAGAAGGACCCGCGCGCGAGCGCCACCCGACTGCCGGAAAAATTCATCGTCCTCTCCCGGGCGCGGGATAGAGCCCCGTCATCCCGGTCGATGCCCACCAGCGTCCCCCCCGGGCTGATCCGTTCGAGGATCGCGGCGGCGTGCCCCCCCTCCCCCACCGTGCAATCGACGATCGTCTGCCCGGGGCGAGGGTCGAGGCAGGCGATCGTCTCCCGGACCATGACCGGGAGATGGCCGAATCGCGGCGCGGAGCTATCGGCTGCGCCGTCCACCTTTCGCCTTGGGAATCCTGAACCTGACCGACAAAGTGCGGCAGGGCTTCAGGGACTTGGACAAGCTCAACAGATCGATCAAGCTCCTCGATATCGTCTTCATGCCCGGGTTTTTCCCCTCTCTGGTTATGGGACCAGTTTCTCCGCCATCTCCTCGTACCGGGGAGTGGTTCCCTGCTCGTATTTCCGCCAGGTCTCCACGTCCCAGATCTCGAAACGCTCGTCGACCCCGATCACCACCGCCTCCTTCTTGAGGCTGGCGTGGTCGATCAAATGCTGCGGAAGGTTGATTCGGCCCTGCTTGTCGCTCACCGCCTCCGTCGCCCCGGAGAAGAAGAGGCGGTGGAGGGCGCGGGCGTCGGCCCGCATGGTGTTGAGTTCGCTTAACTGCTTCCGCATCTTTTCCCACTCGGGCTCGAGGTACACCCAGAGGCACCTGTCCAGCCCCCGGGTGACGAAGAACCTCTGGTTTTCCTGGAGGCGGAAGCGGGCCGGTATGAAGAGCCGGCCTTTGTCATCTATGGTGTGCTGGTATGTCCCGACGAACATAGGATCACCACTTTTCACCACTTTTCACCACCGCGCGCCATACTATTACCACCTGACCCCCCTGTCAACAGGAAAAAGCGAATTATTTTAGGAAGGAGCTTGGGGGGGAGGGGGCGGCCGCGGACAATGGGGGGACCAAGGGAGGGCGGGGAGGACCGAAAAATTCAGGCGGTCGCCCCGCCGGGGGCGACCGCCTGAATTATCCGGGACCGGCCGATAAGCCGAATTCTGTTCCGCTCCCGCCTCGCGGCGGGAGCGGCGATGGTCATCTCTCTGATGCGACCTACCCGGACCTCGAACGGCGCGGGCAACGCCTCGGTCCTGTTTGGTCTTGCTCCGGGCGGGGCTTGCCGTGCTCCCTCGATTGCTCTCGGGACGGTGCGCTCTTACCGCGCCTTTTCACCTTTGCCTCCCCGATCTTGCGATCGGGGATCGGCCGTGTGTTTTCTGTGGCGCTATCCGTGTCCCGCGGCTTTCGCCGCTGGACCCCCCGATTGACTCGGGGCGCCCTGCCCTGCGGAGTTCGGACTTTCCTCCCCTTCTCCGCCGGAAGGCGGAAAAGGGACGACCATCTGTCCGGTCCCGGAAAAACAGTAAACAGTAAACAGTAATCAGTAATCAGTGATCAGTTCCTGCTCTTCCCTGCTCTTTCCTGCCTTTCCTGCCTTTCCTGCGCTTTCCTGCCTTTCATCATTTCTCCGGAAGGTAGATCAGGCGGCCGCAGTTCTCGCAGTAGAGGATCCGATCGTCCTTGTGGATGTCGTTCAGGATCTGGGCCGTGAGCTTCATGTTGCACCCCTGGCAGGAGTCGTTGACCACCGCCACCAGGGCCCGGTGGGGCTTGTTCCGGAAGATGCGGTCGTACTTGTCGTGCAGTTCGGGGTCGAGCGCCGCCTCCACTTCCTTCCGCCGGGCCGCGACCTCGGCCTGGGCGGAGGCGATCCGCTGGAACTCGGAGCGGGCTTTCGCCTCTTCCCCCTCGAGTCTTTGGCGGGAATCGCCGATCTTGAGCCTCTCCTCCTCCAGGCGCTTCGCCTCCTTCTCCTCCTCCTCCATGACCAGGAGGTCCTTCTCCTCGAGCAAACGGATATCGGCCTTGAGGCCGGCGATCTCGTGGAGAAGCGCCTGGTACTCCTTGTTGTTCTTGATCTGCAGGAGCTGAACCTCGTATTTCGCGATCTTCCCCTTCTTGTCGTCGATCTCCAGGTCGATCGCCTTGATCTTCGACCGCTCCTTCTGCACCCGCTCCCGCTCCGCCTCGGCCGCCCGCTCCTCGGCGGCGATCTCCCTCCGGAGGGCGAAGAGCGCCGCCTCCTTGACCTCCTTCTCCTTTCGGAGGTCCCGGGCCTTGATGTCCAGTTCCTGGAGATCGAGCAGGGTCTTGAGGTCGTCCCTCATATTAAATTTTTCCTTCGGAAAAAATTAAGGTTGTTCCCCAATCGAATGCCGATTCTCAATCCGGAATTCACTACCCGATCCATAACCACTCTCGGATCGGAGGAAACGGCGGCGGCGGGAAGATTCCGGCCCGAATCACCATTTCCTCTCGCGGGACTCCCATAAAAAATCGCCCGCGATTTTTTATGGGCGATACAGGACTCGAACCTGTGACCCCTTGGGTGTGATCCAAGTGCTCTAACCAACTGAGCTAATCGCCCAAAATATTTCCTGACGGAAATATTTTGGAAGTCCGCTTCCGCCAGGACCTATCGATCACAGTACGGGATGCGCAAGGCAATGTCAAGAGGGGCGGTCAAGTCACCCCCCCGGGGGGACCAGGGTCAGGACGGCGACCTCGGGCGGGCAGTTGATCCGGACCGGCGGGGAGATCACCCCCACCCCCCGGGAGACGAAAACCGGGCAGCGGGGGCCCCGGACGAGCCCGGCCCGGTATTTCTGGCCGTAGGCCGAGGGGAGAACCGGGGCGCCCAGGATGGGCAGGTCGACCTGCCCGCCGTGGGTGTGGCCCGCGATCACCAGATCGACCCGGGGAGCGGCAGGGAGGAGCTCGGCGTAGTCCGGGTTGTGCGAGAGGAGGATCCGGGGGGATGATTCATCCGTCCCGGAGAGGGCGGCGGCCAGGTCCTGCTCGTCCTCCCAGAGGTCGCCCACGCCGGCGAGGCAGAGCGTCCCCCCTCCCCTCTCCAGCACAACCCGGCGGTTGGTCAGATCCCTCGCCCCGGCCCGGGCCAGGCACTCTCGGGTGAGGGCGGCGCCGTGCCAATGGTCGTGGTTGCCGAGGACCGCGTAGAGCCCGAGCGGTGGGCGCAAGGACGCGAACGGCTCGATCCCCCCCGGGATGAAGGCCGCGCCCCGATGGACATAGTCCCCGGTCAGAACGATCAGGTCCGGCCTCTCGGCCCGGACGAGGGCCACCGCCTCCTCCACAAAAGCGCGGCCGGTGTAGGGCCCGTGGTGGGTATCGGAGATCTGGCCGATCTTGAGGCCGGCGAGGCCGGCGGGCAGCCCGGGGAAAGCGACGGAGACCCGCCGCAGAACCAGGCGGCGCGGCTCCCAGAGAAAAGCGTAGGCGCCGCCGCCGGCCGCCAGGGCCGCGAGCGAGCTGAAAGCGGTCTTGAGGAAATTCCTGCGGTCCACCGGCTTCGGAGGGGAACGCCTATCTCGGTTTGCAGACGATCTCCCGGATCCGGAGGTCGAAGATCCGGTTCTGGTGGGCGGGCGCGATGACCAGGGCGGTATCCGCCCCCTCGGCCGTGCCCCCCACCGCGACGAGCTCTCCCCCCGAGAGCGCCCCCGCGTCGGCCGCCATGAGGGCGATCTCGACGCAGACCTTCGCCCCCTGCCCGAACATCCGGAGGGTGTCGGCGACGAGGGCCAGCGGTGTCCAGCCTCCCTTGCCCAGCCCCTTCTCGCACCCCGAGAGGGCGTGGCCGCAGGTGACCACGGCGGCCCCGAGTTCGCTGAGCTTTTTTCGCGCCCCGGCGGGGAGCGGATCGTCGAAAGGCTTCTCCGCCCCTGAATGATAGGAGACCGCGATCACCTTCCCCTCCGGGAAAGACTCCGCCGCCCGGATCGCCGTCCGCCCGGACTCCGTCGCCACGATGATCTCCCGGAGGCCGAGTTCCCGGGCCCGCGCCACCGCCGCCGCGATCGTGGCCTCCGTGTTCCCCCCGCCCGGCGCGGGGGAATAGATAACCCGGGCTATCCTCGCTTTGTCTTTCATCATTCGGATTGCGTTCAATCGGATCCCTGGTCGTCGCCCGCCGGGCCATTTGCCGAGCCTGTAGGGGCGAACCTGCCTGCCCCGATCTATCGGGGGCGTTCGCCCGCCAGGCCCCCCCGACCGGGCGAACATGAAGTTCGCCCCTACAACCGTTGACCCCGACAAAGCCTGTAGGGGCGAACCTAGTGTTCGCCCGCCGGGCCATTTGCCGAGCCAGGCCAGGTCCCATTCGCGAGCGATTCGCGCGATCTGCGCGGTTACATCACGCCCCCAGGCTGAGATACCGATCCCCCGAATCGGCCAGCATCGCCACGATCCGGGAACCCTTCTTCATCTTCCGGGCGATCTCCCGGGCGGCCAGGACCGTCGCCCCCGAGGAGATCCCCACGAACAGCCCCTCCTCGGCCGCCAGCCGCTCCTTCATCGAGAGCGCCGCGGCGCTCTCGATCCGGACCACCTCGTCGATCAGGGCCCGGTCGACGATCGAGGGGATGAAACCCGGGCCGATCCCCTGGATGATGTGGCGGCCGACCCCGCCGCCCGAGAGAACCGCCGATTCCGCCGGCTCCACCGCCACCACAAGCGTCGCGGGGTCGAGCGACTTGAGGAAGCGGCCCGTCCCCATCAGTGTGCCCCCCGTCCCCACCCCGGCGACGAAGGCATCGACCCGCCCGGCGTCCCGGGCGATCTCGGGACCGGTGGTGGCTTCGTGGCAGGCGGCGTTGTCGGGGTTGGAGAACTGGCGGAGGAGCCAGGCGCCCGGCTCGCCGCGCATGATCTCTTCCGCCCGCTGGAGCGAGCCCGCCATCCAGAGGTCCCCCGGGGTGAGGACGAACTCCGCGCCGTAGATCGCCATCAGGCGGCGGCGCTCGACGCTCATCGTCTCCGGCATCACCGCCGTCACCCGGTAGCCGAGCCGCCGGCCGACCATGGCCAGGCTGATGCCGGTGTTGCCGCTGGTCGCCTCCACGATCCGGGCGCCCGACCGGAGCTCGCCGCGGGAGGAGGCCGCCCGGAGCATGTAGAGGACCATCCGGTCCTTCAGGGATCCGGTGGGGTTGAAGAACTCGCATTTCCCGAAGATGGCGCACCCTCCCGTCTCCAGCCGCTTCAGGCGGACGAGGGGGGTGCGGCCGATGCACTCGAGCAGGGAGCGGTCGGGGGGGAGAGTAGCCTGGGTTGCCTTCTTCATCGTCTCTCCGCGATCAGCGGCCGGGAGCTGCCGATTTTGAGATCTGAGATCTGAAATTTGAGATTTGAGATCTCAGATCCGGGGTGCGCTGCGCGGTCGGCCGGACGGCGGGCTGGTCCGCAACAACTGATAGTCCTCCGGCGTGTCGATGTCCAATAGAATCTCCTCCGCGGAGGTCTCCACCTCCCGGGTTTCGCCGGGGTGAGACCGGATCACCTCCCGCGCTCCGCCCGAGCGGGCGGCGGCGAGCAGCTCGAGAGCGAAGCGGCGATGGAAGACCGTGGGGTGGCCGCGCCGCCCGGCGTGGACGGGCAGCACGATCCCCGCCCCGGAGGCGGCGAACTCCCCGATCAAGCGGTCGATCAGGGCGGTCGGGATAAAGGGTTCGTCGCCCAGACAGATCATGATCCCGTCGTCGGGACCGAGAACGCCCGGCTCGAGCAGGGCGTTGACGCCCCGGGCGAGCGAACTCCCCATTCCCTGCCGGTAATCGGGGTTGGGGAGGATGCGGCAGCGGCGGCCGGCGAGGATCTCCCGGAGCGTCTCCGCTTCGTGCCCCAGGACCACGGAGACCGAGGCGGCGCGGGAGGCGATCAGGCCATCGGCGGCGCTTTCGATCACGGTGGACTCCCCCCAGGGGAGGAGGAGCTTGTTGGGCGGACAGCGCCGCGACTCACCGGCCGCGAGGAGGATGGCGTGAACTGATCTCATGACCACAACGGAATAAACCACGAATCTCACGAATCTTCACGAATCTCCGGGGAAATTTCTTCCGCCGCCGCCCGGATCGCCTCCACGATCTGCGCGTAGCCCGTGCAGCGGCAAAGGTTCCCCGCGATCTGCCGGGCGATCTCCTCCGGCGCGGGATGCGGGTTCTTCCGGAGAAGCGCATGGGCGCTCATGATCATGCCCGGCGTGCAGAAGCCGCAGTGGACGGCGCCGCGCGCGATGAAGGCCTTTTGCAGGGGGTGGAGCTCGCCGCCGCGCTTAAGCCCCTCGATCGTCACGACCTCCCTCCCCTCGCACTGGCCGGCCAGGACAAGGCAGGCGTTGACCGCCTCGCCGTCCAGGACCACCGTGCAGGCTCCGCACTCCCCCATCCCGCATCCTTCCTTCGTCCCGGTCAGCCGAAGCTCGTCGCGGAGAAGATCGATCAGGCGGAGGTTGGGCGCGATCTTCAGGCGGTGCTTCCGCCCGTTGACGACCAGGCTGAGAGCGATCTGCTTCATGGCCGATGCGCCTCGAAGCGCGCCGGGGGCGCTGAGCCTCCCGGCGGTTTGTTTAGTCCTTGCTGTCCTTGATGTCCTTGCTGTCCTTGTTCAGACCCCCCCTCCAGGGCCATTCTCAAGGCCCGCGCGACCAGCGCCTCGATCGCCGGCCGCTTGTAGGGGGTCGACCAGCGCGCGCCGGTGCGCCTCACCATCTCCTCCCCCACCCTTTCCCCGGCCCGGACGATCAGTTCCTCGGTCGGCGCCTTCCCGATCAGGACCTCCTCGGCCGGCCCGATCCGGTCGGGGGTGGGAGTGGCCGAGCCGGGGGCGATCCGCGCCTCCGCCACCATCCCCCCCTCAAGGAACAGGACGACGGCGACGTTCATCCGGGCGACGGCCAGCGCGTTGCGCCGCCCCAGCTTGAGGAAGGAGGACCGGGCGGAGGCGGGAAGCTTCCGGAAGCGGATCCGGGCGAGGAGTTCGTCCGGACGGATCTTCGTCGAGTAGGGCTTGACGAAGATCTCCTTCAAGAGGAGGCGCCTCTCCCCCGCTCGGGAGAGGAAGACCGCTTCCGCGTCGAGGGCGACCAGGGCGGGGACGGTGTCCGCGGCCGGCGAGGCGTTGATCACGTTTCCCCCCACCGTCCCAACCGACCGGTGCTGGGCCGCCCCCACGGCCGCGGAAGCGCAGGGGAGCGGGCCGGCGCGGGCGCGCAGGATCTCGGAGCCGGCGATCTCGGCGTGGGTGGCGAGCGGCCCGAGGATGATTCCCTCCCCCTCCTCCCGGATCCCCTTCAGTCCGCCGATCCCGCTGATGTCGAGGATGAAGCGGGGCGAGACGGGATCGCCCGGCCGGAGCGATCGGAGCTCGACCACGAGGTCCGTCCCGCCCGCGATGACGCGCGTGCGGGGGCCTTGCTCGGCGAGGAAGTCGAGCGCCTCTTCGATCGAGCCCGCCCTTATGAAGTCGAATGGGATCATCCCTGCCCCGGGCCGGCGATTCGCCGCCCCGGGTTTCCTTTGGTTTCTTCCGTCCCTTTAGCCCCTTTGATCCTTTTGATCCCTTGCTTCGCTTTGGTCTTGAGGTCCCTTCGGTCGCTTAGGTCCCTGATTGTTTTGAGAGCTTCCTCCCCAGGAGAACCCTCTCCAGCGAGAGCGGCAGCTCCCGGATCCTCTTCCCGGTCGCGTGGGCCACGGCGTTGGCGATGGCGGGGGCGGCGATCTCGCAGGTCGGCTCCCCGACGCACTTGGCCCCGTAGGGGCCGAGCGCGTCGGGATTCTCCAGGACGATCGGCTCGACCGCGGGGACGTCGAGGGCGGTGGGGATGAGGTATTCGTCGAAATTCAAGGACGCGATCCGCCCCTCCTCGCTCTCCACCTCCTCGAGGAGGGCGTAGCCCGTCCCCATCGCCACCCCCCCCAGGATCTGTCCGCGGACGGACTCGGGGTGGATCGCCTTCCCCACCTCGTGGGCCGCCCAGACCTTGACGACCGCCACCTTCCCGGTCTCGGTGTCCACCTCCACCTCGGCCGCCTGGCAGCCATAGACGTAGGTGAAGTAGGCGTTTCCCCGGCCCTCTTCCTCGGACCAGGAGACCGGCGGCCCCCGGTGCCAGGCGAAGGAGCTTAAGGCGACGCCCGCGGCGCGGGAGAGGGCGACCGCCGCGGCGTAGTCCACCGACCGCGCTCCGTCGCCCGGGAGGAAGATCATCCCCTCCCGCGCCCGGATCTCTTCCGGCGGGACCTTCCACTCCGCCGCGACCGGGGCGAAGATCCTCTCCCGCAGGGCGGCGGCGGCCTTCCTCACCGCGTTTCCGCCCATGATCGTGGAGCGGGAGGCCACGGTGGGCCCCCCGTCGACGATGAGCGCGGTGTCGCCCCCCCGGAAGAATACCCGCTCCAGGGGGAGCCCGAGCTCCTCGGCCGCGATCTGGCAGAAGATCGTCTTCAGCCCCTGCCCCATCTCCACCAGCCCGACGCAGACGTCGGCCGAGCCGTCGGAGTGGAGGCGGACTTCCGCCCCGGTCGCGTCCACGCCCTCCGCCCCCAGCGAGACGCCCCGGTAGGAGCAGGCGAGTCCCAGCCCGCGTCGGAAGCGCTTCCCCTCGTTCTCCCTCTCGAACCGCTCCCGCTTCGCTTCCCAGCCGGCGGCGGAGGCGGCCTTTTCCATCGCCTCCCGCGCGCTCACCGCGTGCTCGAGGCGCTGGCCGGTGGCGGTGAGGTCGCCGTCCCGGAGGAGGTTCCTCCGGCGGACCTCCCGCGGGTCCAGCCGGAGGGCGAGGGCGATCTCGTCGATCAGCGACTCGGAGGCGAAGACGATCTGGGGGGAGCCGAATCCCCGCATCGCCCCGGTGTAAACGTTGTTGGTGTAGACCCCGTAGACGTCGGTCTTGACGTGGGGGACGCGGTAGGGCCCGGTGGCCTGGACGGCCGAGCGCCAGGTCACGAAGGGGGTCATGGAGGCGTAGGCGCCGCCGTCGGCGACGATTTCGATCTCCATCGCCTGGAGCGTCCCGTCCCGCATGACCCCGGCTCGGTAGGAGAGAAAGTAGGGGTGGCGCTTGTAGCTCTCGAGGAGCGAATCCTCCCGGGTGTTGACGATCTTCACCGGCCGGCCGGTGAGCAGGGCGAGAAGCCCGGCCCGGACCGAGAGGACCGCCATGACGTCGTCCTTGCCGCCGAAGGATCCACCGACCGCCGGCTGGACGATCCTCACCCGGGCGAGGGGAAGGCCGAGGCAGCGGGCGACCGCGGAGCGGATGGAGTAGATGTTCTGGTGCGAGCCCCAGACCGTGAGGACGCCGTCGGCGGTCGTCTCGGCCAGGACCGCCTCCGGCTCGAGGTAGGCGTGCTCGATCCGCTGGGTGGCGTACTCCCGCATGAGGACGAGATCGGAGGCGCCAAAGCCCGCCTCCACGTCCCCCCGGCGCACCTGGTGGTGGCAGATCAGGTTGCCGCCGGGATGGATCGGGACCGCCCCCTCCTTCAAGGCCGCGCGGGGATCGAAAACCGCCGGGAGGGGTTCGTAGCTGACCTCGATCAGGCCGAGGGACTGCTCGGCGAGCGCGGCGGATTCGGCCGCGACCACCGCCACCCCGTCGCCGAGGGACCGGACCCGGTCAACGGCGAGGGGAGGGTGGTCCGGGATCACGCCGCCGAAGCACTTGGCCCCGGGGAGATCGGCCGCCGTGGCGACGGCGGCCACCCCCGGGAGGCGGCGGGCGCGCTCAGCGGAGATCCCGACGATCCTCGCGTGCGGGTGGGCGGAGCGCTTGACCCGCCCGTGGAGCATCCCCTCCCGGTAGAGGTCGGCGGCGAAGAGGCACCTCCCGGTCGCCTTCTCCCGGGCGTCGACGCGGGGGGGCGAGGATCCGACGACGGAGCGCTTCGGTTCGGGGGCGGGCATGGGGAATCACCTGGCGCCGGGGGAAGGGGTCGGCGGGGGGATGAGGAGCGCCTCCGGCCGCCCGGGGCCCGAAAGGCCCCTCCGGCGCCGCCCGCCCCTTACCGTTGCGCGCCCCCTCCCGCGTCCGGCCCGTGCAGGTACATGAACGCCTTCTCCGGCGTCAGCGGCAGCGAGGGCACGGGCCGGTCGGAGCGCGCGGCGCGCAGCGCGGAAAGGACCGCGAAATAGGCCCCCAGCCCGTGGATGAAGGGCGGCTCCCCCACCGCCTTGGAGTTGCAGACCGCGAAGGGGTTATCGGAATTCTCAAGCAGCGTGACCGCGAAGTGCGGCGGGACGAACTTGATGTCCGGGACCTTGTAGGAGTTGACCGCCGTGAGCAGCCGGCCGTCCGGCCCGTAGCGGAGCTGCTCGATCGTCGACCAACCGATCCCCTGGATGACCGCCCCCTCGACCTGCCCCCGGTCGATCGCCTCGTTGAGCGACTGGCCGACGTCGTGCACGATATCGACCGCGTCGATGGCGTAGGTGCCGCGCCGGCAATCCAGGAGCGCCGAGGTGAGCGACGCGCCGTAGCTGTAGTAGGCGAAGGGGCGCCCCTGCTGGGTTTTCGGGTCGAGATGCAGGTTGGGGGTGGCGTAGAAGGCGTGGCTCGAGAGATCGGTCCGCGCCCACTGCGCGGCGGCCACCAGCGTCTCCCATCCGAGTTCGGTGCGCTCTCCCCGCAGGTACACCGCGCCGTCGCGGATGGCGATATCTTCGGGGGCGCCGCGCCCCAGGTGGCGGGCGGCGAACTTCCGGAGGCGGGCGGAGAGCTCCTCGCAGGCGCATTTCGTCGCCATCCCGTTCAGGTCCGCCCCGGTGGACGCCGAGGTGGGGGAGGCGTTGGGGATGCGGGAGGTGTTCGTGGTGTCGACCCGGACCCGGTCGGGGTCGATCCCCAGGGTGCGGGCGGCAACGATCTTGATCTTGGTGTTGACGCCCTGCCCCATCTCCACCGCGCCGGTGCTCACCGACACGGAACCGTCAACGTAGATGTTGACCAGCGCGCTCGCCTGGTTGAGCGCGGTCTGGGCGAAGGAGATCCCGAAGCAGACGGGGATCACCGCCAGCCCGCGCTTGCTGTCCGTATGGGTCCGGTTGTACTCCTCGACCGAAGCGCGGCGACGGGAGAGATCGACCCGCCGGTCGAGCTCCTCCCAGCACCGGATGGCGTTGGTCTTCTCCAGCTTCATCCCGTAGGGCAGGGTGTCTCCGTCCTTAAGCAGGTTCTTCCGCTTGAGGGCGGCGACGTCGACGCCCATCGCCTCGGCGGCGTGGAAAAGCGCGGCCTCGATGGCGAAGGTCCCCTGCGGCACCCCGAAGCCGCGGAAGGCGTTGTTGGGAGGCCGGTTGGTGCGGCAGCTCAGCGCCGTCACCCTGACGTTCGGGATGCGGTACGCCCCGGAAGCGTGCAGGAGCGAGCGCTGGAGCACGGCGAGCGAGATGTCGGCGCACGCCCCCGCGTGCTGGTAGAGAACGACCTCGTAGGCCAGGATGTTCCCTTCCGCGTCCAAGCCGAGCTTATAGTCGTACTGGTAGGGGTGGCGCTTCCCCGTGGTCGCGATATCCTCGTTGCGCCCGAGCACCAGCTTCACGGGCCGCTTCAGGAGGAAGGCCGCCAGGGCGGGCGCGACCACCCAGACCGCGGTCGATTCCTTGCCGCCGAAGGCGCCGCCCAGCCTCCGGATGACTAGCTCCACCTTGTGCTGGGGGATCCCCAGCACCTCCGCGATATGGCGGTGGAAGGCCCCGGGCGACTGCGAGCTGGCGTAGACCGTGATGGTGTCGAACTCTCCCGGCACGGCCAGGGAGCGCTGAGTCTCGAAATAAAAATGCTCCTGCCCGCCGGTCGCTTGGGCGCCCTGGACAACGTGGGCGCAGCGGGCGAAGGCCGCCTCCGGGTCGCCCTTGGCCAGGACGCGGGCCTGGTCGTGGATCAGGTTGCGGCTCGCCGCCGCGCGGGGATCGAAGACGGCCTCGGCCTTCTCGATCTCCACGGTCACCAGTTTGGCCGCGCGGAGCGCCGCGCGGCGCGTTTCGGCCACTACCAGCGCGATGGGCTGGCCGATGTATTCCACGGAATCCACGGCGAACAGCGGCTGGTCCTTGAGGACGTGCCCGACCTGGTTGAGCCCGGGCACGTCGCGGTGCGTGTAGACCGCGACGACGCCGGGGGCGGCGGCGGCCCGGCTGGTGTCGAGAGAGCGGATCTTCCCGCGGGCCGCCGGCGAGGTGAAGAGGGCTGCGTGGAGGCAATCCCCGGCCACCGGGATGTCGTCGACGAACTGGGACGCCCCGCGCACGTGCATCGTCAGGTCGGAGTTCTTCATCGTCCCCCCTCCCCTCCCGCGGACGCGGAGAAATGGGAGAGCACCAGCTGCTGGAGGAGCAGCCTCTTGTAGAGCGCCGAGCCGCGGATGTCGTCGATGGGCTGGACCGCGTCCGCCGCCGCCCGGGCGACGGATGCGGCCGTGGCCGCATCCGCTTTGCGCCCGAGGAACTTCTCCAGTCCCGGGATCAGGAGGGGGACCGGCGCCACGCCCCCGGCCGAGATCCGGAGGTCGGCGAGGGCGCCGTCCGGCCCGGTCTGGAGGCGGATCGCCGTGTTGACCGCGGCGATGTCGAGGATGACCCGGTTGGACACCTTCTCAAAATTGAAGCGGGCGCCCTTCAGGAGGGGGATCGCGATCTCAACCACCGTCTCGCCGGCGGACAGGTCCATCTTCTTGTAGCCGAGGTAGAATTCGGAGAGCGGGATCTCGCGGCGGCGGCCGGAGGCGCCCTCCAGGACGAGGCGGGCTCCGAGGGCCAGGAGCATGACCGTCGCGTCGCCGATCGGCGAGGCGTTGACGATGTTCCCGGAAAGCGTCGCCTTGTTCCGGAGGATGGCGGAGGAATGGAGGAGAAGGTCTTGGGGCAGCGACGGGAAGTGCCGAAGTGTCTCCGGCGAGGTGCGGAGCTCCTCGATGGTCACCGCGCCCCCGACCCGGAGGCAGTCGGCGTCGGGGCGGATGTAGGAGAGGTCCCGCCGCGCGGAGAGGAAGCGGAGCCTCCCCTCCCGCAGCTCCTCGGGCTTCTGGACGAAGAGGTCCGTGCCCCCGGCGACCAGGATCATGCCCGGCCCGGGGCGTTCCCGTCCCGCCGGACGGGCCTTGAGCGCCCGCAGGCGGTCGGGGATGCCGAGGAAGTACCGCGGCAGAACGCCGGCCGCCACCAGGGACGCGATCCGAAGGCCAAGCTGTGGGACGCCGCGCGCCTTCAGCGCGTCGCCGAGGGCGCGGGCCGCCGCTCGGATCGAGGCGTAGCCGGTGCAGCGGCAGATGTTTCCATCGAGGGCGTCCAGGGCGTCCTCATGGGAGAAGGCCGCGCTGTTCAGGCAGAACCCGGTGAGGGAGAGGACGAACCCGGGGGTGCAGAAACCGCACTGGGAGGCGCTGTGCTCGACGATGAGCCGCTGCACCAGGGTGAGGCCGTCGCCGCGGAGGCCCTCCACGGTCACGATATGGCAGCCGTTGACCTCTCCCAGGGGGAGGAGGCAGGAGGCGCAGGCCCGGTAGCCTATGCCGTCCGGGCGCGGCGTTCCCACCAGGACGGTGCAGGCGCCGCATTCCCCCTCGCGGCAGGCCTCCTTGGTGCCGGTCAGGCGGAGCTCTTCGCGGATGAAATCGAGGAGGACCTCGCCGGCGGGCGATGCGGTGCGGACCTCGGCGTCGTTGACGATGAAGCTCAGCTCCGCCGGGATCACTTGCCCTCCAGGATCTTCTCCCAGGGCGGCGCGGGGGTGGGGGGGGCGGCGACGCGGGAGACCGCGGACTCGAGCTCCTCGCGGGTGATGACGCCTTTCTCGATCAGGAGCCGGATCATGCCCTCCAGGCGGAGACGGAGCGCGTCCAAATCCTCCGCGCCGAGCTCCTCCCTCCCCTTCAGGAAGTCCGCGTAGTTCCGGGCCGTCTCGATCCGCCGGGATCGGACCGCCTCCGGCTCCTCCCCGATCACCCAGCCCTCGGCGACCTTCTCCACGTCGATCCAGGGGAAGTTGTGCTTGGCGCTGATCACCCGGCCATAGACGATCAGGCGGTCGTTCTTCTCGAAACGCTTGATCTCCTCCTCGCGGGAGCGGGGGAAGAAGAGCTGAGCGAAGATCCGGTCGGAGGCCTCGACGATGAAGCCGATCTGGTCCTCCGAGGAGCGGAAGACGTCCCGGTCGTTCAGCCAGGTGTCGTCCAGGCGGATAAACCGGCACTTGAGCTTGATCGGCACCCCCACGAACTGATCGGGCTCCCGGCTGATTACGAGCGGGTCGGCCTCGATGTAATCCTTCGGAGCCGGGGTGGCGGCCGCGAGTAGAAACGGAATCGTCAGCGCGAGCGGGATCATGCGGAGACCTATCCTCGTCCGGTGAAATATACTATAGGAGCCGCCGCCGGCAAGGACAAATCGTAACGCCTCAATTCCGACAAATCGTGCTGTCGGCCGGCGAGATCCCCTGCTATCCTGCTCCCATGGCCGATCGACCGACAGCCCTGGTCACCGGCGGCACCGGCTTCATCGGTTCCCACCTCGTCGAGAGGCTTCTGCGCGAGGGGTTCCGGGTCCGCTGCCTGGTCCGGGAGACCAGCTCCCTCGCCTTCCTCCCCCGGGAAGGCGTCGAGCTTAAGACCGGCGACCTCTCCGACGCCCCCTCCCTCCGCCAGGCCGTCGCCGGGGCGGAGTTGATCTTCCACCTCGCCGGCTCGGTCAAGGCCGGCTCCCGGGAGGGATTTTTCCGCGTGAACGCGGAGGGGACGCGTCGCCTCCTCCAGGCCGCCGCGGAGGTTTCCCCCCCTCCCGCCGCTTTCGTCTACCTGAGCAGCCTCTCCGCGGCCGGCCCCAGCCCGGACGGCCGCCTCCTGACCGAGGAGGACGAGCCGAGGCCGGTCAGCCTTTACGGGGAGAGCAAGCTCGCTGCCGAGCGGGCGGCGGCCGGATTCGCCGGCCGCTTCCCGTTGACCGTGATCCGCCCGCCGGCGGTCTACGGCCCGCGGGAGAAGGAGATCTATCGCTTCCTCGCCGCGGCCGGCCGGGGGCTCAGGATCAGCGTCTCCTGGGAGGACCGCCTCTTCAGCCTGATCCATGTGGCGGACTTGGTGGAGGCGATCCTCCTCGCCGCCCGCGCCCCGGGGCGGGGGATCAGAACCTACTTCGTCTGCGACGGCGCGGTCCACAGCTGGGACCGTTCGCTCCGGATGGTCGCGGAGCTGCTCGGCCGGCGCACGGTCCCCCTCCGCCTCCCCTGGTCCCTCCTCTGGACGCTGGCCCGCTCGGCCGGCGCCCTCTTCCCCGCCTCCCCCCCTGCTTTTTATGTGGACAAAATACGGGAAATGGCGCAGAAATGCTGGCTATGCAGCGCCGAGAAGGCGCGGCGGGAGCTCGGTTTCACCCCCCGGTTCCCCCTCAAAGAGGGGATGGCGGAGACGATCCGCTGGTACCGGGATAACGGCTGGCTCGGCTGAACACCAACATGGAATCCGCAATCGGATCTGTCCGCCCGACCGCCGCGGCCGCGGTCGACATCTTTCAGAAATGCCGCGATTTCACCCGGGCCCGGGAGATCATGGCCTCGGGCCTTTATCCCTATTTCACCGAGATCTCCTCCGCCCAGGAGACCGAGGTGACGATCGGGCGCCACCGGATCCTGATGCTCGGGTCCAACTCCTACCTCGGGCTCACCTGCCATCCCCAGGTCAAGAAGGCGGCGGCGGCCGCCCTGGAGAAGTACGGGTCCGGCTGCGCCGGCTCGCGCTTCCTGAACGGCACCCTGGACATCCACCGGGAATTGGAGGACCGCCTCGCCCGCTTCTTCCGCAAGGAGTCCGCCCTGGTCTTCTCCACCGGCTTCCAGACCAACCTCGGGGTCATCTCCACCCTGGTCTCGAAAAACGACCACGTCGTGATCGACCGCCTCGACCACGCCTCGATCATCGACGGCACCCGCCTCTCCTTCGGCAAGGTCAAGAAGTTCGTCCACAACGACATGGAGGACCTCCGGCGGGTCCTCGCCCACGCCCACGACTGCGGCCAGCTGATCGTGGTGGACGGGGTCTTCAGCATGGAGGGGGACATCGCCCGCCTCCCCGAGATCCTCCGCCTCGGCCGGGAGTTCCGGGCCCGGGTCCTGGTCGATGACGCCCACGCGGTCGGCGTCCTGGGCAAGACCGGGAGGGGCACGGCCGAGCACTTCGGCCTGGAGAAGGAGATCGACCTGATCATGGTCACTTTCTCCAAGTCGCTCGCCTCGATCGGCGGCTGCGTGGCCGGCTCCGAGGAGGTCATCCACTACCTGAAGCACCACTCCCGGCCCCTGATCTTCAGCGCCTCCCTCCCCCCCGCCTCGGTGGCGGCGGTGATGGCCGCGATCGAGATCATCGAGAAGGAGCCGGAGCGGAGGCGACGACTCTGGAAGATCACCCACCTGATGAAGGACGGATTCAACCGCCTCGGCTTCGATACCGGCCGGAGCGAGACGCCGATCATCCCCCTCTTCATCGGCGACATGGAGAAGGCCTTCCTGATGCGCAAGATGCTCTTCGACGAAGGGATCTTCGTCAACCCGGTCGTCGCCCCCGCCGTCCCCCCCGAACAGGCCCTCATCCGCACCAGCTTCATGGCCACTCACACCGACGCGCAGCTCGACTTCGCCCTGAAAACCTTCGCCAAGGTCGGCAAGAAGCTGGGGATCATCTGAAGACTGTAAGAAGGCAAACCGTGAACCGTGAACCGTGAACCGCCACGCTTGAATCGTTCCGGTAAACCGTAGCCGCGGACCATTAGGTCCGCGTTTTTGTTGCCATGACCTCATCTCCCCCCCTCCGGATCGCCGAAGTCTCGGGCCGAGGCGACTTGAAAACTTTCCTGACCTTCCCCTGGCGGGTCTACCGGGGGAACCCCTTCTGGGTCCCTCCCCTCCTCCGGGTGGAGAAGGCCCTCCTCACCCCGGGGAAAAACCCCTTCTGGGAGCACGCCGAACGCGCCCTTTTCCTCGCCTTCCGGGGGGAGGAGACGGTGGGGCGGATCGCCGCCATAGCGGACCGCGACTTCATCGCCTACCACCGCTCTCCCACCGGCTACTTCGGCTTCTTCGAATGCCGGGACGACCCGGAAACGGCCGCCGCCCTCTTCGCCGCCGCCGAATCCTGGCTGAAAGACCGGAAGCTAAACGCGATGATCGGACCGATGAACCCCTCCACCAACCACACCTGCGGTTTCCTCCTGGAGGGCTACGACTCCCCGCCCAAGTTCATGATGCCCTACACCCTTCCTTATTATCACCGGCTCTGCGCCGGCGCCGGCCTCCGCAAGGCCAAGGACCTCCTCGCCTACCGCATCCCCGTGCCCCGCGAGATGAACCCCCGCCTGGAGACGTTGGCCGGGGCGATCAAGGCGCGGGGGGCGGCGATCCGCCGGATCGATATGAAGAACTTCCGGCGGGAGCTCGGCCTGGTCCGGAGGATCTACAACGAGGCCTGGAAGGAGAACTGGGGCTTCGTCCCGATCACCGAGGCCGAGATCGCCCAGATGGCCCGCGAGCTCAAGCCCCTGGTCGTCCCCGCCCTCGCCTTCTTCGCCGAGTACCAGGGGGAGCCGGCGGGGTTTTACCTGGTCCTCCCGGACTACAACCAGGTCATCAAGAAGATGGATGGGAAGATGGGCCCCCGGCAGCTCCTGACGTTCTTCCTGCAAAGGAAAAGCATCAACGAGATCCGCCTCCTCATGGCCGGGATCGTCGGGAAGTTCCAGAAGAAGGGCCTCGACGCCCTCCTCTACCTCGAGTCGGCCCGGACCGCGCGCGATCTCGGCTACCGGGACTCCGAGATCTCCTGGCTCCTCGAGGACAACGCCCTGGTCATCCGCGCCACCGAGTTCATGGGGGGGACCCTCTCCAAGAAATACCGCATCTACGAGAAAACCTTAGTAGGAGGATGAGGATGAACTGGAGAATGGGTGTTCTGGCGATGATCGCGGCCCTCGGCTTCCCCGGCGCGTTGTCCGCGCCGGGGGCCGACCTCAACGGCGACGGGACCGACGAGATCGCCGTCTTCTCCCCCGCCGAGGGGCAATGGGCGGCGCGCAAACTGACCCGGGCCTACTTCGGCGGGGCCGGTGACGTCCCCGTTCCGGTCGACCTCAAGGGGAACGGGACCGCCGCGATCGCCACCTTCCGCGCCGCCGACGGCCTCTGGGCGGTTAGGAACGTCACCCGGGCCTACTTCGGCGGGGCCGGCGACATCCCCCTCGGGAAGGGGGGGAGCGACCCCGCCGCGCTCGCCTTCGACTACGTCGTCCGGGCCGGCGACGGGGCCGACCTTCTCCGGGCGCTCGAGTCCACGACCTACCGCTCGGTCTTCGTCCCGATCGGGACCTATACCGTCAGCGACGTCATCAACGTCTCCTATGTCCGCCGGATCGTCGGCGAAGGGAACTGGGCCTCGATCGATTTCACCGGCGACAACTTCCTGAACGTCGGCTGCGACGGCTGCACACTGGAAAACCTCCGGGTCCGCTACGGGGGAAGATCCCACTACGGGAATTTCTACATCGAGGCCGAAAACGTCACCGTCCGGAACTGCTGTTCCATCGGGAGCCTGGACGACGGGTTCCGCTATGCAACGGCCAGCGCCGGGGTGAGCTTCATCGATTGCCTGGCCCGGGACGCCCGCTATGGCTTCCTGGGCGCCAGCGGCAATCTCACCTCCCGCCTCGTCAACTGCTCGGGCGACTCCTGCTCCGAGGCCGGATTCATCGGCTGCTGCAACCTCTCCAGCTGCTCCGTGGACGGGGAAAACGTCTCCGTGCAGGGCTTCTACGGCTGCCTCCGGGCGTCCTCCTGCCGGGCGTTCGACGTCGCCAACACGGCTTTCGACCGCTGCACCGGCGTCACCGCCGCCACGGTCGATGGCAACGGCCACACCATCTGGGGCTTCTCGCTCTGCGCCAACCTCTCGAGCTGCCACGTCGAGGGCTGCACCGGCCTCGATTACACCGGCTGCGCTTGGATGAACTACACTACCTGCGATTGAGTTCCGGCGGGTCGGATCAACGCCGGAACGGTAAGGAGAGACCATGAAAATTATCGCTTGCCCAGCAATCATTCTCGCAGTCGGAGCGCTGGCCGTATCCCGCGCGATCGGCGCCGACTTCAACGGCGACCGGAAGGACGACATCGCCATCTTCTCGCCCGCGGATGGCATCTGGGCGGTGCGGAACCTGACCCGGGTCTACTTCGGGGGATCCGGCGACGTCCCCGTCCCGCTCGACCTCAAGGGGAACGGGACCGACGCGATCGCCACTTTCCGCGCCTCCGACGGCCTCTGGGCGGTCAGGAACGTCACCCGGGTCTACTTCGGCGGGGCCGGCGACATCCCCCTCGGCAATGGCGGGAGCGACCCCGCCGCGCTCGCCTTCGACTACGTCGTCCGGGCCGGCGACGGGGCCGACCTTCTCCGGGCGCTCGAGTCCACGACCTACCGCTCGGTCTTCGTCCCGATCGGGACCTACGCCGTCTCCGCCACCGCCAACGTAACCTATGTCCGCCGCATCATGGGCGAGGGGAACTTCGTCTCGATCGACTTCAGCGGTGCGAACTTCCTCTCGATCGAGTCCGACTCCTGCCTGGTCGAGAACATCCGGGTGCGCTATGGCGGGATGCCGAGCTACGGGAATTTTTACATCGACGCCTCCAATGTCACCGTCTGGAACTGCCGCTCCTTCAGCAGCGCCGACGACGCCTTCGTCTACAGCGCGGCGAGCGATCAGGTGAGCTTCGATAACTGCCTGGCTAACGGCTCCGCCGGCGTCGGCTTCCTGGCCGCCGGATCCACCCCCTCCTCCCGCCTGGTCAACTGCACCGCCGAGAACTGCGCCACCGACGGCTTCTCCGGCTGCTGGAACCTCTCCAACTGCATCGTGGACGGGGCGAACGACACCGCCCGGGGCTTCTTCGGCTGTTACAACCTCTCCTCCTGCTATGCCTACGACGCCAACGGGAGCGGCTTCCGCCAGTGCTCCCGGATCGCCGCCTGTTCGGTGGACGGGAACGCCCACACCCAATACGGATTTTACATCTGCTCCAACCTCTCCTCCTGCCATGTCGAGAACTGCACGGACGAGGAGTATAAGAGCTCCACCCTGCTGGACACCTCGTCCTGCGATTGACCGGCCGCGAGCCGGGAGGTGGCCGCGGAATAGTCAGTCCAGCGATTATCGACGCGTCATTGCGAGGCCCCCGAGCGCAAGCGGGGGGGACGAAGCAATCCCGGCCGTCGTCATTGCGAGGCCCCCGAGCGCAAGCGGGGGGGACGAAGCAATCCCGACGGACGGCGCGGGCGGGACTTAACCACGGGAGTCGAGACGATGAGAACCATGCTCAGCGCGGCGCTGCTGGCGGGGATCCTGCTGGCGGAGGCGAGAGGGGCCGACTTCAACGCGGACGGGAGGGACGACATCGCCGTCTTCCGCCCCTCCCAGGGGCGGTGGGCGGTCCGCCTGGTCACCTCCCTCTACCTGGGGCAGCGGGGCGACATCCCCGTCCCGGTCGACCTCTCCGGCGACGGCACCGACCGTCCCGCCGTCTTCCGCCCCGCCGACGGCCTCTGGGCGGTTCACCGGACCACCCGGGTCTACTACGGGGAGGAGGGCGATATCCCCCTGGGGGCGGGAGGCTATCCCCCGTCCGGAGCGACGTTCGACTACGTGGTCAAGGCGGGCGACGGACTCGACCTGGCCGCCGCCCTGGAGAGCGACTCCTTCCTGAGCGTCTTCGTCCCGGCGGGGACCTACTCCGTGAGCCGGACGATCAACGTCGACAACGTCCGCCGGATCGCCGGGGAGGCGTCCTGGTCCACGATCATCGACTTTAGCCACGCCGGCTACTACCTGAGCATCGACAAGAGCCACTGCCTGGTCGAGGGGATCTGCGTCCGGGGCGGGGGCCTGACCACGCCCGCCGTCCGGGGCAACGTCTATATCACCGCCGACTACGTCACCGTCCGGAACTGCGCCTCCACCGGGAGCCTGGGCGGCGGCTTCGAATGGTCCGCCTCCGCGGGGTATCCCGCCTTCATCGACTGCTTCGCCAATGAGAGCCAGGACGCCCAGGGAGGCGGCTTCCAGGGGCCTTCCCTGGAAGCGACGAGCTCGCGGCTGGTCGCCTGCGCCGTCCGCTACTGCGCGGGCAACGCCTTCTCCTTCTGCGACAACCTCTCCTCCTGCTACGTCGACGGCTACAACACGACCGCCAACGGCTTTCTCTACTGCGACAACCTCTCCGCCTGCGTGGCCGCCAACTGCAGCCTCAACGGCTTCCGCTACTGCGACCACTTGAGCGCCTGCGAGATGATCGGCAACGGGAACACCGACACCGGCTTCAGCAACTGCCACTACCTCTCCGCCTGCGAGGCGACGGACTTCAGCGTCGCCACCTACAGCAACTGCACCTACCTCTGCAGCGAGTCCTGCCACTGACATCGGGATTGTGGGAGGGGCTGCCGGCCCTGAGCGCAGTCGAAGGGTCCCGCCCCGATGCCGGCCCGGATCGCGGCGAGGACGCCGCTCCCACAGACCCAACGCGACCGATCGTTAGCGAATTCTGTGGGAGGGGCATTCTTGCCCCGATGCAACATCGCGACAGGAATGTCGCTCCCACGGGCATGACTGAAGGACGCGCAAGGACATATCTGTGGGTTTGTCCTTTTAGTCCGGTTTACTCGCGGGTTATCCGCGGTTCCAAAACCGGCGCCGGACGGACGAACATGTAGAGCCGGCGGGTCGCCAGGAGGATCTCCCGAAGGAAGATGATCAGCCCCAGGATGAGGGCCAGCATGGCGGCGATGAAGAGGAAGGGGATGATCGGCGAGACATTCGCCCCGGTCATCGCCCCCACGAACAGGGTGACGATGACGATGCAGATGAGGAGGGCGCAGACCGTGCAGGAGCTGATCGCGGCGAGGATCATGCGGGTGCGCCGGTGGAGGACCACCATCTCCGACTTCGTCGTCCGGATCGCTTCCCCCTGAAGGTTCGGCAGGCAGCGCTCCAGGACGCGGAAGCGGTCGATCACCCGGGAGAGCCGGTTGATCATGACGGACAGGATCGCCCCCGTCCCGGAGAGGAGGAAGGCCGGCGCGATCGCCATCTGGATGACCTGGACGACGCCGCTGACTTCGGACATGGTCTGCATGGATCGATCCTTATGTGGGTCCGCCGCTGTAGGCCCGGACTGTGTCCGGGCGCGACGGCCCCGGCCGATGCTGTAGGCCCGATCTGCGATCGGGCGCGACGGGCTCGGCCGCCGGTTCACAGAACCGGCCTACAGAGCTCGGCCCCTATTTTTTCTCTCGTCGATCAGCCAGGCCGCGACCAGCAGGGCCAGCGTGGCCAGCGTGAGGATGAGCTTGTTGACGAGCAGCCGGTCGAACTCGATATTGTTCCCGATGAAGGTGAAGGTGGGGCTGGTCCACCAGATCATCTCGACCGCGCCGGTGATCAGAAAAGCCAAACCCAGCCAGCCGATCCCCCCGCCATAGAGAACCGCGCCGACCGCGAACAGCACCACTCCGAAAAGCCAGAAGATGCGCAGTTCCCTGATCTTCTCGCTCTTCTCCTCCCAATCCCGGATGGCCGCCTTCAGATCCGACTCCCTTTCATACTCTTCCTCATGCTCCTCCCGAAAACGGTCCCGGACCACGTCCCGCTCGTCCTTGGTAAGGTTCTTCTCCGTCCGCTTGCGCTCTTCGTCCAGGGCTTCCGTCTGTTTCTTGGCCACGTCGTATTGCGCGACTAGGTCTTGGAGAGCGGTCGCCTCCTTGATGGACTTCGTCGTCTCGGTCTCCTCGTAAGCGTCCAAAACCGAGGTCCGAGGCTCGAGATAGCGGACGTAGACGTGGCGGAGGGCCTGCGTGGCCAGTGTGAAAATCGCCAGGACGAACAGAGTGGTCTTGAGCGCCTTCATCATTCCCTCCTTCGGATGTTCAGGGGGCGGATTTCATGCAATCGGCTCGCCTTCCGATCGCCCGCCTTGATCTTCCCCGCTTCCTTGATGCTGGATACCAGTTTTGCGAAATCCTCGTTCTTCATGACAGCCACTCCTTATCCCCAACCTGTCCCGCAACCTTCGTGTACCTAGTCCCCGTCCCGGCGTTCATTATTTCTTCGTAGCCGCGGGCCTTTCAGGCCCGCGGAATCCTTGCCCCCATGAGGCGAAATTCGCTCCGGCGCGAAATGAAGCATCAATGCAATATCGTTCCAATATTCTACCGTTTCCCGTTCTCCTAGCCTTGGTTTTTTAATTTCGATTCCAGTTTCTCGTAGTCGCCCAAATGGGCGCCATCTGTTTGCCGCCTTCGATTTGAACCGTTGCAACTTTTGCAACAGTTGCCTCCGGCCTCAACTCTCGGCCTATTTTTCATTCGCCGGGCAGCATCGGACGTATGGCTTCCGTCAATTGCCGAGCGGTGGGCAGTTTGCCTTTGAACTTCGAAGGCAGTTTCGGCTGGAGCTGATATTCCGCCACCCCGATCGGGTTGGTTTTCGTCCTCAGGGCGTACTCGACCTCAAGGTTGTCCTTCTCCGCACAAAGAATAATTCCGACGGATGGGTTGTCCTGCGGTCCGCGCTCCTTGTCGTTCAGTAAGTTAAGATAGAAATCCATCTTTCCAGCGTGTTCCGGTTCGAACTGGCCAACCTTCAGGTCAATCGCCACCAGCGCATGGAGGAAGCGATGGTAGAAGAGCAGATCGATAGAATATTCCTTCCGGCCCAGGGGGATTCGATACTGGCGGCCAATGAAGCAAAAGCCATAGCCCAGTTCGAGGATGAAATCCTTCAGTCTCTCGATCAGTCGTTCCTCCAGTTCGCGCTCCTTCACCGCGCGCCCGATGCCGAGGAATTCCAGGTTGTAGCTGCTCTTCAGCGTCTCTTCTGCCTGCTCGGCCAGGTGCTCCGGCAACGCGGCGGGGAAATTGTGCGCCTTCCCCTCCTTCAGCGATCGCTCGTAGGCCCCGCCCTTGATTTGGTTCAGGAGTACGTTGCGGCTCCAACCGAAGCGGGCGGTAGCCCGGAGGTAATAGAGGCGGACGGTAGGTAATTCAACCTTGTTGAGGATCAGCAAATGGTGCCCCCATGGTATTTCTGCGACAGCTTGTCGCAGAATCTCTGGGGATCGGTAAGCATCGTAGAACCGGCGCATATCCCATAGGTTGCGAGCCGAAAAACCCTTATCCCCGGGAAAAGCTTTTTGAAGATCTCTCGCCAGCGTTTCGACAACGCTGTCTCCCCAATTGTGCTGCTGTTGCTTCTCCAAGATTGCCCGGCCAATGTCCCAGTAGAGCAGGATCAGATCGCGGTTAACCGCTCGGGCGGCCGAAATGCGCGCCGATTGAATCCGCGACTTAAGTTCGGCGACGAACTGCAGATAGTCCCGGCTGGCGATAGATGCATTATTCATGATCGAGCTTCCCATTTTCCGTCAGTCACGCATGAGACTCTTCCAAAGGCGGCCTAAATGGGCAAGACTCCCCGCAACCGTTGCGTGGCCTAGCCCGCATTATTCATGAAGATCGGAAAGATCTTCATGAATAATGCGGGCGATTGCTCGCTGGCGTGGAGCTTTCAGAACGGCCGACGACGGCATTTGAATTAGCTAGTTCGATCGCAGTTCGCGCCGATGATCAGCCCACGGGGCAAGCGACAGTGCGCAGACTGAAGCTCTCTACCAAAATGCACAGCCTATGCATAAACCATTGCCCACGGCAATTCTAGCCCGGTATATTCGTGAAAACCGACGGTTTTCATGAATAAATCGGGCTAGATGCGGAACTGCGTGCCGCGATGGGACTTCACAAGATAGCGCGGGAATGTTGCCATCCAGATTGTAGCAGACATTCTGGTAGGTTTTCCCGTCGGCGGCGGTTTGTGCATAATTTGCACATACTGAAGCCTCCGCCAGTTCTCCGGGAGATGCTTGTCCCGAGTGAAGTCGAGGGACGAAAGATCAATCGCTCCCGCAGCGAGTAAAGCAACAAAGGGTTCTCTTCCGTTTAGTGTGGGTTATTCACATCATGCCGTCTCTTCGCAAGCGCTCGGTTGCCCGGCAACAACCCCGGTCCGTGGGAGCGGCGTCTCGCCGCGATCCGGGCCGGCCTGAATCGGGGCGAGACGCCCCTCCCACAAGCTCGCAGCTGATCGTGGGTGCCCACGACGGTCCCGTGGGAGCGACATTCATGTCGCGATCCGGGCTAAGATGGATCGGGGCAAGAATGCCCCTCCCACAACCCGGCGAACGCCAATTTACCCACACATAATGGAAGAGAACCCTATTTCCCAATTATTTTCTCCCACGGCACAAGGCCGTGGGGAGAGCCTTTTTATCCCCTTTGTTGCTCCTTTGCGCGGAGTCTTATCCTTGTCCTAACAACCAGATCCTGAGACTGGGGATTTGAAGGAAAGGGGTAACACTC